>JAIBDD010000009.1 GCA_024679565.1 Bacteroidota bacterium | reverse complement strand
TTCAGAAGTCTTGATTTTTTTGTTTCGTTTTTTCATCAAGGAAAAAATGAAATCGGGTTATAGGGCGGAAGCCCTAATCAACAAAGTGTCAAAGCCTAATAAGCCTAATACAAGAAAGCAAAATGGCTGATAAGCCTAAGCGACGATAATTATTAATTATTAATTATTAATTGTCAATTCTCAATTATCTACTGTCAAACCGAATCAAAGATTCATCGTATCTTTGGTTTCAATGAAAAAGCTCCAGTTACTACTGTTACTAAACATCACTTTTTTGAGTGCGTTTAGTCAAACAACGCACACGCTAGTAAATGAAGTGAGTTTAGACTCATTAATCAACACAGTTCGCGAATTTTCAGGAGAAGACTCTGCTACCTTTAATGATACAACGGTACGCATCGTTCATCGGGTCAGTAAAAAAAATAACAACCTTGCGGCTGATTATTTGGTTCATCGATTAAAGGCTTATGGGCTCCAAGTAGAAACCATAGATTACCGCAATGGTGGTAGAAATGTTATCGGGACGATGGTGGGCAAAACAAACCCAGATAGTGTTGTGATTATCAGCGCGCATTATGACGCTGTAGCAAACTACTGTGCCGACGATAACGCCAGTGGCAGTGCTACGGTTATTGAAGCCGCACGTATCATGACGCAATATTGTTTTCGCAATACCGTGAAGTTTGTTTTTTGGGATGAAGAGGAGCGGGGATTAATTGGGAGCAGATACTATGCAGATTCTGCATTTGCTCGAGGTGAACGAATTAAATCTGTTCTAAATATGGACATGATGGGGTATGATGGCGACAGCAACAAGGTGTTCGATATTCATACCAATTCAAATCCAGAGAATCAAGCCTTAAAAGACACGGTTTTATATCTCGTTGATACGTTACAATTGGATTTAGTGCCAAAAGTCATTAATCCAGGTACTACACGAAGTGACCATGCGTCGTTTTGGCGACATCGTTATCCAGCCGTGTTTTGCGGCGAGTCTTTTATTGGTGGAGACCCCAATCCAGCCTACCACACATCCAAAGATCGTATCAGTTTATTTGACCTTGGTTACTACCATAAATTGGCAAAACTCGCCATTGGGTTAACAATCGAAATGACAGGCGTAATACCAACTGTTGTTGAGCGTGATACCATTACTGCATGTTTTGCGTATACGTATAAGGATACTGTTTTTAATACATCAACGGTGTATGCCGACCATTTAACAAACGCGTTAGGTTGTGATAGCATTTATGAAATGGACTTAAGAATTACGACCATCAATGATTCCATCGAGCGAAACACCATTGGCCTTAATGCACTCGATACAGCATCAACCTACCAGTGGGTGCGTTGTAGTGGTACTTCTCGCATCCCGATGTACAACCAAAAGAACAAAGCGTTTCGTGTCCCGCTTGACGATTTCTATGCGGTTATTCTGGATAAGAATGGTTGTATTGATACGTCAGACTGCGTGTTGGTAACACTTACCGACATAGAAAAACTACACCTAGCGGTGGCTAAATTGTATCCAAATCCAACGTCAGACATGGTAACGATTGAATTGTTCGATGTTGTTGATGAAGCAACAATTTATGTACGCAACTCAACCAATCAATTGGTTGGTCAAACACAATGCTATAATCAAAAAGTGAACAAGGTTGCACTACCAGGTGCAAACGGAGTCTATTTTATTCAGGTTATGACCTCCATGGGTACATCAACGTATAGAGTAATTAAAACGGCTGATTAGCGGTCAAACGAAATGACGTTGTTGTAATACGGTGTGTCAGTTCTTTCTTCATAAGTTAAAATGAACTTATTTGTTGATAGTTCATTTATTACGTATAGTTCACCGTTCATAGATAAAGCATTATCATTGATGATTTGATAACTTAACGTGTCGAGGTCACCATTTATGTTGGAGTACATATTGTCGTCTGTTCTGAAATCAGCATACCCGCCAACTCCTATATCAATTGTGTCGGTATAGTCTGGAGTTGTTGTAGCACCCACATAGTTATGGTCAATTATACTAACGATGTTCCACTTGTGTTGTAATTTTTGTTTCGTCGTTAAAGGAGTCGGGTCTGGTGTTGTTTCCTCGTCTTTACAAGAAGTAAATGCAACAACAAATAGTAGGGCTATTGGGATAATTTTTTTCATTACTTTTTTCTTGGGCGCAAGATATACAAACGCTTATTACGGTTAAAATTTTTGTAAAATGTGACTGGAATAAGAGACTAGTTGCCCTTGTTATATTTTATCTGCATGCTTCCAAGAAAGCCAATCCAAATGGCAACTAAACCGATAACAATGTAACCGGCAGTGGATAGATTGAATAGCTGAAATACGACTATTACAGCGCTTCCAATGACCCATAAAATATCAAGAGCGCTAATCAAGGTAACCAAGGAGTTCCGTTTAAGTAGCTTGATGGCGACGTAATAAACGATTAAGGAAAACACAAGCAAGTTTATACCAATGGCAGGAAGCACAATGGAATTGTCGATGTTAAACAGCGCATTGATAGCATCCGACATAAATACTAATGCTAAACCGCTAATGGCAGAAAAAGCACTGTTCATCAATAGGTATTTCTTGAGTTTATGCATAAATCAATTTCAAAGCTAATATACAATCAAAAAAAAACGCACCCGAAGGTGCGTTACATTTTATTTGTCTTTTACCCATTCACAATGGGATTTATGAACGTGCTTTTTGAAGTGGTGGTGTTTCGCTTTATACAAGGATAGTGTGCTAAAGGTAGCGAAGGCCACTATAAAGCCTAGGGCAATTAATGGTTTTTTTCGTTTCATGGCTATTTCTCTGTTGATTCTGTATAGTGATAGCAATGGTTGCGTCCAAAGTTTGTTTTGAAGTTTTCGTATTCATCCGACTCCATGTTACGTACCCGCTCAACGAAGGCCAGCTTTCTGTTGTGCCATTGTTGGCGCTTCCAGCGACCTTTACCAGATAGTTTAAAAATGAGTGCTAGAATCGCTAGCACAATAAAGAATCGGAAAGCGACAAAGAATAATAGTCCAACCAATAATCCGATTCCAATAGTTCTAAAAATGTTCTTAATCATGTCTTTTATGTTTCTATTAGTGTAGACGGATGAGTCCTGTTTTTACTTTAAATTATTTTCAAATTTGTTTAACGAGCGCTATCCATTGTCAATCAACACTTATCCCAGCGCGATTTCCATTCAGATTTGAAATTTTCCTTTTCCTCATCAGACATATTCATAAACTTGTCTTTAAAATGTTTACGACGATTGCGTTTGTGTTTGTTGTTCCCAAATTTAGATCCACCAAACAGCAGGCGGCTTAAGAATATAATACCGAGCATTTGCCAATAGTTAACCTCAGTTACGCCAATTACGTCAGGTAATATGGCATTCCATATGGTCATTACAACAGCTACTAACGCGGCCATTAAGCCAGCAAAAAATAGAATAATAAATGCCTTTTTTATAGGAGCAGCATCTCTCATTGTTTGATCTAAGTCTCTCATATCAATTGTTTAATTCTTTGTATAAATAATCTAATCTCTTTCGCAGGTGTTTAACTGCGTAGCCTTTACGGCTAATTATTGTTTTAAGGTTTTCGTTGGTTTCTTCTGCTATTTCTTTTAGCGTTTTGTCTTCCATTTCATTCAAAACAAATACCTCGCGTTGCTTCTCAGGAAGCTCATCTAGGGCAGACATTAATTCTTCCCAAAACAAGTTTTTAAACAAGGCAAGCTCTGGATTACCTGAGTCGTCGATTAACAGAATTTCTTTAAAAGAAAATAAATTTTCGTCGTCGTTTACCTTAAAATCTTCAAGCGAGGCGGGTTTCTTTTTGCGGTAATTGTCGGTAATTCTGTTTCTACTTACATTGTAAAGCCAGCCACTGATATTTTCGATGTCATCGAGGTTTGTTAAACGACTGAACTGATACCAGACGTCTTGAAGAATGTCTTTGGCGTCTTCGTTATTTCCAACTTTAGACCGAATAAATCCAGCCAACTGGGCTCCATATTGTTTTACGGAACTCGCTAACGTTTGCTTGTTTTTCTCAGCCATTTGTGCAGACACTATCGTCTTCATAGGTGTAAAGACGAACGTGAATCAAAAATACTTTAAATTATTTCAGATTTTTTTAAACCGGCAATCACCTATGATGGTTGGTTATCGTTTTTGCCGTTGTCCATCTCCTCCAGTAAAGCGTCTAGGAGCTGACTTTGTACGTACCGTGCTTCACTTTGGTATTTGGTTAGGATCGTAATTACGGCAGCAAGCGGAGCATGATGAAAATAGTATTCCTCCCAAGGAATTGTTTTGTCGCCCAACGTACCACCATTTACAGACAGATATAATTCCAAATCGATGGCATGGTCTGCGAAGTTCGATTCGATGTACCAATGGAAATCAATAATAGATCGTTTTAAGCCACTAATTTCTTCAGATATTTCTTCTGTCGTAATATAGGCTTCCCCATTTTGCTCGAAGCCTTCAATCAAAAACTGTTTTGTGGTTTCTAACTTTTCTACCAATACCGTCGTTTGGCTATCAAGTTGGAGTGCTTTTTTATGTTGCACTTTAGGTAAACTGCTGTAATCGGTTTTAGGTTCTGCCGTTTGTTCTGCTTGCGTAGCATCTTGTTCCAATTCGGCTATAGATTGCTCAATTTTGTTGCTCATATTTCGCAATATGAAGAAAGAACCCGTAACCAGGAGTAATATAAAAACACCAATAAGCGCAAACGTTTTTTTATCCATCAGTAAAACTAAATAGACTCAAATGTAGTGCAATTAATCACTACTTGGCAGATACTAACCCTGCACGTCGCAGCAATGCGTCGGGGTTGGCGTCTCTACCTCTAAAACGCTTGTATAGAATTGATGGGTGTTCAGCCCCTCCAGCAGACAGTATGTTTTCCTTAAAACGAGTTGCTACTTCTTTGTCAAATATGCCGGCGTCTTTAAATGCCTCAAAAGCATCAGCATCCAATACTTCAGCCCATTTGTAGCTGTAATACCCGCTGGAATATCCACCCTGAAATATATGAGAAAAGGATGTGCTTGTGCATGCTTCTTTAACCTCTGGATAGAAGTCTAATCCGTCAACAAGGGCTGCTTCGTATTCTTTAACGTCAATGTTGTTGTCGATCGCAGCCGAATGCCAACCCATATCGATTTTCCCTAAGCTAATTTGTCTTACAGTGGCCATGCCACTCATAAAATTAGCCGAGTCCTTGATGCGCTCGATGTAGGTTTGAGGGATAGGTTCGTTGGTTTGGTAATGTTTTGCAAATTGATCTAAACATGCTTTCTCGTAGCACCAGTTTTCCATAAGTTGAGAGGGAAGTTCAACAAAATCCCAATACACACTTGTACCGCTTAACGAAGCGAACTGGCCATTGGCTAACATACCGTGCAAGGCATGTCCGAATTCGTGAAATAGCGTCGTTACTTCGTTAAAGGTGAGTAACGATGGTGTTGTTTCGGTAGGTTTTGTGAAGTTACAAACGATAGATATATGCGGCCGTTGGTCTTTGTGGTTCACTTTCTTCTGTGATCGAAATGAAGTCATCCATGCGCCTTGTCGTTTTCCTGGTCGTGGAAAGAAATCTGCATAAAACACAGCCAAATGGTTCCCGTTGTGGTCCAATACCTCGTAGGTCTGTACATCTTCGTGATACACTTCAATGTCGTCAATCTTCTGAAAAGAAAGGCCAAACAACTTAGTTGCCGTGGTAAATACACCCGAAATGACTTTACTTAATTCGAAATACGGCCTAAGCAATTCATCGTCGATGTTAAATTTCTCTTTCTTTAATTTTTCGGCATAGTATGCGCCGTCCCATTTTTTTAGTTCAGTCAAGCCATCCATTTGGTTGGCGTATTTGGTTAAGGTATCAAACTCTTTTTTTGCAAAGGGTAGGGCTTTACGTTCAATGTCGTCTAAGAAATCTTGTACGGTTAACCGGTTTTTGGCCATACGTTCTGCCAAAACAAAATCGGCATGACTATCAAATCCTAGTAACAAAGCCCGCTTATGACGCAGTGTAGCAAGTTCTTTAACGATTTCTTTATTGTCGTTTTCGTTGTTGCTAAATGCCTTCGAGCTAAACGCCTTGTAAAACCTTTCACGCAATTCTCGAACGGTGCTGTAGGTCATAAAGGGTATATAACTCGGGTAATCAAGTGTAAACAACCATTTGCCTTTTTCGCCATGTTGTTCTGCACCCATTGCGGCAGCCTCTTTAACACCATCTGGCAAGCCATCAAGGTCTTTCTCATCTTCTATATACAGCTGGTAAGCGTTGCTTTCTAACAGTACATGCTCTCCAAACTTTAGCGATAGTTTTGCAAGCGTTGTATCTATGTCGCGTAGCTCATTTTGCTGTGCTTCATTCAAATTGGCACCGTTTCTAACAAAACTTTTATAGGTTTTGTCTAACAGCATTTGCTCTTCTGCAGTTAATCCGTCTTGCGCTTGTGCATGCACTGCCTTTACCCTTTCAAACAAGCCCTTGTGCATCATCACATCATTCTTATAATCCGTCAACAATGGCGATATCTGTTGTGCAATTTCTTGCATTTCAGCACTTGTTTCGGCAGAGTTTAAATTGAAAAATGCGTTGGTCACTCTATCCAATATTTCGCCAGTAAGCTCCAAGGCTACAATCGTATTAGCAAAATTTGCCGACACCTTGTTTTGAGCGATTTCGTCAATTTCTTTTTTGGCTTGGATGATTCCTTCCTCAATGCCAGCAGCGTAATGTGCCAGTTCTATTTTGGAAAAAGGGATGGTCGCAAATTTGGTTTTATATGGGGTTAAAAACGGATTCATTGTGTACTAAAACTAGGCGTCAAAAATAGCCATTTGCTTTAGGTTTACATCTTGATATTTGTGGCGTGTAAACTGGTTTTAAGATTGTGCATCAGGAGCTTAACGCCTTGTTCAAATCCCATCTCTAGAGTAGCATTTAGGTGATACGCACTGGCAAAGGTGATTACTTCTGTTACAACCGTCTCGTGTTTAACACTCTCGAAACTTACTTCCCAAATTGACCTTGGTGTAGATTCATCTGCTGTAAAATCGGCTTCACAAAATGAATCTACCGCTTTAAAGCGTTTCAGCGGGTGGATCTGGAAGTAGTCAAGTCTTGCCGCAAATTGCTCCCCATTTGTGTTGGTTAATAGGTATATCCATGCACCACCTTCCTTGAAGTCCATTGAGTTGGTTTTGGTTTGCCAAGGTTCAGGTGCCCAGTACTTGTCTAGATGCTCTGACTGTGTGTAAAGATCCCAAATTAATTGGAGTTTGACGTTAAATTTTTGCGTAATGATAACGGAATTTTTATCCGTGTCGATAGAAATTTTCATAAATAAGTAGTGCTACGAACTTACATATAATTTCTGACACGCAGGGCTGGTTTATTTGGTGTTTTCGACCAATTACATGCGTAACTGAAGTGACTATTTAACGCGGTTGGATAAAAGTTGCATAGCATGATTTGCCGCCTGCACCCCGCACTTTTGATTTTGACCAGTCACAATATTGTGTTTTTCATCAACCACAATATGACTCATAAACATATCAATTAACCCTGTACGACTCGAATAGTTAGAGTCAAGTTTGCGCAATTCCGTTTCTGGGTGTTTTGGTGTATCACCAACCATTAATTGTTTGAGCTGTTTGTTTGTCACACCTGTGGTTTTGACTCCTTTAACCAAAGCAGTGCCATCCGGTTTTTTAGCTCCCACAAGCCCTAATGGGCCATGACATACAGCGCCGATCACAATATCTTTCGCATACGCTTGGGATATTTTTTTTGCCAACTCGTCTGATTGAGCAAAGTCATACGCTGCGCCCCATCCTCCAGAAAGAAACACGATATCATATGCGGTGAAATCAATATCTTCTATCGAAATTGACTGATTGGCTTTTTTTTGAAAGTCGTTGTCTTTTAAAAACCTACTATCGGTTTTTGTTCGCACTAACGGCATTAACGACAACTTTTCAATAGGAATATTCCCGCCTTTAATGCTAGCGAGGTCAACGTCCATACCGGCTTCGACAAAAGCATAGTAGGGCTCAGTCATTTCGGAAGCATATACCCCTGTTGCTTTGCCTGTTTTTACTGTATTGCCTTCGGCATCCACAGTATCTAATGTCGCCTGGCTTGTGGTAACAATGAGCGCTTTACGGCCTTTTAAATTAAAGTGCGTGCTGCTGTGAGGTGATTTGTGTGGAAGGAAGTTCAATTTTTTTTGAGACGTGAAGTCGCGTGTTAATCTGCAAGATATATACTTCTATAATAACTTCTTGTTATTAACGCTATTCTCATAGCCGAGATCTAGCTTAAGATTTTTGCCATCTGCAGCTTCTGTGGCAAGTTGATCACATCTTTCATTCTCAACATTACCTGCATGGCCCTTCACCCACACCATTTTGACCTTGTGTTTAGGGTAAATCTGCAGAAACCTTCTCCAGAGGTCTGGATTCTTTTTATCCTTAAAACCTTTCTTTACCCACCCAAAGACCCATTTTTTCTCAATGGCATCCACTACATATTTAGAATCTGAGTAAATGGTAACCTGTAAGTTTGGTTTTAATAACGCTTCCAACCCAATAATTACCGCCAGTAATTCCATTCGGTTGTTTGTGGTTAGTCGAAATCCTCCAGAAAATTCTTTGCGACGCGTGCCCTTTTTAATCACAGTACCAAAACCTCCTGGTCCTGGATTACCTCGCGATGCGCCGTCTGTATAGATAGATATCACGTTTAAATTTCGTGACCCATTTTTTCGCGTTTGGTATCCAAATACACGGCATTATGTGGATTTGGTTCTACCATTAAACTAACGTTTTCAATAATCTCTAAGCCATAACCAATGAGCCCTTTTCGCTTCTTAGGATTGTTGCTCATCAATTTTATTTTTCTAACCCCAAGGTCTCTTAATATTTGAGCACCAACACCGTAATCACGCTCATCCATTTTAAAGCCAAGCTCTAAATTGGCTTCAACGGTATCCATGCCTTGCTCTTGAAGTTTGTATGCTTTTAATTTATTGAGTAAGCCAATGCCACGACCTTCTTGGTTCATGTAAACAATAACACCTTTGCCTTCTTGTTCAATGAGCTCCATGGCCTTTTTTAATTGTTCACCACAATCACATCTACAACTACCGAATATATCGCCGGTAACGCAGCTTGAATGTACACGTACCAATATCGGCTCATCTTCATTCCATTCGCCTTTGACTAGGGCTAAATGGTCTTGACCGTTTGCCGTTTGTTTGAAAGCAACCAGTTTAAAATCCCCAACATCTGTTGGTAAGGCTACATCAATTTGTCGCTCAATAAGGCTTTCATTTTTTAGGCGATATTCAATCAAGTCGGCAATGGACACAATTTTCATATCAAATTTCTTCGCAACTATACGTAGGTCAGGAAGCCGAGCCATGGTGCCGTCTTCGTTCATGATTTCGACAATACAACCAGCTGGTTGAAAACCTGCCAAACGCGCTAAGTCAATCGCTGCTTCTGTATGGCCGGCGCGTCTTAAAACACCATTTGTTTTAGCTTTTAATGGAAAGATATGACCTGGCTTGCCCAATACGGCAGGATCGGTTTTGGGATCTACCAATGCTTTAATCGTCATGGCTCGATCGTATGCCGATATTCCTGTTGAGGTTCCATGACCAATTAAATCAACTGATACGGTAAAAGGGGTCTCGTACTGAGCCGTGTTTTTACCTACCATTAATTCTAAGTCTAACGCCTCGCAACGTTCTTCAATAAGTGGTACACAAATCAATCCACGACCCTCTTTCGACATGAAGTTTACCATTTCGGTCGTCATGTTTTCAGCAGCCGTAAGAAAGTCTCCTTCGTTCTCACGATCTTCGTCATCAACTACAATTACCATCTTGCCATTACGAATGTCTTCGATGGCTTCTTCAATTGTATTTAGCGTTGTCTTTTCCATACTCATAGCAAAGGTAATTCATTCAGTGAAACACAATAATGTCATTATAGTTCTAATCGATAATAATCTTTCTTGCAAAGAGTTAAAAAGACATTACGAGACTATCTTATTTTCGTGCCTTGTGCCCATTAACTCACACCATAACCATAATCTAAGATCCAAATGAATTGGAGATGTATTACAACCTGCCTGTTCGTTTTTTTTTCCTTTTTTAGCCAAGCCAAAAACGTCACGCTGTCGGGCTTTATCTACGAACAAGGAAGTAAAGAAGCATTAATCGCTGTAACAGTGTTTACGGCTGGGGGCGCATATGGTACTACCAGCAACGATTATGGGTTTTACTCTTTAACACTGCCTGAAGGAACCTACGATGTCGTCTTTGATTATGTGGGATATAACCAACAAATTGTAACCTTGGCGTTAGACAGTAACTACAGTTTTACCGCATACCTTGTACCGCAAGGTAATAGACTCACAACCACAGAAATTGAATTAAAGAAGAGAGAAAAGGAAAGCGATAAAGTGCAAATGAGTTCGGTGGATATTCCGATCAAGCAAATCAAAGAAATTCCAGCGCTTTTTGGCGAGAAGGATGTGTTAAAGGTAATTCAGCTTTTGCCAGGTGTTCAAAGTGGGAGCGAAGGACAAAGTGGATTGTATGTGCGTGGCGGCGGCCCCGATCAAAACCTAATCATTCTTGATGGTGCTACGGTATATAATGCACAGCATTTATTCGGTTTCTTTTCGTTGTTTAATGGTGACGCTTTGCGTAGTGTGGAACTCATCAAGGGCGGTTTTCCTGCAAGATATGGTGGACGGCTATCTTCTGTTATTGATATGAATATGAAAGACGGCAATAAAGAAAAGACAACAGGAGAAGTTGGTGTCGGAATCATTTCATCGAAAGGGATTCTGGAAGGGCCATTGGCCAAAGGTAAAGGCTCGTATATTTTGTCGGGTCGTCGCACCTACGTCGATGCCTTAATGCAACCATTTATTTTAGCGACCTCCGATGGGAAGAGCTCTGGGGGGTATTTCTTTTATGATTTCAATGCGAAGGCGAATTACCAGATTAACAAAAAGAACAAAGTGTATGTGAGCGGTTACTTCGGTCGTGATAAATTCTATTTCAATGAGAAGTATGGCGAAAACTTCAAGGAGCAAACCAAAACAAATTTTGGTTGGGGCAATGCCACAGGTACTTTTAGATGGAACCATGTAATTGGCCCGAAAGTATTTGTGAATACGTCATTAATATACAGCACCTATAACCTAGGGATTGCAGCAAAAGAAGAACAAGCAGATACAACCTTATTCGAACTGAGGTATGGCTCAGGCATTCGAGATTATAGTTTTAAACAAGACTTTGATTACTACCTCAACAACCGCCATAAAATAAAATTTGGATACGTCGCGACGCATCATAAATTCACGCCAAGTGCTTTAGTGCTTACAGATAACTACGATTCTTCTCGAATCAATGATGAAGTTAATTTTAATGCGATAGAAACGGGTTTGTATGTGGAGGATGAGGTGAAATTCAACAGCAAGCTAAAAGGCCTTATTGGTTTACGCTTAAGCAGCTTCCATGTTGACGGGGCAGATTATATCAACCCTGAGCCTAGAATTGCATTGGCGTATACATTAGCTAAAAACCTATCGGCAAAACTATCGTACGCTACTATGAATCAATATATACACCTACTTAGCTCTAGTGGTGTAGGCTTGCCTACTGATTTGTGGGTTCCGGCTACGCAAAAGGTAAAACCGCAATCTTCCTCGCAAATAGCTGGAGGACTTGCGAAAGACTTTAAAAAACCTCAAATCAGCATAACAGTAGAAGGGTATTATAAAACCATGAGTAACATAATTGCATACAAGGAAGGAGCTTCCTTTTTGCAAATAGAGGCAGCAGTTGATGGCGAGGCTAAACAGGTTTCGTGGGAAGATAACGTAACCACAGGCAAAGGTGTAAGCTACGGAACCGAGCTGTTGCTGCAAAAAAAATATGGCAAGTTTACAGGATGGCTTGGGTACACGTTGTCTTGGACCAAACACACTTTTGACAGTATAAATAATGGTAAATCGTTCTATGCTCGATACGATAGGCGTCATGATATTTCCGTGGTTGGGCAATATAAAATCAATGATAGAATGACTTTGTCGGCCAACTGGGTGTATGGCACAGGCAATGCGATTACTTTACCCATTAGTACGTTTAGACTCGACAATCATAATTTGTTTACTAATGCCAGTGGTTTTTGGACAAACGGACAGCAATACACCGAAAGGAATGGTTTTCAGATGAAAGCGTACCACCGAGCCGATATCGGTCTGCAAATTAAAAAGGTTAAACCCAAGGGGGTGAGAACAATTGAATTTAGTGCGTATAACCTGTACAGTCGGAAAAACCCATTTTACTATTATATCGGAACAGAGCGTCGGTTTGACCCTAACAGTAAACAGGTGTTAAAGCAAGTAAGCTTGTTTCCAATTTTACCGTCGATTTCGTGGAACTATACATTCAAATGATCATGAAAAGAAAATACATACCCTTTGTTTTTATGGCTTGTTCATTACTCCTTGCCAGTTGCCAAACCATAGTCGATAACGTTGACTTGCCAGAAATAGAAATTAAACCCGTTGTTCATTTTAGGTATGACGGAGCCATCAATACGTACGATTGTTCTTTAACAAAATCGAACCCAATTTTTGGGGAGCGAAGATCCGATTTTGATGTTATAGACGACGCAATTGTGTCGATAACAGGTCTTGGCCGAACAGATACCGTGATGTTTATTGAAGGAATCGATAAGTACAACGACGAAAGTAATCTTGACTTTATCGATGGCGAACTATATGAACTCCATATTACTTTGCCTGATGGAGCCCAAATCTATGCACAATCCGAATATCCAGTGCGCCCTCAAAATATAGATGTGGTGGTCGATTCTTTTAAAAGAGACTTTGAGACGGTGTATCGCATCAGAACAAGCTGGGATGATATTCCAGGAATTCAAGAATATTACATGCTCGAGTTTTATCAGGTGTACAATTTTGATGGAAAAAAAGACACCATTAGTAGTTATGTTGCCCAAGTGTCTTCTGGAGATGATGCGGGTACCAGGTTTTCGCAACAGCATGAAGCGTATGCCTTTACAGAGCCTGGAAGTAGCATCTCTGTAGACCTGTTTGTAGTGCTCAGCGGCATCACTAAAAAGGAGTATGATTATTTGCGGTTTTTAGAGCGTTATGAGCCCGAAAATCCGTTTACCGAACCAACGACTATTCCGTCAAACGTGCAGGGTGCATTGGGCATGTTTACGTTGAAAAACGGCAGGATTTATAAATTCTAAACTGTTTTAGTTTTTTATTAAGATTTGGGAGACAGTTTTTATCTTAGCAGCCTTGAAAGTCCTATTCTTAGCAAACAGAATACCTTACCCACCGTTTAGAGGGGATAAGTTGAAAATTTACAACCTAAGTCGAAGGCTTTGTAAAGATCACGACTTATATCTAATCGCCTTTGTTGAGTCAAAGCAGGAGTTACAATACAAGAAATACTTAGACCCAATTTTTAAAGAAGTACACTTGGTATACCAACCCAAGTGGAAGTCGTATCTGTATAGTGCGCTCAATTTTTTTCACTCCATGCCGTTCCAATTGGCTTATTTTAAGAGTAGAAATATGTCGAATGTGCTGCATCAATTCTTAGACAAGCAGTCGGTTGATGTGATTCATACACAACATCTTAGAATGTCTCAATATACAAGCGACTTGGTTGAGCATCCGCGAATTTTAGACCTTCCTGACGCCTATTCGTTGTATTGGCAACGAAGGAATGAGGTAGACCGGCCATGGTGGAATAAATTATTCGACTCCCTTGAATCCAAACGTGTTATTGAAGCTGAAAAAGTAATATTCGAGTATGATCTCAACTTGGTTTGTTCAGTAGAAGATAGAGATCATTTGTTGCAGATTCATCCTGGATCACGCGTTGAATTGCTGCGAAACGGTGTGGATTTAGAAACGTTTACATACGACGATCACAACTACTCCCGATGCGAAACCTTGTTGTTCACCGGAAACATGGATTATGCGCCCAACGTTGACGCCGTAACTTATTTTGTAGAGCAAATGTTTCCTCAGCTGTTATCAAACCACCCCAACATCAAACTTGTTATTGCCGGGCAACGACCAGTAAAACAAGTATTAGACCTAGCCTCAGACCATGTAGTTATTACGGGTTTTGTGGAAGATATTTCCGAAATGTACAGTCAGGCTGATATTGTTATTGCGCCGTTGCGGTTTGGTGCAGGAACTCAAAATAAAGTATTGGAAGCATTGGCAATGGGTGTACCTGTCGTTTGTACCGATATTGGTTTTAAAGGGCTAGAAGTAAACTCAGGAGACGGTGTGTTTCATGCAAACAACGATGCTGAATTTATTGCACATGTGTCCAACTTAATTGAGTCAGAAGAGCTCAGAAAGTTAACAGGGCAAAAGGGGCTGGAGCTAGCCAAAACCAAGTTTAGTTGGGATGGAATATCAAACGACCTTGCGCAGCATTTTAACTCCGTTTGTGAGGATTAATTATTATGTTTGAATTATGCATTACAATTTTTTACACCTAAAAGGCAAACATTTCGCCTTTGTTATAGTAGTTTTTTGTTTAACTGCTTGTTCATCTAAACCGTCACCTGAATTAACTGAAGAGGAAAAACAAGAAGTCGTTGAGCTAGAAGAGTCGGTAAAGAAGATTGATTTAGCAGTGGATGAGCTGGATAGTGCGATTAAGGATTTAGACGAGGTGGACAAATTGTTAAAATAGGAAAAATGAAAAACAGCATTAAAATAGTATTAGGAATCTGCTTGGTTTTAGCGCTGGCTACTGAAGGTGCATTTGCGCAATCTAGTAAGGGTAAAAGGAATAAAGTCAAAGAGGATAAAGTCACTGAACTGCAGCAAAAAGTTCGGGGAAAGAAGGATAAAAAAGGACTTCAATCGAACGTGGATAAAGACAGTGTAAAGGAGAGTCGTAAAGATTCAAAACCTGAAAGGGTGGAAGATGAAAGTAATGATGGTGATGACGCAAATGAAGACAAGAAAGCAGCTAAAGTAAAGAAGGAAAAGAAAATTAAGCGAGATACCGCAAGTGGAAATGGCAAAGGTCATGGTCACAAAAGAGATAAAGACAATCAATCAGGTAAGGAATTTGGCAAAGAAAGGAGCACAGAAGCCAAATTACACAAGGAAGAAGCACTTGAGAAAGCAGCCGTAAAAAAAACAGAGGCTCAAGTGAAAATCGAGGAAGCCAAGAATAAAGTGTCTGAGGCAAAATCAAAACTTGATGAGGACAAAGCTAATGGCGATCTCAGCGATGAAGAGATTGCTGCCAAAGAATCAAAAATTAAAAAGGTAGAAGAAATTATTCAAACTGCGGAGGATAAACTCAAAAATGTGGAAGAAGTGGAACGCGCAGATAAGGTAGAATAAGAGGTTGAAGTGGATTCGGAAAAATAGACGAGTAAGGTTAAAACAACTCTTTAATATTTGTTACAAATAGCTTTACCGCTATCGCTAGCAAAACAATTCCAAAAACCTTACGCAAAATTCCGATGCCACCTGGCCCAAGAAGTTTGCCCAAACGTGCTGTGTTTTTTAGTACAAAGTATACCAAGGCAATATTGATTAAGATAGCCACCAAAATGTTTTCTATCGCATATTCTGCACGCAAAGAGAGTAATGAGGTTAAGGTACCTGCTCCGGCAACAATAGGAAATGCAATAGGAACGATACTCGCCGTAGTGGGAGAGTCGGATTTAAACAAATGCAAACCCAATATCATTTCCAAGGCCAAAAAGAAAATGACGATAGAACCAGCAACGGCAAAACTATTAAGGTCTACGCCTAAAAGTTTTAAAATGCTGTTTCCTGCAAACAAAAACACAATCATAATGAAGAGTGCGACTATGCTTGCCTTTTCTGATTGTATATGACCAACTTTTTCTCGCAACGATAAAATAATGGGTATACTGCCCAAGATGTCGATTACGGCAAACAATACCATTGTCACAGACAAGATTTCAGTAAAATTGAAAAACATACTATTGGTAGGATTTTTATGAAATGCAAAGGTAAACTACAACCGAATCATTTTATAGGTATATCCGCTGATTAATTCGCCGCACTAATTTGAATTTCGGCAGCATAGTCGGACAATTTAATTGGGTTGTCTTCTAGTGGATACGGGCTGAGTTGATTTAGTGAGATATGGTAGCCTCCTACAATTGTGTCGTTGTGATAAATGTTGGATGTAGGTTGCGTGTCGAGATATAAGACGTAGCTATTTTTTGAAGTAGTTAACTTGAACCTCATTTTTGTGTTTCCCTCCCAAATGCAATTTACCCCCTCAGGGCATCTTGAATCGTCATAAACAGAATCCATTACGATACAGATGTTTTGATCAAGGTTGCAGGCCTTGTCTGTTACTCCTAACGCAAAAGGCGTGCTGAGCTCAAATTTGAACGAATAATCTTCTGCAATAACTTCGGTCGTTTTACGATTACACTGAGCGAACATCACCCCACAAATAATAACGGTCAGAAGAAATGCAGCACGATGTAGTTGGACTTTAACCATGCACCAAATCTACTAATTTAAGAAGTTGTGCCAGGCGATACATACAGATTTTTTGCTTTAGCCGTTTATGTTTTAGGCCTTGGTGGTATAAACTACCAAAATAGGATTATGAAAAAGTCAATAGTATGTATGGTCGTTTTGTTGATGGCGGGGACGGTTACTGCCGACGAAAGGTTGTTCAAAAAAATTGAAAGAAAGCTTGATCGCGATTCGTTAAAGGGCTTGGCCTTTGCAAAGAAATTAAAGTCAAAGCGATCTACAGAACCTGATGCGTATTACTTTTTGTCTTCGTTGTACCTAAATAAGTTTGGAGCTGAAACTCGACTTACAAAGCGATACAGTGCGCTCAATAGAGCGGCTTCTGACGCATATCGTTCTACCAAGTACACTACAAAACATGAGTATATTAAAAGCCATCAGAAAGTATTGATTAACCAAATTGCCATTCAGATAGAATCCATGCGTGATACTTTTTTGCGCTATAAGGATTATGACCGGTCAGAAAGGTTAGCAAAGCATTATTCGAGATTAACGGGCAAACATCTGCCCACCTTAGATCAGCTAGATTCGGTGAAACAGGAAAAACAAAAGGAAGAAAAATTGTTGCTTCAGGTTACGCTTACAGTGGATGGTAAATATTATGGCATGCCCGCTGGTGACGAGGATATCGGCCCTATTGACTTTAAAGGAGAAAAGGAGTTGTTGCGCCTTATTAATAACGAGCGAGTGAAAAAAGGATTGGAACCATTACTATGGAGTTTTGATTTAAGCAGGGCTGCGCGATATCATGCAACAGACATGGCAACTCAGCGTTACTTTGATCATAATACCTATGATCGCATAGACGGCAAGCTTGTTAAAATAGGTGGAACATTCGCGCGCATTCGCAAGTTTTATAACCTGAGGTTCGTTAATTCTGAGAATATAGCCGCAGGAAGTAAACTGTCAAAA
Organism: Bacteroidota bacterium; assembly: GCA_024679565.1. Classification (GTDB taxonomy): domain Bacteria; phylum Bacteroidota; class Bacteroidia; order NS11-12g; family UBA9320; genus UBA987. The sequence continues at coordinate 76,880 of JAIBDD010000009.1, read as the reverse complement.
GATACCTATCGCCAATGGTATACAAGCAAAGGGCACTATGCCAATATGTTTAATAAAAAGAGCAAGTACGTTGGAATAGGAGTGGCCTACAACCCCAAGAGCCCGTACAAGTATTACTGGGTATTTTGTACTTCTAGATAAGTTTTCCTTCTCCCCATCTCCAGATTAATCCACCGTAAATGGTTCTAGAAGGCATCTGTGCGCCTAATATCTCCTGATACTGGGTGTCTAAAATGTTACGTCCTTCAATAAATATACGTGCTGGTACAAACTTTGGCTTGTAAGAAATGCGCATATTCATCAGGGCGTATTGGTTCTTCACTTCGCCGTTAATTCCTTCAATTTTTTCAGGGTTACGCGTAATCAGGTTACTGGATAAACTGGCACGAATACGGTTATATCTAAACAACACGCGTGGTGAAGCGATATGAATCGGGTGGTTTGCAATGTATTTAGATTCCACCGGCCCTTCATGTGTGGTTTGTAAGTAGGTGTAGTCAACAAACAACTTTAGGTAAGTGGTATCTGTATTGTTCACCGTATAGCGAGCGCTTAATTCGTAACCGATGTTATTGCTGTTGGCAATGTTTCGTGTATAGAAATAAGTGGTATCGGGCACCAAATTAGTCAAGTTGGTAATCTGGCTAGAATTCGTCACGATATAATCGATTAAGTTATCAGAGGTTCGGTAAAAAACAGACTGGCTAATACGTAAGTTTTTTGATGGAGACCAATTTGCATTTAGGTCGACCGAAAAAGATTTTTCAGGTTGAACATCAGGATTTCCGGCATTTCGGTTTGGCGATAATTTTTCAATGTTATACGAAACAAAACGCTCGGTGTAATCCGGGTTTCTTACAGACTGGCCAATTGAACTTCGTAAAACCAATTTGGGCAAAATGTAAGTCCCTGTTATTTGTGGAACGAAGTGGAATCCATAGTAATCGTCTTGCTCAGCACGAACACCTAACATTAATTTGAATCTGTCTCCCATGTGTAGACGGCTTTGAGCAAATCCAGCAATACTAAAGTTGTTGTGATTGCCTCTGTCACTACTTTCGATTGTAGTGCGGTCATATTGCACGCCGTATGCTATTTTGTGTTTGCTCACACCTCTGTTTTGCGTAAGTGTTGCATTTAATCTTGTTGTGGTATGACCATTAACCGAGGTTGGTAAAAATGCAAAGGTGTCTTGGTTGTGTTTGTATCCAATGTTAAACTCAGTCCGTTGCTTCGCATCTTCATTGGTTAAAGCTGACTGGATCCAATACGCTTTTATTTGTTCTACAGACTCGTCAAACGAACTCGCAGTATAGAAGTATTTTGCATCAAAATCGCGTACATCCATGGCACCCCGTAAATACACCTTCCATGCATTTTTGAAGTAGATGCCAGACAGTGTGTAATTCTTAATGTCGTAGTATGATCGGTAGGTACTATCAGCAACGCTGTTTTTACCAAAATTTGGATTAAGTCTTTGTTCTCCATCTGACCGTAATGATTTAACTCCACCTGAAAATCCCCATTTTTTAGCATTGAGAAACACGCCCATGTCGCTGTTAAAGAATTTGTCTTGTCCTACAGCGAGTTTACCGCCAAAGTTGAACTGGTATTTAGGTACAGCGGTGTAGGTCTTTGTTTTGATGTGAATCACCCCACCAACGGCATCGCTACCAAACGAAACGCCCGATGGTCCTTTGATTATCTCGATGCGTGCAATTTCTGAAAGTGCAATGGGTATGTTGTTGTTGAAATGGCCTGTCAGCCCGTCGTTAAGTCTTTGATTGTCAACCAGTACGAGTACTTGGGAGAAGGTGCTGCCGCGTAAACCTATGTCCGACTGAACACCAAATCCGCCTCTACTGTTCATATTCACACCAGCGATGTCTTGTAACAAATCTTCAACCGTATTAACGGCATACTGCTCAATGTCTTTAGCCGTCAGTACAACAACGGTTTTGCCGGTTTCTTTGTATTTGTCTTGTAATCTGTTCGAACTAACAACTGTAGTGTCAAGTGATTCTTGTGCGTTTGCATAAAAACCTGAAAATGCAAGAACCGCAAACAGTGTAAATGTGGTAGACTTCATTGTTTTTGTTTTTGTTGGTGCAATACTATGACGACTTCATTAAAAAAGTTGTCAAATGAAGTGGGAAAAGTGTTGGATAAGGGAATTTTGAAGGATTGAAGGGTTGAATGTCTGAATGTCTGAAGGATTGAATGATTGAAGGAGTGAACAAAATACAAGTGTCACTTATATTTTGTTCCAATAACTACCTTCCGTGTCTGCTCTCTGAAGTCAAATGTTTTGACACTATTCTTTCTCCATTTTATAGGTATTTCGTCGAAATCATCCAGCTAAATAGCTGTTCTTTTGAAGACGATTTTTCGTACAATATTCCTGTCGTCTTATTGTCTTTTGTTGTTAATACAGTCCATTCACTTGGATTTTCTTCATCAGCAGTTGCGGTCGCTATTTTTTCTCCGGTGTTAGAGTAAACTGTGACATAGGTTTGCTTTATTCCGGCATCATTGGTTTTAGTGCTTTCTGTAAACTTACCAACTTTGCTTCCCTCTTTAATAATGTCGTTGTTCGAAATAGAGATGTCAGAAACCTCGACCTTTATCTCCTGATTGCGACCCTGTCGTCCATTGTTCACCGAAATAAACCTTCTTTCTGCTTCTGGGTCAATTTTGTCATTCTTAACAAGATTATTCTTAACTAGTAATTTCATTACTGATTTTAGAGTGAATTGCTTTTTGTAATACACTTTCCCTAAGCCATTTATGAATGTGATGTCGTAGGCACGTTTACTTACATATTTTTTCTCTGAGGCATTCCACACCTCGTAAGATCTATACTTGAAGAATATCAATTCTTCACCCGCACGATTTTGAATACTAAAGTTCTTTATTAAGCCAACTGCGTTAAATTTCGTTTTTACAAGTTTGGCGTAATATTCGCCGTCCACTATAATTTCTTCTGTTACCTTGTCGTATTTTATACTTTGTGCATACAACTCTGAAGTAGTGCTTAGTGCAATACTGAAGATTAGGATCATTTTGATGGTACTTTTCATAATTCTTTTTTTAATAAAGTTTTTGTTTTTTGTTCGGGCAAAGAAAGAGTGACGTCATTTTTGAATCAATGAACCTCGGTTAACTAATCAAACCTATTAGGTAGCACCAGAATTGATGGAAGTATATTTTAATTCTTCTCCTTCAAATAGACCCAAAGGGCTTTAATCACATAATCCTGTCTTTATTCATAAACCCATCATTCATAATTCCTGATGGCTAATACCTAAAGCAATTGTCAATTATTAATTTTTAATTATCAATTGACTTGTCCTATTTTGCCGCATGCGATTTTTGTTAGCATTAATATTACTAGGTGTAGGGCAGTTTGTTGCTTTAGCTGGCGAAGCTAATGGTGTGTCCATTCCAGAATGGACAAGTATCATTCCGCCTATAGTAGCGATTGCTTTAGCCCTAATTCTACGAGAAGTATTACTTAGTTTAACCATTGGCATATTCTCTGGGCTGATTTTGATGGGTTTGAAATCATCACAATCTATCGGGCAGGCTTTTCTGGAAGTGCCTACGGCCATTCAGGATTCATTGGTCAATAAAGACCATATCAGCGTGATACTTTTTACCCTTATGATTGGGGCAATGGTGTCCATCATTTCTAAGAATGGTGGTATGATGGCGTTGGTGAAACGTATTTCGAAAAAAGCAACGACGGCAAGGTCAGGTCAACTGGCCACGTGGTTGTTGGGTATTGCTATATTCTTTGATGACTACGCCAATACCTTGGTTGTTGGGAATACCATGCGTCCACTAACAGACAGGTTGAAGGTAAGCCGAGAAAAACTAGCGTACATCGTTGACTCAACAGCAGCACCTGTTGCCGCTATTGCTTTTATCACCACATGGATAGGTGCCGAACTGGGTTATATCTCTGATGGGATAGCGAAAATTCCGAATGGAATAAACGAGATTGGATCTGCCTATGGTGTGTTCTTTCAATCTTTACAGTACATGTTTTATCCGATACTCACCTTATTTTTCATCTTCCTATTGGTTTGGCGGAAGCGCGATTTTGGGCCAATGTTGAAGGCTGAACGGAAAGCACGTGCGGCAGATGTGGAAGATCAACAGCAAACCGTTGTTAGCGAAATAGATGAGGTAGAAGACAAGAAAGAGTCACTTTGGAGTGCTGTATTGCCCATAGGGGTAATGATTATTGGTGCAACTATTGGATTGTTTTATACCGGTTTATCAGGTGGGGGAGAAGGGCAGGAATATGTTTGGAACAAGGGCGTTTCATTGGCAACAAACTTGTCTGAAATCATTGGTCGAGCAGATAGTTATTTGTCCCTCATTTGGGGTTCGTTTTGTGGTTTGTTTATGGCCATTTTAATTACAATCTCCGCCGGAATATTGCATGTTCGAAAGACCATGTCTTTTGCAGAGGCTGGGGTTAAGTCCATGATGCCAGCTATATTGATTTTGACATTGGCCTGGACGTTAGGCGCTATTACCGAGTCACTTGGCACAGCTGAGTACCTAGCTGCGCTCAGTCAGGGCAACATTATGCCAGCGTTTATTCCAACTATTGTCTTTGTTTTGGCTGCTGGAATTGCCTTTTCTACAGGCACCAGTTGGGGAACCATGTCAATACTGTACCCAGTTGTGTTGGTAACCTCATGGAATATTTGCGCTGCCGAAGGTTTAGATGTTGCGGCGTCCATGAACATTTTTGCAAACGTGGTTAGCGCTGTGCTTGCTGGATCGGTGCTAGGCGATCATTGTTCGCCAATTTCAGACACAACTATACTTAGTTCATTATCAGCGGATTGCGACCATGTGCAGCACGTTAAAACACAAATGCCTTATGCGTTAACCGTTGGGGGAGTCTCTATTATTTTGGGAACTATACCGGCAGGATTTGGTATCCCATTTTATATTACTTTCCCAATTGCGGCATTGACACTCTATTTTATTGTTTCATATTTCGGTAAAATGACTGAAACTGAGACGGTAAGCCAATAATATCTCGGTAGATTCGCATGTTATCTCAAGAGATAGGTGGGTTCAAATCAAAAAATAGTTCAAAATAAAATTAGAAAGCGCATAAAAATTGGCGCCTACATTTTAATACCATTTATTTTGGTTGGAGGTCTTTCTATTGCCTATCAGCTCACTACTGGCGGGTTTGAGTCGTTTGATTTTTCTATTGGTAAGCTATGGTCATGGGCTGCAAATGATCAGGAAGATAAAAAGAGTGACGACAACGCGTTTGAACGGATTATAGAGCCTGTGCGCAATCGCTCACTAGTCACAGAAAACAAAGTAGTTCGCGAAAGGGAAACCGTAGTAGTGAAGCCAGTAAATAATCCTGTACGGATACACAAACCAAAGCAAGGCTTGGCTCAGTTTATGGTAAACCGCGAACCATTTAAAACGGTTCATGTCGACATGATACAGCCAGACAAAACCTTTAATTATTTACGTTCTGGGAAATACTTAGATTTAAAACAAAAGGAATTCCTTATTCCTACAGATATAAAAACGAGAAGGTCAAGAATTGCCGTCGGAGCGTCTTTTTCTCCAGGCATATCGTATCGACGATTAACCTACAATGATATTAGTTCGGTAGCAAGAATATACAATCAAACAGCCTATACGTTTGGTCAGAGTAAAGAGTATCGCAACAACAACGACAAAGCCATTATGAATTTCTATTCGGGCTTTGATGTGTATGCAAACGTCTCAAAAAAGTGGACGGTTCAGATGGGTTTTTACTACTCGTCGCATGGTGAAAAATTGACTGTGGTCAACAAAAATGACCCCAATGAAATTAATTCAAACCCATCTACGGGTAGTGCGTTTTTGAGCAAACAAAGTGTTTTCGAATCTCCAGAAATGGTTGATTATACAGCAAACGAAGAAATACCATTTAGCAATTACTATGGCTTGATGGAGATACCGGTTTTAGCCAGCTATCAATGTGTAGATATATCTGATATGCTTCATGTTAGTGTTCAAATGGGAGGCTCTTATGGCTACTTAGACCATGCTGATGTGTTGATGTATAACTACGAGACCAATAAATACTTTTGGATACCGAGTTCGGATTTTGAGTTGTTAAACAAGCATTTTATCAGTGGTATTGTTGGTGCCGAAATTTCTCAATACATCAGCCACGAAATAGAAATATTTGCCAATCCACAATTCAAATATTCTTTCACACCTACGTTTAAAAAAGCCTACGAAATCAAACAAAACCAGTGGGCTACCGGATTGAGATTAGGTATGAAGGTTCACCTTTAATTCTGTCTAGTGATTGTGCCCGGCATGCGGGTCTACTTTAGGCATTGGGTTAGCCTTTGTTGGTGTTGCAACCGGATCACCTTTAACGTTCACGATGATGATTAGGTTTATTTCGCCAGCATTGGAGAAAATGTTTACGCCTTTTGCATATTCACCATTTTTGTTTTTGGTGTCGAACGTTACCTTGATTTTACCTGACTTCCCTGGTGCAACAACTCCCCTTGGCCAATCTGTAGCCGTACAACTACAGGTAGATTTAACTTCCTTTATATGGAAATTACCCGTTCCCACGTTTGTGAATTCAAAAGTGTGAACCGCAGATTCACCCGGGCGAAATGTACCCATGTGGTATTGCATAGTGTCTTTGAATTGTATAACAGGTACGTCTTGAGCGTTAGCAACAGCACAACCCAAAATTATCGTCGAAAACAGTAAAATCATTTTTTTCATAACACAAACTTAGTATCAATTATAATACCACATTGTACAGATACTTCCGGTTCCGAATTCGTTGCACGTAAATATGAAGCATAATAGGAGCATTTTTCTATATTCGTGCCCGAATTAAAGCACTATGACAGATATAGAAATTGCACAGGCCGTTGAGATGGAGCATATCAATGATATCGCTGCAAAACTGAATGTTGACTCTAATAACATTGAACAATACGGAAGATATAAGGCAAAATTGCCATTAGATCTGATTGATAAAGATAAAGTTGCCAAAAGCAAGTTAATCTTGGTAACAGCAATCACACCAACTCCAGCAGGAGAAGGAAAGACAACTGTATCGATTGGACTACATGAAGGTTTAAATAAAATAGGGAAAAAGAGTGTTGTCGTTTTAAGAGAACCATCTCTTGGTCCGGTTTTCGGTATAAAAGGTGGTGCTGCCGGTGGTGGTCATTCACAAGTTGTACCAATGGAAGACATCAACCTACATTTTACAGGTGATTTTTCGGCCATTGAAAAAGCAAATAATTTCCTTGCTGCGGTTATCGATAATAATATTCAGAGTAAAACGCGAAGTTTAGGAATTGACCCACGTACGGTTATATGGAAACGTGTGATCGACATGAACGACCGAGCGTTAAGAGACATCGTTATTGGCTTGGGTGGAACTGGAAACGGAATACCGCGTGAAGACGGTTTTAATATTACTGCTGCTTCAGAAGTAATGGCCATTCTTTGTATGTCGAACGATCTTGATGATTTGAAGCAAAAACTAGGAAGTATTTTCTGTGGATATACATTCGACAAGAAGCCAGTGTATGCTAGAGATTTAAATGCTGAAAATGCAATGGCAATCTTGTTAAAGGATGCAGTAAAACCAAATTTAGTGCAAACGTTAGAAGGTAATCCAGCTATTATTCATGGTGGTCCGTTTGCAAACATTGCACAAGGTACAAATACCATTATTGCAACGCAGATGGGTATGTCGTTAGGCGACTATGTTGTTACTGAGGCTGGTTTTGGCGCTGATCTTGGTGCTGAGAAGTTTTTAAATATTAAATGTGGTTATGGTAATCTAAAGCCAGAAGCGCTTGTATTGGTTGCTACGATTAGAGCACTTCGTCACCACGGTGGCGCAACACCTGATCAGTATAATGATGCGAATTTAGATCGCGTAAAAGCTGGATTTGCTAATTTAGAAAAACACATCGAAAACAGTAAAAAGTTTGGCCTTAACCCTGTAGTAGCCGTAAATAACTTCTATACTGATTCTCAAGAAGAAATTGATTGGTTAATTGAAAAATGTGCAAGCATCGGGGTTCAAGCCGTATTGAGTAAAGGTTGGGCCGAAGGTGGAAACGGAACGCAAGACTTAGCCCATGCAGTAGTAAATGAAATCGAGTCTGGCAAGAATGACTTTAAGCCTTTATATGATTGGAATTTATCTGTAAAGGAAAAAATTGAGACGATCGCAAAAGAAATATATGGTGCGGATGGTGTTGATTACGCAGCAAAAGCAGAACGTGGGATTCGTACAATCGATAAATTAGGGTTATCTCATTTGCCTATATGTATGGCCAAAACGCAGAAATCATTCTCGGACAACGATAAAAAAGTGGGTCGACCAACTGGATTTAGAGTGACTGTAAGAGAATTTGAAATCGCTGCAGGAGCAGGATTCTTGATTCCTATACTTGGTAACATGATGCGTATGCCTGGATTACCAGCCGTACCAGCATCAGAGGGTATGAGCATCGACAGCAACGGTAAGATTAGCGGATTGTCTTAGAAAATAAATTTTGAAACAAACGGTAAACTGCCATTGTTAAATCAATGGCAGTTTTTTTTTAGACCCTTCAACCGCATAGCAAATTACAAGTATATTTACCGTATGAAGTCAACATCTGTACATAACGCTAATAAGTACACCAATCTAGGTGTCGAGCAAGTGGAAGACGTGTTGACCAATGAAGCGCCATTGCAAATTCAGGTGAACAACAAACCTTTTTCGGTAACCATGCGGACACCTGGTTATGAGCATGATTTAGCCAGAGGAATCCTACATTCAGAGAATGTTTTTACCCAAAAAAATGAAGTGCTCAAAATGCAAAGTCTTGATATTGATGAAGATGGAACAGTGACGGCGGTTAATGCCGTTGTTTCTGAAGATCAATTGGATTTTGGCTTTGATTCGAACCGGTCGTTAACATCTGTTTCTTCGTGTGGCATTTGTGGGAAGGAAGATATTTCGTCTATAGCACTCTGCGGATTGCCCTTAGAAGATAAGTCAACCTTTGATGCAAGGCAAATCAATGCCATGTTCGACGTGATGGCAGAGGCACAGGATGCTTTTAATTCATCAGGAGGTTGTCATGCCGCAGCTGCATTTGATAGTAATGGGAATATGCTGGTGTTACGCGAGGATATTGGCCGTCATAATGCGGTGGATAAAGTAATTGGTCACCTGTTGAACACACAGACCGTGGCAACGGCAAAAGTTCTTTTGGTTAGTGGTCGGGTTTCATACGAAATTGTTTCAAAGGCCTACTATGCTGGAATACCCATTTTAGCGGCAATTTCAGCACCATCAAATCTGGCCGTTCAGATGTCAGCACAATTTGGGGTAAGCCTACTCGGGTTTTGTCGTACAGACAAGCTTACAGCGTATAGCCATCCATACAGAATAGTCTGATATTCACATAGAATTTCGACGCGCTGAATTTACCATTCCAATAAAAAAATTATCTTTGGTCATACGAACATAAACCGTTCAAAAAAAGGAATATATGTCAAAGAATTTAAGCGAATTATCAGGAAGGGGAGGTATCGTTGACAACCTATTTGAAAAGATGGGAAAAGCCGCTGAAAAAAGTGGCACCGTAACACAAGAAGAGTTGGATAGGTTAGCAAAAGAATTCTTGGTTGGGAAGGCCAATACCTACGGGACGGTTACCGCATATGACTTTATGAAACCTGAGAACCAGGGTAAGAAGGCATATATCTGTAACGGTTCGGCATGTCTTTGCGCTGGCACTCAAGATAAGGTGATGGACACCTTGTCGGAACACTACAAACGAGAAGAAATAGGACACATGACTTGTTTAGGTCGTTGCCACGAAAATGCAGCATTCCATATTGGTGGGGTGAATTATTCGGGTGATGCATCTCAAAAAATGTCAGAAATTGTAAGTACTCAAGGTGCACTACAACCTAAAGATACCTACAACGTAGGGTCGAATAAGGAAATACTGACACAAGCGTTTACCGATGTAGATGCGTTCTATAGTCTTCTCCATGATGTATTAAAAAAATCTCCGGAAGATGTTCTTGGTGAAATTAAATCGTCAAATATTAGAGGACGAGGTGGTGCTGGATTTCCAATGGGTGTTAAATGGGATTTCTGTCGAAAGGCCGAATCTGATACAAAGTTTATTATCTGCAATGCTGATGAAGGAGACCCGGGTGCATATTCTGACCGTTACTTGTTAGAAGAGCAGCCTCATTCTGTTTTGTTTGGAATGATGGTGGGTGGTTACTGCATGGGTGCACAGTGGGGTATTTTATATATCCGTGCCGAATATCCTGAATCGGTTGATATTGTAAGCAATGCGATTCAAGAACTACGTGATCGCAACCTGCTTGGAGACAACATTTTAGGCTCCGGTTTTAATTTTGACTTTAAAGTAATAAAGGCGCAAGGAGCGTATATATGTGGCGAAGAAACTGCTTTGATAAACTCAATAGAAGGGCAACGTCCTGAAGTAAGAACTCGTCCACCTTTCCCAGCCATTCAAGGGCTTTTCAATAAACCAACTATTGTGAACAATGTGGAAACACTGGCCGCAGTGCATTGGATTTTGGAACATGGCGGTTCGAGTTATGCCGCACTGGGTACAGAGAAATCTACTGGAACCAAACTGGTTTGTTTGGATTCATTTTTCAATAAACCAGGCATGTACGAAGTGGAAATGGGAACTTCTTTAAGAACGGTTATCGACGACTTTGGTGGTGGTTTTAAACAACCTGTAAAAGCCATGCACATTGGTGGCCCGCTCGGAGGAATGGTACCTGTATCTAAAATTGATGATCTCGCCATCGACTTCGAATCTTTTAGTAGCAATGGATTTTTACTCGGTCATGCATCTGTTGTTTGTATTCCGGAGACCATAGAAATTATCAAATATTTAGAGCATTTGATGGAATTTGCCGCCTATGAAAGCTGTGGTAAATGTTTCCCATGTCGTTTAGGTACAACACGAGGTCAAGAGATGTTTGCCAAAGCAATTAATGACGAGAATTATAAGATTGATAGAGATTTATTGAATGATCTCTTAGATACCTTGCAAGAAGGATCATTATGCGCCCATGGGGGAGGCATACCTCTTCCTGTTAAAAATGCCTTGCAATATTTTGAAGATGAATTAAGTCAATACTTAGCTTAAAAAAAACTACCACAGATAAAGCGAAAAGAATGAATAGAATAGCCTATATCAATAATCAGCCGCACGCGTTTCATGAGGGTGAAACCATTTTAAAGTTTGTAAAGCGTGTTACTGGTCAAGAAAAAATTATTCCAACCCTATGTGACGCACCAAACCTCGATCCTTTTGGGTCGTGTAGAGTGTGTAGTGTTGACGTTGCGTTGGAAGAAGATGGTAAAACTAAAACGATGGCTTCTTGCCATTCTCCTGTGGCGGCAGGGCAATACATATATCCAGATTCGAAGCAGGTTAAAAAACTCAGAAAAAACATCATGGAATTGGTGCTGACGGATCATCCGTTAGACTGTTTGACGTGTGAAGTAAATGGCAACTGTGAACTACAAGATGTTGCAGCCCAAGTCGGAATCAGAGAAGTACGTTATCCAGAAGGCAAAAACCATTTAGACCGTACGAAAGATTTGAGTCATCCTTATATGACGTCGGATATGTCTAAGTGTATTAATTGCTATAGATGCGTAAGAGCTTGTGACGAAGTACAAGGAGAGTTTGTGCTAAGTATGGCTGGACGTGGGTTTGATAGCCATATTGTTAAAGGAAACGACTTGACTTTTATGGAGTCCGATTGTGTGAGTTGTGGTGCTTGTGCCCAAGCTTGCCCAACATCAGCAATATCTGATGTATTTCAATCTAAGTCAGTCAGTACAGAAGAAACAACACGAACCATTTGTACGTATTGTGGTGTAGGATGTAACCTAGAAGTGAATACTTCAAACGGAGAGATATTGTCAATTCAAGCACCGTATGATGCCCAAACAAATGGAGGGCATACGTGTCTTAAAGGACGTTATGCCTTTAAGTTTTATAACCATCCAGATCGTTTACGAAGTCCGTTGATTAAACGTAACGGGAAGTTTGAAGAGGCCACATGGGATGAGGCTTACACACATATCGAAAACGAACTAAACCGCATTAAAGCAGAAAGTGGGCCTGATGCTATCGCTGGTATCTCGTCGGCGCGTACGCCAAACGAGGAGAACTACTTAATGCAAAAGTTTATTAGAGCAGTTGTCGGTACCAATAATATCGATTGTTGTGCACGTGTATGTCATTCACCAACAGCGTTAGGTATGCAACGCGCCTTTGGTACAGGAGCCGCCACCAACTCGATTAGTGACTTGGAGCACACAGATTGTATCATCGTAATTGGTGCAAACCCAACCGATGCACATCCTGTTACGGGAGTGAAGATAAAGCAGAAGTTCATGAAAGGCGTCACCAGTATTGTGATTGACCCGAGACGAATTGAACTCGCAAAATATGCCACCTACCACCTACAATTACGACCAGGTACCAACGTGGCTATGCTGAATATGATGTTGTATTACATTATTTCAGAAGGATGGGCAGATGACGATTTTGTAGCCAATCGAACCGAAGGATTTGAAGCATTAAAGAAAGAAATTCTTGCCTTAGATATGGATGAGATGGAGCGCCTAACAGGTGTGGATCGCAATCTTGTGAAAGAAGCAACAAAAGCATACGCTTCTTCTAAAGCGGCTATGGAGTTCCATGGTTTGGGTGTAACAGAGCACTCGCAAGGAACTTTTGCTATCCAACTCATTGCTGATTTGGTTATGATTACCGGTAATATCGGTAAACCAGGTGCTGGGATGAATCCTTTAAGAGGACAAAACAATGTTCAAGGAGCAGCCGATATGGGTGCGCAACCGCATCAAGGTGCTGGATACCTAGATGTCACTGATCCAGAAATGAATCACAGGTACAATACATTTTATAAAAGAGATGTACCAAGTCATATTGGATATAAAATTCCGGAAATGTTTGATGCAGCCATTAGTGGCGATCTAAAAGCATTGTGGATAATAGGTGAAGACGTGGTTCAAACAGATCCGAATACCAACAAGGTTATAAAAGCCATGGAAAGTGTTGATTTACTGGTTGTACAAGAGTTGTTTATGACTGAAACAGCCATGCGGGCAACAGTCGTTTTGCCAGGCGCAAGTTTCTTGGAAAAAGAAGGAACCTTTACAAATGGAGAACGACGTATTCAACGTGTGAATAAAGTGGTTGAACCTTTAGAGGGTACAAAACCTGACGGTCAAATCATAATTGACATGATGAATCGTATGGGATACGAACAGCCAGATTATACGGCCAAAGGAATGTTAGAAGAGATTTCTCAAATTGTTCCATTCTTTGCTGGTGTAAAATGGGATGAATTGGGCCAAAATGGAAAGCAATGGCCAGTGAAACCTAATGGAGAAGATACCCAGATGCTGCACATCGAAGAGTTCAAAAACGGTAAAGGACAATTTGCCTTCTATTCGTTTAGCGAATCAAAAGAGCTTGAGAAATACAGTAAAGACTTCCCATATATCATTACAACCAACCGTGAGTTAGAGCATTACAACTGTGGTGCAATGACCCGAAGAACAGGAAACGTTGATATCCTTACCGAAGACGTGCTATTGATTCACCCAGATGATGCAAAAAAAGAAGGTATTGCCGATGGTGAGTTTGTGTGTGTAGAATCACCGCGTGGTAAAGTGGATATCAAAGCATTTGTGACGGATGAAATGAAGCCGGGTATCTTGAGTTCTACATTCCACTTCCCAGAAGTGATGTTGAACATCATTACCTCAGACGAGCACTGTTCAGAAGCGATGTGTCCGGAATACAAAGTTGTGAGTTGTCGATTGCGAAAAAGCAAAGGCAAGTTTAAGCAAATGGCGGAGGCTGGCGCCGTTGTATCGAACTAATATAATCTAGTGCAGCAAGAAAGCACTTTTAAAAATAGGTAAACAAAAAAGCCCTAATCGTAAGATTAGGGCTTTTTTTAATATCGTTAAACGGGATTATTTACCGCCGTTAAGTTCGTCTTGCCAAGTTTTTAACTCGTCCCAGTTTCCAGCTGCAGCCATTTCAGCTTGCTTTGGCCATGTGCCTGGATCGTGTGCTTTGAAGTTTCCTTCTGCAGCGTCTAAGATGGCTCTAATGTCTTCTGGAGATTTAGTTGCCAATGTTGCAAATGAATCAACACCTGCTTCATTTAAAACGCTTGCGATTTTAGGTCCAATACCTTCAATCTTGTTTAATTTATCAGCTGCTTTCTTTGCAGCGGTAGGAGCCTTTTCTTTTGTTTCAGTTTTAGCCGCTTTTTTTGCAGCTGCTGGAGCTTCCTCTTTTGATTCTGCTTTTGCTGCTTTTTTCGCTGCAGGCTTTGATGCCTTGCTTAAGTTTTTAGCAACCGTTAAAACGTCGTCTTCTAATATAATTCCAGACTCTTCCTTATAAGGAGAAGCCACAAAATTGCGTCGGATATTTCGCTTAATCGCTAAGGTTCTTTCTTTAGCTTTCGTTTTATTTCTTCTTGCTTTACGCTCTAATCGTGTTACTGCCATCTCAAAAAATTTTCGCAAAAGTAGGGGTTTTCCTATTCAAAAACCGCAAGTAATTTTCTTTTTTTTGTCTTTTGTTTTAATGAATTCAAATTAATTAAAAATAGCACAGATATCTACCGAAAATGACCAACAAGTACCTAGGTTATTTACTTTTGCATACGTTATAAAATGAGAATTGTAATTGCTGGTGCTGGGGAGGTTGGTTTCTATTTAGCGAAACTACTTTCAAATGAGTCACACGACATCGTATTGATCGACGACAATGCGAAAATACTATCACGTGTACAAGACAGTTTGGACGTCATCGGTATTAAAGGTGATGCCTGTTCTATTAAAATACTGCGTGAAGCAGAAGTGCAAAGTGCAGACTTGCTTATAGCCGTAACGTCTTCCGAGAAAATTAACTTCATGGTGTCAACCATTGGCAAGCAATTAGGCGTAGCCAAAACCATTGCTCGTGTCAATAACACTGAATTTCTCGACCCAAAATGTAGCATTGATTTCAAACAATTGGGTATTGATGTAATGATCTCTCCCGAAGAGCTTGCTTCAAAGGAAATTTGGCGACTGATAAAGCGTTCGGCTTTTACTGATGCGTTTGAGTTTGAAATGGGGAAGTTGGTACTGGTTGGTATTAACTTGGATAATCACGCTCCTGTTGTCAATAGAACTATCAATGAAACAGCGGCGTTAAATCCCAATTTTAATTTCATTCCTATTGGTATTCAGCGAGACGGGGTAACCATGGTACCACGTGGTGATACCAAGTTTATTTTTGGTGACCACATTTATTTTCTATCCCTACCAGCAGGTCTTGAGGAGATAATAAACCTAACGGGCAAAGAAGAACATCGTATCAAGAATGTAATGATGTTAGGTGGTGGGAAAGTGGGTCTTAATGCCATCAAAAAGATTCGGAAGAAAAGGAAGATTAAACTTATAGAGCAAAATGCAGAGCGATGCATGTCTATTGCTGACGAATTTGCAGACGTTCTTGTAATCAATTCTGATGGACACGACGTTCGTGTATTAGAGCAAGAGAGTATTTCAGACATGGATGCTTATATAGCAGTTACAGGTAATTCTGAGACCAACATCATGTCATGTTTGATGGCAAAAGCACATGGCGTTAAAAAAACCATTGCGCTAGTTGAGAATATGGACTATATCAATTTGTCCCAAACGATTGGCATTGATACATTGATCAATAAAAAGCTAATCGCTGCCAACAACATTTTTAGATATGTAAGGCAAGGTGAGGTAATTAGTATTGCGGCTGTGCATGGATTGGATGCCGAGGTGCTCGAGTTTAATGCAAAGGAGAAGTCAAAAATTACCAAGAGTTTGGTAAAAGACTTAGCCTTCCCGAAGAAGGCAATTATAGGTGGAATTTTGAGAAACGGCGTTGCTCAAATGATTGGAGGCAATGATCAAATCCAACCAAACGACAAGGTTGTTGTTTTGTCCGAACACTCAGTTATTAAGGAAGTTGAAAAATTCTTCTAACTCACATATCAATTGGAAATTAATTTCCAATGTCATTGGGCTACTCTTTATGCTCAACGGACTCTTTATTCTATTTTGTTTACCTACGAGTATCTATTATTTAGAAGGGGACACGTATCCGATTTTGATTTCTTCGGCTATGAACCTGAATCTGGGGTTCATGTTGTGGTATTTCTCAAGGGAGCATGAGAAGAAGCTAAGACAGAAAGACGGGTATCTAATTGTAACACTTGGCTGGTTGGCTTTGTCGTTCGGAGGAAGTTTGCCGTATATATTAAGCGGGATTATTCCAAGCTTCACCTCTGCATTTTTTGAAACGGTATCAGGTTACACCACAACGGGTAGTTCTGTACTTAATAATATTGAAGGTGTTCATAAGGGCATACTGCTTTGGCGAAGTTTAACCCAATGGATGGGAGGGATGGGTATTATCGTGTTAACGGTTGCCATTTTGCCGATTCTTGGGGTTGGTGGTATGCAGTTGTTTATGGCAGAGTCTCCAGGACCCTCTACAAGTAAATTGCACCCTAGAATTACGGAAACAGCGAAACGTTTGTGGATTATATACGCCGTAATCACCTTGGTAGAAGTGTTTGCACTTAAATTGGCCGGAATGACGTGGTACGACGCTGTCAATCATTCGTTTACAACGGTTTCTACCGGTGGCTTTTCCACAAAAAATGCCAGCATTGCGGCCTATAACTCTCCTTCCATTGAATACGTAGTGAGCCTCTTTATGTTTTTTGGAGGATTAAATTTTACGTTGTTCTATTTTATTATCAAGCTAAAATTCTCTGAAATTGTAAAAAATGAGGAGTTTAGATTTTATAGTGGTTTGGTCATTTTTTCAATAATAGCAACTACTGCGTCACTTCTGTTTCTTGACGTAAGTGGACTAGAACAGTCATTTAGGGAGTCGGTGTTTATGGTAGTCAGTATTGTAACGACTACAGGTTTTGCTACAGCAGATTATACGACTTGGGGGCACTTCTTAACCTTAACCTTTTTCTTGTTGATGTTTTTTGGTGCGTCGGCGGGTTCTACATCCGGTGGAATTAAGATCGTTAGACACATGTTGATTGCAAAAAACGGCATGGCCGAACTAAAACGCATATTGCATCCGTCTGCCATAATACCGGTACGATATAACGGTAGGGCGGTTGAGCAAAAGATTATTTACAACATCCTCGCGTTCTTCTTTATTTACCTTACTGTATTTGCTCTTGGTACAATAGTCATGACCTTTTATGGTTACGACATAGTTACGGCCGCTGGTGCTACGATATCATCTTTGGGTAACATAGGGCCAGGAATAGGAGGGGTAGGGCCTGCACACAACTTCTCAGCATTTCCTGAATCGGCCAAAATCTTCCTTAGCTTTTTAATGCTTCTCGGAAGGTTAGAATTGTTTACAATGTTGTTGCTGTTTATGCCTGCCTTTTGGGCCAGAACATAATCTTATCGATGCCTACTAGATAATTAGTAATGCGTCACCGTAGCATAAGAAATTATACTTCTCCTTAATTGCGGTATTGTAGATTTCGTGCGTTAAATCAACATCATCTAAAAATGCACTGGTTAGCATCATTAGTGTTGATTCTGGCTGGTGAAAACCAGTTAGATATGAATTCGCAATTTTGAAATTATGCGGAGGGAATAAGAATTTGTCTGTCCACCCGTCGGCTCCATTCAACCTGCCAAAAGCAGATACAGAAGATTCTAATCCTCTCATTACGCTTGACCCAACCGCACAAACACGCTTTTTATTTTCTTTTGCGTTGTTTACTTGGCTAGCTACTTCATCAGAAATGCTAAACTTTTCTGAATCCATTTTGTGCTTGGTCAAATCTTCTACCTCAACATTTCGAGACGAACCTAAACCAATATTTAAATTCATTTTGGCAAAATTCACGCCTTTAATTTCCAAACGCATCATAAGCTCTCGCGTAAAGTGTAAGCCTGCAGCCGGTGGTGCAATCGCTCCTTCAGTATCAGCGAAAATGGTTTGATATCTTTCTTTGTCTTCGGCCTCAACAGATCTGTCGATGTATTTAGGAAGTGGTGTTTCACCAATTCTGTCAACAACTGCTTTAAAATCATCGGAAGAACCGTCGAACAAGAATCGGATGGTACGTCCACGTGAAGTTGTATTGTCAATTACTTCGGCAACCAAATCATCTTCCCCGAAAAACAATTTATTTCCAACACGAATTTTTCTAGCTGGGTCAACCAATACGTCCCATAATCGCAATTCTGGATTAAGTTCACGCAATAGGAAAACTTCAATTCTAGCGCCAGTTTTTTCCTTGTTTCCAAATAAACGAGCAGGAAAAACTTTGGCATCGTTCAACACCAATACGTCGCCTTCATCAAATATGCCTAACAATTCTTTAAACTCTTTGTGCTCTATTGAACCATCTTTTCGATTTACGACCATTAAGCGGGAATCGCCTCTATAGCCAGCTGGTTTTTGAGCAATTAGGTTTTCAGGAAGTTCAAATTTGAATTTAGAAAGTTTCATGCAGAATTTTTATGTCCGAATTAAAGCCTGCGAAGGTAAATATTTATCGTGAAATAAGATTCAACAATTGTTGATATTTAAGAAGGTGTAAGATGTACTAAAAGTTTTTGGTGTACTCCTGTGTTTTTGCTACACCTCAACATTGGTGGTAGCATGGTAGTCGACAAGGGCTTCAATTGGTTTTTTAACAATGGTGCCCACTTTAAATCCCATCTCATTAGCCACTTTGTCAAGCTGATCTTGGAAATAATAGGCGATAGAGCCAACAAAGTTTACGGGTACTGTTTTGTACTCTGGATGACTCGTAATGTGAATCTCAGCAAAGGTTTTTATCCCATCGTAAATCATTTGTTTGATCCACGGCTCATTCCTATTCGCCGAAGCAAATTTCATGAACGACGCTAGGTATACGTTTGCATTGGGTTTATTGTATGTGGCGTGCAAAATAGACTCTTTGTCTTCCTTGTACGTGTCGAAAAATTTGACAGCAAGTTTAGAAGGCATCAAGTTGTATAGATAGTTTGACACCATTATTTTACCAAAGTACGCACCACTCGCTTCATCTCCCAAAACATAACCAAGCGCTGGAATTCTACTGTGTACTTGTTTGCCGTCGAAATAACACGAGTTAGATCCAGTACCTATAATACAAACAATGCCTGGATTATGTCCAGAAGCAGCATACGCCGCACCATCTAAATCTTCTGCAACGTGAACAACTGATGCGTTTGTAAATATTTCAGACAAGGCTGTTCTGATGATTTGATTCCGATCTGAGCTACTGCAGCCAGCACCGTAATAATATATTTCTTTGATAGCCGATTTAACCGACATTAATTCAGCGTTGTCTTGTAGTTGAGTTTCTATGAATTCTTGTGTATGGAAAAACGGGTTAAAACCCATCGTTTTGGCAATTTTATTTCCATGTTCGCCAACTATCATCCAATCGCACTTAGTTGAACCGCTATCTGCTATTAATTTCATAAATCTTATCTCACTGCTCTATTGATACAACAAATAATGCTTAAACTTTTTCCGCGTTTGCAGGCTTCAAAAGTATGAATAACAATCATTCAAGCCAATTCATTCGCTTATTTCTATACTTCAATTATAAGTTTATTGTAATAAATACCATAAGTTATAGTAATATTTACCTTAAGTTTTATTTAATTCGTACCATCAAATAATCGATTGCATGTGTTGTGATCAATTTTTAAAGACAAAAAAGAAAATAAAAAAAAGAATTATGATTAAGAATTTTACGTTTTCGTTCTTGATGCTAGCAGCTACTTTAAGCTTTGCACAAGGATATGACTTACCCCTAACTTGGGACGATGGTGCTGTAACTTATGGAGTTGTAGACTTCGGAGGAAACGCTTCAACAATTATGGTAGACCCTAACGATGCAAACAATACGATTGTTAAGTCGGAAAAGACTGCTGCAGCTCAAGGCTGGGCAGGAACTACTATCGGAGTAGATGTTTCTGGTACAGTGACAAGTTTTTCGAAAAAACTACCTTTTACCAATACTGATACTAAAATGAGTATCAAAGTAATGTCTCCTGATGCAGGAATCACAGTACGTTTTAAAGTAGAAGATGCTTCTGATCCTACTAAATCTGTAGAGACAGAAGCTAAAACTACAAAAGCGAATGAGTGGGAAGTATTGGTTTTCGACTTTTCGAAACAAGCAGACGGTACTGCATTATTGGATTTAAACAAGACGTATAACAAAGGTTCTGTTTTCTTCAACTATAATGTTGACGGTCCTACTGCAGGTGCAAAAACTTACTACTGGGACAATGTTGAATTTATGACTTCTGGTCCTACTAAAAATCAAATCAACTTACCTGTAACTTTCGAAGATACTATGGTTGATTACACATTAACTGATTTCGGGGATATGGTATCTACCATCGTTGCAGATCCTGCAGGTGGAACGAATATGGTTGCCATGTCTAAAAAAGTGGCAAGCAGCCCTACTTGGGCAGGTGTTACTGCTGGAACTCCATTCGGATTTAAAGATGCTATACCATTTACTACTACACAAACTAAAATGACTGTTAAGGTTTATAGCCCAGATGCAGACATTACAGTTCGTTTAAAAGTAGAAGATGCTGGTGATCCAACTAAATCTTGTGAGACAGATACAAAAACAACTAAGGCGAATGCATGGGAAGACGTTGTATTTGACTTTTCAAAACATGCTGATGGTACTGCTGCATTAGATTTAATGAATACATACAGCAAAGCTTCTTTGTTTTTCAACTTTGGAGTTGATGGTGCTACTGCTGGAGAAAAGACTTACTACTGGGATGATATGATGTTTGGTGAGCCAGACAATTCATCTGTAAAAGACATAGCTTCAACTACTCTTTCTTACTATCCTAACCCTGTTACCGACGTGATTAACATCAATGCGAATGCAACGATTAATAACATTACAGTTTCAAACAGTTTAGGACAGGTTGTTGCACATATTGACGCAACTACTACTCAAGTTACTGTTGACATGAGTACTTATGAAAACGGTTTATACGTATTTGTTGTAGAAACAAACAACGATACAATTAGCTTCAAAGCAGCTAAGAATTAAGAATCTTAACAAAAAACCTAGAACGGTTTAACTTTTCAGACGGGCCACTAAGGAAACTTAGTGGCTTTTTTAATGCTTATTTTTTTGATTCTCTTGGGTCTACTTCACTAGTAGATTGATGCAGTTGAAATGAATGGAGATGATATCTCCTTTACGAGAAAACACCTTGTTTGATAGATCGGTAGGCATTTCGTGACCAAGGATTACTTCCGTTCGATTATCATTAAACGTTACTGTAATGCTTTCTGCATCGCTATTTTGATAAACTACAGGGATTTGGCAATAGGTAAAGGCTAAAGCGTCTGCGGGCAATTCAATGCTTGCTGGTTTGTCGTTGAGGTCGTAAAAATCAAACGTACTCGATTCTTTAAAGAATTCGACGCTTCTAAGAAGCAGAGGTTCAAAACAAATTGTACCACTTCGAATCACCAAACCAAATTCAGCCCATCGATTGATTAAGTCCTCTTTAACTTGCCCAGTCATGCCAGGTTGTTGTGCTCCAGCATTTCCTGGCGTGTGCGAATAGGCGTCTGTAGGGAAAGCACCGTACAATTGAGGTGATTTGTTAACCCCAATGCCAGCGCGTATTTCATAATAGTGCTCTACTAGGTTACCAAGAATCTGATCAGACGCGCCTTTGTGGTATGCTGAAATAATGTTTTCTTGAACAGCGAGTAATAGTTTTGACACCATGTGCCAGTAAATGGAGCCTAGTCCTTCATATCCATAAAATGTTCCTGATCGACCAGTAAAAGATTTGTGGTCAAATAGATCTTCAAAAACGGTTAAAATCTCTTGTCTGTTTTCATTTACGAGGTCAGAATACCCTTCAGCAGATAGATTCCTTAATACGTCAATAACGTCGTTCGCATTATTAATGTCTCCATTAAAATGATAATCGCCGCAGTCATCTAAAAGGATAAGTGACGTGTTCGAATCCGACTGAAGTTGTTGAAATAAGGCAATGTTTGCTGCCGCAGTTTTGGGTATGGTGTTTTTGTCAATAAAAAACGGCAATTGACGGTCTGGATACAATAGATAGCTATACTGGTCTTCACGAAACATCTTACTAGCCTTAAGTGCATCTAAAATGTCACTGGCTTCTTGTGGCTCAATGGTACCTGCACTTAGCACGGCAACCTGTCCTTCCAGCATCTCGTAAAGATGGTCAATACCAACAGACTTGTTTTTAAAGTCAACTACGTTGTAGGCATGATACAGTGCATCATCCCTTTTATTTTTGGCAATGGTAGCATCTATATATTGTAAAGCAACTGCCAATAGTTCTGAAATATCAGCGGTGTTTATTGTTTCTTTTTCTGCTCTAAACCCAGCGTAAGCCTGTCGTCGGAAGTATTCACCTATTTCACCAATAGACGCCGTAAAGTCATAACGTTCAGAATCTGTAAATCCTTTATGTAATGTCGGTATATTCTCTTCGTAGGTAGATTTTAACGATTGAATTAAACGGGCGACAGGTCTGTTAATAACAGTAGTCGGTTGCTTGTCTGCGTCAATAATTTGCTGTGTGAATGCGATGAACCTACGTAAATAATACAAGGTAACCATTGATACTCCATTACCAACTAAGGCATTATTCGCATCATTCCATTCGGGTCGTTGTGTATTGAGCCAAATACCTGCATCAGGTATAAAGTTATATAGTTTTGTACATAGCGCGACCATTAATTTTTCAGTCATACTTGCACGTACAGGAGTATTATCTCGGTGTAAGGCTAGTTTTCCATCAGCACCAATTTCCTTAACTTTTTCAGCTATTTTTTGTTCTGCAGCATAGTCGTAAACAATTGTATCGCGCGGGTTTGATACTATAGCATCAAACTCCTTAATTCGATAAGGCACATTCGCATAAACGAATAACTCCGTAGTAAGCATGTCTGACAGTAAATTAGGGAAGTGTGCTTCACAAATCTCCAATAATTTGGTTAGGTATATGATCTGATGATCACCCCAGTAACCGATGTAAGACCAAGGGTCATGTTCATCCGCTACTTCCCAGTCTAAACCTTCCTTAAATACCCGATACGGATTGTAACCATCAATGGTAGAGGCATTTAAAAATTTACTAATAAAGCCAAATGTGTAGTCTGGAAAAGTTAATGCTAAACCTTCCCAATTTTGAAAAATATCACGCCAGTTGCCTTCGTAATTTCTGATTTTTTCACCTTCATTGTTTTGAGTTTCGATGGAAAAATAGTTCCAAGGTCGGCTTGGGTCCCCGTGTCGACGACTGAAAAACAGGGGTAAATATTCATTTGTCAATCTCAATAAATCAATATCACCCTGGTCTGATACAAGTTGTATGAAAGACTTAAGCTCTAGTTCGTCATCAAGGTTTTGAAAGAACGCTATATTGTTTTCATACACGTTCTTATTCATTGAGGCAATGTGTGGCTCATAATCAGACCGATAAATGCAATATTGGTCGTCAAATATGCCACCGCGCATGATGTTGAATAAAACATTAGAAAAATGCCTTCCAGTACTTAAGTCATCGTTGGTTTTTTGAAGACCGTCGGCCTTGGCCACCAATTTCTTAAGATCTGTTGTAGTATTGGCAATGTCTTCAGTTAATTCATGAACTAGTGAACTTTCATTTACAATTTGGGCTTTCAAATTGATAGCGTCTGCATGATTTTGATTCACCTCACATATGGTAAACCACGTGGTTTCTTCGTTAGCCGCCAGCGCTAATTTGGCAGACAAAAAGTAAGCACCCTTTTCAGCACGAACATCGTGTTCATGTTTAATTGTATTGCCGAGTCTAAAAGACTTCAGTTGGGTTGACGACAATAAAGTTTTTTCCCGGTTCAAACCGGTTGACCAAATCGTTGTGCAAGACAACGACTCACTTGGCTCAGCCCTATCTACAATCATCGCACTTAAGGAGTAGATACCCATGCCACTGGCATTGTCTAACTCACACTTCTTGTACGCATCAACCAATGTGCTTCGCGAAGCTTGTAAATCTGTATCGACACCATAAGGGAGAACGTTTTGTAAGCCATCCAGTATTTCGAACGGCATTGGAGTATCGCCTGTGTTTTTTATGCTTGCACGTTTAACGAAGCCAAATTTTTCTGAAAACGTCCACATATATTGAAAAGACAAGCCATGTGTATGGTGAATTTCTTCAAAAATCACCTTGTTGCCAATTCGGTTTTTGTACAGATTTCGTGCAATGTTTTCTCCTACATTACGCTCCGAGAATGGTTCCCAGAATCTTTTATTCTTATCATCGAAACGAACGATAGTTTTACTCCCCGTGATATCGGCAAGGTCAATTATTTTGTCGTCAGTGTAATACGGGAATAAGGACGACCCTGCATTTTTTCTACCTGCAGTGATGCCACCATTACTAGCAATAAACAACCAATGGTCGCTAGGGCTTACGATGGTCATGAAAAACGGACGAATCGAATCGCTATTTGAAATTTTATAAAACTGTTCACCGTCTATTTTGACGTATTCTCCAGTCGACTCTTGATTAGACATTAAATTCTTTTACTTTTCTTGTTTTGAGGTATCACAATTACTGACTTACAACGATAGTTTGTATCGCTTGTTGGTCAATCAATATTGTTTTTTCTTTATTATCAATGGTTAGCTTGTAGTGTATCGGTTTATCAGATTCGTTAAAAACGATTACTACGTTAGATCCATCTTTATTCTTTACAGCGGTTGCCATCAGCGCATCATGTTTTGTGTCTATGCCTGTTCTTATAGCATCAGGTCGAATAAATTTACTAAAATGACTGAGAACATAGTACAACGGTGTGATATAAACTTCGTTACTATCAGTGTCAACAATGACTGGTGCTATACACCAATTGTTAGCTAAGTTAGGGCCTCCATTTTTATCAAGAACCATGTTCCAATCTATCCAACCTTCCACCCAGTTATTCATACAGCCAATGATATCTCTGGCGTATCTATAACATGGCACATATTTCGGGTGGTCTTTTTTGTCTTCTTCTTTGGCCCAATCCCAACCCCAGTCTGTTGCTTCTTTACTCCAATACCAGGCATCATCTTTCCAGTGAGGTACTTCAGCATCAATACAACCTTCAGTATGTATAATATGTTTGGTGGGAGCAAGGTTATGTGTGGACGTTAGTGATTGCGGATACCAATCAATCGTACTTGTATACCAATGTACCGCTGTGCCGTAAATGTAAGGTGCTAAAGCCGAGTCGGTTAGTAATGCCAATGCCCATTCATCTAATTCTTTTCCGCGGTTTTGGTCGTACACCAATATTTTGGCGTCAATGTTATCTTGTTGCAACTGTGGTCCTAGATGGTGTTTTACAAAATCCGCAGTTTCTTGAGGGGTGTAGTGCATGCTTTCCCAATTGGCATCATTACCCAAGGGTTCATTTTCTACTGTAAATGCCCAAATATTAATTCCTTCATCGCTATATGCTTGTGCATATTTCGAAAAGAATTTTGCCCAAGTGCCGTAGTATTTTTTTTCTAACTTTCCGCCGTTCCACGTTTTGTTGTCTTTCATCCAGATGGGTGCCGTCCACGGAGAGGCAACAATCTTAAACCCTTCTGACGACAATGCTTGTGCTTGTTTTATCATCGGAATTATATCAGCCGTATCTTCTGCAATGCTAAACGATTCAAGAGCCGTATCTCCTTCAACTGGAGCATAACTGTAATGACCAACAGAGAAGTCGCAACTATTCATATGCGTTCGAGTCAAACTGTATTGTGCCCCGTCTGCTGAAAAATACGCCTCCATAATTTGGTTGCGTTTATCAGCGCTTAATTGGTTGAGCAAAGTGGCACTAGATTCTGTAAACGCTCCACCAAAACCGGTAACAGTTTGGAATGTTTCATTTGTATTGATAACGATCTCACCAGAAACAGCAGCTTCTGTGGTGGGTAGTTCAATTTGTTTTAAATGATCACCAGCAGCACTGGTTTGAAAAATGCTAACATTCAATTCTTCTATAGTTTTTTGGCCGCAACCGACCAAAACAAATAAGGTCATAAAACATAACGCATACGGTGTAAGCTTTGTCATACTAGAAGTTATTTGAGGTCGTACACCCGCACATAGTCTAAAATGTATTGAGGAGCGTCCATATTAGGGTCAAGTCCTTTTGCTCCGCCCCATCCGCCTCCAATGGCAAGGTTGAGTATAATGTCTTGTGGTTTGTTAAAGGGCCATTCTAAGTCGTCGGCATTTTTGTCATAGGTGTAATAACGCTTTCCATCCACCAACCCATAGATAACATCTGGATGCCATTCAACTGCATAAGTATGAAAGGAATCTGTCATGTGGGTTAACGTCGTATCACTTCCTATTTGATTGCCCTGTTTGAAATAATACTTTCTTGTATGGCAGGTAGCATGGTTTAATCCAGCGAATGTGGTGTCGTTAATTTCATATCCAACGCATTCAAGAACATCTATTTCTCCGCAGTATGGCCAAGATATTTCGTCCTTGTAATTTGATCCAAGCAGCCAACCAGCAGCCCATGTTCCACGATCGTGCGGTACCTTAGCCCTAAATTCTATCTTACCATATTTGAAGCCGAATTTACCTTGGGTTGTCAATCTTGCTGAGGTCCAAGTAGAATCACTCTTGTCTTGATGTGCTTGAATAATAAGATTGCCGTCTTCTACGCGCGCTGTTTTCTCGTCAAAGGCGGTGTAATACTGTAACTCGTTGTTGCCCCATCCCCAGTTTCCGATGTTGTAAGACCATTTTGACGTGTCAGGTAAGCCGTTTACATCAAACTCGTCTGACCATACCAAGTCCCATTGACTACCCTGCATTTTTTGTTCCAACACTTCGTAGGTCGAATCATGCACAAGTATCGGGGTAAGTTTTATCCAGTCAATATTTACGGTATCGTTTTTAGCATGGATTTTAAATGGGTGACTTCCTTCCGATAGAGGTGAGCCAAACATGCTTGAAGAATGAAAGGAATTGTTGTGTGCAAATTTGATGTCTCCCGTGATGTTGTAAGTCCGGTCATCTGTATTGTTGATATAGTCTTCAATCCAGATTGTACCATTATCGGACGATCCAAAAACTTCCACTTGATAACGCCCAGTAGCAGGAACGTCAACGTTGATGGTAATGTGGTTATCAGCAGGAATACGAACATACGTTTCGGTCTTTTGAACATGGTCGGTACCTGTTGTATAGTTTTCGACTTGGATAAGATCAGTCTCAACTTCATTGGCTTCCTGTTTACAACCAACGAGAGAACACATCAATACAAGGGCGGTGAACTTACCGCTCAGCAAGACGTTCAGCTTCAAAAATAGTAACTTCTGATGCATAGATTTAAGCGGTTTTAACAAGTTCTTCTTCCAACTCCTCTAATGACTTCCCTTTGGTTTCTGGAATTACACGTATAATAAATATGAGGCCAATAAGGGCAAATACGCCATAGATAAAAAATGTTCCTGCGTTACCCAGTACTTCTAATTGCCATGGGAATACCCATTGAACCACAAAGCTTATGGCAGAGTTGATTACGCCTACAAATGATATGGCAATTCCTCTGATTCGATTTGGAAACAGTTCTGAAAACAGGACCCACATCACTGGCCCAATCGAAATGGCGAAAGAAGCTACAAACCCTAAAATGCCAACTAAAATTAATTTAGGATTCATTTGAATCGCTGCTTTAATAATTTCCGATTTATGTGCGGCTAATACGTCTACTTCTAAAGACGACGACAAGGCTTCATTAAACGCAATGTCAGATTCATACGTTTTACCAGCGATAGCTTCCAAACCCGATAAGTCAACATTGTCTACCAATCCTGAAATAGAATCTGCAGGTAAGGTATAGGATGCCGAATTAAACCCGTAAGACAACAGGAACAGACATATCGTCATTCCGGCTACTCCAATACTGAGTAGTGGCTTACGTCCAAGTCTATCTATCAAGGCTAAAGCTAAAATGGTAAACAAGAGGTTGGTTATCCCTACTAAAATGGCTTGAATAAATGACGCGTCAGTGCCAATACCCGACTGTTCAAAAATCATTGGTGCGTAGAAAAATACGGAGTTAATACCCGTGATTTGTTGTAATACGGCTACCACAACACCAATGACCAATACGAATCTCATTGCCGGTTTAAAGAGCTCTCCAATACTAACCTTGGCTTTGTTTTTATCTTGTTCGATGTGGTCTTGAATTTCCTGTACCGTCTTTTCTGATTCTTCAGGTCCTGAGAATTTACTAAGAACCTTTTTGGCCTCGTCATATCGACCTTTTAGAATAAGCCACCTAGGACTGTTAGGTACGAAAAACAAACCGGAGAAATATAAAATCGCAGGAACGGTTTCTAAACCAAGCATCCACCGCCAATTGTTCTCATTAATTTTAAGAGAAGCAACCCATGAAGCGTCACTTTTACCGAGTTGAAGAATGAGGTAGTTGGTAAAGAAAGCCAGTGAAATACCTATTACAATGTTAAGCTGGTTGAACGATACCAACCGGCCTCTTATTTCAGGTGGAGCCATTTCTGCGATGTACATTGGTGCCAAAATTAATGAGGCCCCTACGCCGAATCCACCAATCATTCGTGCAATTACCAAAAATGTATACGTGGGTGCAAAAGCCGATGCAAATGCAGACACGGCATATAATATTGCCGCGTATCGCAACACCGTTCTTCGACCAATTTTGTCACTTAATGGCCCGGCCACAAGCATGGCAAGGGTTGCTGTAACCGTTAATGAAGCTACCGACCATCCCAATTGCAGTTTCGTTAAACCAAACTCAGGCTCAATAAATTTTATAACCCCTGATATTACCGAGGCGTCGAATCCCATGAGTAACCCCCCTAGGGCTACAATCATGGCGATCATCATAATAACTGGATTTTTTGTTTTCATATATCTATTATTAAATAATCAACGCATGAAAATAATCTCATTTTCATTTAGAGTCGAAATAAGCGTAATTTTCTTAAAGTAAAAAGTACTATAAGTTTTTTTTTATATGTTTGTGCATATCCTTATTGAAAATGCACAAGAAAAACCCAGATATATATTTCCTCTCCGAAAACAATTTACCTTTTTCAGATTTCCTTCATTTTGGTATGTCAACGGATTGTGTCATATTCGGTTATAAAGACAAATCATTACGCGTTCTATTAATCCAAAGGGGGGCAGAACCGTATTTAGACAATTGGGCCATACCTGGTGATTTGGTGTATCCCGAAGAAGATTTAGACTCCTCAGCCGATAGAATTTTACAACATCTTACTGGACTCGAGAATATATACTTTGAACAATTTCACACCTTCGGTCGTGTTGATAGACACCCTGTTGGCCGAGTTATAACAGTAGGTTATTACTCACTTGTTCGAACTGATAATCATAAGCCTGTGGCGTCCACTTGGGCAAAAGAGGTGAAATGGTTCGATATCAATGAACTTCCCCCCTTGGGTTTTGACCACGAGGAAATCCTTCAAAAGGCATTAGCCAATCTTCGGAAAAAAGTGCGTACCGAGCCTATCGGATTTGAACTTTTACCCGAAAAATTCACTTTGCTTGAATTGCAAGGTGTATACGAGGCACTCCTAAATATGAGATTTGACAAACCAAACTTCAGAAAGAAGATCTTAAGTATGGATTTGGTTACGCCTTTAAATGAGGTTGAATCAAATGTCGCACACCGACCAGCCAAACTATTCAATTTTGACAAAGAACGTTACGATGCAAGAAAGAAAAATGAAATCAGTTTTGAACTATAAAGCTATACTAATGAGTGTGTTGGCGTTTGTGTTATACGTCAATTCAAATGCGCAAGCTGTAAAAGTAGAAGTAAAAAAAGTCAATGGAGACTGGGAACTCTATCGTGATGGAAAACCTTATTACATTAAAGGAGTAGGGGGGCAAGTCTATCTCGACAAGGCGGTTGAAATTGGTAGCAATTCCATTCGTACTTGGAGTTTAGAAAATGCCAAGAAATTTTTAGATGCGGCACACGAACGTGGTTTGACAGTAATGATGGGTTTGTGGGTTCAGCACGAACGACATGGTTTCGACTACAACGACACAACTGCTGTACGCAAACAGTTGGAGTATTTTACTAGAAAAGTAAAAGAGTTCAAAGACCATCCAGCTTTGCTTATGTGGGGTGTTGGTAATGAAGTAGATTTATTTTACAGTAATACGAAGGTTTGGAATGCGGTTCAGGATATCTGTGCCATGGTGCACCGTATCGACCCAAATCATCCAACAACAACGGTAACTGCCGGATATGATTCTACCGAAACAGCATTAATATTACAAAACGTACCTGATCTTGATATCTATGGAGTCAATACCTATGGCGATTTGAAAAAAGCCGTAGATGACATGCATAGATTTGGTTGGCCAGGAGCATACCTAATTGCAGAGTGGGGCCCTAATGGACATTGGGAAACGGCAAAAACAAAGTGGGGCGCCCCAATCGAACAAACGTCTAGTGAAAAAGCCGATAGCTATGAAGAACGAAATAACTACATCAATGCAGATAGTTTAAAGTGTGTTGGTTCCTATGTATTTTTATGGGGGCAAAAGCAGGAGACTACAGCAACTTGGTATGGTATGTTTAGCGCTGCGGGTGAAAGTACCGAATCGGTCGATCGATTACATATTGATTGGCGAGGCGAAAAACCTAAAAATGAATCACCCAAAGTGGTTGATTTTGCGTTACTCTACGATAGTAAACCTATACCAGATAATATTGTTGAATCGGGTAGGCGTTATACGGTAATAGCAAACTTCAACGACCCAGATGGGGACAAGCTTAAAATCGATTGGCAGGTCATATCTGAAAGTACAGACGTAAAGGCAGGTGGAGATGTCGAAAGCGCACCACCGAGCATTCCAGGTTTGATTAAATCAAAGCAAAAAAACAAAATGGAGTTTGTCGCTCCCCAAAAAGAAGGCGCGTACCGGGTTTTTGTATTTGCCTACGATCGTAAAGGACAAATGGGGTATTTCAATATTCCATTTTATGTTAAACCTGATCCTAACGCGACGACTACCATTAAGTTGAAAAAACGTAAACTGAATTTCGAATATTAGGAAGATGTTTGAGCACTTAGCATCGCTGGATTTAGTCGTTATAGGAGTATATTTCTTATGCGTATTTGGTATTGCTTTGTTTTTCTTTTTGAAGAAGAAATGTTCTAAACGCAAAAGAAGTCCAGAGTCGTACTTCTTGGGTGGAAGAAATTTAGGTTGGTGGGTGATTGGCGCTTCACTGTTTGCATCAAATATTGGCTCTGAACATTTAATTGGATTGGCTGGTGCCGGGGCAAAAGGAGAGTTTGCCGCAGGTCAGTTCGAAATACTCGCTGCACTTATGCTGCTGGTATTGGGTTGGTTCTTTGTTCCTTTTTATATGAAAAGTGGTGTATTTACTATGCCTGAATTTTTAGAAAGAAGGTACAGTTCTTGGGCCAGAAATTATCTAAGCTGGATTTCCATAGTGGCGTATGTCTTAACCAAAATATCTATAACCATTGCCGCAGGAGGTATCGTATTTACCACATTACTCGGAATCAACTTCTGGACTGGTGCTTTGTTAATTGTTGTATTCACCGGTGTGTATACGCTAATAGGTGGGTTAAAAGTGGTTGTGTATACCGACTTTCTGCAAATGATAGTGCTTATAGGTGGCTCTATTGCCCTAACCTATTTTGGTTTAAAATCTTTAAATGGATGGGAAGGTGTAGTGCAAAACGTTCCTGAAGGTTCGCTTAGCCTATGGAAAAACATGCAACATCCAGACTATCCTTGGACAGGTATAGTCTTTGGCGCTCCAATTTTAGGAGTATGGTATTGGTGTACGGACCAATTTATCGTTCAACGTGTATTGGCTGCAAAAAATATTGATCACGCTAGGAAAGGAACCATTTTTGGTGGTTTCTTGAAGCTTTTACCGCTGTTTTTGTTTGTAATCCCGGGTGTTATCGCACTAGCCCTTTCGGTTGGCGACAATGCGCTCATTACGTTTCCATTGAAAGCAGACGGCACCACAAACTACGATGCCGCATTACCGCTGCTTAGCCTAACAGTTTTGCCGGCGGGTTTTAAAGGCCTTGTTATTGCTGGCTTACTGGCCGCTCTCATGAGTTCATTGTCTTCTGTTTTTAATTCATGTTCTACGTTGTTTACAATGGACATTTACCGTCAATACAAACCTGAGGCCACCAAAAAACAACTTGTGTACGTAGGTCAGATTGCTACCGTCGTTCTCATTTTATTGGGTATGGCGTGGATTCCTTTTATGGAAGATATTAAAGGAGGCTTATTTAAGGTGCTTCAAAGTATTCAAGCATATATATCACCACCAATTGCTGCTGTTTTCTTAATTGGTATTTTGAGTAAGAAAATAACGCCTCAAGCTGCTAAAATATCCTTGTTAAGTGGTGCAGTTTTAGGATTAGTTAGACTTGGGTTAGAACTAGTTCAAGACGATTTAAGCGGGCCCTTATATGCCTTCACGCAAATAAACTTTTTACACTTTGCTTTATTCCTTTTTCTGGTTTGTGTGGCGTTGCTGTATGTGTTCTCGAAAGAGAAAGACGCACTTTCAGAATCCCGTCTCGCAGACATAACATGGTCTAAAGGCGCCATTACAATTCAAAAATCAAGTGTCAATATTATTCTGTCACTTTTATTAATAATCTCAGTTTTCATTTTATGGTATTTATTTAAATGATGAATTCAAAAAGAATAGTTACAATCATCTGTTGTCTGATTGGATGGCAATCCAGTTCGGGTCAGGCTCCTCCTGATAATCAGGAGTTAGATTCGTTTAAGCGTTGGCAAGCCCACTGGAACACCCGGTTCGATTCTACGATAAAACCCAAGGTTGGAGTTTATCCTAAGAAGCCCGCAGACGCACTATACACTTTCAAAATTGGTGGGACGTATCGATTTTTTAGCACGTATACGCGACATAAGGACGCGTTGATCTTAAACGAAGTAAACAACGACACAGCGCTTCAAAAAAGTGTTTTTGTTGGTGACGATAGTCAATTGCCAAATCTCACATTAAATTTTTCTGGAAGACCTTCGGCAAAAACTGCTTGGGGTTTCGATTTATATGCTTTTCAATTTTTGGATGGTAAAATCAACCAAACCTATGGACAAGGGCAAGTAAGTCAAACCAATTTGCCAACGATATATAGTCCACTAACAGGTACGCGTTTTGGCACAAACTTAGGTTTGCTTCTTGGTATCAATCTATATGGAAACTTTGATACAGATATAGGCACGTTCGGTGTAAAAACTGGTGGTATTCATTGGGTATCGTTGAGTGATTTTACTTTGGCAGGCTTTACAGGTTACAATCGTTTTATGTTGTTTGAACGGAATCCTTGGGATCCTGTTACAGGCAATGTGTCTGACAGATATAGTAGCTTCTATAATCAAGGAAATATTAACCAAGATACACGTTGGGGAGAGCGGGCATTTACTGGAACTATTGTGGAAGCTTCAAATCTTCCAGGTAATTTGAGTTTAAAAGCCTTGTACGGTAAAACAGAACTAAATGGTGGTTTTCTTACCATTCCTAATTTGTCTTACGGGGGGCAGTTAAAAAAGGAAACGCCTTTTGGATTTGTTGCGTTTAACACGTTCCATAATCAAACCTATAGCGATAGTCTTGGAACGAACAGCATTGGATTTGATATATCAACCATACAGTTTCAAGCGAATGTATCGAAAGGAATTATTCTGAAATCAGAAATCGGTGCAGGTCAGTATTACAGTCCGGTGCATAGTCTTCCATTTGGTGAAGCCATAAACCTTAAGTTGAATTTCACCGAAAAAATCAGTAAGGTGCCTTTAGAATTACATTTCTTTAGAGTTAGCCCTAACGTTATAAACAACAATGCTATATTCTTTAACTCCGCAATCCGTGAGGCTAGTAACAATACGCTAGCCGCAGGTACGGTAGGGTCAAGTCAAGTATTGGCTCCTTTTGCGAGTGCACTCACAGCAATTGGTCAGTTTACCAACAATCGACAAGGGGTCAACA
This sequence comes from Bacteroidota bacterium, assembly GCA_024679565.1. Taxonomy (GTDB): domain Bacteria; phylum Bacteroidota; class Bacteroidia; order NS11-12g; family UBA9320; genus UBA987. The sequence goes on along the minus strand of JAIBDD010000009.1, from coordinate 42,558 downwards.
TCAATGCTGAATTCCCGATGAAAAAACTCAAGCTTTCAGTTGCCAATGGCATATCTTCAGAATTGAAAGGACTTAGTAATCAAATAAGCTACGGACACCCTGTTAATCAACTAACGCGATCTCGCTTTTGGAGATGGAATTTCCCGACAAATGTTGGTGCTTATGGTAGATATAATGTGATTTTCCGAGATGTATATGAAATCGTTGAACTGTCCGACACTTTTGTGGCTAAGAAGTTTAACGTAATGGAAGTCCAGGCCAAATATTCTGGCAAAATTGGCCTAAAACGATTCTACGCATTCTTGTTAAATAGATATAGTTCGGTTCAGGATTTCATTTCACCTATTACCGTTTTTTCGGAAGATGCCTACCTAAGACATTATAGCAATGAGTTAGAAACGTACTATGAATATAATGATCGATGCGTTATCGCAACGTACTTGGGTTACGAAAGTATTGTAGCCAATTATCAAACGGATTTGGATGCGATTACAAATGCCCCACGAAATCAAAGAGGCTGGGGAGCAGGCCTAGGAATAGACTATGATTTGTCTAAAAACACCGCTTTATTTTTACGTCACAGATGGTTCCATTATGAAGATCGCAATTTTGAACGCGATGCGTTCAACGGTACTGAGACAGTTGTAGAACTTAAATTAACATTTTAAATGATTCAGAAGAAATATATAGTCGTAATCGCGTTGACGCTTTGCTCAACAATTACACTAGGACAAGGAAAGAAAGTGTGGGCTTCAGGTGCCGCACGTAGCGTATTCCAACAAAATAAATTGAATTCAGCCGGTGATACCATTACTCCGACTAACTTAAACTCTGGGAATACTTTGGTTGACGTAGCCTTAAATGCAAGACCGAATGCAAACACGTTTGTTCATGCCATGGTTAGGGTTCGAAATGATTTTGGTGGATTTTGGGGTTCGGGTGTCACTTTCGACATGCGTCAAATGTATTTGAAAGGCTTAGTGAATGATGCAGTGCGATATCAATTAGGGGATATCAATTACAAATTAAGCCCATACACCTTTTTTAATAACCAAGAAGAATTGAGTAGTCATCAATCAGAGGTGCTTAACATTTACCGTGATATGGTACACTACGACTTATTCTATACCGACGACAATACTTGGCGCCAGCAAGGTGCCGCGGTTGACTTTACCTTAGAGTTTTCTAAAGCGGTAAAGGAACTTCAAGTGAACTCATTTATGTTTCGGAATAGACCTACGGATTTTGGGCAATCTAGCGAACGTATTTTCTTTGGAGGTAACGCAACATTGCTGCAGAGTGACAAGCTTGCCGTTGGCCTAAATTATGTTGACATGATGGATGTACTAGGAACTTCGCGTTCAGAGATGGCCTTTCACAATCCTGTAATTACCGGAACAACAGAGATACATCAAAAGGTGAATGCATACGATCTGAGTTTTACATCAGAAAGTGGTATTTCAGAGATGTATACACTTAACGACCCAAATGCGAAGGGTCTTCGCGATTACTTCTACGATCTTGACTTGAAAATTACGCGAGGAGACAAACTTCCTAGCCTGTCTGTGAATTATATTAATGTGGGACCTCAATTCAGAAGTGTTGGAGCACAAAGTAGGCGAATCAATTTTGAATCGCAAGCGCAAATGTTTAACCGCTATGGCAACGACCAAGTTGTTCGCCCTGTAACCCAGTTAGACATGATGCAGGATGCTTCCTTATACCAACCAACGCTTTCTATGGAGCTGCAAAGATTTGCTCCTCAGTACGATAATGTTCAGCCTTATGGTAAGGCTACACCAAACAGAAAGGGACTCTCCGTTAATGCGATACACAGCACAAATAACGAGTTGATTAACGTTGACGCAACCTATCGAATGTTGTCTGAAGTTGTTGGCCAAGGAACCGATGAACTGCGTACATTTAACGTGATAGACCTTTCGGCACTTATCAGATTAGATACGTTGATGCCAACCTTTAAGCATCCATTAGAAGTGAGTTTGGGTATAACCAATCAAAACACACAACGTGATATAGCCTTGGATACAGCGGATGTAGATTTTACTTCTACTATGGTTGATTTGGGTGTGAAGGTTGGTTTGTCGAAGGATTTCGCGATAATCGGTAGCTATCGAATGATTAATGCCAAAGGCTTGGAGTTCCTTAACACGAGAAACGACTATAGCGAAATTGTAGACTTTGAGCGGTTTAATACTGAAATGAATCAGTCTATTATGTCGGTTGCACTCCGCTATACGTTTGACGAGAAGAATCACTTGAATATAGTTTGGCAGAAATTAAACTATGAAGATGCTGCAAATTCAGAAACACCTGCGTTTGACTTAAGTCAATTTGGCATCGTTTATAGTATGTACTTTTAAATTGAATAGAAATGAAAATGATATTAAATAAAACATCTATTATGAATCGATTTGCTGCGTTTGTAGTAATTGGTACGATGGTATTTACAGTAGGTTGCGAAAGAGTGACAGAGCCTGAAGGGCCAAATTTGACTGACTTATATGGAGATTTTACGGTTCTTGAAGATTTTAAGACGAGTCAAGACGATGTCGATTTTTCGGCTAACGAAACCGTATACTTCTCAGCGCGGTTTTCAACAATTACCTCATGGACGATTACCATAAAAAGTAGCACGTCTGATGCGACTAAAATCATTGAAGGAAGATCGAATTTGATTAACGAAGAGAATGGGACATGGGATGGGTCTACAACTATTTTTCCGTCATTTGGCACTGGAGCATGCACTGTTGAACTTTGGACTGAAGCCGATAGTTCTAAACAAAATGCAAATGTAAATGTCACAGGTTTACGAGTGCCTAATGGTACTGTAGTGGCAGATTTTGAAGCCATCAATCCAGACTGGAATATATTCGCTCAAAGTGGCGCAAATATGTCTTTTAAACTAGCTAGTGATAAAACAGTTCCTCAAGGCAGTAGATACTTTGACATGGGGGGTGCAGTGAATTGGGACTGGTTGATAGGCCTTATAGATTTCCCAGCAAAATCTGTAGGACCGAATGGTTTTGGCTTAAGCAGTAACCCAAATGAATCTTACTTTAATGTAGCCTTGTACAGGCCTGATACAATTACCAACGGTGTGGTTTTATTCCAATTTAAGGAAGACGAGAATGGCGACGGTAATTTCAATGAAGCGAACGAAGATATGTACTCTGTTGAGCTCAAAGGACTAGATGCTGGATGGCAAATTGTATCAATCAAATATTCTGACATGGTAGCATTGGAAAACGGTCAACCTACTGCACCAAAAGGGAACGGTCTTCACAACCCAGACAAGCTTGAGATGATTTCTTGTTTGTTTTTGGCGAATCCGTCAAGCGGTTACTCACAAGCGCTAATGGATTACATGATATTTACGACTGATGGACCTTTAAAACTCTAAAGATGTGGAATAAAATTATTGTATGTTCAGCAGTGCTGGTTTTGATGACTGCATGTGTTTCGGTGAAACCTAAGGCACTTTTTGACGAGGCTTCGAGTAAACCTGAACCACCACATATTGAAAACTTTTATGCCCTAAATGTACTGAAAGACAAACTTAATTCTGAAGTCTGGTTTACGCCTGATGTAAAATGCATTCAGGTAGCCAATAGCGCAGAAACTTTGTATGCGGGTAACAGCGCCGTACACCTAAAGTGGGATAAAATTGAAGGTGGTTGCGACTGGATAGGCATGGGAATAGGATGGGATGGCTGGGCTCCAAAAGACCTTAGCATGATTATGAACAAGGCCGCTATTCAGTTTAAAGCCTTTAGTAAAGATGGTAAGATTGTGTCGTTGCCATTGGCTGCGGCCATGGAAGATTATGGCGGAAAACAAGCCTGGATTGGTTTTGCGTCTAAATACATTGCATATAACGAAGGTGAAAGCTGGGCAACGGTTACACTTCCAATTGGTGATTTTGGTTGGGAACAATTTGGTGCAGATGAGACCAACATCAAACAAATGATTATTCAGTTTGAAGCCGCAGGCGATGTATATTTTGATGAAATACGTGTAGTACCGTTTACCGGAACTTTAAACAAGCATTACGCATCACGTTTTGATAACGATCCTGGATTTGTGATTGACGGCGAACTCGACGAAGTAAGTTGGAGCAACTCAATTGAAATTGAAGGTAATAAAATCTCAATCGTTGGGAATTCAGAATACTTATTTGTAAGTGGAGTGATACAAGATGCAAGCCCTATATTGAACGATAAGTCAGGTGATGACGTATGGAATGGTGACGGAGTAGAACTTGCCTTTAGTACGAATGAGGATGCAAATCCCAAAAGAAAGCAATTGCTATTGACCGATCAGCACGTTTGTATCAAACTTGGTGAAAACCCTGTGGTGTGGGACTGGCAAGCACATAAAATAATTGCAAACAGTAACATTGCCTATAAAAAGACCAATTCGGGTTATCAGTTTGAGGCTAAAATACCTTATGCGCATTTCAATCGAGGAAACCTAAAATCTGACATTAACTACCATTTAGAAGTGGCCATTAACGACGGCAATGGCAAGAACAGAACAAAACAGCTTAAATGGAATAGCAGTGGCATCGAAGGATTTCATAAAAATCCATCATTGTGGGGCAACATAACATATGAAGAACAGAAAAGTGAATAAGATTAAAATGAAACTATTCGGCCTATTGGTTGTCAGCACTTCATTGGTGGCATGTCAACAATCTGCTCCTCCAGATCCATCGGTCAATACCGAAACATTTGGGAGGGTAGGAGACAGTATCCACTTCGCTGGTCATGACTGGACTGTAAAAATTCACGAGACAGGTAAATGGGGACCGGGGCCAAATTATTTCTCTGGAAATGAAAGAGACATCACCATTGATGACAATGGGTATTTACATATGAAAATTGTAAAACGAAACGATAAATGGTTCAGCACGGAGGTAGTTTCAGATAAAAACATGGGTTTTGGTACATATATCTTCACGGTTGACGCGGATTTAGAAAATATCTCCGACAACATCGTACTGGGCTTGTTTACCTGGGACAACAACACGTTTCAAACGGACGGGAACTCAGAGGTGGATATTGAAGTAAGTAAATGGAATAACAAAGCAGAACAGAGAACATTGCAATATGGTGTTCAACCAATATTCTTCGGGCAGTTAAACGAAGAACGGAAGCACCGTCCAGAATATCCATTTGGAAGCTTAAAAGGAGTTTCTACGCACGCGTTTACATGGACCGAGAAAGAGATTACTTGGATATCATATGCTGGCGATACCTATGGTCAAGGAACAGTGCTTGGCGAATGGAGCTTTGATGATACTCAGCCCGCACGCGTCAAGCAAGAGGGAGGAAATACCTCCGAACCGATTGTGATTCCTAAGCCAGGTTCGGAAACAAATGCAAGAATAAATCTTTGGTTAGTGAATGACGGCGGTCAAGGTCCTGAAACGGGTAGAGATGTCGAAATAATAATTAGAGACTTTCAGTATATCCCTTTATAGACCAATACGCAAGGCTTCGTCTAACAGTCTAGTTTTGTCTATGGCTACTACGCCTATTTTTTCGCAAACCAAACCTCCGGCCAAATTGCTTAATCCGGCTACAGAAGTCCAAGGCATTTTAGAGCCAACAGCTAAAGCCGCTACGCTAATCACAGAGTCACCAGCGCCGCTAACATCGGCAATCTTGCGTTTATGTGCGTCGATAAAAACTACCTGTTCGTTTTCTAATATGGCGACACCCATTTCAGACAAGGTTAAAAGCACCTGCTTTATGTCTAGTTTCTTGGCAAGCAATTGAATTGCCGACTCTATTTCTGTTTTGGTAGAAAGTTCACTTTGTAACTGGAGACCATCAATGATTTCTTTTTTATTTGGTTTAAACAACGTAACTCCTTTGTAGTCAAAAAAGTGTTCAATTTTTGGATCTACCAACGTTGGGATGTCTTCTTTGTTACAAAGTTTAATGACGCTCCCGATGAGTTTTTTAGTTAAGAAGCCTTTGTTGTAATCTTGGAAAATCACAACGTCTATTCCGGTTAATATAGACTTTACAAAGTCAAGCGCATGTTTTTCAATATCGCTATCAACTTCGGTACAATCTTCTTGGTCAACGCGCAAGAGTTGTTTGTTGTTACCAATTACCCGCGTCTTAATTGTTGTTGGTCGTTTTCGGTCAACGATAATACCTTCGTTTTCGAGTGCAACTTCACTTAACCGGTTATAAAGCCATTCGCCTTCTGGGTCGTTACCACGTACTGCACAAAGAATAGGATTTGCCCCCAGTGCTTTAATATTCAAAGCAACGTTAGCCGCTCCTCCTAATCTGCGTTCTCTTTTTTTAACTGAAACCACCGGAACTGGCGCTTCAGGGCTGATTCTTGTTACCTCTCCTACGTAGTACTCATCAACCATTACATCACCTAGAATGAGTACATTCAGATGTTTAAAGCCTTCAAATATTTCTTGAATCTGTGCCATCCAATTAGGTCAACTTGGCTAATGCAATTTTAACTTTGTCCATGGCTTCCAGCAAATCTGCTTCCGATGCGGCATAACTTATCCGTATACATTTAGGATTGCCAAAAGCATCTCCACCAACGATAGAAACATGTGCGTTTTCTAGTAAAAACAAACATAAGTCAGTTGAAGAATTTATAGTTTTTCCATTGTACGACTTGCCAAAGTATGCGCTAACGTCCGGAAAAACATAGAAAGCGCCTTTCGGAAAGTTAGGGTTAATCCCGTCAATCTCCGACAAGCAGTCACAAATCACCTTCCTACGTGCTTCAAATGTCTCACGCATGCGTTTGGTGTCGTCTAAGCTACCTTCTAACGCAGTAATAGCGGCACGCTGTGCAACCGAATTGGTGCCTGAGGTGAATTGCCCTTGCAGTTTTTCAACGGCCTTTGCGATCCATAATGGAGCTCCAAGAAATCCTATACGCCAACCCGTCATAGCAAAACCTTTGCTTAAACCGTTTACGGTAACCACTCTGTCTTTTAAGTAACCTAACGAACCAATACTTGTATGTTTTTGTCCGTATTGAATGTGCTCGTAAATTTCATCTGATATTACAATAATGTCTGGATGACTGTCGATAATGGCAGCAACTTCTTTTAAAAATGATTCAGAGAATACAGTTCCACTCGGGTTACATGGCGAACTAAAAAGCACAATCTTAGTTTTGCCCGATATGGCTTGTTTTAGGTCGTCTAAGTCGAATGTATAGTCGGTGTCTATGTCTGAATTTATAACTACCGGAACACCACCTGCGAGCTTAACCATCTCTGGGTAGCTCACCCAGTAGGGTGCAGGAATGATTACTTCGTCACCGTCATTTATTAATGAGAAGATAACATTGGTGATAGAGTGTTTTGCGCCTCCACTTACAACGATTTGCTCTGGTGCGTAGTCAAGGTTGTTTTGGTCTTTAAACTTCTTAGATATGGCTTGACGTAGTTCAGGATAACCTGCCACTGGTGGATAATGTGTCCATCCATCATCAATCGCTTGTTTTGCCGCATCGCTAATAAAGGTAGGTGTGTCAAAGTCTGGTTCGCCAATGCTTAGGTTTATTACCTTAACGCCTGTAGCAGCAAGCGCTCGCGCTTTCTTAGTCATCACAAGGGTTTGTGATTCTGAAACTGATTGTAGTCGCTTGGATACTTCCATATCTGGGCGAAATTAAGTCCTTTTGCTTTGAAATTGAACCAGATACGCATAATTCTTTGGCAACATATATCATAAGATACATGTTGTGAATCACTATAGGCAAAAACAATGGTGAAGCTTGAGTAAGATGAAGTAGATTCCACTACGGAAACAAGACAGAAACACCCAGACATTGTACCTTGAAATTCGGTTCAAGCGGTTGCTCCAATCTGTTTTCGCTTCCAATAGTAACCTGCAAAAAACAACAATACCGGAATTGGTAATAACCACCACCAAACGGATGACGTTCGTTTGTTGTAGACGATTAGGTCTTTGGAGGCCTTGCTAGTAATATGAATCTTAGGTTGATCTATTGACTTATTGCCATCTATTCCAGACCGGTTAGCGATGTCAATCGTTTGGACAGTCGGATTTATTAAAGGAGCTAATGGCTCTACATAAGGGTGCTCCGGAATGGCAATAACGCCTGTGGTTGTAATAAAATCACCATAAGTCCACGTTGTAATTTCTTCACTAACCACAAAGAACGTATCGTTTCTTTGCGGAGTTTCGAACACCTCCATGGAAATGGTTTCAATTTTCCAAACTGAGTCGTAGTGCACCGATAAATAATCCGACAGGATGATTTTGATGGAATCTAATTCGATTGTATCGGTTTCTGTAAATAACGTTGTTCGAAGTGAATCTCCTTTTACTTCAATTGGAAGGTCAAGTGTAAAGGCATGTGAGTCCAACTCAATTACCATGTTGAAATCATCAACTACAAACTGTAAACGCTTTGCAACCATCGTTGTATCATCTGGCTGATGAATAAATCCAGAGATTGTTCTTGCTGAATCAGTGTTTGTTGAGTCGGTTGGTTCAACCAATACCTGCTTTAACGACGTGTTCACATCTAGCGTGTCTTGTCCCCTTGATTGAACTGCAGAGCCAAATAAGAATCCGCCAACAGCGAGTTTCTTCATCCAGCTTGTCCACGGGTTTTCTAATGCGGGGAGCTGAATGTCTTTTTGCAGTTGCCAATTGTAAAACCGACCACAAGTTGATTCACCGGATTGAACTTTGTTTATGATCTGGTCATCTCGCATCTGTGAAAAGTCCTGAACAACCTTGTCGCATTTTGCACAGTGGCGCCCTTGCTCTTGCGGAGTCATCTCGTTCCAATTCTCCTTACATGGCTGTGGGATGTGTATTTTCACGGTACTGGTTATATTTCAAACTTAATGAATTGGGTTTTTATTGCACGATACACCCTATAGGCATTACATTACGTGTCAATATGTCTGTAAATATTTCAATATCAAGTGGTTAAGGTGATAAAGTGTCAGCAGCTTGGGAAAATGTTTTAACGAAATCAGAAATTTTGTCAGAAAATAACCTTCGTCACGTTTTTTGAAGTAGATGGAGCAAACAGAACAAACATGGATTTAAATAATTTCACCATAAAAGCACAAGAGGCGGTTCAAAAAGCGCAAGAACTTGCCGTAAGTGCCGAAAATCAAGCCATTGAAACAGGGCACTTGTTAAAGGGAATTTTACTCGTTGACGAAGACATCGTTTCGTTTGCAATTAAAAAAGTGAACGTCAACTTGGATAGAGTGGGCCAAGCACTTGACGCGGTGTTAAGTTCTTATTCTAAGGTGTCTGGGGTAACAAAAAACTACATTAGCAACGACGCAGACCGAGCGTTGATAAAGGCTAAAAAATTTATGAAGGAACTCGACGACGAGTTTGTGAGCATAGAGCACGTTTTTATGGCTTTGATTGATGGTAAAGATCAGATAGGGAATTTGCTAAAAGACGCAGGTATTAAATTGTCTGAAATTAAAAAGGCATTTACAGAACTAAGAGGGGGGAATAAAGTGACCAGTCAAAGTGCAGAAAACCAGTTTAACGCGCTAAAAAAATATGCGAAAGACCTAAACGAACTTGCTAAAAATGGCAAACTCGATCCGGTAATTGGTCGTGATGACGAGATTCGTCGATTGCTGCAAATACTGTCGCGTCGAACAAAAAACAACCCGATTCTGATTGGGGAGCCTGGTGTTGGTAAAACGGCAATTGCAGAAGGTTTGGCGCACCGAATCATTTCAGAAGACGTGCCTGAAAACTTAAGAAGTAAACGTATTTTTTCGTTAGACATGGGAAGCCTTGTTGCAGGAGCTAAATACAAAGGTGAATTCGAAGAGCGGCTTAAGGCGGTAATTAAAGAAGTGGTGGATAGCAATGGAGAGCTGGTACTTTTTATAGATGAGATTCATACCCTTGTTGGTGCTGGAGGCAGTGGGGAAGGCGCTATGGACGCGGCGAACATTTTGAAGCCAGCATTGGCACGCGGAGAGCTTCGTGCCATTGGTGCGACTACGCTTGCAGAATATCAAAAGTATATCGAAAAGGATAAGGCCCTTGAACGTCGTTTCCAAAGTATTTTGGTAGATGAACCGGATACGGCAGATGCCATTTCAATCCTTCGTGGATTAAAGGAGCGATATGAAGTACATCATAAGGTTCGTATCAAAGACGAAGCCATTATATCGGCCGTTGAGTTATCGCAACGTTATATCTCTGATAGATTTCTTCCAGACAAAGCGATTGACTTGATTGATGAGGCCGCTGCCAAGCTGCGTCTAGAAATTGATTCAGTGCCAGAAGAACTGGATGAACTTGACCGAAGAATTCGTCAGCTTGAAATTGAAAGGGAGGCCATTAAGCGAGAAAATGACAAAAAGAAATTGGCGTCATTAAATGAAGAAATTGCCAACTTAAGTGAAGAGCGCGACAGCCTAAAAGCCAAATGGCAAAGTGAAAAGGTTATTGTTGATGGCATTCAAAACAGCAAGAAACACATTGAAGAACTGAGATTGGAGGCCGAACAGGCAGAGCGAGCGGGTGATTTCGGTAAGGTTGCAGAAATCCGATATGGTAAAATCAAAGAAGTAGAAGACGAGTTAAATAACTTGAAAAGCGAGTTGTCTGAAAAACAAACGGATTCAAGTTTGGTGAAGGAAGAAGTGAGTAATGAAGACATCGCGGAAGTGGTGAGTCGATGGACCGGTATTCCTGTTCAAAGCATGCTGCAAAGCGAACGAGAGAAACTGCTGAACTTGGAGGATGAACTGCATAAACGTGTTGTTGGTCAAGACGAAGCGATAAACGCAATTTCAGACGCCATTAGAAGAAGCAGAGCAGGGCTGTCCGATCCTAAAAAACCGATTGGTAGCTTTATTTTCTTAGGTACCACGGGTGTTGGCAAAACAGAGCTAGCTAAAGCATTAGCCTCTTATCTGTTTAATAAGGATGACTCAATGGTGCGCATAGACATGAGTGAGTATCAGGAGAAGCATACGGTTTCACGATTGATTGGTGCGCCTCCAGGATATGTTGGATACGATGAAGGCGGTCAGCTAACTGAATCTGTTAGAAGAAAGCCCTATTCGGTTATCTTATTGGATGAAATAGAAAAAGCCCATCCAGATGTATTCAATATTTTGCTGCAAGTATTAGATGATGGTCGATTAACTGACAATAAAGGAAGAACGGCCAACTTTAGAAATACCATTATCATCATGACTTCGAACATTGGTGCTCATTTGATACAGGAAAGGTTTAACGAACTAACGTCAGACAATCAAGAAGAAATTGAAGCCAATACAAAACGAGAGGTATTTGATTTGTTGAAATCTACGATAAGGCCAGAGTTTTTGAACCGTATTGACGAGCTAATCATGTTTAAACCTCTAGGGCGCGACGAAATCCGTGGAATCGTAGACATACAGTTTGAGTCGTTACGCAAGATGCTGGCAGAGCAAGGCATTGTGATAAAAGCTTCTCAGGCAGCCTTAGATTGGTTGGGTGAAATTGGTTATGATCCAAGTTTCGGTGCTCGACCATTGAAAAGAGCGATACAGCGAGAGGTGTTAAATATTCTTTCGAGAGAGATTCTTTCAGGAACGGTTTCTAGTTCTGATACGATTGAGTTAGACATCGATACAAACAAAAAATTTGTCTTTAAGAATAGTTAATTTTCCGGTGTAGCGCTCCAAAATGAAATCCTTACTCAAAGAGATAAAACAGTGCAATTTGTGCGAAGAACATTTGCCTTTGGGACCCAACCCTGTTGTTTGGGCACACCCAAAGGCAAAGTTGGTTATAATCGGGCAAGCACCTGGCACCAAAGTCCACAACACTGGCATACCATGGAACGACCCAAGTGGTGATCAACTGCGCAAATGGTTGAACATGGATAGGGATACGTTTTATAATAATCCGTCTATAGCTATTGTACCCATGGGGTTTTGTTATCCTGGTAAAGGAAAATCGGGTGATTTACCTCCACGCCCTGAGTGTTATGCCGCATGGCATAAAAAGTTGTTTGCGCTTATGCCTGATGTCGAAATCATCTTGCTTATCGGACTGTATGCACAAAAGCAATATCTGGGAAGTTTAGCGAAAAAGACATTGACCCAAACGGTGGCGAATTATGAGCAATACTTACCAAAGTTTTTTGCAATGCCACACCCATCACCTAGAAATCGTTTTTGGTTGAAGAAGAACCCTTGGTTTGAAGACAGAGTAGTGTCGAAGTTGCAGGCACGGGTGGAAAGCTATTTAAACGAGTAATTCAAACTAAACCTAGATACGGGGTTAAAATGTGCAACACTAAAAATACTGGTTCTTTGATTTTTGGTGTCGGTTTGGTGTCGTTCTCCAAACATGGCAGCCGATTCTATGGTAAACGAAATTGCTTTAGATAGTTGAACGGTTTTGCCGAGTCCTACTTGTAACCCAAATTCATCAAATATGTACTCATTATGATAAACGCCTTGCCACGGAGCAATAATGGGGGTGGAAGTATTACGTCCCATGTTATTATTTGAGGTCAAAGAACCTGTTGTTGCATACCCATCAAGTATAATTACCCAAGACAAAGTTTTTTTTGGCTTTAACGGGGCTTGAATACCGATGCTAAGCATTCGACGCTCAGATAATTCGGTAAAATCGCTAAAGAAGCCATTTGACTTCATATATTTTCGATCCTTGGCGTACGCGAATCTTACACTTGAGTGATGATTCAAAGCAAATTGATAGGTTAGACCCAGGGTTGGTGAAAACCCAGTTTGTATGTTGCTAAGGTCTCCAATTATACTTAAGTCTGTAAGCCGTAAAAAGTTTACACCTATGGTATGTTTTGCGGTCTGGCTCTTGAGAACAGAAGGAAAACCTACAAGAAGAATGCAAACAAAAATGGAGAAGAGTCGGTTCATCTTCTCAAATGTAAAAAATTACCTTGTCAAGATGACGTAATCTTTAAGCAGCTGTTTTAAAAAGGCTACATGGTTTTTCTCTTTACGCTTCAGATCTAGATTTGTTTCAAATGCCTTGCTTGTTTGCCGAATCATGTCGGTATAGGCATCAATATTTGGATATTTCTGGTATCGGTTCAATAAACGCTTAACCGTCAACATGTTTGTTTCCGTTATGCCAGTTACTTCAGGATATACAGGCGTATATGAAGTCGTACTCGTGATGCTCAAAATGTCTTTCAGGTTATATCCTGACGTCTGCTTTTTCTTTACCAGTATCGTGTCTGCAATCTTATCGCCAAGTCGTTGGCCTTTGTCAGACGTACTTATCGATATCATACCAACCGCACCAAAAGAAGCCCAAATGTCTATCCATCGAATAGCCCATCTGCGGAAGTAGTCAATAAACTCTGGTTGCCCGCCGTCAACCTTTATTACCTTAACACCCATTACCATCTTTCCTATCGTTTGGCCGCGAAGCGCCATCTCAAATAGTAGGGTGTAAAAGGAAAATGTAATCGTTAAAATAGTGAACACCCACCATTCGTCACTCGAACTTTCTAGCAACCAGTTTAAAATGATACCAGCCAAAATCAAAAAGCTGATGGTCATAATGATTAAGTCAACAATAAAACCCACAATTCGGTCCATTAAGGTGGCTAGTTTAACCTGTATGACCACATTTTGTGTGGTGGTAATTTCTATTGTTCGCATTAAAAAAATTAGCTACTTTTTCGGTCTCAAAATGAAGGAATCCGAATTCATCGACCAAAATAAGAATAAGTGGATTGATTATGAAAAAATAATCACCCAATCGGAAAATGATCCAGATGAATTAAGCGAAGTTTTTATTCAAATAACAGATGATTTAAGCCACAGTCGATCACATTACCCGAATCGATCTGTACGGGTATACTTAAATGATTTAGCAAGCAAAATATTTGACAAGCTAGGGAAACGTAAACGCCTTGATTTTCAAGTGATAAAGGATTTTTATACCATTGAGGTTCCACAACTCATGTACCTAGCCCGGCGCGAAATGATTATTTCATTTCTGGTGTTTATCCTCGCCATGGGCATTGGTATTTACTCTTCTATTAAAAATCCAGAGTTTGCTTCTGTAGTGCTGGGCGAATCGTATGTGGCCATGACCAAGGCAAATATCGAAAATGGAGATGCCATGGCGGTGTACACAGGAGGTTCAGGTATTGAAGGTTTTTTAATGATTTTAGAGAACAATGCCAGGATTGATATCATGATGTTGGGGCTCGGTTTATTTTTTAGTTTCGGCGCCATTTGGGTGCTGGTCAGAAACGGCATAATGGTGGGCGTTTTTCAATACTTTTTTGTCCAACATGGCGGTTTTAAAGATTCATTGCTGACCATTTGGCTCCATGGTACCATAGAAATCTCAACCATCGGTCTGATGGGTGGTGTAGCCTTGTTGGCCGGTAAAGGACTTTTATTCCCAGGCAACTATACCAGATACCAATCGTGGCGTTTAAGCGCTGGTAATGCTGGGAAGCTTTTGCTTATGGTTCTACCTTTCACTTTTGTTGCGGCTGTAATAGAAGGTTTTGTCACACGTATGACGGGTATGCCAGATGCCGTCAAAGGAATATTTATTCTCCTAAATCTTGCGTTGGTGGTGATATACTTTTTTGTTTATCCGGCTATGATGCACAAAAGACATGGAACCAATCCACATCATGAAAAATTACGGAAAGACCACCCGCCAAAAGTGATATCCGATAAAGAAATTAAAACAACGTCGCAGATAGTCACCGATTCATTTACGACCTATAAAATGCAGTTTGGCAGAAACATCACCCTTTGTCTAATTGCTGGATTGATTTACCCGGTATTGCTCTATTTTAATTTTGATAGATATTTCCTCTTCCATTCTACGCCAGCGATGGAATGGATCAACAATATATTTGATTCAGTCACTAGTTCTAGTAGTTTGGGTAATACAGGCCTACCCGAAACGTCGGATTATCGGTTGTTTACCGGACTGTATTTTGCCATATGGACCATCATCATATTTGCTGTAAATGCGGTTCATGCCTTTGCATTTAAATTGCGCATGAAGCACATGCCTCAGTACTTGTTGATTTTTGCTGTACTGGCACTGGCAAGTTATTTACGGTTCTACCTTAATCCTGGATTCCCGTTGGCCTATTTAACGAGCTATGGAAGTATGATTGCCATAGCACTTGCAGTTACTCTTTTGTTGACCGTTCATTATTACACCGGTAATCGACAAACCATTGTAAACCTATTTTTGGGGAAAGTGTTTCACTTTTTGATGTTATGGCTCTCCGTGTCGGTACTTCTGTTTTTTGTTCAGATGTTGGTACATTCAGGGTTAACCGAGCTTTCTATTCATGTGCTAAACGACTTGCTGCCATTTGATGCAAATCAAAAGGAGAAGATAGCTATTGGCGCTCAGATATGCCTCTATATGACGGTGGTAATGGCTACCATCCCATTTTATATCTATGCAGTTTATTATATGGTGCTTTCCTTGGTCGAAAAGTACCATGCCATTCACCTAAAGAAGGAAGTAGAAGATATTGTGACTAATGCATAAACTCGTACAAATCATAATTGGCATTTTCCTTATTACGCTTGTTGGAAACACAAGCGTTCAGGCCAACGAACTTGACAGTTCTACTTGGGTGAAAATGTCTGATAAGTATAACTACTCTCCACCACAAACAAAGAAGAAGGAAGAAGAAAAGCCCGAGCAAAAAAAAGAGAATAAGAAAATACCAGAATATTCGGGAGGCGGCTTAGGTACTAATTTTATTAACATACTGCTATACATTGGCATAGCAGCATTAATTGCTCTACTTATTTATGTGTTGGTACAGGCCGACGTCATTAAAGTGGGCTCGAGAAAGGTGAAGCTAAATCCAACCTATGATGCCGAAAATCCTGAAGAACTGGTGTTGTCAGAGCTTGAAAAAGAACTGCAAGATGCCGCACAAGCCAATAATTACAATCGTTGCCTGCGGTATGAGTTCTTATTGCTTTTAGAAAGGCTTCAAGCCAAAGGATTAATACGATGGCATAAATACAATACCAACGGCGAGTATCTCAATCAAATCATACAATTCAACCACTATAAACGGATTAGAGATTTAACAATCGTTTACGAATATTACTGGTACGGCGAACATGTACTTTCTTTAGAAGACTACGAAAAAATTGCGGTGTTGTTCACACAATTAAGAGAGGAGATGGATCATGCGTAGAAGTAACATCGTACTGATAATTGTCATCTTGGTTGTCGTGGGTTTTTTAATCTATTTGTCCAATTCATCAAGACAAAGCTCAGACATGGCAAAGTGGCGATTTAATTACGGCTACGAAGGTGAAAAGCTTCCCTATGATCGTGATTTCTTCATTGATTACATGGAGAAAACGTCCGAAGACTTTACTGAGCTAGAAGAGCGGTTTTCTCGAATAGATAAGGAAGAAAGCAAAGGGTTATATTTTTTCTATAACGACAATTTCGATATAGATAGAACGGAGTCGGATGCCTTGTATGAATTTGTTGCAGAAGGCAATACTGCCTTGATTATCGCACATGACTTTAATTTCGAATTGTTTAAGAAAATACGCGGGATCCAGTTAAAAAGCGATGACCCTTACTTCAGCATAGATCGTGTTGATTCTGCAATTACGCTCACAGACGAGTTGTCTATACATAACAAACCAACATCAATAAACATTATTACATACGGTGAAAACGCATTGAGATCCGTCTTTCTTGTTGACACAAGTAATCTGGCCAATGACATTTATGGAAAAAGTACAACCTATACCTGGGAAGAAGAAGCATATGAAGATGAGGCGTATGCTTATGAAGAGGAAGAGTATGCTTACGAGGAAGAGTCATATGACTACGAAGAAGATTCTTATGAATATGAAGAGTTAGAAACAGTTGAGTTAGACCCAGTAGAATTAGGCAAAGAGAACAAGACATTTGATATTGATGAGATTCAGCAAATTACGGTCTTAGGTAAAACTAAAAAACAAGGAGCTAATCTGATTCGAATAGACATGGGGGAGGGGAGCATTTATTTGCACACCAACCCTGTACTATTTACCAACGCCCAGTTTGATAAACCTGAAATTTTTGAGTACGTCAAAACTATGTTTACCGATATTGATTATACGCAAGTGTATTGGGACGAACTTTCCTTTCAGTTTTTAAATGCAAAAAATGAAGGTTACGGATTATCTGACAAAAGCTACTTTGAATATATTTTTAAAAACAGGGCCCTCAAAGCAGCCTTTTACTTTTTCTTAATAGGATTGATTGTGTTTTTGGTTGTTGGGATAAAGCGTAAATACAATACAATAGAAGTGCTTGACCCAGTTACAAACAGTTCGATTGATTTTTCTAAAACGATAGCTAGGTTGTACTGGTTAAATCCGAATCACCGGAAAATGGCAGACCAAAAAATGAAGATGTTTTTGTTTGAAGTGCGTAACCGATATGGTCTGACAACTCATGAACTCAATGATGATTTTAAGTCTCGATTTAAGTCCAAAACGGGTGTTTCCGACAAGTTGATAAACAGGCTATTTGACGCGTACAGCTTGGCCCGACAGTCTTCAACGATTCATAAAGATGTGCTTATTCAAATTTCAGAGACCATTGTGCTTATCAGGCAGCAATGGAAATAAAAATCAATCGACTTGATTGATAATCTGACGTTGGAAATTGACATTTTGGGTGATTGAATTCACTGAAATAGTAGCGCCGCTTATACCATCAATGTTTTTTCCAACTTCAAAATGTTCCTCTTTTGTAAACTGTTTTAACCAACCTTTGTTCGCGATTTCATATCCGTGGTTTGAGGTGTATTCCAAAATGCGAACTTTTTTTATGCGTTTTAAGTGGTCAAATACAGTGACAAAGAAAAATTGTTCGAATGCTAGGCTATCCTTACGTGGTTTGTCGCAACCGCCTAATTGGCAGCCTAAAGCCCTTGTTACAAAAGTAAATCCTTGTACACTGTCTCCTTCAATCACTTTATACACTTCGTGATTGATTTTTAAACTGTCAGGCGTTTCTATGGAGAAGTACTGACTCTCTTTGCCAAAGGTTTTACGCACCACTTTGTCCATTTTTTTGCAAACGTTTTGTGGGAAGTAACTAAAAGTAGCCACTCCAAAAGCCGCGCTAAACGAACAAAATAATATGATCGCAAATCCTTTCTTCATCAATTATCTAAACCAGAAACCTAAGCCTAAGTTGACCGTATTGTTGGTTACATTATTACCATTGGTGCTGTGTTGAAAATCTGCTTTCGCAACAAATGCTTTGTCAAGAAAAAGACTTAATCCTGTTGTGATTATAGTTTGCTCGTACTGTGCATTTGCAGGTGTTTCTGTAGTCGTTTGGTGGTGCGTATTGTAATTTGAATACCGTACAAATGGAACCAATCTGTTTTTGATTTTCAAAAGCTTACTGACATCATAACCACACTCCGCGTAATAGCCATATGCTGCTGTACCCAAATCAGAGTCAGCAAAGTGGTTGTAAGCACTTGTGTTGTTATACATGCCGTATATCACTTGACCGCGCGCTTCAAATTGTTTTCTAGAGTACCTAAAATCTAACCCAACCATTTTTACACCGATCACAGAACTATCCGCCATGGCTGATTGCATGGTGCTGTCTGTGTTTAAGTTAGCAAATAAGGAAGATTCAGTTGTGCCCATGTAAACTGCAGCGCCAATGTTTAGTCCTCTGATGCCATAGTAGTTCACTTTTGTCGAAAGGTCTGGTTGACGCATTTTAGCTTCTGAACCTTTTTGTCTTGCACCTCTAATGGGAGCCTTTCCGCTAAGCCGAGTATCACCGTTATAACCCATTGGGCCGTTAACTGCGAATACTTGATATCGTAAATTGATGTCCGGTAAATTCCCAGTAAAACCTGTTCCTAGCTCTCTCCAGGTACTAGGAACCATTATTTTGTCAATGAGTGGACGTTCCACACCATTGAACGTAGTAGGTTCGTGATATTCATTCACAATACCCATTGGGATAAGTATTAAACCTCCCTGGAAGTTTAACCAAGGTTTTAGTTGATAGTTTAAAAAGGCTTGCTCAAGGTATACCTCTTTAATGTGCTCTATTTCAATCTCAGTAATAAACGATGTTCTGCTGTTAAATTTGTAGCCGAACAATAACACCTGGCGGTGAATATCCATGTTGCCATTCTGGATTTTGCCTGCATTTACGGGTTGATTATAATGCGCTTCTCCATAGGCTGCCATCAACAACTTTCCACTTTTAGCAGCGATTAAGGTTTGTGCAGAGTTCTTGGTGTTATATACGCTATCAGTGTTTTGCGCTGAAGCAATAAATACTGTGATAAATAATGACGTAAACGCAATTAATTTCCTCATCCTTTCAATTTGATGGGGCAAAATTATTTTTATTTAGAATGATTAAAAATAAAAAGTGAAAAAGTTTTAATGGTAAATGTCACATTGACTAGACGCCTAGTCAAATGACTCCGTACCTGGTCCTGAATTGATATCAAAATTGAACTCGGTTACCCCTTTAGATTTCTTCACTTTGTTCTCTCGAGTATAACGTGAAGGGAGCCCATTTTGACCATATTCATACTGCCGAATTGATTCAGATACTATTTCCCCTTTTTTAAATCGGGTGGTAACATGCGATACGAAGTAGTGGTCTGCATCAAAAGTTTTGTCTGTAACGCTACGAAGGGTTCCTTTTCTATAGTATTTGCTTAAAGTATTGGTGATGGTTGAATCGTCGTCATCATATTCAATATCATATTCGTAGGCAATAACCTCTTCAACACCTTTTAATCTTCTGTAGTGTTCCAACTTGCCAGACTTATTCATTCTGTTAATGCTTTTTACAAGTTCTCCTTTTTCGTTCACGTTTTGATATACGTAAGTGGTAGTTCCATCTTCATTCTCCGTGACACTTGTACATATGGTCGTTGTATCCTTATGCTTTAATATTTCGGCACCCTCTTCTATACACCTGTAATCCCAGATGTATTTCACCTTCCCATTCCCTTTATAGATGGTCACTTGCTGTAACTTGTCGTCTACATCATATTCGTTTATCCAGCGGTATTTGAGTTTTCCTTTTTTGTAAAAGTAGTCCGTTGCAATATTGTTGCCCTTTTTGAGCCCTTTAACCACATACAAAACTGTATCTAAATCGGTGTCCAATTGTATATAGGCACGTTCTACACCTTCAAAATGTTGTTTGTGGTATTTCTCTAGCTTGCCTTTACGGTTGTAGTATGCATGAGTGGCAAGCTTGCCGTTTTTATAGTAGGTATATTCACTATAGCCAATATCTTTTTTATGATTGCGACCTTTAACTTTTGTGATCTGGCCTAACTCATTAAAGGTGAACGTCGAGCCATAGTAATACCTCTTTCGTTTACCGTTCTTCTTAAATCCATACCTTTTCGTAGCTACAGAGCTAATATGATTATCAACGATGTATTGTTTCTTCATATCGTCTAAAACGGGTAAATTAATGAAGTGAAACGGATCGGTAATCTTTCGGTAATTGTAGTAGTCTTGGGCACTTGCCTTAACAAAAAAGAAAGTGCAAATGGCAATTAACGGCAGTCTTAAGGTCATAGGGTTTTAACGGTAGATGAGCAAATATAGTGTATGTCCCATTTGATTATTGGAATATCTTTGAGCTATGATTTCGAGATATATTGTAACTTGTATCATCCTCCTTTCTGGTCTCGATACTCTTGCTCAAAAGGAGATACTTGTTCCATGCAGATCCGTTGACGCTTGGGATTAACCGATACTAACATTCAGGTCGTTGTTGAGCCACAATACGATTCATCGTCGGTAAAAAGACCTCTAAGCAAGGACCTTTGGTATGCGGGATCTTAACAGCAAAGGGTGATACAGCCATATCCATAAAAAAAAGAAATATTGAATCGTATAACAACTTAGAGCGCAAATATGCACCTTCACCTGGCGGTTATATTGTTACAGAGCTCAATAATAGGCTGTCTTATTACAACTACCGAGGAAGTCTTATGATGGAGAATTAAGATTCTATTCTGCCAATTCCTAAAAGACCGATGGCCTTAACTTTGGTAAACGACAATAAATGCGGGTATCATTGTCTAGGTCGTCATATAGACCCAATTCATTTAGATATTCCTCTTGGGTATTTGTGTTTCTCAAGATTCACCTTTGTCGAAATGTATGATCGAGGATACCAGTTGCTAGGTTGTACTAAACTAAATGGTGAAGTATTTTGCAAACCTTAAATCGTCATTTGGAATCATTAATATGAAAATTTATCTAAAATGTGTATTCAATATCAGAAAATGTACCAAAAATAGAATATACTCTCAAAATTAGACATATTGCATGTTTGTGCAAATACATAAAGTGTTGATAATTATACATTTATGTATTTTTTGCAACGTTGGGATCCCTCTTGATTAGTTATGAGTACTGTATTACTAATAACTATTTTCATGCTTTTACTATTTAAAACATTTTCAAAACATTTTTCACCATTTGTGAAATGGTCAGAACTATTTAGATTTATTGCACTTATTCTGCTCTTAAATCCATTATTAGGGTTTAGGCAGACCTACGACGCAAACTATCAACCTTTCAGCTTTTTAGATGCAAACCAAAGCCACACTTCCGGCACTGGAACAGATGTTGGAGACAAAACGGTCTATACCAATATTATTACCATTGGTTCTCAGACTATCGATTGCATCGTGACAACAATTGCCAAAACCAATGCTACTTTTACTTTACCTTTTAGTCCAGCCTCAGGAACGGAGGCGTTTGACTATAGCTCTGCATCTGGAGGTGGTATGTCAGCCAACAAAGATAGTTTTTTCTCACCTACTTTTAGCTTTAGCGCGGCTGGTAGTTGCGAGTTTAGTTATCAATTCATTTTAGGGGGGAGTTACAACAACACCACTCATAAGGGGGCCAACGTTGTGCTTGAAAACATTTATGTCAACACCTATGACATTGATGGAAATGGCGGATCTGGTACGAATCAATTCAATGAATTTCCGACACAATATCTAAAAACGGTTCAATATGGATCCAATTTAGATACATCTTATGATCAGGCAAGTCCTACTAAAATAAGATTTGAGTCTTTTTCCTCATCTAATACAACCAATGTCACGGCGGATGACAACCGAATAAAGTTACTCTACGATTCGTTGACATCAATAAACATCGTCGTTGGTGCTGCAGGTGGCTCAGGTGCCGCTTACTTTTTTCTTGATTTTTCTGATGGAGTGGGATGGAACACATCTCCAGGTATAAACTCTCCGCTTCCGGTAGATTTGTTATTCTTAAATGCAAAACATTCTACTGGCAAAATGTCCGTTAATTGGGAAACTGCTTCGGAGGAAAACAATTCTCACTTTCAGATTATGCAAAGTCATGATGGTTTGGATTGGAATGAAATAGGTCAGGTCAATGGCAACGGAACAAAGAATACCATATCAGCTTACCAATTTCATTATTATGGCAACTCAGAGGTTGCTAACTACTTTAAACTGGTGCAGCACGATTATAATGGAGACACAGAAGAGTCAGACGTTTTTGTTTTAAGACCACTGATAGAGAAACCGATTATTCGTGTTTTTCCAAATCCTGTTTCTGATCGAATAACGGTTTCTAATCCAAATGGAAAAACTGCCGAAGAACTAAAAATAGACTTACTAACTTTACAAGGACAAGTCATAAAACAGTCTAGCGTTAATGGGTTAAATACGTTAACTATGGACATATTAAATATACCGCAAGGACCATATATGGTAAGGGTCATGTTAGATGATAATGTCTCAATACATCGTATCATTAAGAAATAAACAATAAAGAAAACTTAATTCTAAGTCACTTCGATGCATAATCGGAGTGACTTTTTTTTTAGGATATTTTTGGGCTTTTATAAAGTTATGCAGAACTTAGCTAGTGCCGTTGTTCAATCAAATCACGATAACGACAACGATTCAACTGCAGCAACAACCTCTTGTTCCGAGATCTTCAACATACTTGATATCTTGTCTTCCTCTGTAAGTTGATCATTCATGTGATGAATCACTTTTTGGTTGGGATATAACGGGTAAAAAACATCTTTAACTCCAGGGCCAAAAAGTGCAACCAAGGGTTTTTTCTCAACTATGGCAAAATGTAAAGGGCCGCTTTCGTTACCCACAAAAAAGTCGCATTGTCGCATTACTGCTGCGAGTTGCATTAACCCAGTTTCTCCAGCTATGTTGATTGCATTGTTGCATTGATCGGCAACCAATTGGTTTAAGTCATGCTCATTTGGTGAACCAATCAGCAAAGTTTTTAAGCCATATTCGGTATGAATTGTGTCAATTAATTTGGCGAAACGCTCTACCGGCCATCTTCGGGCTTCGTCTCTGGCGCCACAGTGCATAACCACATACTGACTGATGCCATATTTGGCGGTCAAACCGCGCACAGATTCTTGGTCGTCTTCCGTAATATGTAATTTGGGCTTGCTCCACTGATACGACTCAGGAAATAATGCCTGAACAGTTTCTTGATTCGTTTCAATTTCATGCTTTTGCCCGCCGTTAAACTTGTTTTGTAGGCGTACACTTCCTCTATCGAAATACCGAGAGCACTTCCCAAGTAAAGCACGTTGCATGGTTTGCCAGTTTCCCCTAAAATCGATTTGTATATCGTATCTAGTCTGAAGGTTGTGTGGGTCATTAACAATCGCAGTAACAGCTCTAGTTTGATCTACCAACGCATTGTTCATAGACTTGCAGTATACATCAATGGTAGCCTTTGGGAACTGATCAGCAATAGCTTCAATACAATGAAGTGTATATATCATATCGCCAATTTCATCGAGTTTCACGATGAGCACAGAACCAACTTCTTTCGGACGAGGTAGAAATGCGTTTACTAACGTCGACACGAAAGATGTGCAGAAATACAGTAGTTTTTCAGTATCCACTAAATCTTGGTTAGGGGGTAAAGAATTGGTTTGCTCGGACTCGCATCCGACTCAAAAGCTGCTATTTGAATTTGCAGTAGGTAGTGTCCATCTGCAACTTCATCAGTAATGTAAGCCAGTTCGGTTATGGTGGATGACATTCTTGGATTTTCAGGGTATTGCCAAAAAGCATGATGCGCTTTAAGCAATCCACCATCTTCTTCTCGATCCACTGAAGGTAAATCAACAATTAGATGCTTGATATTATGCGTAGCAAGTAAGGCGGTAAAATCTGGAGATAGATAAGTTGGATTTGTTCCAGAATAGCGCCTTGTCAATTTATTCGGAGAGTTTGGTAAAGTTCGTATAACCAGAGAGTCAACTGAGTTTAGATCGTAATGCGCAAGCGACTCTTTCAATAATACTTGATCGCCGTTGTCGAGATGCTCGGGTGAAATAGTCACCACTAACGCCATTGTTGTAAAGTCTTTGAGGCATGCATTGATAGTTTGCCCACCATCACTGATGTGTCCAACACATTCTGTATGGGTTCCGTTGCCATGTGCATTAAAAGTAATGTCTTCACAATTGCATGCACCACCCTGTGTGACCGACCCCACAAATCCTCCTGCTTTAAAGGGTTCGAATTTGGGGTCCTCGAGATAGTAAGCGTTTACATTTTCTGATCCGTTTCTAATTGGTGTAGAAAGGTCATGAAATAGTGTACTTTCAAAAGTGTACGCTTGTCCGTTGTGGTTGAATTGAAACTCCATAGATGAAAGTCTCAAAAATACGCTTCCTATACATTTTTAATCATCCACATCTTGAATCTGTATCAGAAACTTAAAAAAAATCGTTCTTTGTACCAATGGCGATAAATAAGTATCAAACCAGAACCATAGTTAAGGTAGCATTGTTTGTTGTTGCCATGTCTATTGTCGCTTTGTCGCTTTTATATACAGACAACCTAGCAAAAAACCTTAAAGAAGACGAGCGTTCTAAGGTTGCGTTGTGGGCAGAGGCAACAAGATTAATTGCTACTTTGGAAGTGGAGGACCAAACAGATGTGACGTATGCACTTTCAGTAATACGTGCAAACAACACGATTCCGGTTATTGTCACCTTAGAAGACGGTACTGTAATCGCACATAGAAATATCGACTCGGCTTCAGCCGAAGATAAAGTTTACATCCAAGACGAAATTGAAGATATGAAAGCTGCAAACGAGCCCATAATTGCTGGTTTGTACGAAGATCAAAACATCATAATCTATTACGAAAACTCCATTTTCTTTACCAAGTTGAAACTATACCCGTACGCTCAATTAATCATCATTGCGGTGTTCTTGCTGGTGAGTTATTATGCGTTCAGTTACGCCAAGCGTTCAGAGCAAAATCAGGTTTGGGTGGGGATGAGTAAAGAAACTGCCCATCAATTAGGGACACCAATATCCTCATTGATGGCTTGGATGGAACTTATAAAGGGAAGTGACGGCCAAATCTCTGAGGAGATATACGATGAAATTAACAACGATATTGTTCGCCTTGAATTGATCACCGAGCGGTTTAGTAAAATTGGTTCTGAGCCCGTGTTGAGTCCGACGCACATGAAAACGGTGGTTGATGAGACTATAGGGTATTTAGAAAAGCGTTTGTCTAGCCGCGTATCATTTACAATTAATGACAATACCACGGACGGGTTTTGCCATTTGAATGTGCCGCTTTTTGCCTGGGTTTTAGAAAACCTTACCAAAAATGCCACGGATGCCATGAATGGAGACGGGGCCTTAACGTATACCATTACAGAAAATGATAAAGTACTATTTTTAGAGGTTTCAGATACCGGTAAAGGAATTCCTGGAAGCCGGTTTAAGACTGTTTTTGAACCTGGGTTTACCACCAAAAAGCGTGGATGGGGATTGGGGTTGTCTTTAGTTAAAAGAATTGTAGACAACTACCACGATGGAACTATTGTCGTTAAAGAGTCGATACCAAACGAACGCACAACGTTTAAAATTAGTTTACGCAAATGATGCGAGCCATATATACTATGGTTTTAGTGTTGGCGGTGACTCTATCGTACGCCCAGAATGATAAATCTGCTAGTTTTCCTGGAGGAGACCAGGCATACAACGAATATCTTACAAGTCACTTGGTATTTCCTGAAAGGGCAATTGAATCAAAAAACTCCAGAGAAATACGTGTGGTTGTTGAGATCGATACGCAGGGAAAGGTTAGGATACAGAGTTTTGTGTTTCCAAAAAGTAATCTAGGATTTGAGGAAGAGGTAGAGCGATTTTTAGACGGAATGCCCGCTTGGCATCCAGCAGTTCACAATGGGGTGATTGCAAATTCACAAATGGTGTTGAACTTTCAATTTAGCTACGTCGATCCTGAATTAGATCTTAACACACATCAATATACATACTACAAAGAGAGTGAGGAGCCTCCCACTTTTTATGGCGGCTTAGATTCAATCAAATCCTTTGTTCGAACCATGTTGGTCGATACATTTGATTTTAAATTTGATACAACGGCTGTTCAAATTCAATTTGTTGTTGGCGTAGACTCGTCCATCATTGACGCTTATGTACTTGAAAGCGACAACCTCATTCCTGATGATTGCTGGATTTATGTGATCCGTTCAATACCCAACGCCATTCCGGGCAAAATTCGAAACAAAGCGGTTAATGTTCAGTCGACTTTGTCTTTAGAAATTGCAGTGGAGTCAGAAACAGACAAATGAATTTGGTTTAATTCGCTTCTACCAATATCAGCCAATTGTTTAAAATCACTCATATTAGAAGGTGAAACTGGCGTAGTCGGTGGTGCTTTAATTTTAAAAGGATCTACTTGCACGCCGTTGTCCCAAAACCTAAAACAAAGATGGGGTCCTGTTGCTAATCCGGTGCTACCTACATATCCGATGACTTCCCCTTGGTTTACATGTCGTCCTTTCTTGATGCCTTTGGCAATCCGACTCATGTGCAAGTATTGCGTAGTGTACTTACTATTGTGTTTGACTTTAACATAGCGCCCATTCCCACGAGAATAACTGGCGGCAATAATTTTTCCATCTCCAACTGTTCGGATAGGTGTGCCTCTCGGTGCAGCGTAATCTGTACCTAGGTGCGCTTTCCATCTTTTTTGCACAGGATGGAAACGACGTTTGGTATATCTAGAACTTATCCGACTATATTTTAATGGTGCTTTTAAAAATGCTTTTTTAAGATTCTGCCCTTCTTCATCAAAGTAGCCGTTATCTGTACCTTTCTGATACGGAAACGCGTAAAAGGAATCACCTCGATGATAGAACAAAGCCGCTTTAATTTTCCCAATTTCTACCGCCTTGCCGTCAACTTGATATTCGTCGAAAACTACTTTAAAAAAGTCATGTTTGTCAATTCTGAAGAAATTGACTTGCCAGGCAAATACTTCTGACATTTTGATGCCAAGTTCGTAAGAAGTGTTGCTCGCTAAAATGCTATGATACAGGGTATTGTTGATGTGTGCGTAGATACTTCTTCTAACGGTATCTAACGGAATTTTATGGATAAAAGCGTACGCCGAATCCTTAAATCCCAAGATAAGTTTGTCTGTTTCACTGATATGATACACCAAGTTAGATGCTGACTTTTTACGTTTATCCTTCCTATACACCATATGTACAGGTTTACCCGCTATTATTCTATTGACTGGGTACAAAGTATCGGCAATACCTATGGCTTCGAATAACAGAGAATCATCCGTATTGTAATCGTCAAACAGGTTACTAAAAACACTGTTTTTGCGCACTTTGAAGGTGTCGAGTTGGTCGAAATATTTATTCAATCGTAAGCCGTAATGTGGAAACGATGAATCAATGGCAGCAATGACGGGTTGCTCTTTTCTTATTTTTTCGTCTTTAGTCTCTTTGCGCGATTTGTCAGGTTTGCATGCAAACAGCGAAATAAGAATACCTATTAAAAGGATATGGGCGAAAGTAAGGTTGGATGTCTTCAAATAAAGAGGCGTTATAACACTATCAAAACAAATTATGGAACAATAATATTGTGTTTCTTGTTGAACCAATACCTTTGTAGGAAAGATTTGTTAACGAAATAAACACAAAACATAATGGCATTAGAATTTAATGACGACAATTGGGAAGCAGAAGTGATAAATTCTGACGTTCCTGTATTAGTAGACTTCTGGGCAGTATGGTGTGGTCCTTGTAAAATGATTGGACCCATTGTAGAAGAATTGGCTGGTGAGTACGACGGTAAAGTTAAAATCGGCAAAATGAATGTTGATGAAAACAGAAACACTCCAATGAAGTACGGTATTAGAAGTATCCCTACTTTACTTGTATTTAAAAACGGAGAAGTAGTTGATAAATTAGTAGGAGCTGTACCTAAGAGTACAATTTCTGGAAAATTAGAAGCACAATTGGCATAACTAAAGCCAAAGCAACAATATTATAGTTAAAACGATGGTTATTTTTGTAGCCATCGTTTTTTTATGGATTTAAACAAAGAAACCGTACGAATTCAAAACCTAGAATTACTTGCAAAACAAGTGGTTGAAGGGTTTATAACAGGACTTCATAAAAGTCCGTATCACGGTTTTTCTGTTGAGTTTGCGGAACATCGACAATACAATAGTGGTGAGAGTACCCGCAATATTGATTGGAAGTTGTTTGCCAGAACAGGCCGTTTGTATGTGAAACGATTTGAAGAGGAAACGAACCTACGTTGTCAGTTACTTCTTGATGTTTCTTCGTCTATGTTTTATCCAAACCAAGACGAGAACAAAATTAAATACGGCGTAGTTGGAGCGGCTTCAATCATGCACTTATTGCGAAAACAAAGAGATGCAGTTGGTTTAACCTTGTTTCACAATTCAGTGATAAACCATTTACCTGCAAAATCGTCAGCCAGTCACCACGCGCAACTTCTTACTGAACTTAGCAATAGCTACAATCACAAATCGGTACAAAAAACGACTAACGTAGCGGCAGTGTTGCACGAAATTGCTGAGCGGATACACAAAAGAAGCTTGGTGGTCATATTCAGCGACATGTTTGACGGGGATAATGAAGAGGCGTTATTTGATGCCCTTCAGCATCTAAAGTTTAACAAGCATGAAGTAGTCTTGTTTCATATTATGGATCACCAATCTGAAAAGGAATTTAGCTTTGCAGACAGACCCTATACTTTTGAAGATTTGGAATCTGGTGAAAAGGTGAAACTATTCCCATCGGAAGTAAAGGAAGCCTATACCAAACAGTTTGAGTCGTTCTACGCCAACTTGAAAAATAAATGTGCACAGTACAAGATTGATTTTGTTAACTGTGATATCAATAAACCACTAGACCAAGTATTATTGCCGTTTTTGGTGAAAAGGCACAAAATGCGTGCGTAAAAGAAGTTATTCATGAATAGAGATGTTGTAATAGTTGAGAATCCTTCTGAAGTAGGTGCAGGAGCACGTGGAGCTGGGACAGGACCATTTGCGGTCAGATTGCAAGACAATGAAACAGGAAATAAGGTTTATGGCAAGTTTCCGCACTTAACCGTTGACACTTTTAATGGCGCTTTATGCAATCCTATAACAACGCCAAATGCAAAATACATTAACGAGATTGTAGAGCAAAACAATAGGTTAATTGGACGCATTCAGCCGCTCTTAGATGCGGGTAAGTTCCCATTTATACTGTCAGGAGACCATAGCAATGCCTTGGGGACTATTGCTGCGATAAAAGACCACAACCCATCAAAAAGGCTTGGCGTGATTTGGATTGATGCCCACGCCGATTTGCATACACCTTATACCACTCCAAGTGGTAACGTTCATGGAATGCCGTTAGGGGCTAGCTTGGGTGAAGGATATGAATCTAACGCGATTAATGAACCAAACGTAGAAGTGGTTAACAGTTGGCACGCTTTGACGCATATGGGTAAAAACCAGATTCACCCCAAAGTGGATCCGAAAGATTTAGCGCTTATTGCCATAAGAGACCTAGAAGATGCTGAATGGAATGACATAGATGATAACAACATATTCAACTACGTTCCTGCGCGGTTACTGAACAAAACTATGGAGCAAGTTGCGGCCGAAACGTTAGAATATTTGGAAGATTGTGATCTTATATACATTTCGTTTGATGTTGATTCTATGGACCCGTCGGTAAGCGTTGGCACGGGCACGAGTGTGCCTAATGGCTTAACACTTGAAAATGCCAAGTCGCTTCTTGAACAGCTCTACAAGAGCCCTAAAATTACGGCCTTAGAGATTACTGAAATCAACCCATTGATAGATCAGAACAACAAAATGGCAAAAGCTGCACTCGATATTATGCACCATTTGTTGGTGTAATATCGTCTATTTAAGTGAACTCGTAGGCCTCAAAAAAACTGCTAAAACAGCTAGTTTTAACATCCTGAATGTGTTATTTTTGGTGTACTACTATATTACATTTAAAGAAAATTATTAATAAATTCCTATGAGTCTCTATCAACCAAATGTTGAGACGATTGAGAATGTTAGGCAGTATTGTTCGCTGTTTGACACCAATCCGAACGCCATTATTGTCATTGATCCCGATCGAGATCCTGTTTATCAAAATACTTCATATACACAGCAGTTTGGAAATGCGTACGACGAATTTCTAGCTATTGAAGACGTTAAAGTAAATTGGGATAATCACTGTCAGACTGTGTTTTAGTCAGAAACAGACGAATTTATTTACGATAAAAGCACTGGAATGGAATTCCGCACATTGAGGTTGAATGGCAAACCCTTCTGTATGGTTTCAATTCCTTCGACCACAGCATTAATCATGCAGCGTGCCAAGCATGCTGTTGAAGGGTCGCCTTCCATAAATAATGCGGATTTAAAACTAATCGGGTCTGTTTTAGAAAATTCGCCACAAGCCGTATTGATTCTAGATTTTGATCGAAAGAAGTACGTTGCGGGTAATGATAAAGCGGAAGCTTTGTTTGGCTATTCGCTTGAGGAGCTTAAAACATTAGAGCTAGGAAATTTGAGTCCTGGTTCGATGCAAGATGGTAAAGACGCCACTGAAGTGGCAACAAGTCATTTAAAACAATGTGTTCAGGCCAATAAACGTGTTGTGTTTGAATGGCAGATACGACAGAAGAATGGCACCCTATTGCCTTGTGAAGTGAGTGTTTTTAAACTACCTACACAAAACGGAACATTCATCAGAAGCAGTGTGATTGATATCTCACTGAAACATGATGTGTCGAAAAAAGTTGAAGAAAATGAATTAAAGTTTGAGAGCAATATAAATCAAGCCATACGAGAGCAACAAGAGAATTATTTACGTGCTTTTGTTAGGGATAGCCCCATGCCCGTGGCCATGCTCGACAACAATATGAATTATTTGTTTGTTGCCGACGAATGGATTGAAACTTTTCCAACTAAGTACGGTAGAGACATTATCGGTAGAAACCATTATGAGTTAAACCCGCAGACGCCATTACGTTGGAAATTGCAGCATAAGCAAGCGCTTAAAGGGAGTCCGTCAAGTATGAAACGTGACCAATTCACAGACGAAAACGGAAATCCGGCGTGGTGCAGATGGGATGTGAAGCCCTGGTATGTGGATGAAGCAACTATTGGTGGAATTATCATCTATGCCCAAAATATTACCGACGAAGTCGAGTCAGAAAATAAGATGCTTGACCAAGAACGGCGGTATAAGCATTTCTTTAATAGTGATTCTATTGGTTGGGTTGAAGTGAGCGCACCTAACCTAATAAAATCTGTGATTGCGGCCAATTATGACTTCAACAAAGTAATACAAGAACATAAAGAGGATATTGGTTTGGTTACTCGTTTTAACATTAAGGCGGGGGATATCTTTGGTTTAGCGCATGATATGGACCCAGCAGATTTTGAGCCATTGCGATATATTCATGAAGGAATTGAGGATTTGGCTGCGAAATTATTTGGAGCCATTAAGAATAAGCTTGATAGCTTTACTTGCGAAGTTTTGATTAAAAACAATTATGGCGAGATGCGGAATCTGAATATAAATGTTCATTTCACCGATATAGGAGGGAAGGGAGATTTGTTGTATGGGATTCAAGACATAACAGACCTAAAGGACTCTGTAAAAGCCTTACGTGAAAGTGAAGAGCGATACCGTACCATGTTTGACAGCAATAGCTTGGCAGTAGTGTATACCAACTACGAAAAAGACATGGTGAAAATCAACGAATCATTTACGAAGATGTTTGGCTACACGGAAGAAGACATGCAAACCATTAAAGAGAATAATATGTTGGTTCCTTCCTGTAGAAAACTGAACGACCAAATATCAGAAGACTTTGCTTCAGGTTTGAAACGGTATGTTTCGGTGGAGAAGGAATACAAAATTAAATCGGGTAAAAGAATTGTAGCGCAAACAGCCTCCAGTGCGTTGTACGATGATGGTGGAAATCATTATGGAAACGTTACCATTATCGAAGACATTACAGAACGTAAAACCGCAGAAAGAAAAATAACAAAGCAAAATGAGGAGCTCATTAAGATAAACCAGGAGTTAGATCAATTTGTCTACAGTGCTGCGCATGATTTGAGAGCACCTATTGCCAACGTTATGGGCTTGGTTAAGCTTATACGCATGGAAGAGATTTCTGATACTGCGTCACATTATATAGGCCTTCAAGAGAAGAGTTTAGAAAAGCTTGATGAGTTTATTAAGAGCATTGTTGACTATTCTCGGAATTCTCGTCTAGGCTTGTCTAAAGATGAAATCAACCTGGATGAATTTGTAAATGAAGTTGTTGATCAATATCGTTTCTCGGAAAATGCAGAAAAGTTAGCGATTTCTATCAAGGTTAAACAGCCAGGAAAGTTTGTTACAGATTTAAATCGACTCTCTGTTGTTATGAATAATCTCGTTTCGAATGCGGTTAGATATATGGACCCAGAGAAGCCAGATTGTTTTTTAAATATCGATGTAGTTGCTGATGCTAAACAAGCAAAAATCACTGTGGCCGACAACGGTATAGGTATAGAAAAAGAGCACCTTACGGCAATTTTTGAATTGTTTTATAGAGCTAGTTCGAATTCGAAAGGAACTGGAATTGGGTTGTATATCGTTAAAGAGACGATGGACAAATTAAAAGGTAAAATTAAAGTGGAGTCTAAATATGGAGATGGTACTACTTTTACTGTGACGTTTAAGAACTTTAGTAAGTAACAATGATTTATTTGATTGACGACGATGAGATTCAAAATCTGATCAACACTCGGGTAATAAGTATTGTGGCAGATAACATTCCTGTTCAGGCGTTTACGTCTGCCGAGAGTGCTTTGAAGATGCTTGAAGAGAATAGTGGTACACAACCAGAGATGATATTTCTAGACATCAATATGCCCAAAATGAATGGCTGGGATTTTCTAGATGCCTATAATAAGTTTGAGCAAAAAGTACGTGTCTATATGTTGTCTTCATCAATCAATAACAAAGACATACAAAAATCAGAGACGTATGATATCGTTCACGGATTTATATGTAAACCACTAGTGGTAGAAAGACTTTCTGAAATACTACAGGCCGAAGGAATGGTCTAGTGCATTTCTAATTCAGAACGTTGTGATTCTTCTAAAATTATTTTTACCGAAGTTGGATTGGGACTATATTTTTCAGTGTCAAGAACGGATTTAATTTGTTCAATTTGACTAAAGGTATCACACAGTTCATCAGATTCAGACATTTTATCAAGCACTATAGAGCGCTCATTATTAGTGAGTTCTGAGTATGAAAGTTGAATAAGAGAATTTAGAGTAGAGCTGTAATCCATAAAGTGAAATTAGTTTCTTTACCTCATGAACGTCGGCATTACACAATTATTGCAGTGTTATTGATTTTTCTGAAATAATTTTTCGCATGTTATTTAAAGCATAACGCATTCTTCCCAGTGCGGTATTTATACTTACCCCAGTTAGTTCTGCAATTTCTTTAAAACTCATATCACCATAATGACGTAGTACAAGAACTTCTTTCTGCTCTGCTGGTAACATGTTTATGATTTGTCTCACGGTATCATCTCGTTGGTTTTGAATGAATGATTCTTCTCTGTTGCTTTCGCCAATTTCGATAGTCCTAAAAATATCTTCCCCGTCTTGAGAAGTTATCGTAGGCATACGTTTAGATTTTCTGAAATGATCAATAGCCAAATTACGAGCGATGCGCACAACCCATGGTAAAAACTTGCCTTCCTCGTTGTACTTCCCAGATTTGAAGGTTTTAATAACCTTGATAAATGTTTCTTGGAATAAGTCTTCAGCAATGTATGTGTCGTTTACGATTAATAATATCGTAGTAAACACTTTGTTTTTATGCTTATTGATAAGCATTTCTAAACATGCTTCATTACCTTGAATGTACTGCTTGATTAAAGCACGGTCTTTGATTTGTTCGCTCATATATACCTCCTAATGTGTTACGTGACTGGTAATCAGTCGATTGTAAATAAAAATTGTAGAGTAGAGGTATACTGTATAGGCTTTTGTGCTTTAAATGAAATACTAAGATAGCGAATTGAATTCGAATTTCAAAATATTATTCCAATCATCTAGATTAAAAAACAAAGCAATTGAGTTATTTTGTTGTTAGTAAAATCATGAGATACAAATCTGAAAAAGTAATAGATATTGTTGGGGCGAGGATGCACAATCTAAAGAACATTGATGTGCAGATTAAGCGAAATAAATTTACCGTTGTTACAGGAGTTAGTGGCTCTGGTAAGTCGTCGCTTGTTTTTGACACCTTGTACGCAGAAGGGCAGCGTAGATATGTAGAAAGTTTATCGTCCTATGCACGGCAGTTTCTTGGTAAGCTTGACAAACCAGAAGTGGATCATATAAAAGGTTTAACGCCTTGTGTAGCGATTGAACAAAAGGTGAATACGCGTAACCCGCGATCTACCGTTGCTACGTCAACAGAGATTTACGATTACTTAAAACTACTATTTACCCGTGTAGGAAAAACGTTTTCACCAATTTCTGGAGGAGAAGTGAAGTGCCATACACCGCAGAATGTAGTAGACCATATTTTAAACGAGGCCAATCCGGATGATCAGGTGTATATCCTGACTTCTATTCCTTTCGAAAATGCAAAGGAGCTGGTTGAGGTACTGGATTTAGAAGTACAAAAAGGCTACAGTAGACTCCTGTATAAAGACCAAGTAGTCAAAATTTCAGATTTTAAAGAAACTAAAGTACGCAGTAAAGACTTGTTTCTTTTGATTGATCGCGTATTAGTGGAATCCAAAACCGATGAGGAGTATTTGCAGCGCTTGAGTGATTCGGTGCAAACGGCTTTTTTTGAAGGTAAAGGAATATTAACCATTCAGATTAAAACAGGTGATGCAACATCGCAAACTGAGTTCTCCAATTTATTTGAATTGGACGGTATGCAATTTGAACGACCTACGATTAACTTTTTGAGTTTCAATAACCCTTATGGTGCGTGTAAAACGTGTCAAGGTTTTGGCACGATAATAGGTATTGACGAATCTTTAGTGATACCAGACAGCAGCTTGTCTTTATTTGAAGGAGCTGTTGCACCTTGGCGTGGTGAATCGTTAAGTAAATGGAAAAAGGCTTTTATGAAAAATGTGGATCCTGAAAAGTTCCCCATTCATAAACCCTATTTGGAATTGTCAGAATCGGAGAAGGACCTTTTATGGCAAGGTGACGATAATGTTGAAGGTATCAATGTTTTTGTGAAGTTTTTACAAGAGAGTTCATACAAAATTCAATATCGAGTGATGCTCGCGAAATACCGTGGGAGAACAATCTGCCCTGATTGTAAAGGCACACGGTTAAGGCATGACTCCAATTTTGTGAAGATTGTTAGTGAAACAGAACTACCGTTTCATTCACGAGATACACCAAATAAAGTATCCTTGTCGGAGGTATTGCTTTTAACGGTAGATGAAGCAAAATCTTTTTTTCAAGTATTTAGCTTTAGTAAAACAGATCAAAAGATAGCCAGTCGATTATTGACTGAAATATATGCGCGTTTAGACTTTCTGTCAGATGTTGGACTTGGGTATCTCGGCTTAAATCGTTTGTCGAATAGTTTGTCTGGAGGAGAATCTCAACGAATCAATTTAGCAACTTCTCTTGGAAGTAGTTTAGTTGGGTCAACATACATCTTAGACGAACCTAGCATCGGTTTGCACTCGCGCGACACCGAGCGATTGATAAAGGTATTAAAGAAATTGCAAAAGGCTGGTAACACAGTCGTTGTGGTAGAGCATGATGAAGAACTCATGAACTCTGCCGACGAATTAATAGACATTGGACCTTTTGCTGGAACCAATGGAGGGGAAGTCGTGTTTAATGGTACGTTCAGCGATATGATGTCGTCAAGTACGTTAACTTCTGAATTCCTGAATAATGTGCGAGAGATAAAAATCCCAGAGCAAAGACGTAAGTGGAATAATTTTGTTGAAGTCAAAAATGTCCGGTTTAATAATCTACAACGGGTAACCACAAAAATTCCGTTGTCGGCATTAACCGTTGTCACTGGTGTTTCTGGTTCTGGGAAAACGAGTTTAATCAAGGGTGTTTTTTATCCATTGATGTTAAGATCACTCGATCAATACGCCGGTATCAAACCAGGCGAATCAGACGGTATTGTTGGCGATATAAAAACGATTCAAGCGGTTGAAATGATTGATCAAAATCCGATTGGAAAGTCTTCACGTTCCAATCCGGTTACTTATGTAAAAGCATACGATGCCATACGAGACCTGTTTGCCGAACAAGTGTTGTCGAAACAACGCGGGTATAAAGGCTCTATCTTTTCTTTTAACGTTGAGGGTGGCAGGTGCGACAATTGCAAAGGCGAAGGAGAAGAGGTTATAGCAATGCAGTTTATGGCAGACTTGCATTTGCCTTGTGAGGTTTGTGGCGGTAAACGTTTTAAGCAGGAAGTTTTAGAGGTTACGTATAACGGTAAAAGCATTCATGATGTGTTGTCCATGACTGTTGATGACGCAATGGACTTTTTTAAAGACGTATCGTTGATCCTGAAACGATTGAAACCACTTCAAGATGTTGGATTGGGATACGTTTCTTTGGGGCAGTCGTCTAATACCTTAAGTGGTGGTGAGGCTCAAAGAATCAAACTGGCTTCATTTTTAGGAAAAAATAATAGTCAAACGCATACCCTGTTCATCTTTGATGAGCCAACTACAGGCTTGCACTTCCACGATATTCAAAAGCTACTAAAGTCATTGAACGCATTGGTTGATAGTGGCAATACCGTAATCACCATTGAACACAATTTGGACGTTGTAAAGTCTGCTGATTGGGTTATAGACCTTGGCCCTGATGGCGGTAAAGCTGGTGGACAAGTGGTGTTTGAAGGAACACCTGAAGACTTGGCAAAAAGCGATACCCATACTGGGAAGTTTCTAAAAACTAAATTGGAAGGTGGGTTTTTGAATCCAGCTTTAAAAAAGGCATAAAAAAAGGCACGATGTAATGCGTGCCTTTTTTATATTCCATTGGAATCTATTCTTTGTCTACATCCGTATCCTCTTGCTCTACTTCTTCAACCTTGTCGTTGTCTTGTAGTTCGATGATTTTGTCTTCTAAATCTAGTTCATCGCCTTCGAGGTATCCTGTATGCGTG
Source organism: Bacteroidota bacterium (assembly GCA_024679565.1). Classification (GTDB taxonomy): domain Bacteria; phylum Bacteroidota; class Bacteroidia; order NS11-12g; family UBA9320; genus UBA987. The sequence goes on along the minus strand of JAIBDD010000009.1, from coordinate 4,906 downwards.
TATACGATTTTGCCGTTTTGGTCAACAAGAAGTGTCACAGGAGGATTGGTAACATTCAAATCTCTTTGTAGTTCTCCGTTTGGATCTAATAATATATCGAAGTCCCATCCTTGTCCGTCAGAGAAAGGTTTTACCCGTGCTGAGTTTCTACTGTCGTCTACAGACACCGCTACGAGCTCAACATTATAATCTTCAATCCAATCGTCAAGTAAGTCGTTAAGGTTTCTTAATTCTTTGATACAAGGTTTACACCATGTAGCCCAAAAAGATATAATCGTGATTTTGCCATTCTTTGCATATTCTGAAACATCAACATTTTTACCCTCAGTGTTCTTTAAAGTAACAGCAGGTAATGTTTGTTTAGCTGTTGTACTGTCTTTTACATCAGCCTTTGCGGCTATAGCTGTTAAGCAAATGGTAATGGCGATAACTATATTCTTCATTTCTTGTTTTTGTTAAGATAGATTTCAATTATTGTTCCAACAAGGAAGTCTGCAAGTTTAATCAAATTCAAGATAAAGTGAATTGATAAACAACAAAAGACATCAGTTGTTAGTTAATGAATTGACAATCAGGCGATAGTTAATGCCTACAACACGTAAATAAGTGAGTTCACATCGTATTAAAGTTGGGATATTTTTCGGAGGTAGTTCACGTGAACGAGAAGTTTCGTTTGCTGGAGGAAGAACCGTGTATGATAATTTGGACAAAGAGCTGTTTGAACCAGTGGCCATATTTGTTGATGAGTTTGGTAACCTGGTGTCACTAAAGTGGCAGTATATCTATAGAGGAACAATAAGAGATTTTTATCCGCCTGTTTCCTTTTTACCTACGTCACCTAACGATTATCAAATCTACTCTGAAAGTATTGAGCTTTCCCAAGTCGACCGTTTAAAAATGCTTACGGAAATTGGGGAGGTAATCGAACCAAGTAAATTATCCAGTCAAATAGATTTTGCATTTCTTGCGTTGCACGGCGAACGGGGAGAAGACGGTAACGTTCAAGGCTTGCTCGAATGGTATGGAATACCTTATTCAGGTTCAGGAATCCTGCCTTCAGCTCTCGGTATGAACAAAGCCGTACAGAAAGATTGGATGATGGACAAAGGCTACCCGGGGCCGAAATATTTACGCTTAACCAAAGACCAATGGGCAAACGACCCACGAGGGTTTTATGAAAACGCAAAAGACCAAGTAGGATTTCCACTTGTTGTAAAGTCTGCCAACCAAGGCTCTTCCATTGGCGTTAACATTGTCAAAGAAGCGGATTTTTCAATATTTAGAGAAGCCGTTAACAACAGCCTTTTTGAAACAGAAATACGCGCTGAAGAATGGGGTCAAATGGACCAGGTTCAGTTTATACGGGACCTATCGGATATTAGGAGTTCATTAGGATTCCCAATCATCATGGACAATCAACTTATTTTTCATCCAGAAGCTGCACTTGAATTTTTAAACAAGGGATTTGAAACCAAATCCATAATCCGACTTCAAGCGGTTAGGGGAGAATTAGAAGTGGTGGTGGAAAGCATGATTTCTGGAAAGGAGTTTAGCTGTATCGTGGTTCAAGACGAATCAGGAAAAGTAATTGCTTTACCGCCTACAGAAATAGCAAAGTCTACCGCATTTTTCGATTATAAATCCAAATATCTACCTGGGTTGTCTCGCAAGATTACACCTATAGAGTTGCCAGATGTAGAGATTGAGAAGATTCGTCAATCGTGTTCGCAGCTTTTTACCGACTTCGGTTTTAACGTTTATGCTAGAATTGACGGGTTTTACACCAATGAAGGTGAAATATTCTTGAATGATCCAAACACAACGTCAGGCATGATGCCGTCGTCTTTTTTCTTTCATCAAGCTGCAGAAATTGGGCTCAATCCCAGTCAGTTTTTAACCTACTTGATTCGAACGTCAATTGCAGAAAGAATTCATACGATTCCATCGATGGTTATGAAATCAGAGATGTTGGAGCGTCTTGACAAGCAGTTGGTGAAGAATGCATCACAAAAAAACGCCAAACAAAACGTTGCGATTATAATGGGCGGCTATTCAACAGAAAGACATATTTCTGTTGAAAGCGGTAGAAATATATTTGAGAAGCTTTCCTCGTCGGGCAAATACCAACCAATCCCAGTATTTTTAACTGGGAAGGACGGTGACCATCATCTTTATGTGTTGCCAATTAATGTCATGTTAAAAGACAATGCAGACGATATTAAGGCAAAAGTGGAGGCCTATCATCATGCCCCAATAATTACAAAGATTATCAATGAGGCGAAGGCAATAACAGAAAAGTACACCGAAACACCTCCAGTGTTTGAGCCCCAAAAGATTTCCTATACCGATCTAACATCAATCTGCGAAACTGTGTTTATCGCTTTACATGGTAGACCTGGTGAAGATGGTCAGGTGCAAAAACATCTGGATGCGCTAAACTTGCCTTATAATGGTAGTGATGTTGCATCATCCTCTACAACCATAGACAAGTTTAAAACCAATAACATCCTTCGAGAAAATGGATTTCTTGTTGCGGATGGGGCGTTGGTGCAAAAATATTCTTGGGAATCTGAGAAGGATAATGTGTTGAAAGAGGCTCAATCGATGAAGTTCCCACTGATTGCGAAACCCTCAGACGAGGGCTGTAGTAGCGCAGTAAAGAAATTAAAATCTATAGAAGCACTTGAAGCCTATGCGGAAGCCACTTTTAGAGGGAATTCAACAATCAGCACTGCGCAAAAGGAAACATTAGAAATTCAAGAAAAAGAAGAGTTTCCTGCCAAAGATTATTTTTTGGTGGAGCAGTTTATTGATCATGAAGAAGCACAAAATTTCCTTGAAATTACAGGTGGATTATTAACCAAATACGACGAAGGAGAGCTTGTGTATGAGATCTTTGAACCTTCCGAAGCGTTGGCCGAAGGTGAAATCTTGTCGTTGGCTGAGAAATTTTTGGCAGGCGAGGGGCAGAATATTACACCTGCACGGTTTTCGCAAAACAAAGAATTAAACACGCACGTCAGTGAGGTTGTGCGTCAGGAATTTGAAAAAGTGGCCAAGTGCTTAAACGTACAAGGGTATTGCCGTATTGATGCATTTGTGCGCATCTTCGAAGATAGACGGGTCGAGGTAGTCATTATTGAAATTAATTCTTTGCCAGGTATGACGCCGGCAACATGTATTTACCATCAAGCAGCAATCAACGGGTACAAGCCTTTTGATTTTATTGATGAAATATTAACCTTTGGTCAGCAACGATTAAGACATAATTTAGCCGTATGAAAAAAACCTTTAGGTCTATTGTTTTCATAGCATTGACAACACTTGTATTGGTGGGTGGTGTTTTACTATTTATTCATATTTACACGAAACACAGTCAAGACCTTGTTAAAGTGCCTGAAATAGAAGGACTCCGAATTGATAAAGCGGTTAGAGTTTTGGAAAATGGTGGATTTAACTATGAAATTACCGATACGGTGTTTAGAGACGGTGTGCCGTTGCTCTCTATCATTGATCAAATTCCGGAATCAGGGTTTGAAGTTAAGTCAGGACGGAAAATCTATTTGGTGTTAAACGCAGAGCAAATTCCTGATGTGGAAATGCCAGATCTTGCCGGTAAAACCTCATTCACTCAAGCTGAAAGAATATTGAAAAATCGTGGAATTCGTGTGGGCAATAAGATTGAAAGACAATTGGCAGGTATAAAAGACGCTGCCAGCGAACCTGTATTAGAACAGCGTTACCCCAATTCTGAAAAGGAAATACCAAGCGGAACAAAAATCGAAAGAAATTCAACCATTGATTTGGTGGTAGGCGTAATGATACAGAATGAAGAATCGTTAGAAGAGGAAGAACTAGAGGTCAACGATTTTGTTGATGAAAATTAGACAGTGAACCGCACTAATACTTAGCGTCAAGGTCATTTTTATACCAATGAGTAACACTGTTATCAGGTCGACTTTAACCCTTTAATCTCAGTTTCAGGTAATAGTAATCCACAATATTTTATGTCAACGGTTGGTCTTATTTCAATTTCAATAAATTTGTTGCAATAAGCGCAGATTCAAGGCCGTTCATATTCAAAACAAGTTAAACAATGAGAATTTATAATAAGTTGGTTTTAATTGCTTTAGGACTTGTTCTGTGTAAGCCAGCAGTCGGCCAAATAGGTCTAACACCGCTTAAGAGCAATCCAACTCTTATATCCTATTTAGAACAAAACCCTGGATATCAATGGAACAATGTTGAGCAACATGGTAAATGGGGCCAACTAGACACATTAGACCTTCCTTTCTTTGAGGATTTTACATCAACTTTAATGTATCCAGATTCTTCACACTGGCAGGATAATGATGTGTATGTGAATAGAGATTTTGGTATACACCCTCCGTCTTATGGCGTCGCAACATTCGACTATCTAGATCCGAGCGGTAAGCCGTATGCATCTATTGAGGGTGAAAGCTTAGATTATGGTGATACGTTAACGTCACAATTCATCAATCTTAAAACCGATGTGTTTAACAATCCTTATAGTGTATCTGATTCTATATATCTCAGTTTCTATTACCAGGCTAAAGGATTGGGCGATTTTGTAACGGAAAATGACTCCCTAAAACTTTTATTTAAAGATAGCTCTGGGAACTGGAAACATATTTGGGGCGTTCGTGGGGATGGATTAACAGAATTCATTCAAGTCATGATTTCCATCGACCAAACGAAATATTTGCATGAAACCTTCCAGCTTCAATTTGTAAACTTGACACACAGGTGGGGGAATAACAATCATTGGCATGTAGATCATGTGTATATCGATCAAAACAGGCGACAAGCAGAAGATTACCAACTAGATAATACCATAGCAGGGAAGCCAACTTCTTTGTTAAAGCATTATTTTTCAATGCCTTAT
>JAIBDD010000043.1 GCA_024679565.1 Bacteroidota bacterium | reverse complement strand
GTTGATATGACTGGTAAGGCTGCTGGTATGTACTTTGTTCGCATGACTGCGCACAACCAAGTATTTAATCAAAAAGTGATGGTGAAATAATCCATCCTTCAACAAATACAAAAGGGGTCGTTCTTAACGACCCCTTTTTTTATTTTTGAATAATTCTAAAAAAAATGCAACCTTTTTCTTTTTATGTGTCTATTCTATTAAATGAGCATTCATTTTGAGCAGTGATGAAGAACTTGTAAAGCAATGCATCAATAATAATAGAGAAGCTCAAAAGATGCTCTTTGAGAAGTACGCTTCAAAGATGATGGGCATTTGTTTAAGATACACTTCGAGTCAGGAGGATGCAAAAGACATCCTTCAGGATGGTTTTGTGAAAGTTTTCACTCAGCTTGAAAAGTTTGAGTTTAAAAGCACATTGCAAACTTGGATGTCTCGTGTATTTACAAACTTAGCCATCAACAAAGCGACGAGAGGAGTTGCGAAGTATTCACATGTTGATATCGACGAGCAAGTTGGATTGGCATATGAAGATACTGACGAAGATTTAGGTAAATGGGGCGGACTCACACCTGCACAGGTTATGAAACACGTGAGAGAGCTACCAGAAATTTACCGATTGGTATTGAACATGTATGCAGTTGATGGGTATTCTCATCAACAAATCGCAGAAAAGTTAGATATATCAATTGGGTCTTCAAAAAGCCGCTTATCTCGAGCTCGCGTAATCTTAAAAGAAAACATTAAAAACGCTAAGTGAGCAACAAGAACGACATATTTGATGATTTGATCAAAAGCCAATTAGAGGGCTTTGATGCAAATGTGTCTATGGCAGACTGGGACGCAATTGCATCGAAATTGCCAGTTGCTGAGCGTAAAAAAGTTGCCGCCTATTGGTGGGTGACGGGTTTGGCTATTTTAGTTGTTGGCATATTAACAACTGCGATTTGGCATAATTTCAATAACGCGTCGAACGACGCTTCAGAAGTGGTTATTCTTGACGAGAATCAGACCCTACAAAAAGAATCTGTTGTTAAAAATAATAATATACCTACACCTAATGAAGCTCCGACTGAAAAGACAGTGAATGAGCCAAACCTACCAGAAAATCTTAACACAGAGATTAAAACAACTTCTACAGAGGTTGATTCAAAGACATCGGTTCAGAGTACGACTGAACCAGATAACTTACCTACTAATATTGTAGATATTAAGGCCGATGAAGACCACATTAAGGGCGTGGACGATTCGGCCTTCTCTACTGACCTTTCCGACAACTCGTCTAATGACGATGTCGATCCAGCAACAAGTAAAGAGCCTGTTATTCTTGCAGTAACTGATTCTAGCCAAACTGGAAATAAAAATGAACCTATATTAATTAAATCTAATCCAAAATGGGAGTTAGGGGTTTCGTTTTCACCTAACTGGGCGAAAAAGATAATTTCAGCAAATGGAGATAATGCATGGAGGATTAACAAGCGGTACAACCACATTGCTAATACAATGGAAAGTGGGTCAATTAGCTATCAGCTTGAGGCACATGTGAATAGGTATTTAAACGACAATGTGTATGTTAATGCGGGTATAAACTATAATCAAATAACAGAGAAGGTTAATTACAATTATGAGGTTACCGAGTTCGCTACCGAGCGCGTTGGGTTCAATGAACTGTTGTATACACCGATAGATCCACGTATAGGGGCTGTAGAAATAAATTACAGCGGCACCAATACATACCATTATATTGAATCACCAATTCGTATTGGTTATTTAAAAACCATCCCAAATGCGAAGATGAATTTCAGAGTTGAAACCGGTCTTCGATATATGGTACTTGCCGACATGTCTGGTAAAAGAACAGACGTTACGCAAATAGAGTCGTTGGTTGATTTAAAATCGGCATTTACAGAATACTCTCGGCATAATTTGGGTGCTACTGCAAATGCAGGGGTGTATTGGCAAATAATGAAAGGTAAAGGAGATTTTGGCCTTACGACCTATTATAATTATGCGTTAACGTCCATACGGAAACGTGACGAAGGAATAACAGAGAAACCCTATAACTTTGGAGTAAACTTTAGTTTACAGCGAAAAATCTGGATAAAGTGAGAAAGCTGATTTACATATCGATCCTTTTGACCTTCGGGTTCACTTCTGCTTTCGGACAGGGTTTATACCGTCTGGCGGAAGGAAATGAGGTTAATGCTGTGGAAATGGTTACTCAAAGCGACAATGGGTTATTCATTTTTGAAGTAACTGCTTCATCAACATATAAGTTGCATACTTGGAATGGCTTTGCCTATGATGATTTGGGTGAAATACCGAACCTTCCAAAGCATGGCGATACCAAAAAGGAAGATTTTAAAATCGTTGATGCTTTATACGATAATGATGTCTTATACGTACTCGGTCATGACTTTGGGCCGATAAAGACAAATCTACCAACTCGTGTATTAACATGGAATGGGACAGACTGGAAAGATATAACAACAAATACTGTTAGCAGTGCGCATAGCGCCACTAAACTGATAAAATTTAACAACAAAGTTTCAATACTAGGGATATTCCAATCTTCTGGAATACTGTCATTGAATGTTGGAACTTGGGAGGAAATTGGCAACCGTTTGGGCGTTAATACTCAAAACGATTATGTTTTAGATGCTGCTGTTTATAGAGGACGCATCTATGCCACTGGAGAGTTTACAAGACCGCTTTCAGGTCAACGATATAACACGGCGATATTCGAGAACAATGCTTGGAGACCTGTTGTGACGCCACCGTTTATTGGTAAAAGCAAGCAATTTGCAATGCTGAATAACGAACTGTTGCTTAGCGGAGAGGCCAACGTTGAATTTGATTATTTGAAATCATTTGATGGAATTGGTTGGACTAATATGTCGAATGGGTTGGAGAATGTTTTGGCTTCAGAGTTTTGGGATATGGCTGTTACAGATAATCAAATCTGCTTAACGGGAATATTTGAAAGCAGACTAACCGGAGTCCAGTTTAACTATTTAATTAAAGATTCAGACGGATGGCATTTAGGAGAACAATCCTTTAGCGATGTTCCGATGCGTTTGATCTCTAACGATAATAAGATTTACGCTTACGGTCGATTTGTGTATCCAGGTGTTCAAGCAATTGGAGAAATAGGGACACATACCGCAATGCTCTCTGGCAAGATTTACACTGACGACAATGACAATTGTGTGCTTGACGACAATGAAACTGGTCTACCTATGGCTAAGGTTACTTTAAATCCAGGTAATTTGGTAACATTTACTGATGATAAGGGTTTATATGAATTTCCAGTTGGTCCAGGGGCCTATACAATCACATTCGAACCTGGAGTCAAAGATCGTTATGGATGTGGTCGTCTTGCTACTGTAACTGTGGGTGCTCGTGTGAACTGCCAAGTACCTGACCTCAACGTCGTAGAGAAACCAAATATTGTCGATTTAGAGTTGTCTTCACAATTTAGAAACGGCTGGAAGTTAGTTCAAGGACAATACAACGAGATGCAACTCAATGCATTTAATAATGGATCAGAAGCAATAGAGGGTGCGACATTACAGTTAAAAATGGGTGACTGGTGGCAAGATGTTGAAATTACACCTACACCGACGACAATTATCGATGGAGAATACACATGGAATGTAACTGATCTTAAAAAGGGAGAACGATACACCATTACAATTAGTGGAACAATAAAAGCTGACCTTGGTCTTTATAATGATTTCTGTTTTACCGGAGATGTGGACTTCCCTCAAGTGGACGTGGCCAAGAATTCTAATCGAGAAGCGGCATTATTGACAACCACCGATGAAATAGAGCCAATATCAAAGCAGGTTGATTGTGGCAGATGGTATTCTAGTGCAACTGAAAACATATCCTACCAGATTCGCTTTGAGAACGAATCAAATGAAACGATAAACAATGTTACGGTACTTGATACCTTTGATTCAGAGTTAGTCACCAATCATGCTTGGGATTATACGGACTTAGGTCCTTCAACTAAACTAGATATCAAGATGGTTAAGGTGCCTGGTAAAGAAGAATGGAGGCTGATTTACACTTGGAACTCTACCGATGCAGGTATTGCTCCAGCCGGAGATGAAGATCATAAAGACGTGGGTTATGCATCTTTGAAATTCAAACTGCATGAATTTAGTAAACAGAAAGGTGTTGAGTTGTGTAACAAAGCACAGGTAATGCTCGAAAACAGTGAGCCGCTGTCTACAAATACAGTTTGCTCTAAAGCAACAAACCTTAGTGTGCCAGGAATTAATCTACCGTCTCAGGTATCTTTTTACCCTAATCCAGCAGACCAATACGTTGCACTGAATAACAGTTCAAATGAAAAGAGAACCCTAGAGGTGCTCAATCAAATGGGACAAGTTGTTTATACACATGAGTTGGAAGGATTCGAACAAAAACGTATTGATGTATCGTCGTTTGCTTCTGGAGTCTATGTCTTAAACGTGGTTGGATTTGAAGCGCAAAAGCTGATAATTCAATAGTCAGCGATAGCAACTGTAATCACACTTATTTTTATTTTATCAACTGTTCCTAGCACTTCAAGGCACGCTCCAATAGTCGCTCCGGTTGTGAATACATCATCTACAATGGCAACGTGTTTTCCAGTCAAAGATGTACTATCCTTTAGTCCAAATACTCCTTGAGTGCTCTCCCAACGCTTAAACCTCGATTTATGTGTTTGAGTGGTTGAACGTCGTTTTCTATACAAATTACCGGTGATTTGGGGTTTACGAACACACTCTGAAAGGGTTTCCCCGATTATTTGTGATTGGTTATATCCTCGGGAATTCAATTTAGATGCGTGTAACGGCACCGGCATGATTACGTCTATTTCGTCAAGTGCTTCTTTTTGAATTATGTGATGCCCTATTTGAGTACCCATTTGCTTTCCGATCTCCTTGTCTCCCTCATATTTGAGATTGTGCAGTATCTGTTGAATGCTATTGCCTTTTTTAAAATAATATGGCGCAAAGCCAAAAGTGATTGGAAATTGATGTCCAAGGGCTTTGTGTATTGCGTTGTGTTGTGGGTCCAAAAAAGTCTTAGGCAGTCTTAAATCGCATAAGAAACACCATTTAGACTTATTGTTTGGAAGTGGTTTGGAGCATATTACACAAGTATTGGGATATATAAGACTGAAAAAATCATTTAGCATGGTGCATTAATTCGATATGTTCTGGTGCACACAAGCAATTTTATAGACCTTTGCACCAAACCGTTGGTTTATTATGTTCGAAAATAAAGAAACAACAAATATTGATGAGCTAGGAGAATTTAGACTCATCAAACACCTTACTGATGCAATTTCATTAGAAACGGATCAAACCCTTATAGGTGCTGGAGATGATGCCGCATTAGTAAACCCAAAAGGGAAAATGGCAATTGTGTCTACCGACTTGCTTGTTGAGCAAGTTCATTTCGATATGATGTATACGCCTTTAAAGCATCTTGGCTATAAGGCAGCCGTTGTTAATTTTTCAGATATCTGCGCGATGAATGGTCAGCCGAGTCAACTTACCTTATCTATAGCCTTTAGCAGCAAATACACGCTGGAGGCGATTGAGGAGCTTTATTCGGGTGCGTTGTTAGCCTGTAAAAAATACAAAGTAGATTTAATCGGAGGTGACACCTCAACAATACCAAATGGTCTTGTGATTAGTGGAACGGCTATGGGTTTTATTGATGAAAGTGAAGTGGTCAAAAGGTCTGGGGCTAAGACGGGAGATTTGCTTTGCGTGACAGGAGATTTAGGTGGCGCATACATGGGTTTGCAGCTTTTGGAGCGTGAAAAGCGTGTTTTTTTAGAACAAAAAGACATGCAACCTGATTTAAAAAGTCATGATTATATCGTAGGGCGACAATTAAAGCCAGAAGCAAGAATAGATGTTATAGATTTTCTGAAGAAAGCGGGTATTATCCCAACATCTATGATTGACATTTCAGACGGTTTATCTTCTGAAATATTTCACCTTAGTGAATCATCGCAAGTTGATTTTACGGTATATGAAGAAAAACTGCCAATTGATCAAGATACGTTTAATATGGCTGTTGAATTTGGTATTGATGCAACTACTGCTGCGCTCAATGGAGGGGAAGACTATGAGTTGTTGTTTACCATTAAACAGGAGGACTACGAAAAGATCAAAAACGATCCTGATATCACGGTAATTGGTCATGCAAAAGATAAAGGGATGAAAAACGAATTACATTCAAAGCAAGGCAACACCTATGCACTACAAGCACAAGGTTGGAAGCATAAGAATGAGCAATAATTATTTAATGTAATATCAATTGCATTTATAACTTATATTCCTGAATTTTGTGCAATATGACACGTATTGCAAATCTTAGCCTTGTTCAATTACAGTATCTAACTGCCTTAGACGAACATAGACATTTTATAAAAGCGGCTCAATCATGTTTTGTGACTCAACCAACGTTGAGCATGCAAATCAAGAAATTGGAGGAGGAGCTTGAGGTCAAATTGTTCGATCGAAGCAAACAACCCATAATTCCAACCGACGTCGGTATATTGGTTATCGAACAAGCCAAAAGGGTTTTAAATGAAACCAAAAAGATTGAAAACATTCTTTTAGAATACAAAGGCAAGGTCGCTGGAGATTTAAATGTTGGCATTATACCAACAATCTCTCCATATTTAATGCCGCAACTTATCAGCCAAATTTCAAAGAGATACCCTGAAGTAAGACTGAATGTACGTGAATTAATGACAGAAGAGATTATTTCACTTTTACATAAAGACCATCTTGATGTTGGTATAGTTGCAACACCTCTTGAGATTGACGGAATGGTAGAGAAACCTATTTTCTATGAACGTTTTTGTATTTATTTAAACCCGAGTCATCAAGCGTATGATATGGACCAGCTGGATGCAAAAATATTGCTGGAAGACAAACTGTGGCTGCTGTCAGAAGGGAATTGCTTTAGAGACCAAGCGGTTAATCTTTGCGCTTTAAAACATACTGCTGCGCTTAAGAATTCATTCAATTACGAGAGTGGCTCCATTGAAACACTTATTCGTATTGTAAACCTCGAAGGCGGGGCAACAGTGATTCCTGAATGGGCCTCCTTAAACTTACAACCTGAGGAAAAAAAGAACATTAGACCCGTAAAAGGCAACACAGTTCGAGAGGTAAGTTTGATTTACTCAAGGAACTTTGCCAAGGCAAAATTGAGCGAAGCTTTTTACTCAACTTTGCAAGCATGTGTACCTATTCAATTGAAGAAAAATGCCGGTAATCCGGTTGCCGCAGTTGTGTAATTTCTGTTACACATTTACTATATCCTTCAAAATTAGCGGGTTATACGAAAAAAAATCATTTTCTTTGTAATAATGAAAATTTTTAACACCATCGTCAATACTGTTTTTTTGATATTTTTGACGTTGTTCGTTTCTTCTGGGTGTAAAGACTTTGATCGTCGTACCCAATTCAGAACGACGTATTCGAATCGCGTTGTATTAGATACAATAAATACAAAAGGGACGTCTAGTGAGGTTAAATCTGATACGCTAATAGTTGATTTCTTAGGTACTGTTAAAGACCACAGTTCAACAGAAAATAGTATAGAGAGTGTTAAGCTTGTTACTATTGGAATGGAGATTGACAAAGGCAAATCCCCTGACTATGCTAATTTCAACATAATCAAAGATTTGGAAGTTTACCTAACTGGTAAAGGAATGGACGAAATATTGGTAGGGTCAACCGACAGTATTCCATCTAACATTAAATATTTTGAAATTAAAGTTATCCCTGTGGATGATGATTTTGAAGATTTAGTAAAGTCTGAAGAGTTTACTTGCCGTATGAAATTTACACCTAGAGAGCCTATTAAAGACTCATCGTACGTAATAAAAATTACACCTACGTATCTTGTTGATACCCGTAAATTCGGGATTTAAAACCCTAATAAATTCTCAACTGGTGATGTGCTTCCAAGCATTGTCTCAGGATTTTCTAGGTAGTTTTTAACGGTTACCAAAAATCCAACCGATTCTCTTCCGTCAATAATTCGGTGGTCGTAACTCATGGCTAAATACATCATTGGTCTAGCAACTATGTCACCGTTTTCTACAACAGGTCGGTTAATAATGTTGTGCATTCCTAATATTGCACTCTGAGGTGGGTTGATAATAGGTGTGCTCATCATACTTCCGAATACCCCACCGTTCGATATGGTGAATGTTCCACCGGTCATTTCATCTATACTTAGTTTACCATCTCGTGCTTTTGTAGCTAGACGCGTCACTTCAGCTTCGATTTCATGTAATTGCATTGCCTCCGCATTTCTAATAACAGGTACCATCAAACCTTTAGGACCCGAAACAGCAATAGATATGTCCACAAAATCGTGGAATACCATTTGATTGCCATCGATGTACGCATTAACTGCTGGGTACTTCTGTAAAGCCAATACAACAGCTCTTGTAAAGAAACTCATAAAGCCTAAACCAACCCCATGTACTTCTTTAAATTGCTCTTTGTACTTCTTTCTGATATCCATTATTGGTTTCATGTTAGCCTCGTTAAACGTGGTTAACATCGCGGTCTCGTTCTTAGCCGATACAAGTCGTCTTGATACGGCCTTTCTTAAGTTCGACATTTTTTCACGTCGTTCCTCACGGCTACCATCAGAAACTTGATATCCTCCACCATTGCCTACATTGGCAAAGAGTGCATCAGCTTTGGTTATTCGCCCTCCTCGACCCGAACCTTTAACCTGGCTCGAGGCTATGCCTTTTTCACTTAATATTTTTCGGGCAGCTGGAGATGGTGTCCCCTCTGCATAGTCTGACTTAGAATCTTGTTTTGGCTCAGGTTTTTTAGCATCCACCTTAGGGGCATCCTCTACAACAGGAGATGCCGTTTTCTCAGGTTCTGCTGACTCAGGCTTCTCAGCTGACGTATCAATTGAAGCAACAACTGCTCCAACAGCAACATCCTCACCTTCTTCAACCAATATTTTCAACACACCAGCTTTTTCGGCGTTTAACTCTACAGTTGCTTTTTCAGATTCCAGTTCAGCAACGGCTTCATCCATTTCAACATAATCACCATCTTGCTTTAGCCACTGGCTGATGGTTACTTCTGTTACTGATTCTCCTACTGACGGTATTTTAAGCTCTAAAGCCATATTGAATGTTCTTAACGGCAAATTTATAAAACCAAAGCTAATAAAGTCATGTTGATTAGAAACTAAATGTTTCCATATCAGGACAGTCGATTGCTTACAGGTCAAGCGATTTATCCGTAATATTGAAACCTATAATTTCACATGTCCAATCTCTCACAGTGCTTACATGCTTTTATTACCGAATTCTTAAATTTCGGTGTTAAACATGTTGTTATCTGCCCTGGAAGTAGAAATTTTCCAATCATTAAAACAGTTGTTGCGGCCAATAAGTTTGTTAAAATTCATTCTGCCGTTGACGAACGCTCTGCTGGTTTTTTAACGCTAGGCTTGGCGCAACAAACAAACTCACCTGTAGTCGTGTGTTGCACTAGCGGTACGGCTAGCCTTAACCTCTATCCAGCAATTGCCGAGGCTTATTATAGCGAAACACCGATTATAGTATTGACGGCAGATCGACCAGCTGAAAGTGTCGACAACTGGGAAGGTCAATGCATCCGACAAAATCAAGTTTTTGACCAACACGTTGTGGCCTCATTTGTCAGTCCTGAAAATCTGTCTGATGAGTTGGTATTTAAGCAATGCGCGTTAAACTCAATCAAGACGTCATTGTCTGAAAAGGGACCAGTGCATATTAACATGCCTTTTGCTGAGCCATTTTATAGTCAATGGGATGAGCAGAAATTTACCTTGAATCCGATTGAACCTGAACCTGTTGAAACGAAAGACGTACCTGAAGATTTAATTGATCAGATAAAAAGTGCTAAGAATATTTTATGGCTGAATGGAGCTTCTAGAAACCAAATAGCCGTTCAATATCCAGCAAATCTTGTAGCCTGGTCGGATGTCACCTCGAATGTAAATCAGACTACCACACATTGGGAATCATTGGTTAGCTCAAGTGACGACCTAAACATACCTAAACCGGATTTACTGATTACTACAGGTAAGTATTTTGTGTCTAAGAAATTGAGGCATTATTTACGATCTGTAAACAACCTGAATCATTGGCATTTAAACGACGGACAAGCAATACCAACGCCGTTCGGTACCAATCCGATATCAATACCATGTGAATACCAATCTGTAGCGAATGCAGTCGGAAACCATTATAGCGATACAGCCCTTAAAACAAGGGTTAGCGCAATGAACCAAACACTTAAGTCGCATATAGATAAATTAAACTGGCTTAAACTGAGTGAAATGTCGGCGATACGTGATTTGTACGGGTTATTACCTTCAAGGGCAATCCTTCATATATCCAATTCAATGCCAATAAGATATGTAGGCTTAATGGAGCGGCGTGAGGATATTTTTCATGCGGCAAACAGAGGAACAAGCGGTATTGATGGATGTACCAGCACGGCATTGGGGGCAGCATTTGCGACCAATCAAAACGTATTTTTGTTTACAGGGGATATTGCCTTTTTATATGATATAAATGCACTTTGGCAATCCCACATACCAGACAATCTAAGAATTGTGGTATTCAATAATTCAGGAGGAGGTATTTTTGAATTGATAGATGGTCCAAATCAACATCCCGAGAGTTTGGTGTTTCAAACAACAACCCACAACCGTTCAATTTCAGAATTAGCAGACCATTTTGGCCTTAATTATCTAATCGCGAATGAATCAAGTGATACGGATGAGGTGTACAACCAATTTATACAATCAAACAAACCAACTATATTAGAAGTTAAAACCGATAGACACGCAAACAATAGGTTTTACAAGAGTTACACAAATGCAGTTATAGAATCACTGAACAATGACAGAGAATAAATTTACACATATAGACGCTGAGGGCAACCCATCAATGGTAGATGTTGGGTCTAAAAATGTAAGCCAGCGTATGGCTACTGCTCAATCAATGGTTCAATTGCCTGAAGAAGTGATTTCCATGTTGGATAACAAAGAAATTGTGACAAAGAAGGGTCCGGTGTTTCAAACAGCAATTGTAGCTGGAATAATGGCGGCCAAAAAAACGTCGGATTTAATTCCATTGTGCCATCCACTTCAATTGAATAAATGTGGAGTTGATATAGAGGTGGTAAATGGCGTGGTCGAGATCCAATGCAGTGTTAGTTGCAATGGTAAGACTGGGGTCGAAATGGAAGCACTTACCGGTGCCTCAGTTGCCGCACTTACCATCTATGATATGTGTAAGGC
>JAIBDD010000015.1 GCA_024679565.1 Bacteroidota bacterium | reverse complement strand
GTTAACATTAATGAGCTTGGAATTATACCGGAAACATTCAAACGTTTAGGTGTGAATTTCGATGTAATTGACGATGATATTCGAGTGTACGACAACGAAACATATACCATTGATAGTTTTATTGACGGTTCAATGATGACAATTGCCGATGCACCTTGGCCTGGTTTAACACCAGATTTGCTGAGTGTAATATTGGTGATGTGTACACAGGCGAATGGCAATGTGCTTATCCATCAAAAGATGTTTGAAAGTAGGTTGTTTTTTGTCGATAGTTTGATTGATATGGGTGCTCAAATAATCTTGTGCGATCCACACCGGGCAACGGTTATGGGGCTAAATAAAAGACTTAATTTGAAAGGGATACAGATGACGTCTCCTGATATTAGAGCAGGGGTGTCGTTGTTAATTGCCGCAATGAGTGCCGACGGTGTAAGCACTATTCACAATATTGAGCAAATCGACCGAGGGTATCAGAATATCGAAGGAAGGCTTAATGCCATTGGGGCATCCATAGAGCGAACCGCTTAATGAGGTTGTTCGGCTTCATTATAGCGCTAACACTTTTTTCCAGTTTTTCTGCTACCAACAACAACGAAACATTCGACTTTGATGCGTTTAGGCAGTATTATCACCTGAACGATTCTGTCACATCTTCTGTGCTAAGCAACAAAGTTATATTAGTGGAATTTTGGGCTTCCTGGTGCCAGCCATGTCGTGTAAAAAACAGTGAGCTTAACGCGATATATGCAAAGTATAAAAATCGAAATTTTGAGATAATTAGTGTCGCGTTAGATACTGATTCGTTAAGATGGAGAAAGGCAATTCGTAACGATGATTTGGGATGGCCCACACAGGTAAGAGATACCGCCAAATGGAATAGTGTATTTTTAAAACAAGCGGAAGTTTACTATTTGCCAAACAATGTATTAGTTAATCAAGATGGTAAAGTCTTAGGACGTGAAGTTGATACTGAAGACCTTGAAAAGGTTTTAAATTAGTGAGGTGTAAAGCTTGATTTGAGAACCGTGTAAACTGCCATGTCTTGGTAAGCATTATTAAAATAGATACGATCTTTGAACAAAGCCTCCTGCTTAAATCCCAATTGTTTTAACAGGTGAATCGCACCTCGGTTGTTTGGATTCACTTTTGCCTCTATACTGTGTAATTTCATTTGGTCAAAACCAAATTGTACAATCGCGCTTGTAGCTTCAATCGCCAGGTATTTACCCCAATAATTGGCAGCCATCTCTCCACCAATTTCAGCACGAAGGTTTGGGTAGTCTATGGAGTTAAATCCACAGGTGCCAATAATGGATTTCTGATCACGCAAAACGCCTGCCCAACCAATGCCACGTTTGCTGTTAAATGCTTCAGAGGTCTTTTCTACAAGGGTAACTGCACTGTCTGACGAAAACATGGAATCACGAGCGATAAATCGATTGACTGCAGTATTCGACCTCATAGCAAAAATAGATTCTGCATCACTCGGTAAAATGGTACGTAGGGTTAATCGGCGCGTTTCCATTACCGGGAATTCTTCAAAAACAGCCGTGTTGACTTTGTTATGTGACATAGAAAGTAAAATGCAGTCAATTATACTGACACCTATGTTGCAAGATTAAAGAATTTCTCCTGTTTTTGTGTGTCAATATGGCACGGTTGAACAGTTTGTGCAATACAATGGCACATAACGTCTGTTGGCAGACTTATTGTAAACTCAAACGTGATTAATCATTTTGAAAAATGGCTAAGAAAAAGAAAGAAGAAAAAGCAAAGGAAGAAGCGGTTGTTGATCAGGTTGAAAACCAAGTTGAAGAAAGACAATCAGAAACTAAAGAAATAAGTTGGGAAGAAAAGGCTGCCGAACTTAATGACAAGTATCTCAGACTTTACTCTGAGTTTGATAATTTCAGACGACGTACGCAAAAGGAACGTGGTGAACTTATAAAATCCGCCGGAAAAGATATTTTGTCAGACTTGTTAGCGGTAGTTGACGATTTTGATAGAACGATGGACGCAATGGATAAAACGGAAGATGTTAAGGCATTTACCGAAGGCGTGAAACTTGTTCAATCAAAGTTCTTAAACGTGCTGACCAAACAAGGTATGACCCACTTTGAAACAAAGGGCGAAACATTTGATCCAGAGGTTCATGAAGCAATAACGAAAATTCCAGCACCAAGTGATGATCTTAAGGGAAAGGTTGTTGATGTGATTGAGAAGGGGTATATGCTTAACGATAAGGTGCTCCGATATGCTAAGGTTGTGGTAGGGGAATAAGATTATGGCAAAGAGAGACTTTTACGAAATACTAGGTGTGTCAAAATCGGCTACAGATGCCGAGATGAAAAAAGCATACCGTAAGCTGGCGATTAAATATCACCCAGATAAAAATCCAGACAATAAAGAGGCCGAAGAGAAGTTTAAAGAAGCTGCTGAGGCGTATGAGATATTAAGCAATTCAGATAAACGCGCACGTTACGACCGTTTCGGACACCAAGGTGTTGGCGGTGCTGGTGGTGGCGGTGGATTTGGTGGCGGAATGTCTATGGATGACATTTTTAGCCAGTTTGGAGATATTTTTGGTGGCGGCGGAGGTGGCAGCAGCCCTTTTGAAAGCTTTTTTGGAGGCGGAAGGACTCGAAGTCGGCAAGCAATCGGAGCCAACATTCGTATTAAGTTGAAACTTAGTCTTGAGGAAATAACAAATGGTGTAGAGAAGAAAATCAAATACACCAAAAAAGTTGTTGCTCCAGGCGTGAAATTCGATACCTGTAAAACCTGTAATGGTCGAGGTCAAGTAACACAAGTGACCAATACCTTCTTAGGTCAGATGCAAAGTACAACGAGTTGTCCTGCGTGTGGAGGGAGCGGTAAAACCATAGGGTCGCGACCAGCCGGTGCGGATAGTCAAGGGCTTAAATCCGAAGAAGTTACAACAACATTAAACATACCTGCAGGTGTAGAAGAAGGTATGCAATTGTCTGTCAATGGAAAAGGTAATGAGATGCCAGGCGGTATACCTGGTGATTTGATTGTACTGATTGAAGAGAAGGAGCACGAAGATTTAAAACGTGAAGGGAATAATATTATCTACAACCTTTATGTGAGCTTCCCAACAGCTGCACTTGGTGGAGATGTGGAGGTGCCTACGGTTTCAGGTCTTGTGCGTATAAAGGTAGAGCCTGGAACACAGGCCGGAAAAATACTTAGGCTACGTAACAAAGGAGTGCCAGATATTAATGGCCGCGGACGAGGTGACCAGTTGATACAAATCAACGTATGGACTCCTACGAAGTTAAGCTCGGATGAAAAAAATGCGCTAAAACAGCTTGATGATTCCGATAATTTTAAACCTGATCCGTCAAAATCAGAGAAAGGTTTCTTTGATCGCATGCGAGAGTATTTTAATTAATCCTAGTCGTGCGATTTGCTCGTAAACATTGGTCCAACATATTATTCAGTCTACTGATTGTATTATTGCTTGTGCCGCAAACGGGCCGACCAATAAAAGTATTTGTTCAAAGGTTAATCGCCACGAGTCCGTCAGTCAAATCCACTGATAATAGGGTTAAGATTGAATCTTACGACTGGGCTTTGGAAGATGACAAAGGCCAACGTGTAGATTTCAATTCGTTTAAAGGAAAAAAGATTGTTATCAATTTTTGGGCGACATGGTGTCCTCCATGTATCGCCGAAATGCCCAGTTTCCAGTTGTTGTATAACGACTATAAAGACAAGGCGGTATTTCTATTTATAACCTCCGACGATTTTAGTGAGGTGTCTAGTTTTATGACACAACGCAATTTGGATTTGCCCATTTTTAAAGAGCTTACACGAAGACTGCCAGAGTTAAAAGGCAACAGTTTGCCAACAACAATGGTGATAAATGAAAATCAGGAAATCCTCATTAACAAAGTAGGTGCCGCAGATTGGAATTCTGACGAAGTCCGGGCTTTGTTAGCGGATTGACATTTGCAGATTTTAGAGTCTACTATCGGATGACTCTAATCTATTTTATATGAAAAGTAGGTGAGTGCCATCACCTTGTGCACGTTCGTAGAAGTCTCCAACGGTTAATACGCCATCGATATCGTCTATTAAGTCGCTTTCTTTTACCTTAAACATATCCATTGCCAACTTACAACCCCATAGTTTCGATCCAGAGGCAGTCAACATTTCTAAAAACTCATCAACCGGAGGGATATCCAATTTCTCCATTTCGGATTTCATCATTTTTGTTGCCAGCGCTTCCATACCTGGTAATCCGCCTAACATGGTAGGCATATGCATGGCAGGATTCCCAACAGTTGCTACATGTAGGTGTTTGAGTTTCTCTTTCTGAATTGCTTCAAGCCCAAAGAATGTGAAGAATATTTCTGATTCAATGCCCTCCATTCTTGCCCCATTAGCCAATATGAAACAGGCATAAACATTTTCTAAGGTAGCCTTAGAAAGGATTAACATCATCTTTTTTACGGGTTTATTTTCAGCGTTACTCATGTGTCTATTTTTAAGTTCTCAAATACTCTCAGTTCATTTTGGGTTGTCTATATACAACTGACAGGTTTTGGAATGCCTGCAATTTTACTGGCCGTTTTAAGAGGACCTTTAGGGAATAGCTGGTAAAACTCTTTGATATTTACCACACCACTTTTTCCCACCTTTCGTATGGTGATCGCCACTTCCTTTCTGCACTGATCTTGTAAGTAGTCAATAACTTCCCAATGTTTGTCCGTCATACTGATTCCTTCTTCCTGAGCTATTTCACTGGCAACTTCTTTGTTCCATTGTTCAAGGTCAGTTAGATAGCCTTGGTCGTTACATCGAATGCAGTATCCTGCTAATGTTTTTTCGTTCATTTCTGTAATGTATTAATCTAGATTAATCGTCGTTATTGCTTATCTCTTTACCGGCTAATTTCATTCTACTCGAAACAAATGGAATTGGTTTGCCTGTTATTAGCATATTCCAATATATCCATTTAAATGCGAGTTTGCCAAAATGATTTATGCGTGATTCTTTTAATAATTTTAAAGGTCCAATGCCAGGTATTGGGAAAGTACCTTTAACAGGTTCTTGGTCGTAGTTAAAATCAATCAACAATGCTTTTCCATTGCCCGTTTCGATGAAACAGTTGGAGTGTCCATCAAAAGATTCTTTCAACGGCTTGCCAGCGATATACAATTGAATGTTTTCGGTTAATGTATCCGACTGAAAGTGTGCAACAGATCCGGCTTTTGATGCTGGGAGGTCAGTAGCGTCACCTATTACAAAAATGTTTTCCTTAACCTTCGATTGTAGCGTGAATTTGTTTGTTGGAACATAATTGAGTTCATCTCCGAATCCAGAGCGAAGTGTCATTTCATCACCCATATTTGTGGGGACAGTCACCAATAAATCGTAGGCTACTTCCTGTCCACCGTAATCAATGATTTTGCTGTTGTCGGTGTCTACTTTCTCGATATTAAAGTCGGGAACAATTTTTATATTTTTCTGCTCAAGCAGGTAACTAAGCTCCTTGGTTGCGACAGGTTTTGTAAAGGCTCCAGACATAGGCGTAACGTATGTTATCTCCACCTGGTCTCGCATATTTTTATTAGAAAAATAGCTGTCGCATAAAAACGCAAATTCCAGTGGTGCAACAGGACACTTGATAGGCATTTCACTTATGTGAACGACTAACTTGCCACCTTCCCAATCTCTTAATTTGTCTCTTAAGTTTTTAGCGCCGTCAAACGTGTAAAAGTCAAAAATCGTTTTATGCCAACGAGGTCCTTGCATTCCTTCTATCTCCTCTGGGGCAATATGGCAACCAGTAGCAATGATTAAAATGTCGTACCGAATGTTTACACCGTCTTGTAATATGACCGTGTTTTGGTCTTTGTCAATACGGTCGATTTTATTTTGAATGAGGTGAACACCTTTTGGGATAAACGCGTCGATATTTCTTTTCAGCTGTTTGGGGGTGTAAATGTCAAAAGGCAAAAACAAAAAGCCAGGTTGGTAGTAATGGGTGTCTTCAACATCAACGATACTGATATTCCACTTCTCTTGAGGTAATGCCTTTCTTAACGAGTTCGACATCATCGTCCCCGAAGTTCCAGCACCCAGAATTAATAACTCCTTCATGTTTTTTACAGTGTAACTTAGAAGGCATAACAACCTTCTGACTTATATGCAATGTTAGCCACGCTTAGCGTGTTATGCAACAACGGAGGTTGTGAGTTTTGATAGGTTTACAACTGTTTTTACTCATCTAAAGCAATGGGCTAAATGCTCTGTGAGCGCTGTAAATTGGATGCGTTAGGCCAATTTTATTGAAGAAAGGGAGTTTAAACTGTGGGTTGCTTTTCTTTACAATCCTAAAAATAAAGTGATTGTTTTTTTCTAAAACAAAAAGACCATTAAGCCGGCAATTATTATGAGCTCTACAGCGAAGATGATGCCTCCAAATATGAGTCCCTTTTTTCCAGCACGCATCAGCGATTTAAGACCAACTTTAAGACCAATAGCAGCCATCGCTATTGCCAATAAGAAGTTACTGACTTGCTTGATTATGGACAACAAAGGCGGGGGCAAAGGAATAAAAGAAAATACGATTGAGATGACTAAAAAAGCTATTAAATACCAAGGAAGTTGAGCACGTGTAGTGTTGTTGTCTGGATTTTTTTGAAGACTTGCACCAAAAAGCAACAAGGCAGGTGTAAGTAAAGCGACACGACCAAGTTTAATTGTGATAGCCATTTCTCCAATGGAATCACTAAGCGAAAAACCAGCACCGGCAACATTGCCTACAGCGTGTAAAGACGCGCCAATAAGTACACTGTTTTGAACGTCGGAAAGCCACTCAGAGGTAATAAATGGTATGGCAATCATACCTATTAATCCATATAGATTTACAACAGCTAATGCTAAACCTATATCCGTTTTATTTTTAACAATTTTTGGTGCCAACGCCGCAATCGCGGCTGAACCGCATATGGCCGTACCAAAACCGATCAACCAACCTGTGGTGCCGGGGCACTCTAATTTTTTAGCCAAGTACTTCGTGGTGAGTAGTACAAGAGTCATGCTTACAGCAACAACAACTGCTGATTGCCATCCCAGTTTAGCAAGGCTGCCGTAATTAATGCCAAAAGCCATCAAGGCTATTGATATTTCAAGAATCAGACTACTACTAAACTTTATGCCAGGGCTAAAGGAATCAGGTAATTTGATTGTGTTACCAAATACAACACCCAAAACGAGTGCCATTAACACGGCGTTAAAACCGATGGCATTTGCCAAAATGTATGCGAACAAAGTGATGCCGGTTGACATCAATAATCCACGGTAGTTCTTTTGTATAAAGGTTTTGAGATGCACTATTTGGCTACTTCACCTGAGTAGCTTGAAATCCCACCAGCTAGATTGAAAACATTTTTAAAACCATTATCAATCATAAACTGCGCTGCCTTGCCGCTTCGTCCGCCACTTCGGCAATACATCACGTAGGTTTTCGTTGAATCCAAACTTTTAATTTTTGTTTGAAAATCATCTCCATAGAAATTGATAAAATGGCTGGCACCAGAGATGTAGCCTTCTGCAACTTCTTCTGGAGTTCTTACGTCAACAACAACCACGTCCTTTTCTTTCAATTTGTCTGATAGATTAGCTTGTTCAAGGGTCTGGACAACTGGAGTGGACGTGTCGCTATGCTGTTTGGTTGATTCACAAGCAGTCATAGATGTAAAGGCGGTAATAATGAATAAGATTGTCTTCATGAGTTTTAAAATCTACACGAAGTTAAATCCAAAATTCATTAGAATACTATTGATACTTTTTATGAAAGTATTGGTGAAGCAGATAGTCGTTTAATTCTGAGTCTTCAGAATTCCCTCTTCGTATTGACTCCGATTTGATGGATCCATTTTGCTCAGCAACTCAATCACCTTCGTTTTAATCGAAGGAGAGGCCTGGTTGAATACTTGTATCAGTTCTTCGGTCTTCGAATTAAAAAATAGCTTGAGTAAATACGCATTGGGTAGAGCGTCATACACCAATTTTAAGTCTTTAACACACTGATAAATTTCAGTTCTAGCTGACTCCATGTCGGTCGACATTACATCTAAACCCTTTATATGGTATCTGTAAAGCGCAGAGCGCAATGGTTTAAACCGAGGGTCGAGTATGTTGTCAATCAAAAAGTATTTGTTCCGGCTGCCATTCCCCGCGTTAGATTGCCACCCGCCAGCTTGACCTGTGCCAATATTAGCCACGTCTCTTATGTTTAAGGCTTTGGCAAAGTATGGATCACCACCATTCAATTGGTAGGTATCGAAGTCGAGTCCAATAATGACGTTGGCATAAAATCCCAACAGGCTGGTTAAGTTAGAAGTGTATGAATTTTCCTGGAATTCTAAGGATTGAAATTGTGCATACTTAAATACAACTGCGTTGTCTAAGTAGCTGAAAACCTTAGTATTGTAAGACGAGTTGTAAACGGTGCGGCTGCTTTGAATGTTTATGTTGGCTTGGATTTGGTCTATTTCGAATTTGGTAATTTCAAAAACGATGTTGCAATTTATTTTCTCATTTGGTGCAACAGTTCCAGCAATCCACTTCCGATTATTCATAAATTGAATAATCGAATTTTTTAGGTCCTCAAATATCTGCTTGTTGGTTACTTGAACCTGAGTAGTGATGACATCAACCGTGCAGTTCAAATCCTGAGCAAAGGTTGATATACTTGTAAAAAGTAGTGTTAATATGACTATGCAAGTCTTTTTCATGGACTATTTGATGATAGTTTTTAGTGTGTTTACGATGTCTTTAGCCACTTGTTTTTTGCTCTTAAGGTCAAAAGTACATATTTCACCAGTTTTGTCGATGGTCGTAATTTTGTTGGTATCGTGTCCAAATCCAGCACCTTTATCTTCCAACGTATTAAGAACAATCAAATCTAGGTTTTTCCTTTTTAGCTTTCCGGTCGCATTTTCAATGGCGTCATTGGTTTCGAGGGCGAAGCCAATTAGCCCTTGATTCCCGGACTTTAACTGTCCTAACTCTGCAAGCGTGTCTGGAGTTTTAACGAGTTCTAGTGCAAGAGTATTGGAAGACTTTTTAATCTTTTTGTCAGTTTTTGAAAGCGGCGTAAAATCAGCAACCGCGGCCGATAAAATTCCAGCATCGCAGCTTGGATATACACGGACACAAGCATCGCGCATTTCTTGTGCAGTTTGTATACGTATTACGGAAATATTCTTATGAAAGTCGAATTGGTGAGAAGTGGGGCCAAGAACCAAGGTTACATCGGCACCACGTTGGGCTAATTCATTAGCGAGGGCAACACCCATCTTACCAGTGCTTCTGTTTCCTATGAATCTTACTGGGTCTATTGGTTCGTGTGTTGGCCCAGCGTTAACTAAAATCTTTTTTTTTTCGAAGTCGTTTGATGAACTTAGAAAATCTGACAGATAGCTGTGGATAATTTCAGGTTCAGCCATTCGCCCAGGTCCAACCAATCCGCTGGCAAGTTCGCCCGACTCAAATGGAATTATGGATACATTATCGGTATATAAGGTATCTAAATTTCTCTTTAATGTAGGATGACTGGCCATGTCTAAATCCATGGCTGGAGCAATTATTACTGGATTTTTAGCTGAAAAGTATGTGGCAAGTAAAAGATTGTCGCATATTCCATTGGCCATTTTTGCAATCGTGTTGCTTGTTGCAGGGGCTATTAAGTATATGTCAGCCCAAAGTGCCAATTCTACATGATTCGACCATTCTCCAGATTCCGTATCAAAAAAATCTGTGTATACCGGATTTTTTGATAATGTAGAGAGGGTAAGTGGGCCAATAAAAGCTTTAGCCGAATCCGTCATGATGACTTTGACGTTGGCCCCAGATTTAATTAAATGTCTGACTATGTATGCAACCTTATATGCTGCAATGCCACCGCAAACACCAAGAAGAATGTTCTTCTTACTCAGCATTATCGGCTGGGTTTCTGAAATAAACCTGACCGTTCAGAAATTCTTCGGTAGCCATTAATGTAGGCTTTGGTAAAGACTCATAGTACTTAGAGATTTCGATTTGCTCTCTATTCTCAAAGATTTCTTCTAAGTTGTCCGTGTCAGAAGCAAACTCATCCAACTTGGCATTGAGTTCTTCTTTTAATTGACCAGAAAGTTGATTTGCTCTTTTGGCAATAATTACCACTGATTCGTAAAGATTTCCAGTAGGAATGTCTAGCTCACGCGTGTCTCTTGCAATCGTTGAACTTGGTGCGTCAATGTGCTTATTCATATCTCTATGTTTATTTAGATGCCGTTTTAAGTAAAGCAATAAGTTCTGCGCTATCCGCTTTCATTTGCTTTACGTCTTTGACATATTTGTTATTGGTATAATTCGTTAAAAATTCTTCAGCCTCCTCCAATGCCGTTTCGTAACGACTGGATTGTTCTGTTTTTACACTTTGCTTTGCATATAAGAATGCAGATCTTACAATGTAAAAATCAACCTTGTCTTTTTCTGGAATGTCCGGAAAATCAATGATAGCGTTTTTAAATGAGGTATACGCTGAAAGGTAAGACTCCATGTTGAAATATAACATTGCAGTGCTGTATGCTTTTTCGTGCAACCTAGATCGAAGCAAGTCAATAAGCTCGTTTCCAGTGGCTACAGACGGACTCTGTGGGTAGCGATTGATGAAAAGTTGAATCGCTTCAATTGCTTTCTTGGTATTTGTTTGGTCTAACTCTGCCACCAATGTTTGCTCGAATTCGCATCGTGCAATCATAAAAGCAGCTTGTTCATGATACTTACTCTGCGGGTACCTTTCTGCGAAATTTTGAAAATGATAACCAGCCAACGAATAATCATTCATACCGAAATGCGTGTAGGAAAACAAGAAATAAACTTCTTCTGCATTTGTGCCTCTAGGAAACTTGCCAATTAATTGCTCAAGCATAATCTGAGCGCGTGCATAATCCCCTTTGTTGTAATATTTGCGAGACGTTTCTAATTTCTGATCAAGCGTGCCTTTCTTTAATACCTTTTGGTATTCACAACCTGTGCTCAGGCTGAAGCATAATAAAGTTATTAGAATTAGGCGAATGCTCATTTTTAAAAGTTGGCAAAGATAAATTATATAATCAGGTATTACAATTATTTAAACGGTAATGCAGCCCTTTTGTTACATGAGTTAACGCGATGGTGTCGTAATTATTCGAAGAGGACGGATAAAGTTGTGTTTGTCATTAATTTATTCCCCGTATCTAGGGCATTACAGTCCAATTTTAAAATAAAAAACTTCTCTGTCTCAAAGGCGTCAGTTTACCCCTTTTTCGTACTTTTGCAAAAATATTTACTGATAATTAATGGATCTTTTTGAGAAACTAACTTCCAACATGGGGCCTCTAGCGCTTCACGCGGATGCAGCTAAGGGATATTACACTTTTCCAAAGCTAGAAGGTGAGATCGCACCACGAATGATGTTTAATGGTGAAGAACGCTTAATCTGGAGTTTGAATAACTACCTCGGATTAGCCAATCACCCTGAAGTACGTAAAGCTGATGCTGATGCAACTGCGGTTTATGGATTGGCTTACCCAATGGGGGCTCGTATGATGTCTGGTAATACAACAAATCACGAGTTATTGGAGCTTGAATTGAGCAAATTTGTTCAGAAAGAAGATACCATGTTGTTAAACTTTGGGTATCAAGGTGTGTTATCTGTTATTGATGCAGTGGTCGACAGACACGATGTTATCGTTTACGATGCTGAATCACATGCCTGTATCATTGATGGTGTTCGTTTGCATCAAGGCAAGCGTTTTGTTTACGCACACAACGATATGGAGAACCTTGAAAAGCAATTGGTTCGTGCCACAAAGCTTGTAGAGAAAACAGGCGGGGCGATTTTGGTCATAACAGAAGGTGTTTTTGGAATGTCCGGAAATCAAGGAGACCTAAAAGGTGTCATTGAGCTTAAGAAAAAATACAATTTTAGACTTTTTGTTGACGATGCGCATGGATTTGGTACACTTGGAGAAACAGGTGCTGGAGCAGGAGAAGAGCAAGGTGTTCAGCAAGATATAGATTTATACTTCTCGACTTTTGCGAAATCTATGGCAAGCATAGGTGCATTCGTTAGTGGAGACAAAAACATAGTTGACTATTTGAGATACAATACACGGTCTCAAATTTTTGCAAAATCTGTGCCGATGCCGTTAGTTATTGGTGCGTTAAAACGTTTGGAATTGCTTCAAACCCAACCTGAGATTAAAGCTAATCTATGGAAGGTGGTTAATGCATTGCAAGGTGGTTTACGAAAAGAAGGATTTAATATTGGAACAACGAAGTCATGTGTGACGCCAGTAATCTTAAATGGTACTGTTGAAGAAGCGTTACATCTGATTCATGATCTTAGAGAAAATTATGGAATTTTCTGTTCTATCGTTGTTTATCCAGTGGTTCCAAAAGGAATTATCATGTTGCGATTAATTCCTACAGCAGCGCACTCTCTTGAGGACGTTGAATTAACAATTAAAGCATTTGGCGCAATTAAAGAAAAACTGGCCAATGGCGAATATCAAAAAAATGAGGTAGCTGACCTTTCTTTAGGATAGCAATCTGCTACGTATAATGAATCGGCCTTGAATGATCACATTCAAGGCCTTTTTTTTGATAAAATGTTTGGTCTGGTTTCCTATAGTCTTAGCGAACAGCGTGGAATAGTTGTTTTGTTGGTTCTACTGGGCTTATCGATTTGTATGCGTTTTTGGCCATGGGTACACAATACACAGGTTGAATTACACTTGACCGCAATTGACACAACGACAAATAGCACCGGTGAGCTTCCAGTTTCTCAAACCAAGCAAACACGTCAATGGAAATTGGAATCATTTGACATCAATTACGCCACAGCGCGGGAATTACGTCGCAAAGGATTCTCTAACCAATTTATTGGTAAGTGGTTCAGCAAAAAGCAAGAGGTCGGATTTGTAAGAAGTGTCGAGCAGTTCAGAAATTTGGAGTTGCTCTCTACAACGGAGTACAATCTTGTTGCGCCTTATCTTGATTTTACACGCTATAAAGTCAAATTGAGGCAACAGAAGAATAAGCCCCAAGCTCGGCTTGTGGTCAATCTAAATCACGCTGATTCGGTCACGCTTAAAAAGCTTCCAGGAATTGGCAAAACCTTGTCGAAGCGTATTGTGAAGTATCGAAACGCGTTAGGCGGATTTGCTACAGTGGAGCAATTAAAAGAGGTGTACGGTATCTCTGACTCGTCGTATAAGCAGCTCTTGCCGTATATAGATTTTGTTGCGGATCTTGAATTGCTCGAGATCAATGCCAATACAGTTGTGGAATTAAGACGCCACCCGTATATCAGTTATCGTCAGGCAAAATCAATTGTTTCCTATCGTAGGATGCATGGGCCTTTTAACCATGTTGGCGATTTACACAAAATACACAATCTCGATTCTAGCTGGTTGAATAAAGTTGAACCGTATTTGAGTTTTTACTAAGGTTTGTATCCAGATTCTCTCAGTATTTTATCATTGTCAAAGTCTTGAAGAAGCTGCTCTAAAGACACCTTTGGATGTTTGTCCATATACCGCCTAACAATCTGCCAACCAGCCCATACTGCAATTTTTGCTGGGGCATCTTGAGGAACGTTTATCCCTTTAGAGAAGGGTGCCTCAACCAATACACCAGAGAAGTCCCTGTAATTGGTGCTGTATAAAAGATCTTGATCCACCAAATGGGTCCAAATCTGTGGCTCATTTGTAAAGCACCATTCAATTTTACCCATGTCATACCCAATCTTTAAAGAGTCTGCAGTTTCTGGAAGAAGGCGATCTAACGCATGAAGGATTTTCCCTTGATAGATCATTTCATCCAATAACCTATGCTGTTTAGAGGTGTCTTGAAATTCTGTCTCAACCCATCCACGCATTACATTTGGTAATATGTAGTCTTCTCGAAATCGCTTAATAATAAATTGAGGGAATTGCATCAATGGCGTTTGGTATGGAGAAAAATCCGCGCCTAAATACATATCCAAACAAATGCCAATAGCATGTTGACTCGATATTACCTGGCTGCGAAACGGTGTAACTACAGAATATACTTTTGGAATTTGTTTTGTTGGAAAGTAGTACTTGAAGTAAGAAAAGGCATTGCTCAGTTCAGTCTCAATATCAGATAAATCTGGATAAGTCGAATCAACCGAATTG
The DNA here is from genome assembly GCA_024679565.1 of Bacteroidota bacterium. Taxonomy (GTDB): domain Bacteria; phylum Bacteroidota; class Bacteroidia; order NS11-12g; family UBA9320; genus UBA987. Next base: position 62,313 of record JAIBDD010000015.1, on the reverse strand, counting down.
TATAGGTGAACCATGTCGGGGAAGGTGACGAATTCTACAAGCCCTTGAGCACTCACATCAACAGGAACAAATCCATCCCGGGTTTCGTAGGCCATAATCCCACGTTTGAAATCTTTTATGAAAACCGAGTCAATTTGGTCTAGGTTGATGTAGTCTTGCGTGTTACGAATGGCAAAAATGTCATCCTCAAGCCGGTTGATCTTAATTTCTACTTCCGAATTACTGATGTCAACGGCATATTTGCTGGATTCTTTGCATCCAGATATACCTATACATAGAATCAATATTGTGGATTGGATTAACCAGAATATTCTCGTTTTTTTTACCATTTTTGTCGTAACATTAGAATTGCAAAAGTATGAAGATGAAAACAATAGCAACAACCGCATTATTGGTATTCTTTTTAGGGGTTTCTTATAACGCTAACGCTCAAGATCAACGTTTTCGCATAGGGATGAAATTTTCGGGAAATGTATCTTGGATTACACCCGTTACTAAAAATATCGAACGTTTGGGAACAAGTGCCGGATACAGTTATGGTTTGATGGGTGATTACAGTTTTCAGCAATATTACTCCATCAGTGCTGAGTTGCTGTTAACCGAATTGGCTGGTAGTATCGTGCATACAGATCGTTTGGCGTATACAGATTCGATGGGTACAACAAGTCATAGTGATGTGCAGTTTGATTACCGCATGAGTTATATACAACTCCCTATTTCGATAAAATTTAAAACAAAGCAATACGGTTATTGGACCTATTGGGCGCAAGTTGGTGCATCGCCATCCTTTTTAACAAGTGCGAAAGCAGACATAACGGGTAAAACAGTGCCTTTTGAGGACCCAACAGATATTCGAGTGAACAAATCAGGTAACGACGACTATCATTACGACAACTTCGACGACAAAGTTTTTCTAATGCGCATGCCGCTTATGATGGGTGCAGGTGTTGAATATGCATTGGCCGGAAATACAGCACTTTATGCCGGTCTTCGATGGGACAACGATTTTGTAGACATGTTTGTGGCTGATAACGCCACTACGGGTAGAAACAAATTTGCCAGTTTAAATATTGGTGTCTTCTTTTAGCGGCTACCCAACTACATGAAAATTGTTCTCTCTCAGCTTAACTACACGATTGGCGACCTTGATGGCAATGTCAATAAAATGGCTGAACACATCAATCGAGCCAAAAACGATGGTGCCGATATAATTGTTTTCTCCGAATTAAGTATTTGTGGTTATATCCCAAAGGATATGCTGAACTATCAGAGCTTCGTTAAAAGGTGTTACACGGCGTTAGATACGTTGAAAGCCTATGCCAATGGCATAGCGATAATTGCAGGCATGCCAACTAGATCTGGCCTAACTAAGGGAAAAAAACTATATAATTCTGCCGTTGTCATGGCAGACGGAGAAATACTTCAAGAAGTACATAAAACGTTACTTCCTACCTACGACGTTTTTGACGAATACCGATACTTTGAGCCAAATACAAGCTTCAATTTAGTTGAATACAAAGGCGTAAAAATGGCTATTACGATTTGTGAAGACTTGTGGAATCTTGATGCACCACATCTGTATTCGACCACTCCAATGGATGAGTTAATGGCGTTGCAGCCAGACATCATGATTAATTTGTCGGGGTCTCCTTACAGTTATAACCACGTGGAAGATCGTAAAAATCGAATGGTGGCCAATGCCAAACAGTATCAACTACCATTGGTATATGTAAATCAGATTGGTGCACACACCGATATATTGTTTGATGGTGGCTCAATGTTTATCAATCAAACGGGTGAAATTGCCGAGGAGTTGAACTACTTTCAAGAAGATTATAGGTGTATAGATTGGTCAAAAGACGAAGTCTACCCAGATAACAGCCTTGACTACAAAGACGAGGATATTGAATTGATTCATGACGCAATCGTCATGGGGATAAGAGATTACTTTGGTAAAATGGGTTTTAAAAAGGCCTTGCTAGGGTCTTCGGGTGGAATAGACTCGGCGGTTATTCACGCACTTGCGGCGGAAGCTTTAGGCCCTGAAAATGTAATGGCGGTTTTGTTGCCTTCAAAATACTCTTCGACGGGGTCGGTTGTTGACGCTGAAACCTTATCAAAAAACTTAAACAGTCCATATAAGATAATTTCGATTGAGGATATGGTCAAAGTAGTGGAAGGCACGTTGACACCACACTTTGACGGATATGATGTTGATGTAACTGAGGAAAATATTCAAGCCCGGAGTCGTGGATTGTTATTGATGGCATTAAGCAACAAGTACGGGAGTATGGTGCTTAATACGAGTAATAAAAGTGAAACGGCTGTTGGGTATGCAACTCTTTATGGAGACATGTGCGGAGGATTATCTGCCATTGGCGACTTGTATAAAATGCAAGTGTATGAAATGGCCAGATACATTAATAGAGACAGGGAAATTATCCCAGAAGAGATAATAAACAAAGCCCCATCAGCTGAGTTGAGGCACGACCAAAAAGACAGCGATTCGTTACCACCGTATCCGGTTCTTGACAAAATTTTAATGTTATACATTGAGGAACAAAAGGGCTGGACGGAAATCGTCGCAATGGGTTATGACGAAGCCTTGGTACGAAAAGTGATTAAACTCGTTGATCGTAATGAGTACAAACGGTTTCAGGCAGCACCGATTCTTAGAATATCAAACCTAGCGTTTGGTGTAGGGCGTCAGATGCCTTTAGTCGGCAGGTTCTATAATTAAAGATATTAGGAGACCGTTGTCATCCGGGAGGAGTTCTCAATAACCAATTGATAATTAGAAATTGATATTTGACAATTCAAAAGTATCAACACTTGGGTGAGCATAATTTAATTCAAACTAAAAGCATGTATTTTGCTATAGAGATTGTCGATTTATTCAAGCAGTTAAATGTCAGGAAAGAATGGGTAATGTCAAAGCAATTATTAAGATCCGGAACGGCTGTAGGAGCGCTTATAAAAGAAGCAGAACATTCAGAAAGCAAGAAGGATTTTGTCCATAAACTATCAATTGCACTTAAAGAGGCGAACGAAACAGGCTATTGGTTAGAGTTGTTATGGAAGACTGACTACTTGTCAAACCGGATTTACAACACTTATGCCGAGAAGGTTAAAGAATTAAAAAGATTGTTAATCGCTATTATTAAAACGACTAAGCAAAGATATTTGTGACAATTGTAAATTCTCAAATATCAATTTTCAATTAAGCATATGAAAATAGAAAACAGTGCACTAGACGTAGCTATTTCCTTGGTTGGTGCAGAGCTACAAAGCATAAAAAGCGTCGAAACCGGCAAAGAGTATCTTTGGCAGGGCGACCCTGAGTTTTGGGCACGACGCGCGCCTTTGTTGTTTCCAGTGGTGGGGCAACTTAAAGGAGATGCATACAAGATAGGAGAGGAATCGTATTCGTTAGGCAAACATGGGTTTGCTCGTGACTCAGCGTTTGACGTTGTAAAATGGAACCCAACAGAAATAGTTTTATCTTTAAAATCATCTCCAGAAACGTACACTTCGTATCCATTCCATTTTGATTTTAGAGTCGGATATAGGTTGGAAGAGAACTCAATTATTCAATCGTTCGAAGTGATTAATACCGATTCACAAACACTGCCATTTAGTTTTGGTGCACACCCTGCGTTTAATGCAAATCCGATTGATGGACATTACATAACGTTTGACCAAAATGAAGACCAAGAGTCTGTAATCATTGAAGATGGTGTTAGAGGAGATAAAACCAAGCCAGTTTTTGACGAAAACAGGATTCAGCTAACACAAAACATATTTGATGAAGACGCCTTAATTTTTAGTAAGTTGAATTCTAATAGCGTTGTGCTAAAGAGCAACGAAGGTGAAAATCAAGTCAAAGTGGAGTTTGAGGGTTTTCCTTTTTTAGGGATTTGGGCCAAGCCTAAAGCAAGTTACGTTTGCATTGAGCCATGGTGTGGAATTGCAGATCATAAAGACCACAACGGTAATATTTTTGAGAAAGAGGGTGTGATGGTTTTAGAGGCAGGTAATCGGATGGAAAAAAGCATCACGATGACCTTTGGTTAAAAAAGGCCAACGGCTGTGTTACCCAATAATCTTACCAACGCTTTCGCCAAACCCAACGCGGCGTTTACCGTCGTCACAAAATGCACGCATGGTAATTGTGTCGCCATCCAAAATGAACTTTCTAGTGTCTCCATTATTTAATGGAATATCTTTTTTGCCTCCCCAGCATAATTCCAACATCGAACCATAGCTGTTCTCGTCTTTACCACTTATCGTGCCGCTGGCCATCATGTCACCTACATTAACGTTGCAACCGTTTACCGTATGATGCGCTAATTGTTGCGCCATGTTCCAGTACATGTATTTGAAATTACTTTTTGAAATGGTAGTAGCGGCGCTAGATTCTGGGGTCAAATCAACTTCAAGATTGATGTCAAAGTTCTTGTCACCGTCGTATTGCAAGTAAGGTAAAACGGCAGGTTCTTGTTTTACACTTGCACATCTAAATGGCTCCAAGGCTTCCATAGTAACTATCCATGGAGAAACGGTAGAGGCAAAGTTTTTGGCAAGAAATGGGCCTAAAGGCACATATTCCCATTTTTGCATATCTCTTGCACTCCAGTCGTTAAAAACGGTCATGCCAAATATGTGGTCTTCTGCATCAGCAACTGGAATTGTATCTCCCAAAGTAGTTGGTTTTCCAACCACGAAGGCCATTTCTAGCTCGAAGTCAACTCTTTTGCTAGGCCCAAAAATAGGCTGCGTTGCTTCTGGTGGCAAGGTCTGCCCGTTTGGACGTTTGATGTCCGTTCCACTCACTACTATAGAGCTTGCTCTGCCGTGATATCCAACAGGAATATGTTTCCAATTGGGTAGTAGGGCATTGGCTGGATCACGAAACATCTTACCAACGTTTGTCGCGTGCTCTATGCTGCTATAAAAATCAGTGTAATCTCCAATATGTATTGGTAACTCCATTGTTGCCGTTAATCGATTTACCAAGCACACGTCTTTGTGTTGATGTAAGGCAGACTTTGTGTCGCATAGAGCTTCTTGAACGAAGTTTCTTAACGCCCTCCAATTCGATTTTCCTGTTTCGATAAATGGGTTTAGCAAAGGGTTTTGAAAAACGGTATGATCAAAGGGTAGGCTGTCCAAAATGCCAATTTCCGAGGCACGTCTTAAGTCAATTATGTGATCACCAATGGCAATACAAGGCGACGAAAGTCCGTCTCGATTTACAACACCAAAGGGTAAATTATGAATAGAAAAGTCGTGAAGATCAGATACGTTTAACCAGTTTTGCATTTCGCTTTTTTTGAAGCTTCGAAATTAATCATTATCCATTATCCCAACCTATATTCGCCCTCGAAATGTACGCCATACTCAAGAATTTATTATTTCGGTTAGACGCTGAAAGAGCACATCATTTGACGACGACATTATTGCATTTGTCACGAAAAACTGGAGTCTTGCGATTACTTAAACCATTAATTGTGGGCAAGGTGTACAATGAACCGGTAACGGTTTATGGATTAAACTTCAAAAATAAATTAGGCCTTGCGGCAGGATTTGATAAGAATGCAGAATACTTGCACGAACTGGATATTCTGGGATTCGGGTCTGTAGAAATTGGAACCGTAACGCCAGTTGGGCAAGAAGGAAATCCAAAACCAAGATTATTTAGATTACCTGAAGACACGGCACTAATAAACCGTATGGGGTTTAATAATGGAGGTGTAGACGCCGCAGCTTACCTTATTGAAGCTTTTAGGCGTACAAAGCCAAGAAGTAAACTAATCATAGGCGGGAATATTGGAAAAAATAAAGTAACGCCAAATGACCAGGCCCACGAAGACTATAGAATTTGCTTTGAGAAGTTATATGGCCTTGTAGACTACTTTGTGGTGAATGTAAGTTCACCCAACACACCCAATTTGCGGGAGCTGCAAGATAAAGATGCGCTGCGAACTATATTTAAAACATTGCGTGATGTTGAGCCCAACTTAATTGAACGCTACGGAGAGGCACGCCCGTTATTTGTAAAAATATCTCCAGATAATTCATTCGATCAAATCGATGATATTTTGTCATTGGTAGAGGAATACAAATTGGCAGGGATAGTTGCGACGAATACAACCATATCGCGAGACGGTTTAAATACAAAATCATCACTTGTTAGTCAAATAGGAGCTGGTGGGTTAAGTGGCAAGCCAGTTCAGCATAGGTCTGATGAAGTTGTGAAGTATATCAGGTCTAAAAACAGCAACATTGCAATTATCGGTGTGGGTGGCATTCAAACTGGGGCCGATGCAATTCAAAAAATTGACGCAGGAGCCGATTTAGTTCAAGTCTATTCTTGCTTCATTTATGAAGGCCCGAAAATGATATCGCGGATTACTCGGCGATTAGCGGGCTAGAATGTTTAATTCTTAATTGTTAATGTGGAATGTTTTGGGGCAATTTCCAAATAGCTAAGGAACATCTATAAGCATCAGATAGGTGATTTTGCAATTGCTGAGGTTTCGTCGGAGAAATACATCTTAAAACCTAACGAGGAGTGGGCCGACTTAGTTGGGGCCCAATACTTTCAATGCGGAGCGCTATTCAATGACCATCGCAGATAGCATGCTTAATTAAAAATTAAAAATTATTTGCCATCCGGCAAATCAATCCCTTCCTTAACTTCTTTCTGAAGGTCGCCTTTCTTTCGTTGTTTTTCGGTGATTCCCGTATAACGTCGAGGGTACATGATGATGTCATTAAGTAATGAATCTAGATCATGTGTTGTTTTGTTTAACTGATTCCAAAGAGCGTCGTCAGTGGCCATTTTCCCAAGTGTGCCTTTACCAGCTTGTATAGAGGATAACGTATTGCGCAGTTCTGCAATGGTGGCATTCAACTCTGTAGTTAAGCTTTTTAAGTCAAGTGCTGCAATTTCCTTAGTTGTTTCATCTAAGCTTGAAACGATTTCATTTATTTTTGGTGTGCTTGCCTTAAGGTCCTTTGTCATACCTTCAATATTGCCAAGTATACTGGCTACTTGCACATCTTTACCGTCGAGCAAGCTATTCATCTTAACCGCTGTTGTTTTGAATGAGGCCAACGCTTCACTTAAATCTTGCAAAGTTGAGTTTAAACTTACATCAGATATTGCGGCATCAACGTTGCCTAAAACGTTATTGATGCTTTCGGATAAAGGGGATAAAACACTGGTTAGAGCTTGTGCCATACCCGCATCCTTTTTTGATATTAGGGTGTCTCCTGTCGCAGCCAAAACCGGCAAGGCTAGTGTGTCGTGAGGTATCATGATCTCGATTGCCTTGCTGCCAAGTAAATCATTGTTTGTAATCTTTAATGTTGTATTGCGAGGTATCTCAAGTTCTTTTGGCACCTGAACGCTAACGATCACTTGTCGTGAAGCGTAGTCCATTTCTACAGAAGTTACTGTTCCGACAGAAACACCGTGAAAAACCACAGGGTTGGATCTGAACAAACCATCTACTTTGTCATAGACGGCGTAATACGTGTTATTCTTTGAAAAGAGCGATTCTCCTTTCAGAAAATTAAAACCGAGTATCAATACGGTTATGGCAAATGCTGCAATTAGTCCGACTTTGGTTTCGTTGGAAACTTTCATGTAATGCTATTCTTTCGACTTAGATGCCAAAGATATGAAATCACCTCATTCGGTGAATCATTTGAAGATAAATGACAAAAAATGTGGGTTACTTTTCTAACTTGGTTTTGTATTCGACCACTGATTCGTAAATGGAGTGAGCGATTTTGTTTTGCCCAACATCTGAAACGAGGTATTGTTTCTCGTCTGGGTTGGTTAAAAACCCGGTTTCAACCAATATGCTTGGCATGGCCGTTTTCCATAAAACGACAAAGCCAGCTTCCTTCACACCAAGATTTTTGCGAATACGTTTTTTCTCAACGGTTTTTTGAAACGTAGATGCAAGGGTTAAACTCTGTGTGCGATACGCATTTTGATAAAGGCTTAAAATAATATGTCCTTCGTCAGAGTCAGGATCAAATCCGCCATACTCTGTATTGTCTTTGTAGTCATCCTCCAATACTATCGAGCTGTTCTCTCTTTTGCTTACTTCAAGATTTCCCTTGCTTTTGCTTAATCCCATTACATACGTTTCTGTTCCGTGAAACGCAGACTGAGCGTGCGCATTGCAATGTACAGAGATGAAAAGGTCAGCGTTGTTTTGATTGGCAATGGCTGCGCGTTGCCACAGCGGTACAAATTTATCCGTGGTTCGTGTGTAAATGACATTAGTGCCTGGCATGCTATCCGTAATTTTATTACCTAGCTTTTTGGCAATCTTCAGGCAAATATCTTTTTCGTAAATATCCTTGCCGTAAGATATGCACCCAGGGTCGTGCCCACCATGGCCAGCGTCAATCACAATAGTGTTCAACGATAATTTTTGAAGGTTTAGCGGATGTGAAGTTCCAACGACCATCAAAACCAGCAAAGAAGTCGATAATGCGATGTGCTTTAGCATAATTCTTTTAATAAGCAGGGTGCAAAGTTATTAACTCTTTATCCACAACAAATATTGTGTGATATGAAGTTTGGAAATACGTAGTTTTGAGCCCTTCATTGATTATGACCAAATTTAACGGTAGGTATATGATATTCAGGCGGATAGCTTCCATAGTTATCCCTTTGTTTAGCGTACTTGTATGCTTTACTGCACATTGTGATGCTCAGGTGCCTGATAGCCTGAAGCAGTCTGATTCAACCGTTGTTGGTCTAAAGCCCGGAAAAGATGGTATCAAATCTCCGGTGATGGTTGAAGCATTGGATTCCGTAATTACGTCCATCAAAGAAAAAAAGATGTACATGTACAAAAACGCCATTGTGACGTATGAAGACATGAAACTGGAGGCGGATTTTATCGAGGTAGATTTTAATACAAATGAAATTCATGCCAAAGGATTACCCGATTCGAGCGGAACCATTGTTGGGAAACCAATTTTCACAACCGACGGAAAGCCCTTTAATGCAGAAGAAATGTGGTATAACTTTAAAACCAAGAAAGGTATTTCTACTGGTGTTGTTACTACTCAGGAGGGTGGACTGATTAGAGGGGGCAAGATCTTGAAAGATTCTAGCGACAATATGTTCATTAAAGAAGCGACATATACGACCTGTAATGCCGAACATCCGCATTTCTGGATATCAGCCAATAAGTTTAAGGTAATACCCGAGAAGCAAGTTATAAGTGGCCCAGCCAACTTGGTGATTGCCGGGATTAATACACCGATAGTACTTCCATTTGGGTTTTTTCCAATACAGAAGAAAAGGTCTAAAGGTCTTGTGGTAGGTAGTTTTGATCAACAAGATAGATGGGGGTATGGACTTCGTGATTTTGGGTTTTATACGCCAATAAATGAAAAGTTGGACATGTTGCTGTCTGCCGATATTTACTTACGTGGTAGTTTTGGATTCTCTGCCAAATCGAACTACAAAAGAATATACAAGTACAACGGGTATGCACTTGTGAAGTACAATAAATACATCGAAGGAGAAAAAGAAACCTCAGAGTATTCTGAAGTAAATAACTGGAGGGTAGAATGGATATATAGGCAAGATCAACGTGCTAAACCAGGACGTAATTTTTCAGCTGATGTTAAATATATCACACGTAATCAGCAGAAGTATGCGTCTACCGATGTTAACGAGATCATAGCAACCACGGCTAACTCAAGTGTTGCTTACTCAAAAAGCTTTGCAAACCGAATGGTTTTCCTTACAACGAATGGTCGTATTTCTCAAAATCTATCTACCGGAGATTTAGACATGGAGCTGCCAGAAATGAACGTCAACGTTCAGCGAATGCAGCCATTTAAAAACATGTCAGGACCCAAAGACAAATACAAGGTGCTACGTAACTTCGGATTTAACTATAGCACTGCGTTTAGAAATAATGTGAGCGTGAATCAGGATTCGATCTTTAACAAGGCAGGAAAGCGAACACTAGAACTCAATCCAACATTCCTTGAAAGTATACGAAACGGTGTGAGGCATACCGCCAGTTTTAATACCAGCTTTAATGTGTTGAAGTATTTTAATGTTTCTCCTAACGCATCCTTTACTGATTTCTGGTACTTTAAAACGACCGAAAAGCTTTGGGAAAATGACACGCTAATCGAACAAGACGTTAAAGGCTTTTCGCGGGCAGCTGCATACAATGCTGGTTTTAACGTCAATACCGTAATTTACGGTACAAAAACATTTAAAGGTAGGGTTAAGGCTATTCGTCATATTATTAGACCTACAATCGGCATGAGTTGGTCTCCCAACTATCAAGAGAGTAACAATGGAGGATTTCGATTCGTGCAAACAGATACATCTGGTACCATCTCACCGTATTCCATTTATGAAAATGGGATTTATAGTGGGCCGAGCGGAACAGGAAACGGTTCGATAGACTTCTCTGTTAACAACAACCTAGAAATGAAAGTGATTACACCAAAAGATACATCCAACGGTGGAGTTAAAAAGGTGAAATTAATAGAGAGTTTTAATTTTAGTACCCGATATAACTTGGTGGCCGATTCTTTAAACTTGAGTCAGATTAATGTTACGGCATTCACCACCTTGTTTAACAAAATTAGAGTCAATTTTTCTACCCGGTTGGATCCATATCAATACGCATACGATTCTAGTAGAAATGGATTTACCTCCATCGACAAGTTCTCCATAGAAGATGGCAAAATTGGAGAATTACGATCTGGGTCTATTCAGCTTTCTACAAGTTTAAACCCAGCCGCTTTAAAGCGCAGAAGTAATACCAACGAAGGGGAGTTTGTTTCTGGGATGGATTACTTTATGGATTTTAGTATTCCTTGGGATTTGAGTTTGAACTTTAGTAGTTCATTTAATCGCAGTATTGGAAGCACTGAAAGTACAAAAGACCAGACCTTAATGTTTAACGGAAACGTAAAACTTACCGAGTATTGGAAGATTGGATTCCGGTCTGGCTATAACTTTGCCACAGGCCAACCAAGTATCACGAGTATAGATTTTGCACGTGATTTACATTGCTGGGTGTTTAACTTCCATTGGATTCCGGTTGGTACTTTCCGACAATTCAACTTTGAGCTAAAAGTTAAAGCGGCAATGCTAAAAGACTTGAAGATTAAGCGAAGAGATACTTGGCAGAACGCCGATTTTTAGCGCTGAAACGGGTCAATTTCGTCACTACCTGCAGTGTTATTTGTAGGTTGCTTGTATTCCGAACAGTTCGTTTCAATCGTAAATTCTATGTCTGGTTTTGTGAAGTCGTCGTCACTCAACTTTAGATTTTTGTCTTTGTTAACAGATTTCATAAACAAACCAAAAATGGGTAAAGCCATGTTTGCACCCTGACCATATGTGGTAGATCTAAAATGCACTGTTCTATCTTCAGCGCCTACCCAGCATCCACCTACCAGCTCTGGGGCAATGCCCATAAACCAACCATCAGAGTTATTCTGGGTTGTTCCTGTTTTTCCTCCTACAGGAAATCCTATACCATATCGTGTTCGCAGTCTAGTTGCTGTACCGCCTTCAGGTACTTTCTGAAGCATCTTGCACATCACGTAGGCCGTTTGCTTATTCATGGCTTCTTCCGTTTTAGGTATAAATTCAGCCAACACATTGCCATGTTTGTCTTCAATTCGGGTGATGAATATAGGTTCAGTCCACACACCACCATTCGCAATCGCACCATAAGCGCCAACCATTTCGTATACACTTATATCCATTGTGCCTAAGCAAATGGAAGGATACGGCATAAATTTCTTCGTGTCAATTCCCAGTTTATCGCTAAAGTCTTTCACCTTTAACGGCGAATTTGGTTCCATGCGTTTCATTACACGGGCCGTCATTGTATTGTGCGAGTGTTTCAAACCTTCGTAAATACGTAATGGGTCTGCCTTTGGTTTTGATGAATTTTTCGGTGTCCAGGTATTTCCGTCTTCCCCTTCAAAGGTCACTGGCCCACTTGAAATTAATTCACATGGCTGAATGATTTGGTCTTCAATTGCACGGGCGTATACAATAGGCTTAAAGGTAGAACCCACTTGTCGCGTGGCACGCTTATTCACATGATCATATTGAAAATGGCTGAAGTTAATTCCGCCAACCCAGGCTTTGATGTTACCCGTTTGTGGATCCATGGCCATAAAACCAGCATGTAATATTTGCTTGTAATACTTTAGAGAGTCGATTGGTGACATTACTGTATCAATGGTGCCGTTCCACGAAAAAATGCGCATAGGCACAGGTTTATTCATTTTGGCTGTTATCTCAGATTCAGATAACCCATCTTCTTTAGCTTGTTTGTATTGCCATGTGCGTTTAACATGTTTTGGTATGTAGTTCTTGTCTTCACGCCAATTAACTTCAGGGTCGCACCACGGTTTTAGCTTGGTTCGCTTAACCTCTCTATACAATTGGTTTTGAAGTGTGTGCATATGCGACTCAACTGCGGCTTCTGCATATTCCTGCATTTTGCTATCGATCGTAGTATATACCTTTAAACCATCGCTATATATGTTGAACCCATTTTCCTTACACCATTTCTTCATGTACTGATGCACTTGTTGCCTAAAATACGTCGCCATTCCACGATTGTGTGATGAGAAGTTGTAGTCAAGCACCAATTCGAGGTTCTTAAGACTGTCACAAGTAGATTCCGTGATGTACTCATATTTCTCCATCTGGTTGAGCACTACGTTACGCACCAACTTAGCACTTTCTGGATTGCGGTAAGGGTTGTACTTCGACGGTGCACGTAACATGCCTACCAACACTGCAGCCTCTTCTGGATTGAGGGATACAACAGGTTTGTTGAAGAATGTTTTTGCCGCAGATTTAATTCCCGAGCTGTTTCCCCATCTAACGGTATTAAAATACATGGTAACGATTTCGTGTTTGGCATACTGCCGTTCTAACTTAACGGCGATAATCCATTCTTTAAACTTTTTAAGAATTCGATTAACAGTTCTATCCGTTTCAACTCCATGAAATAGGTTTTTAGCAAGTTGTTGAGAAATGGTACTGCCACCACCATCACGACCTAGTCTAACAACAGCACGTATTAATGCCTTGGCATCAATGCCACTATGTTTATAAAAGCGCGCATCTTCGGTAGCCACCAATGCTTCAACCATGTAAGGCGGGATGTCGTTGTATTCGATGTTAGTTCGGTTTTCTAACCGATATAGTTTACCAAGTAGTTCTTCGTCTTCAGAGTATATTTCTGTGGCAAGGGTAGTGTTTGGGTTTGCCACTTCGTTTACATCTGGCATATATCCCCACCAACCCCAACTAACGGTAAACATAAAAAGGACAAATAAGCCCAACCCTAGAAAATAGTAACGCCACAAAAAGCGCGACCAGTTACGTTTTGTTTTTTTTCTAGATTTCTTTTTGGTAACCATCTATTGAATATAGTTTCTTACAAAAAACAAGGCATATGCATCTGCATTATTGTCGACTAACAAAGTACGGAAATTACTTTGAGAGATAATATATAGGTCATAAGCACGAATGCCTAAGGCTTTGAAGAACTTGTCATTTTTGATGAATTCAAGATAATAAGACTCCGCTTTGTCCTTGTCTTCAAAACTTTGGGCCGCAATTACATTTTTGTCGCCTACCAAATACGTTGTGGTTTTAATGTTTTCTATGTTATGCTTTTCGCGGTTGTAGTCACTAAAACCGGCTAAAATTTCAGACTTAGATCCACCGTCATATATCACAATAAAATAATGCTCTTCACCTGGTGCGAATTTGTATTTTTTCGACTCTGCTTCGTTGGCATTCTCACTTCCTTGTTCGTTTAAATATTGAATTGTGTAACTGGCTTGGTTCGCAATTCGAGTTCCTGGATACAACTCAACTATGCGTTGTAACGCCGTTACATAAGCATCTTTCCCTTTCGTTTTGCCGATAATTAACGCTTGTAAATAGTCAAATTTTGCCTGAAGGCTATTACCCGCATATTTTTCACTAGCTTCTCTTTTTACCTCTAGCGCTTTCTCGTATTCTCCTTGTTTATAGGCTGCGTATGCTTTTTCGTATAATTGAGATACTTCGTTGGTGCCTCCAAGTTGCTCGGCAAGCTCCCGATTGTTTAGCACAAGGTTGAACGGGTTTTTGGGGTGTTTTTCGTCTAATAGCTTAGAATACTTATCAGCCTCCGCCGTGTTTCCTAATTCCGTTTCTATCTTGTTTAAAATGAAATAGGTTTCTGGCTCGTTTACACCATCAGGAAATCTGTTCAACGATTGTAGTAAGTATGATTTTGACTTAACAAACTCTTTTAGGTCTTCGAAATAAATTTTGCCCGTGTTAAACAGTGCCATTTCAATTTTGCTATAGGCTGCTGCCTTTGCTTCTTTCGAAAATGGGATATTTCGATAATATTTCTTTTTGTCTTCTGATACTTTGCTAATGACGTCCTGTGCGTCAGAATCCTGGTCTGGATCGTAGACTTCCTCGTCTCCATCATCATCCGGATCGTCAGGGTCATCAGTGTCGTCCACTTTGTTAAGGCTGGCCTGCATGCTTAAGTATCGCCACAAGTCGGTCTTTGGCCGTGTTCCCCATTGCCGTTTAAAGTCGTTTGATCCTCTAGCTACTGCAGATTTATTGTAGAAGTACCAGGTGCCACCCACCACGGCAGTTGTGTTTACTTTATTTGGCTGTCCAAAAGGGTCAAAGTCGTCGATAAGTGGTTTGTTTTGGTCTTCTCGTTCTTTTGCCAGAGCAGCTTCTCGTTTTTCGTTAGCGACCTGCTCAGCTATTTTTTTGTCCAATTTAGCTTGAGGAAGACTGGCTAAATTTAATAAACTGTCTTGTGTGTATACTGTAACTAAGTTCTCAATCAAATCGGTAAGTACAATTTGTTTTGCCTTGATGTTCTCATAATCTGGCCTTGTGTTCGACATGAACATGGCCGTGCTATCAAAGTACTTCTGCGATTTTTCGTAGTTCTTACGTTCAAAATATATCGTTGCCAATGCTAAATAACTATTGGCTTTTTGATCTTTGTTTTTTACACTTGATGCCGCAGATAATTCGTAGTTACGAATGGCCTCATCAATATTGTTAGCCTGAATTTCTAAGTTCGCCAACTCAAAGTATATCTGATCGTAATACTCGATGTTTTTGTCGTCGGCCAACATCTTTTTAAGGTATTTCCTGGGTGTTTTAAGCGAAGTGCTTTCTTCACTTAATCCAATGGTTTTTATAAGTCCTAGGTTTGATTGGAAGGCAAGAACGTAAGGGGGGGTTAGTTTAATCGTTCGTATAAAGTGATTTTTAGATTTCTCAATCTCCTTCGTCTTTAGGTATAACTGCGCAAGAATGAAGTTGTATCGAGATTTTTCATCTCTTTTTTTAGTGAGTTTAAGCGCCTCTTCTAAAGCGTCAATTGCTTGAAGATATTTCTCTTGCTGGATGTAGATCTCTGCGGAGATTACAGAAAAGTCTTTTTGCAATCGAGAAGGAAATTCGCCTTCTTTTTGAATAACACTCATGATGGCTTCCGCATCGTAATACTTTTCTTGAGCGATATAAGACATCAAGATGCCAAGTTTGGCATCATATTTTTTTTCACCGTTTGGAAATTGATTGGCAACATACTGGTAAGTCTCGATTGCCGTAAACAATTCGTTTTGGTATAGGTACGATTGGCCAATAAGAAACCACGCTTCATCAACCCATTTGCTTTTCGGGTGCTTTTTGATAACCCCAGAACATTTTTTATACACCTCGTCGAGGTTTGGTTTTTGTGCAGTTCTTTGTGCAGCTGTTCCGTAAGGGAATACACTAATTATCCTGGTAAAATCGTCGACATGTTGAGTCTTTAAAGATTCTTTAGCTTCATTAAGCTGGACTTTAGCTAAATACAACCCATTAAATCGGGCGTTCATATTGTGCCAATTCTTTTTCAGCCAACTCTCCTTTGCCTGCCCAAATGCAGTCATTTGGAGGAGCAAAAGCAAGGATAAACTCAGAACTTTTTTAGGTGTAAATACCGTCACGATTCAAATAAATATTGGTATTAGTTATAACTTTGAATCTGCAATAATATTTTATAACTGGGTATTTTTAGTCAAGGAGTTCCCACAATTGAAATGAAAGTATCTCGAATAAAGGAATTTTTAACCAAAAAACTGCGTAATCGCTACCGGTTGATTATCCGAAACGACCGCAATTTGGAGGAACGTATTTCGATGGTATTGACACCACTTAACGTAGTGTTGTTGCTCAGTGGTTTGATGGTTGTTTTTACAGCGATTTCTATCTTCTTATTACCGCTAACGCCACTTCGTTATATAATGCCAGGTGGTGGAGAAATAAACCCACGCGATTTTCGCGTGATGAAACATCGACTAGATTCCATCGAAAGAAGCATGGAGCTACGCGACCAACGAGATTCAAATTTGTATCGCATATTGATCGGTGTCGATTCAGCCACATCATTTTATGACATAAAGCCCAAGCCAGTTCAACAATTCAATTCGTGGTCATTTTTTCCAACGGCTACTGCTCATGTAGGTCATTCAACCCCGGCAATTGCTGAGTCAAGTGTGAGTTCAGACAAGGATAAAGCGCCTATGAAGCGCGTATACTCATTCTATACGCCACTAAAAGGTGTAATAACCGATACGTTTAACCAAAGAAATAAACATACGGCAATCGATATTGCCTCATATCCAAATGCTGCTGTTAAGGCTACGCTTGATGGCACCGTTGTGCTCAGTTCGTGGACGCCAGAAACAGGTCATGTAATGGTAGTTCAGCATACGGACAACTTTATATCAGTATATAAGCACAACGCTGTATTACTAAAAAAACAGGGCAATCGAGTTAGGGTAGGAGAGGTAATTGCCTTAATGGGGAATTCAGGAGAGTTAACTTCTGGGCCTCATTTGCACTTTGAATTGTGGCATAATGGATTAGCCGTAAACCCAGCAGACTATATTAAATTTTAGAATCATCATATTTGTACTATGTTATCGAATAAAAAGAAAGACTCACCATCAGCACCAAATGGATCAATTAATGTAATTGGATCCGATACTGTAATTGAAGGGAACATTACTTCTAATGGAGATGTGCGCATTGACGGAACCTTGGTTGGGTCAGTAAAAACATCATCCAAATTGGTACTGGGTATTTCAGGTAAAATTGAAGGAGATGCAAATGCCAAGTCAGCCGATATTAGCGGGAAGGTTGCCGGTAACGTAAATATTTCTGAAATCCTGTATCTAAAATCAACGTCAAGAATTGTTGGTGATATCCATACAAATAAACTTGTAGTTGAGTCGGGAGGAGAGTTTAATGGTAAATGTGAGATGGGTAAGTCCGCAATACCCATTGATGCGGCAAAGCAAACTAAAGGCGCAGTTGGACAATAAACCACGCAATAGGGGTTATGCCAAATATTCTGCTTTGGCATTTCAAATAGTAGCAACCATTTTAATTCTTGTGTACGCTGGGGGTAAATTGGATGCATACGTGAATAATGATACCCCATGGTTTACATTATTGGGGGCGGTTTTGGCTGTAGTTGGTTCGATGGTATACCTAATTGTTAGAGTGACTAAATCTAAATAGTCACATTTCTTAATATTTTGAATCGTTTTATTGGCATATTCATGCAATAAGTACACCTTTGCGGCTGAATTTGTAGTCAGTGAAATCTTATCTAAGTAAATTAATCATAATGGCGGCGGTTGTAGCAGTATTAATGCTGCTAATCCACGTTGCTTTTGGGCTTTCTGTTTCGGTATGGAGCTGGATGGCCTTAGGGTTCTTTTTTGGGTTAAATCTATTGACTCATTTTCTTTCCATAAGCATGCTTAAATCAAGTCAAAAATCTTTCTTAACATTTATGTATGGAAGCATCGGCTTGAGATTTATTTTTAGCATTTTTTTCGTAGTTATTTACCTGATTGTCAATGAGGTAAGAGACAGAATTGTGATAGTGAATTTTCTATTTTTATATTTATTATTCACAACTTTTGAATTATATCATTTAGTGACTAAATTGCGCACCGAAAAATAAGGAGCTATTGATGTTTCAAACCACTGAAAATAAGGACTTTACAAAAGTGTTTGGATTAAGGAAAATCTTATTGTTTGGCTTGTTTTTCTGTTTTGTGACTGCTTTTGCAAGTACAGAACATGAAGAAGCCCATGACGATCATGCGGAAAAGGAAGAATTCAATGCTGGTGAGATGATTATGCACCACATTGCTGACGCCCACGAAATTCATTTCTTGACTTTAAATGCAGGCAAGGAAAACGAAAAGCACGTTACGATTAACTTACCTATTATCCTTATTGGGAATGGAGCAGTTAAGGTGTTTAGTTCTAAGCATCTTTATCACGGTGAAGCTTTGCACCTTGAAGAAGGCCACGGTTTTGCTTATGGCAACTACATCATGATTGATGAAGTGATTTACAACAAAGAAGAGGGTGGAGATCACGGAATTGTTAGAGATGAAGCTGGCTCGATAATCAACAGTAAGCCATTGGATATGTCCATCACCAAAACGGTTGTTGGTCTATTGCTGTCGGTAATTATATTGTTGTGGATTTTTATAGCAGTTGGTAAGGCTTATAAGAAAAGAGGCCATACACAAGCGCCAAAAGGATTGCAAGCGTTTATAGAGCCTTTAGTTGAATTTGCCCATGAGCAAATCATCATTCCTTCTGTTGGAAGCAGAGAAAAGGCAGCTAAGTTTACACCATTCTTATTGTCGGTATTCTTCTTTATATGGATTGCTAACCTATTGGGGCTGATGAGTTTTATCGGAGGTTATAACGTCATGGGGTCCATGAGTGTAACCTTAGTACTTGCGTTTTTTGTATTTGTTATTACCAACATCAATGGTAACAAGCATTACTGGAAGCACATCTTTGCACCTGAAGGTGTACCCTTCGCCATTAAGTTGATCTTAGTGCCAATTGAAGCATTACAAATTTTTATTAAACCTTTGGTCTTGATGGTACGTTTAACAGCGAACATCACAGCAGGACACATTATCATATTAGCCTTTACTGCATTGATTTTTATTTTCGGTCAAAGTAGTGCAGTTGCTGGATATGGTGTTGGTGCAGGATCATTGATATTTATGGTATTTATGTTCTTAATCGAACTGTTAGTTGCCTTCTTGCAAGCCTATGTATTTACATTACTATCGGCATTGTACTTTGGGTCAGCGGTTGAAGACGGACATCATTAACAAGCAAATTTTTATTTAATACAATACAAATTTTTATTTCAAAATGGAATTACTTACAGTTTTATTACAAGAAGTGGCTTCAGCCGCTCCAGGTTGGGCAGGCGTAGGAGCTGGTATCGCAGCAGTTGGTGCAGGTATCGGTATCGGTAGAATCGGAGGATCAGCTCTTGAATCTATTGCCCGTCAACCAGAAGTGTTGGGAGACATTAGAGCAAACATGATTTTGGCTGCTGCACTTATTGAAGGTGTTGCGCTTTTCGCCGTAATCGTTTGCTTACTTGTTATTATTTAGGTTAAACTAGAAAAATATTATACTGGGGCCGATAGTCGGCTCCAGGTTTTTTTCTTGTTTTCAACGAATTAAAATTAAGCATTTATGATTCTTCTAAATTTATTAGCAGCTCCGTTGGGTCTTATTATTTGGACCTCTGTTGCCTTCATTATTGTGTTGGTGTTGTTGAAGAAGTTGGCTTGGAAGCCAATTTTGAACACCTTACAAGAAAGAAATGACTTTATAGATAAGTCATTGAAGTCGGCGGAAGAAGCAAAGGCACAAATGGGTCAGCTAAAATCAGACAATGAGAAATTGTTGGCTGAAGCACGTGTTGAGCGTGAAAAAATGCTCAAAGAAGCGCGTGAAACTAAAGAAAGCATTATTGCTGATGCGAAGAAAACGGCTGCATCTGAGGGCGATAGAATTATCAATAGCGCTCGTGAAGAAATCGAAAAAGAAAAGGCTAAAGCCATGTCTGATATTAAGACACAGGTAGCAGCGTTATCTATCGATATTGCAGAGAAAGTACTACGCTCAGAACTGTCTAACAAAGACAAGCAAGCTGAAATTGTTGAAGAACACTTGAAACAATCTCAATTATCGTAATATGTCAAGTAGAGTAGCAACACGATACGCAAAATCCCTCATTGAGTTGGCACAAACGCAGTCAGTAGACAGCAAAGTGTACGATGAGATGGTGGCGTTTAGCGGGTTGGCTTCAGAAAGTAAAGACTTACGTGACTTACTTTCTAATCCTGTTGTTTCTGGCAATGACAAAGCACAAGTGTTAGACAAAGTTTTTGTTGATGCGTCTGCATTAACAAAAAGCTTTGTATCGCTAGTGGTAGGTCGCAAGAGAGAATCGGAACTTGCTAACATAGCGAAAGTGTACATCCAAATGTATGACCAAAACAAAGGTGTGGTAAAGGTGTCTGTTAAGTCAGCCATTGCACTGGACGATAAGTCGTTAGAGGATGTGAAGCGATATTTAAAAGGGTTGGTTAAAGAAGATGACCTTCAAATTGTAAACACTGTAGATCCATCTGTTATTGGAGGTATGGTTATCCAGTTTGACGACAAACTACTTGACCTAAGCATCGCGAAAGAATTAAAAGAAATTAGAAAGCAATTAATTTATAATTAATAGGTTATGGCTCAGATCAGACCAGATGAAGTTTCATCGATCATTAAAGAACAATTATCAAATGTTCAAACTGCTGCTCAATTAGAAGAAATTGGCACAGTATTACAAGTTGGTGACGGTATTGCCCGTATCCATGGTTTAACTAACGTTAGATCTGGAGAGTTAATTGAATTTGACAATGGTATCAATGCAATTGTATTGAACCTTGAAGAAGACAATGTTGGAGCGGTATTATTAGGGTCATCTTCAGAAATTAAAGAGGGTGACACGGTTAAGCGTACCAACCGAATTGCTTCCATTAATGTGGGAGAAGGTATGTTGGGTCGTGTTGTTGATACACTTGGTAAGCCACTTGATGGTAAAGGTGATATCACAGGAGATCTATACGAGATGCCATTGGAGCGTAAAGCACCGGGTGTTATCTATAGAGAGCCTGTAACAGAGCCACTACAAACTGGACTTAAAGCGATTGACGCAATGATTCCAATTGGTAGAGGTCAGCGTGAGTTGATTATTGGTGATAGACAAACTGGTAAAACAGCAGTTGCTATTGACACTATTATCAACCAAAAAGAATTTTACGACAAAGGAGAGCCAGTTTACTGTATTTACGTTGCTTGCGGACAGAAGTCTTCAACAGTAAAGCAAGTAGTTAAGGCCCTTGAAGAAAAAGGAGCAATGGCTTATACAACTGTTGTTTCTGCAAGTGCAGCAGATCCTGCTCCAATGCAGTTTTACGCGCCAATGGCGGGTGCAGCTATTGGAGAGTTCTTTAGAGATACAGGTCGCCCAGCTTTAATTATCTATGATGATTTGTCAAAGCAGGCGGTTGCATACCGTGAGGTATCTTTGCTTCTTAAACGTCCTCCAGGACGTGAGGCATACCCTGGTGATGTATTCTACTTGCACTCAAGATTGCTTGAAAGAGCGGCGAAAGTGAATGGTTCTGATGAGATTGCTTCTCAAATGAATGATTTACCAGACAACCTTAAGCCATTGGTAAAAGGTGGTGGGTCGTTAACAGCACTTCCAATTATTGAGACACAAGCGGGTGATGTATCTGCTTATATTCCTACCAACGTAATTTCAATTACAGATGGTCAGATATTCTTAGAAAGTGATTTGTTTAACTCTGGTGTACGTCCAGCAATTAACGTAGGTATTTCGGTATCGCGTGTTGGGGGTTCAGCTCAGATTAAATCAATGAAGAAAACTTCAGGTACATTGAAACTTGATCAAGCACAGTATCGCGAGCTTGAAGCGTTTGCCAAGTTTGGTTCTGATCTTGATGCGGCTACAAAAGCAGTTCTTGATAAAGGATCTAGAAACGTGGAAGTGTTAAAGCAGGGTCAGTATTCACCATTATCTGCGGGTCAGCAAGTAGCGATTATCTATCTTGGAACTAAAGGTTTATTGAAGGACGTACCAGTGAATAAGGTAAGAGCTTTTGAAAGCGAATACTTAGAAACACTAGAAAAGAAAAGTCCTGATACGTTGAGTCAACTAAATGCTGGTAAACTTAGCGATGAGATTACTGGAGCACTAGAAACGATTGGTGCGGAAGTTGCTAAAAACTACGCTGAATAATTTAAAACGATCATATTATGCCTAACTTAAAAGAGGTCAGAAATAGAATATCGTCAACACAATCGACGCAGCAGATTACCAAAGCCATGAAATTGGTTTCGGCTACTAAACTGCGTAAAGCACAAACGGCTATCACTAAAATGAGACCGTATGCCGAAAAGCTGAACGAGATCTTGATGAATCTTGGAGATAGTGCTAAAGATGATGACAACCTAAAAAGTTATTTCCAGTATCGGGAACCTAAAAAAGCTTTAGTTGTTGTTGTTTCTTCTGATAGAGGATTGTGTGGTGCTTTTAATTCGAACGTAATAAAAGCAACTAATAAGTTAATCGCAGAGCATTACGATGCTAACGGAGTAGACTTTGAACTCATGTTCATCGGTAAAAAAGCGTACGACCCTTATAAAAGAGGCGACTACAATTTAAATACGGATAGCATGGCGCATTTAACAACTATCACTGCAGAAAGCACTTTCGAAGTAGCTGAAGGAATCATCAATAGATTCAAAAGCGGCGATTTTGATGAAGTTCGTGTGATATACAATCAGTTTAAAAACGCGGCTACACAAATCGTTAAAGTTGAAAAAATGTTACCTGTTGAGATGGAGAAATTCGAATCTGAAGGGGCGAACACAACTACGACAGATTATATATTTGAGCCAGGAAAAGCAGAGATATTGTATGATTTAGTTCCTAGAGCGGTCAAAACACAATTATTTAAAGCTTGTCTTGATTCATTAGCTTCCGAACACGGTGCCCGTATGGTATCGATGGACAAAGCCACTGAAAATGCAGGTGAACTTATTGAGAAATTAAAATTGAAATACAACCAAGCGCGTCAAGCTGCCATTACTGGAGAAATCTTAGAAATTGTTGGTGGAGCAGCAGCATTGGAGGCGTAATCAAAACATTACAATATGATAAGCCCAGTCCATTAGGACTGGGTTTTTTTATGTCATTATTTTCGGATGACACAATAATTATATTCTGTTTCACGCTATTAGTAATACCCTATTGATTTGAAATTGAAATGTTTAGACTGTTGTTAAGTTTGCTGTTTGTTGGTATTTGCATGATTGCAAGTGCTCAAACACCTCTGGCTACCGACACAGTCCCTCAACAACATCTATTGCATGAACGATCAAGTACTCAGGTATTAGAGCTTAAGATGCAGCAGTTAGAGTTAAATCGCCAGATTGAGCTTTTACAGCGCGATACTGTAGATCTCAATAAAGAAATTGAATCTTTAAGAATAGAAAACCTTGAGCTCGATAATGAGTTGAAAAGATATAAGAATGGAGTCTTTTTCGGTATTGGTTTTGGGTTCAACTATTTTACGAGCAGCCCGCCTAAATATTATGTCAAAAACGACAGCACCATTGGAGAGTATGGTAACGAAAACGGTTTAAGTTTTATCCTAAGCGGTTTTATGGCTTATAAGATTAAGGAAAAACACAGCTTAATTTTTAATGTTCCCTTGGGTGATGTTACCAATAGGGAAGAGTTTAAAATCGGATTATTTAATCAGAAAATGGCAGGTGGCATTGGCTATGGTCGAAACTTAGGTAATGTGTCGTTGATCTTCATTATGAATATTAGTCCTTACGAGTCAATTGAAAGGGAACTATTACGTGACGAGAAGTTTGACTTGGAAAAATACACGAAGATAGATCCTCACGACTATCCCAGTACAACACGTTACAGCCCTAGTTTTACTGTAGGTTTTTCATATAATTTTCAGACTGGCGGACAGTTAAACCCCGGAACAATTACAGGTTACTAAGTTTGTAAAACACCTACGTTAAACTTTTCGATTGGATTGTTATTGGCCATTTCAATTCCAGATGATATCCAGTCGCGGGTATCTGTTGGGTCAATTATGGCATCCACCCACAAACGCGCTGCAGCATATTCGGGCGTGGTCTGCGTATTGTAACGGTCAATTATTTTGTTGAGCATTGCTTTTTCATCCGCTTCATTAATTTCTTTTCCGGCCTTTTTTAGCGAAGCCTTTTCGATTTGAAGTAAAACTTTAGCTGCTTGCTCGCCGCCCATCACTGCAATTTTTGCGGTTGGCCAAGCAACGATTAACCTTGGGTCATAGGCTTTGCCACACATGGCATAATTGCCAGCGCCATAACTGTTACCCACTACTACCGTAAATTTCGGAACAGTGCTATTGCTCATTGCGTTTACCATTTTTGCTCCATCTTTTATGATTCCTCCATTTTCTGATCTGGACCCAACCATAAAGCCGGTAACGTCTTGTAAAAACACCAATGGGATTTTCTTTTGGTTACAGTTCATAATAAACCGCGCGGCTTTGTCGGCAGAGTCGCTGTAAATAACGCCCCCAAACTGCATTTCCCCTTTTTTGTTTTTTACTATTTGACGGTTGTTAGCCACCACACCAACTGCCCATCCATTGATTCGCCCAAATCCACAAAGAATAGTTTTGCCGAAGTCTTTTTTGTACTGTTTAAATTCGCCATTGTCTAACAATTGCTCAACCAAGGTCACAGACTCATACGGTTTAGATCGTTCGGAAGGCAATATGCCGTAAAGGTCTTGCTGGTTAGGCGTTTCAAATTTTTCAGGACTATGGTTAAAACCAGCTTGTTCAAAGCTCCCAATTTTGTCCATTAAGAACTTGATGCGCTCTAAACATTCTTTGTCGTTCGGAAATCTATCATCAATCACACCAGATATTTCAGTTTGCGACACAGAACCACCCAATGTTTCATTGTCAATTTCTTCACCAATTGCTGCCTTTACTAAGTACGAGCCAGCTAAAAAGATTGAACCTGTTTTATCTACAATCAATGCCTCATCCGACATGATTGGCAAGTATGCTCCACCAGCAACACAGCTACCCATAACAGCAGCGATTTGAATGATGCCCTTGCTGCTCATCACAGCATTGTTTCTGAATATGCGGCCAAAGTGTTCTTTGTCTGCGAATATTTCATCTTGCATTGGTAAATAAACACCGGCGCTATCAACCAAGTAAATGATTGGCAAGTGGTTTTCCATTGCAATCTCTTGAAAACGAAGGTTCTTTTTACCTGTAATCGGAAACCACGCACCTGCTTTAACCGTTGCGTCGTTTGCCACAATGATGCATTGACGACCTTTAATCTTGGTTATACCGCCTACAACGCCGCCTGCAGGGCAACCACCATGCTCTTGGTACATATCGTAACCGGCATGTGCCCCAATTTCTAGAAACGAAGCATCATCGTCTTTCAGAAAGTCGATTCGTTCGCGGGCAAGCAATTTTCCTTTACTTTTTTGTTTCGCCGCAGACTTCTCTCCTCCGCCTTTTTGAATGGCCGCTATTTGGCTGTTCAATTTGGTGAGTAACTGTCGATATTTGTCTTCGTTTTTGTTAAATTCTAGTTGCTCCGAATTCATAATTCAAATATAGGGTTCCAGCCGACTAACCGATTTGAGAATAAAAATAAATTTACCTAAAATTTTGAATCAAAAGCTGGAAGAATGTTACTTTTGCGCCGGCTGACACGACCAGCTCCCTCCGAACTCCCCCAGGGCAGGAATGCAGCAAGGGTAAGGTGGTTGTAGCGGTGCGATGTCAGCCTTTTTTTATGTCTTTTTATACGTGGAAAAATGGGGGGTATTTTTCTTCGCTTTTTAATAATCCAATTAAAAAATTACGTTGCTTTGCAATCTAAAACATATATCAAATGAAATTTTTTGTAGATACCGCTAACTTAAAACAAATTGAAGAAGCTCAAGATTTAGGAATACTCGACGGAGTAACAACGAATCCAAGTTTGATGGCTAAGGAAGGAATTTCGGGAGTTGATAGTGTATTGTCGCATTATAAGGCTATTTGTGACTTAGTAGATGGAGATGTAAGTGCTGAGGTAATTTCAACTGATTTTGAAGGAATGGTTAGAGAAGGGGAGAACCTTGCTCAAATTGACGATAAAATTGTTGTTAAAGTTCCGATGATCAAGGAAGGAATAAAAGCGATAAGATATTTTACAGACAACGGAATTAAAACAAACTGTACGTTAGTTTTTTCTGCTGGTCAAGCCATTATGGCTGCCAAAGCAGGAGCTACATACTTATCTCCGTTTATCGGTCGTGTTGATGACATTAGCTGGGATGGCATGGAATTAATCGAGCAGATTAGCAATATCTATGCAATTCAAGGATTTTCAACCCAAATACTTGCAGCTTCAATTCGTAACCCATTGCATATTGTAAAAGCTGCAGAAGCAGGAGCTGACGTATGCACATGTCCGTTAAGCTCAATTTTGGGATTACTAAATCATCCGTTGACCGACATTGGGTTAGCAAAATTTTTAGCTGATCACAAAAAATCAAGCAACTAATCGGATAACAAAAACGTTATAAAGAGCAACTACATGTAGTTGCTCTTTTTTATTTATTATTACCGCGATTATGAAAAACATCGTCATTATACCAACCTACAACGAAATTGAGAATGTCGAAGACATGATTCGGACCGTTATGGGGTTAGACTTCGATGTTGATGTATTAGTTGTAGACGACAACTCTCCAGACGGCACAGCTCAATGTGTTCAGTCTCTACAAAAAGAGTTTAACAATGTATTTCTTGAATCAAGACAAGAAAAGAACGGACTAGGTACAGCCTACATTCACGGGTTTAAATGGTGTTTAGCAAAAGGGTACGATTATATCTTTGAAATGGATTGTGATTTTTCACATAATCCAATAGATCTTGAAAGATTATGGGACGCGTGCCAAAATGGGAAAGGTGACGTCGCTGTAGGCTCTCGTTACGTTGATCACTTGGTGAATGTCGTAAATTGGCCGATGGGTCGTGTATTATTATCTTATTTTGCCTCCATGTACGTTAGATTCATCACTCGGATGAAAATTATGGACACTACAGCAGGTTTTGTCTGCTACAGTTCGGAGGTGTTGCAATCTATAAATTTGGATAAAATCCGTTTCAGAGGATACGCCTTCCAAATCGAAATGAAATTCACCGCGATTAAGCATGGATTCACAATTTCGGAGGTTCCCATCATATTTACTGACCGTACAAAAGGGACGTCAAAAATGAGTAAAGGAATCGTTAAAGAAGCTCTTTTTGGAGTCATCCAAATGAAAATTCAGAGCTGGTTTAAAAAGTATTAAAAACCGTCCCAATTCTGGAATGGTTGTTTACTTATTGGGAATATTCCCGTATGTGTATTTTAATGCATTAGTTTTAAAGCGCTGATATTCAAGTGTTTGTGAATAATATTTTCTTTGGTAAGCTACTTGTAGGCAGCACCAAGTCAAAGTGTGCCTTGTGCATACTTATAATTATAGTCGCATGATTAGAAAATTTTACCACAACGGTGTTAAAACACTTGCCGTTATTTTTAGTGTTTTGCTATCTGCTCATTTTGTCTCTGCCCAAACTTGTGGCAGCATTGATTTAGGAAATGACGTTGAAGTGTGTTCTGACAGTTCCGCAACACTCACCCCTTAAGAAAACTTTAAATTAACAGGAAATTTGGAAAGCTTACTTGCCTATCAAGGAGTGGTTTCAAATCCAACAAATGCCTTAGGTGCTCCCGACGGAAATGGAGCCTATTTCTGCAGAGGAAACTCTGGGAAATACACTGGACCAGTTTGGTCGCTTCCGTGTAATTTGCCGTCAGGCACAAAATTGAAAATACGTATTAAGGTACCTTCTGGTACAGCATATTTTAAAGTGTTTGGTGCAAAGGATATGTATGCATACGGGTCTGATTATACCCTAATTGCATCTAAGTACGTATGTGGAAGTTCATACCGAGACATATGCGTTACAACCAATGGAGATTTTAATATCATTAATAAAGGATGTTCGCCGTTTAAGATTGATGCCATTACGTATGAAAAAACGTGTACAGCCACCTACGCTTGGAGCTCTGGTGAAACAACAAAATCAATTACCGTTAGTCCAACAGAAACGACGGATTATGTTTTAACGGCCTCATTGTGTGGGAGCACACTAAAAGATACGATTAAAGTTATGGTCAAAGACTGTAGCTCAGGTGATCCAGTCTGTACAAAGAAGATTAGAAACAACACGGGATGCGTGAGCAAGCCGTTTATCTTTTACTTAAGAGACAAATCAGGAGGAGATCACTACTTGTCTGGTGATACAAACAACTACGTTTGGGAAGAATACGCCAATGGAGACATGCGTTTGAAAGCAACAGGACTTAGTACATCTACGCTAACAGGCTCTTTTGATATAGATTTTACTTTCTCAGGAAATACAACGACACCTCCAACTGGTAGCCCACGATATAGTGCTTGTTTTACTGTGTCTACAACTACTGATTGGGAATATTTTACAACTACCTCAGGAACAATAAAGTCTACCAATTATGGTAACATGACTGTTTCGCGTAAAGGTCAAGCTACTCAGCTAGGTGTTGATGCAAACATTTTTCAGGCTGGTTATGGCGCTAGTGGTTGGGTAAATATTGCCGGTGGATCGGATAAATTCTCATATGGAGATTTTAACCTTGATATGGAAGATGACTGTATTTCGGATGAGCCAACTTGCTCAAAAGTAGTTGGAAATACTAGGGGTTGTTCTAACAAACCATATGTTATCTGGTTAAGAGATAAAAATGGAAGCGCACATTATTTGAAAGGGGATTCATCAAGGTACAACTGGTACGAATATGATAATGGTGATGCTAAGTTAATTGCTAAAGGTTTAAGTGCGTCAGGGTTGTCTGGTACGTTTAATGTGGAGTTAAATTTTACGGGCCACACAAATACTCCTCCAACAAACAGTCCGAAATATTCTAACTGTTTTACGGCTGGTAGTACATCAGCATGGGGTTACTTCAACTCAACCTCTGGAACTATTACTTCAACGAATTATGGGTCAATGACGGTTTCGAGAAAAGGACCGGCAGCTCAAATCGGAGATGGCGCTAACATAACTCAAGATGGATATGGTGCATCAGGCTGGTTTAATATTACAGGTGGAGCCGGTTACTTTCCCAATGGAGATTTTAACGTGATGTTAAGCGGGTGTATTTTGCCAGGCTTAGAGGCGAAAGTATGTGCAGATGACACGCTAAGTATTTGCATTGATGACTTAGTGAACCTGGATAGTATATACGGAGAAGATGTTGTGGTTCAGTCAAGTACTTCATCTAATGCAGGCAGTTCTGTTATGGTAGAAACTGGCAGTTATACTTCTGGAGTTGATTGTTGTAATGGTAACAAACCAAATGCAATTACTTACCAATATGTGTCGTCGAATAAGATAAATAATAGTCAAACTAATAGCAACGTGACAACTTACACTGCTCCTGGAGGAAGAAAGGTATTAATCGTTGTTAGTGGTAATTCAAATGCTTCAGATACGAGTAACGCACTTTATAGAGGATTGGTTAATGCAGGTGAACGCTTTACGGTTCTTCGAAATCAGTCAAAGAAATGGCAAGCAAACCACTACCTAAGAATTATGTCGGCAGATGGGTCATCATTGCTGCAATTTTCAAATATTCACATTTCTTGTAGTCAACCGTTGATTTCTGGTGAGCAGTATGGTACAATCGTTATATCATCAGTGACCGTTGATGGATCAACTTGTTCTGGTGGAGCACCTGATTGCGAGTCGTCATTGACATATGTCCCTGCGCCAGGCTTTACAGGGTTAGATACAGTAATATTTGAGGTTTGCACCTCCGGTGCAAACAAGTGGTGTGCTGACATACCGGTGGTTGTCAACGTAGAGAAATGTGACATGACTCCAGATTGCAAGGTAATTGTGGGCAACACAAGAGGGTGTTCCAACAAACCTTATGTTATTTATTTGGTAGATAAAAATGGATCTGCACATCATTTAAGTGGGGATTCAACAGATTATCAGTGGAAAATGTATACCAATGGTGACGTACAATTTATTGGAAAAGATTTATCTGCTCCAGGATTAAGTGGGAATTTTGACGTAGACTTACTGTTCTCTGGAGTGACAACGACTCCTCCAGTAAATAGTCCGAAATATAGTTCTTGCTTTACAGTAAGTAGTGTTTCAGGTTGGAAATACTATAGTACTACAACAGGCAGCATAGCTTCTACTAACTATGGAACTATGGCAATAACTCGTCAAGGACCAGCATTCCACGTTGGTGACGGCGCAAACATAACACAAGATGGATTCGGTGGGTCAGGTTGGTTAGCTGTTTCTGGGGGTACCGGTCATATTAAAGCCGGAGACATCAACATCATGTTGACTGAGGAGTGTGAAGATCCTCAACCAGAATGTGAAAGAGTTGTTGCTAATACTAGAGGTTGTGCAGGAAAGCCATACGTGATTTGGCTAAAAGATAAGAATGGTGCAGCGCATCACTTAAAAGGTGACAGCACAAAATACCAATGGTTATCGTATAATAATGGTGATGTTAAATTCATCGCTAACGATATTTCTGCTAGTGGATTGAGCGGAACATTTGATGTGGACTTATTATTCTCTGGACGAACATTAACTCCTCCAACGAATAGTCCGAAGAACAGCAATTGTTTCACGGTAGGAAGCAATACAGGTTGGGTGTATTTTGAAACTACAGAAGGAACAATTACTTCAACAAGCTACGGAGATATGACAATCTCAAGAGCAGGGCCAGCATTCCAGATGGGAGATGGTGCAAACATTACGCAAGATGGTTTTGGTGCCTCAGGGTGGTTAGCTGTTGCAGGAGGTAATGGTCATATTAAATCTGGCGATATTAATGTTATGTTGTCTGAAGATTGTTCAAATGAGGACTCTGAGTGTGATGAAACACACAACTATGACCCTTGTATTATCACATACGGAAAAGGGTCTTACAATAGGTCTTCAACAACTATTTTGATAACACAAACTGTTTCGGAAATCAAGGAGATCGTAGTAGAAGGAATTTATAAAGGTGGAAAGCCAACTTCTGGTAGCTTTACTAACGGAACAAATACAGTTACTTGGTCTGGTTCTGACGCAAAGGCGTTAGACAATGTATCGGGTACTTCTGATAAAGGATACTATAAAGGAACGCTTCCAGCTGCATCTTCTGTTACGATGAATGTATCGAACAACCAAAGCAAGATGCACGGAATGGCGGCATATGTAGTCATGAAAGATGAGTTCTGCGCCGACAATTTTACGTCTGTAAGTGACGAAAGATATTACACGTATCAAAATACGAACAATACGTCGTTCAGCATGCCAGCCACGATTAATACTAAAAATATTACAGCTGTGTTGCCAATTGCAGAAATGAATAATGATTCGCGTATTGCAACATTTACATTAACGGCTGGAGGAGAATCAGAATCGGTTACCATTAATAGTTACGACCTAGGTCGTTCAATGACTTTGCAATCATTGTCGTTAAACGATATCCCAGGAAATGTGACAAGTGCAACACTTACCATGTCTTCTCCAAACTCAAACGGAGATAGTTATGTAACAGGTAGTGCAATGTTTAACTGGTACTTACCTTGTGAAACCAATGATGGTAAGAATCGTATTGCTGGAACCGTATTTTTTGACGCCGATAGAGACACCACATTGGACAACGCTGAAGATGGCGAGCCAAATGTTATGGTTTACTTATACGACGACAAAGACGACGATGGTGTGTTGGACGACAACGAATTAGACCCAATAGACAGTGTGTTAACTGGAACAGACGGTACTTACGAATTCTTAGTTGACTTTGTGTGTAACGAAGGTTATATCAATAATGTTGAATACCAATACAGTATAGACAATCCAAGCAACTTGTTAGGTGCGCCTGGTACAAATTTCGCAACCTATAACAACAATGCAGATAATCTGATAGTTGAATTAGATGGCAGAATAAAAGATGGTGAAGAGTATTCTATTTACTTAAAAGCAATTGAGTCTGGTGCTTATGCTATTATTAGTGAATCGACCGATGGAATTAATTTCTATCACAATACGAACATTGCCATCACTTCTTCATCTAAAGGTGAATACACTATCACCGCGGATAGAGATGTGAATTATATCAAGTTTGATAAAAACACGATAAATACTATTTCAGGATACAATACAAATGGAAGCACAACAACCAACTATGCTGATTATGCAATTTATGGTGTGCAGTTTTGTAAAGAATTCAACAGTTACATAATTGAAACAAACTTAAATACATACCCAGACGAAACTGAATTGACTACAGATAATTATGAGTCGGCACAGTTTGATGGACCAAACCAAGAAGATTTAGGAAACGATTACGGTTTTTATCGCTTTTAATGGTCCTGTGCCTGTTACTTGGTTGGATTTTGAAGTAACCATAGATGGTGCTAATGATGTTGACTTAAATTGGTCAACTGCGTCTGAGGAAAACAATGACTATTTTGTGGTTGAACGTTCACTTGACGGAGAGCTATTTGAAGTCGTTAGTCAGCACATTAATGGAGCAGGTAATTCAACTGAGGTTAACTACTATAACCACGCAGATCTTAACGTGCCAAATGGGGTAATTTATTACCGTGTAAAGCAAATTGATTTCGACGGTCAGTTCGAGTATTCAGAAATAAGACTTGTGCATATTTTTGAGCAACGTTCTATTGTTGTCTATCCAAACCCGGCTAAAAACGAGATTAATATTCATGTTAATGGAGCCAACGTTGAGCATGTGAGGATTACTAATTTGGCTGGTCAAGAAGTTGCCGCTTCACAGGTTGCAAGCCAGGGTTTCGTTGCCATAGACGCAACAGAACTTCCAAACGGGATATACTTCGTATCCATTCAATCAAGATGGCACAACGAGGTTCGTAAAGTAATTGTCCAGAAATAATTGGATAATCTTAACGCAAAAAAACCCGATGTATTTACATCGGGTTTTTTTTGTAATATTCTGAAAGGCGATTTAAGCGAGTACGATAATTTTATTATTCAGTACTTCCACAATGCCACCTTTGACTTCGAAATCTTTTACGCCTTCAGCAGTTTTAACACTAAGCGTTCCTTTATCTAAACTAGAAATAATGGCCGCGTGATTGTTTAACGTTTCAAACTTGCCTTTTGAGCCAGGAAACTTAACTGAAAT
Source organism: Bacteroidota bacterium (assembly GCA_024679565.1). Classification (GTDB taxonomy): domain Bacteria; phylum Bacteroidota; class Bacteroidia; order NS11-12g; family UBA9320; genus UBA987. Next base: position 28,943 of record JAIBDD010000015.1, on the reverse strand, counting down.
GACTTCACCTTCATACAAGGTTTGGTCTGGTGTTATGAGTTCTAAATACATGCTAATTAGTTAACTTCTTTTAACATTTTTTCTCCTGCTTCAATAGCATCTTCGATACCACCTTTTAGGTTAAACGCTGCTTCAGGATATTTGTCTAATTCACCGTCCATAATCATGTTGAAACCTTTAATAGTGTCGTTGATGTCAACCAACACACCTTTAAGGCCTGTAAATTGTTCTGCAACATGGAAAGGTTGAGATAAGAATCTCTGAACACGTCTAGCTCGGTGTACAGCCAATTTATCTTCTTCAGATAATTCGTCCATACCAAGAATAGCGATGATATCTTGTAATTCTTTATAACGTTGTAGAAGTTGCTTGACACGTTGAGCAGTGTTGTAATGTGCGTCTCCTAAAATTTCTGGTGTCAAAATACGAGAGGTAGAATCCAATGGATCCACAGCAGGGTAAATACCCAAAGAAGCAATCTGACGAGACAATACCGTAGTTGCATCTAAGTGAGCAAATGTTGTTGCTGGTGCAGGGTCAGTTAAATCATCGGCAGGTACATAAACTGCTTGAACCGATGTAATAGATCCTCTATTTGTTGAAGTAATACGTTCTTGCATCACACCCATTTCAGATGCTAATGTAGGCTGGTATCCTACCGCAGAAGGCATACGTCCTAATAGTGCAGATACTTCAGATCCCGCTTGTGTAAATCTGAAAATATTATCAACGAAGAAAAGAATATCTCTTCCACCTGAGGTTTCGTCACCATCACGATAGTATTCAGCAATACTCAAACCAGACAATGCTACACGAGCTCTTGCTCCTGGAGGCTCATTCATCTGACCGAAAATAAATGTTGCTTTAGATTCTTTTAACTTCTCTTTATCAATTTTTTTCAAGTCCCATCCACCTTCTTCCATGGATTTCTTGAATTCGTCACCGTAGTTGATAATTCCTGATTCGATCATCTCACGCATCAAGTCATTCCCCTCACGAGTTCTTTCTCCAACACCAGCAAATACGGATAAACCATCATATGCCTTTGCAATGTTGTTGATTAGCTCTTGAATCAAAACAGTTTTACCAACACCAGCTCCACCGAACAAACCAATTTTACCACCTTTAGCATAAGGCTCAAGCAAGTCAATTACTTTGATACCTGTAAATAAAGTTTCAGATGATGTAGAGAGGTTTTCATATAAAGGTGCGTCAGCGTGAATAGCTCGACCGCCTGTATTGTCAACTTCTTCAATTCCGTCAATCGCCTCTCCAACTACATTAAATAGTCGGCCTTTAATCGCGTCACCGATTGGCATTTTTATTGGTGCACCAGTGTCAGTAACTTTCATCCCTCTAACCAGTCCTTCCGTTGCTTCCATCGCAATAGTTCGGACACGGTTTTCACCAAGATGTTGTTGTGTTTCAAGGATTAGTTTTCCTCCGTTTTCTAATGTTACATGTAGTGCGTTAAGAATTTGTGGAGGTCTAGAACCTTCGCCTTCAAAACTTACATCGACAACTGGCCCAATGATTTGAGCAATTTTACCTGTGTTTGCCATTATTTTTATATGCCTATAAATTTGCGGCAAAAGTATGGTTACTAGGGTTAAAAACCGAACCTATTCGCAAAAAAAAACGAAGGTTTCTAGGCATGTTATAAAAGCTCTAATAATCAGGACTTTCGGGTGCTAATTTGCCTACTGAGAACGTCTCTACAAATTGTATGCGAAATATTTTTGTAGAAAATTTCCATAATTGGGAATTAATTCTTATTTTTGTAACTGATAAACAACATGCTACTATTATGGCCGAAGAATTTAAGATCTTTATTGTAGAGGATGACGTATGGTATGGAGAGGTAATTGAATATCACCTTTCGCTTAATCCAGACGTAACCGTAAAGAAGTTCACCAATGGAAAAGACTTTCTAAAATGTCTTGATGAGCAACCATCACTAGTAACGCTTGATTATTCACTCCCTGATATTTCTGGAGAAGAAGTGTTAAAGCGTATAAAGGAATACAGCCCCGAAACACCTGTCGTAATTATATCTGGTCAAGAGGATATTGGAACTGCAATATCGCTTTTGAAGGATGGAGCTTATGACTATATCATAAAAGATGACGAGACCAAAGATCGTATCTGGAACGTTATCAAAAACATCAGAGAGAAAGAAGAACTGAAAGAGGAGATTTCTCAACTGAAAAATCAGATTGTTCAGAAATACGACTTCAGTAAAAGCATCATTGGTAATAGTTCGCCAATGAAGCGTATTTTTAGTCTAATCCAAAAGGCAATCGGCAGTAACATTACAGTGTCTATTACAGGTGAAACTGGAACGGGTAAAGAAGTTGTAGCGAAGGCAATTCACTACAATAGTGGTAGGGCGAAAAAACCATTTGTGGCTGTTAACATTACGGCTATACCGTCAGAATTGATGGAAAGTGAGATGTTTGGTCATGAGAAAGGAGCCTTTACAGGGGCGATAGCAAGACGTATTGGGAAGTTTGAAGAAGCTACTGGCGGTACAATTTTTTTGGATGAGATTGGGGAGATGGATATTAACATGCAGTCGAAACTGCTGCGTGTATTGCAAGAAAAAGAACTCACACGTGTTGGTGGGTCAGGTGTAATCAAATTAAATTGTAGAATTCTTGTGGCAACACATAAAGATCTTGCCGAAGAAGTACGCAAAGGAAACTTTAGAGAGGATTTATACTACAGACTACTTGGTTTACCCATTAGCCTTCCCGCTTTAAGAGAAAGAAGCAATGATATTTTACTCTTAGCCAAACATTTTATCGATGAATATTGTAAAGAGAATGAGATAGGTAAACTAACAGTTTCTCCATCAGCACAAAACAAATTGTTAAAGTACCCATGGCCGGGTAATATTCGTGAGTTAAAAGCAGTTGTTGAATTGTCATGTGTTATGACCGATTCCAAGACGGTTGACGATGAACACATCACATTTAACTCTTCAGGGTCTATTGATACGTTGCTTCAAGCAGAAATGCCACTCAGAGAGTATACCAATAGAATTGTAAAATACTATTTGGACAAATACAATCAAGATGTTGTAACCGTTGCGAAAAAACTCAACATCGGAAAGTCCACGATTTACAGAATGTTGCAGGAAGAAACTGTATCGCTTACCAATAATTAAACATAACTACTAATGCACACAAAAACTACTTTAGAAATGGAAGAAAATTTATATAGCTTACATCAACTTGAGGCACTTGCTTCAGGCGATACGGCGTTTGTCAATAAAATGGTCGATATGTTCATCCAGATGGCACCAGAGTCAGTTGATCGAATGTTAACGGCTTTGTCAGAAGATGACTTGGAAGATTTAGGTGCTGCTGCACATAAGGTTAAGCCTTCTATTGATATGATGGGTATTACCTCACTTAAGCAAAAGATTAGAGATCTTGAGCAATGGGGTAAAAACAGAACGAATGTTGATATGATTCCTAGTCTGTTAGACGAGGTAATCGAAACGCTTAATAACGTCGTTCAGCAGTTACGAAACAGGTAGTTATTTCAACTGATTGCGGTAGGCTACAATAGTATTGTGTAGCCCCAGATACAAGGCATCGCATACCAATGCGTGTCCGATACTTACTTCCAACAAATTTGGCAACTCTTGTTTAAAAAACTTCAGGTTTTCTAAATCCAAGTCATGACCAGCATTTAACCCAATTTCTTGTTTCTCCGCTTCTTCGGCAGCTAACGTATATGGGGCAATAGCCGCATTTTTGTCGTTTGCAAATCCTCTTGCATAGGCTTCTGTATATAACTCTATCCGATCAGTTCCCGTTTGCTTTGCAGCCTTGATTTGGTCAACAACGGGGTCAATGAAAATGGCCGTTCGTATACCCGCTTCCTTAAAAATAGAGATTGTTTTTTGAAGATAAGCCGCCTGAGTTATACAATCCCATCCTGCATCAGAAGTTAGGGTTTCGGGGCTATCAGGTACTAAGGTAACTTGAGTTGGCTTGGCTTGTAACACCAAGTCGATAAACGCTTGAGTTGGGTTTCCTTCGACATTGTATTCGGTGGACACAACATCACATAATGCAATCGTGTCTGCATAACGAATGTGTCGCTCATCTGGTCGAGGGTGTACGGTTATGCCCTGAGCCCCAAAAGACTCGCAGTCTTTCGCAACTTGTAAAAGGTTTGGGTTGTTGCCTCCACGCGCATTGCGAATAGTCGCGAACTTGTTAATGTTTACACTTAAAATAGGTGCACTCATAATTTAATCCTTAGTTGTAAATGAATGTTGGATACGTGCGGCGAAGAAACAGAATCCCATTCACTTCCGAAATTTTTTAGTTCATTTTTATAAGTCAACATGTATTTAATCCAGAAGTCGACATGCTTCTTTGCTTTCCATCGCACTAAAACGTACGAACGGACTTGACTTTTTGAAAATGAAGGTAAGCTAAGCCGATAAGCCAAGTCATTCTCGTATGTGTAAATACGCACAGCGTTATCTTCTATATGGGCAGCTGAAATTCGGATATAGAGTTTAACTGGCCACTTTAGTGGGTCGAGCTGAATATCTTGATACAGCAACGAACCAAATAGACGGCTATGCGCAAGGATGGAGGTATTTCTGGCAAACCGTGTTTGTAATTTGACATGTTTCGACACAGCGTGACTGATATGGGCTCGAACTTTTAACAAACCAGTTGGGACAGTGCTTTTCATCGGCATATCGATAATTATTTGTTTCTGCCTGTTTTCGTACTTCATCTGGATATGCCAAGAGAGAGACTTAGACAGCCGGGCCTCATAGCGGACCAAGTAGTCTACACCAAAACTTGATGTAACTGTTGCGCTCTTGAGCCAAGGAAACCAGTACTGATCGACATACACGGCCAAGCTTGAATGTGATGTTGGTTCGTAGCTCAATCCAACGTAGATCCCTCTCTCATTATTGACAACGCTAGATTCAACAAACGAGGCACTCCCATTGGATATAAATCCAGGTTGGACGTTGCGAAATAGACCAGTCATGCTAATACGTTTTCCAAGTCCAACAACAAATCCATGAAGATTGCCCATTTTCTGGTTTGAGCAAAGCGTTGTTTCTCCGAATAGGTAACCGTTGTTGAGGGTGTATCTATAGGCAATACCATGTTTGCCGTACGACAGACCTGAATTGTTGAATCGCTGATATAGTCTTTCTGATTTGCGAAAACGGCCACTGTATTTCGTGAATACACCGGTGTACTCCACTTTTAACTGATTAAACTGTTGCGTGTAATTAAGACCTATTTGACTCGACCGAACACTGTTTTTGTTATTTAATTCAGTGTTGGTGCGGTGAAATCCAGTTCTGCTCAAATTGCTGTATTCTTTTTGCCCATTTACCAGTTTGAAGGTCGCATCTTCATCATTATGATGTAGCCAAAGATGGTAACGAGATCGATTCTTTGCCATTGACAAAGCGGCACCTCGATTGAATCCAAACTCAGTTACCGATCGATAAGGCTTTAATCCAAAACTTGATTTGTTCGTTTGAACAGTACGTGAAGACTTGCCTATGCGCATGCCACTACCTAGGGTAAGTCCTTGGCCAAAATTACAGGTGTAATCCCCAAGAATCAAGGAGTTATTGCCTCGTATATTGTTGATTTGAATGCACCCGCTGTTAAAATCGAATACCGTGTATTGGTTTGATTCAAAATATGCTTCACCCGCATCTTTTTCTCCTGTAAAACTTACGTTTAAGTTAGGGGCTACCAGCCCTCGATAGCGAAACGTCGTTGTTATCGCATCACCCACATACTGTGTTGATCCAGCAGGTTTCTTGTTGTCAGCAAGTTGGTGTGTTGAGGTGAATACGATTGTGTGCTTCCGTTTGTTTGTATTGTTGGTTTGTGTGTGTTGCGGCACATAGACAAATGGCAGCAAGTGTTTAATTTCAGTTGCGGTTAAATGGCATTGTTGTAACTCCAGTACATGAATGATGGGCCCATAATTATTAACATGTTGCATGATTTTGTCGATGACATCTCCTGGAATGATTTCTAATTCATGCAGTATGGATGTCTCTATCTTATTTAAATTAATAGGGTGTTGTTTGACGTGCTCCAAAGCTTCTGTAATTAAGTTGTTGGATCCAGTAGACTCCTCATTTTCGGCTAGTGTGAATTGACCGAAAGCGGTTGCATGAAGCGTTATGAAAAGGCCAATAATTATAGATTTGGCCATTCGCTTGACAATGTAGGGGTGAAGCCTAAAACTTGATGTGTACTGAAGGCTAAGGTGATTTTAATTTTTGGTAGTTTAATCGCACAACCAAAAGACAGTGAGGAGGGCATCGTGTTTAGTCCAGAGAGTACAACGATCTCATCCGACAACTGATATCGAATGCCTGATTGAAGGCTGGCTCTTGATGCTGGATTTACCTTTAGCTGGTTAAGCCATTTAACTTGAGTATTTAGCTGGAATGAGATACCGGCGAACAAATTGGTTGTTGTAGCCGTACTATTATTTGGCAACCTATTTTCAATTAAGAAATAAAGCGTCTTGTTATGTTGCAGCTGATGATTGCTGCTAACAGCAACAGAAAACTGACGATTTCGCGATGCATCAATGACTTGAAAGGACGAAAGTCGAACGCCAACACCTAACGTAAATCGGGCTGTTAGATTTCTCGAAGTCGAAAGCCCAATTTGGCTGCTGTGGGATACGGAATATCCATAGTAGTGGTAATATCCACCTACCGCGGTGTGTTTGATAGTGTAAAGTGCAGACAACGTCGCACTTTTTAATTCAGATATTCCATACAGACGATGTGCTGAAAGGCCGATGCTTAACATAGAGTCGGTATGCATGTCGCATGGATTATTGAAGGTAGACCATACGTTTTGAAGCCCAAATCTAATGCTAGAAAGTCCGTGTGATTCGGCGCCGAGGCTAGAGAAAGGCTGACTGTGGCAAATGGAATAGAGGTTTAGAAAAATGACAGCTACGCCAATCTTCAAAGAAGTTAGTTGGTTTGGTTTCATGTAAGCCCGAAGTTAGTTCAGGTTTACAGTTGGTCTCGTAGAGCTTTTAATTGAGTTTTAATCTGAAGCAAAGATTCTTTAACGGCAATTCGGTTGGCCACTTGCTTTTTTCTAGTCTTTAATTCTTTGCGTGCCCCTTCTAAGGTGTGGCCTTTTTCTTTTACAAGATGGTAGACCAAACGAATCTGTTCAACGTCTTGTTTTGAATAAAATCGTGTGCCTTTGGCGTTCCGCTTTGGGTTGATTTTTGAAAACTCTTTTTCCCAATAACGCAGTAAGGAGTTTGCTACACCAAAATGAGCTGATAGTTCAGCAATTGAGTAATAAATTTTGTCGGGTAGGGGATTGTTAGACATTAGTCAAAAGACTGATTAGGATGACTAGATAGTTCAATCATCTCCTCATATTGCTCGTCTGACAAATCATTGTAATAATAGTTAGCAGGATTCTGCTTCGCGCCATTTAATGTCACTTCATAATGAAGGTGTGGTGCTGTTGATTTTCCTGTGCTTCCCACAAGTCCGATTACTTGACCACGGGTTACTTTCTGACCACGTTTCACTTTAAACTTACTTAAATGCGCATATCTCGTTTTATAACCAAATCCATGGTTAACCACAATGTTGCGACCGTAACCCCATCGCTTAATTTCGATTGACTCTATCACACCATCACCTGAAACATGAACTTCAGTTCCTGTTGGTGCGGTGAAATCCATTCCTGCATGAAATTTACGCGTTTTGTAAAATGGGTCTATACGGTAACCGTAACCCGAAGCCATTCTTTTTAAATCCTTATTTGGAATTGGCATAATGGCGGGCACTGATGCAAGTTGCTTTGATTTTTCTTTTGCCAGTTTTATCAATTGGCTGTAAGAGCTTTCTTGAACACGAACCTTAGCCGACAATAAGTCGATTTTTTGGTTTAGCTTATTGAGTGACTTGCCGTAGGTTAAGTCATCAAGCGAATTGTAATTTCTTCCCCCTCCAATACCTGCATTTTTTAATGCGTCTGGCATAGGGGCGTCGAATATCTCTCTATAGATTTCGCCATCCTTCTCTTCTAAGGCAACTACTGCCTCATTTAAGTCACCCAACCGATTTTCTAATTCACCGATTTTGATGTCGCGATCTACCAATTCTTTTCTAAGTTTACGTTCCGTTGGAGAATCGAAAAAAGAATAAGAAGCAGAAATTACCAAGGTTGAAAAAATCGCAACAGCACACAAAAACCCAAATACTTTTAAGCCATGAATCCATAACGGAGTCTTAACTGTCTCGTAATTAAGGGTTTCGGGGTTGTATTTATATCGATTTTTTGCCATGTTTTATGATTAGGGTTCGTATTTTTGTCCCCTAATTTCGCACCGCGAATATATATAAAAAAAGGACTAGATTTTCAAGCAAATAGTTAACAAGTAAATTATTCGATAAATGACATCTAAAGAGGTACGTAATGCATTTTTAAGCTTCTTCCAGAACAAGGGGCATAAGGTAGTTCCATCGGCACCTATTGTCGTTAAAAACGACCCTACGCTTATGTTTACAAATGCAGGAATGAATCAGTTCAAAGATTACTTCTTGGGTAACAAAGAGGCGAAGGATGTGCGTGTTGTAGATACTCAGAAATGTTTACGTGTTTCGGGTAAACACAATGATTTAGAGGAGGTTGGAGTGGATACCTACCACCATACGATGTTTGAAATGTTGGGTAATTGGAGTTTTGGAGATTACTTTAAAGAAGATACGATAGCTTGGGCTTGGGAGCTATTGACAGAGGTGTATAAGCTTGATAAAAACCGGCTTTATGTTACTGTTTTTGAAGGCGATAAAACCGATGGTGTTGGTCCTGATATCGAATCGGAAAACATTTGGAAAAAGTATATAGATGCTGATCGGATTTTGAGGTGCGATAAGCAAGACAATTTCTGGGAGATGGGGGAGACTGGTCCATGTGGTTCTTGTTCAGAAATACATATGGATTTACGACCTCAAGCTGAGGTTGATAAATTGAGTGGAAAAGAATTGGTTAACGCCGACCACCCTCAGGTAATCGAGTTGTGGAATTTGGTGTTTATGGAGTTTAATCGCAAGGCAGATAAATCACTTGAGTCGTTACCTGCAAAACATGTGGACACAGGAATGGGGCTCGAGCGTGTGTTGCGCGCAGTGCATATGCAGCACTCCAACTACGATACTGACTTGTTTATGGATACCATCCGAGACTTAGAGTCAATAAGTGGGAAGACATTCGGTAAAAATGAACCAACCGACATTGCCTTTAGAGTTATTGCCGATCACATTCGTGCATTAGCTTTTTGTATTGCCGACGGCCAATTGCCGAGTAATACGGGTGCTGGATATGTGCTCAGAAGGATATTGAGAAGAGCGGTTCGTTACGGATATAGTTTTTTAGATTTTAAAGAGCCTTTCTTGTATAAAATCATTGACAAATTATCTCTACAATTCGAGGGTGTGTTTAATGAATTGCCAGAGCAGAAGGATTTTGTTGCTAAGGTAATTGAGCAAGAAGAGATATCATTTTTAAGAACACTGTTTGCCGGCTTAGATAGGCTCGATAAGTCAGTTGAAAACGCCAATGAGAACCTTATAAACGGGGAAGAAGTTTTCGAACTCTATGATACGTTTGGCTTTCCTATAGACCTTACTCAGCTGATTGCAGCTGAAAAAGGATTGACCGTTGATATGGATGGTTTTAACAAGGCGCTGGCTGAACAAAAAGCAAGATCTAAAGCCGACGCAGCCAAAGAAACTGGAGATTGGCAGGTATTACTTAACGATGAGAAGGAGGAGTTTGTAGGCTACGACTATACTGACGCTAATGTTAGAATTACGCGTTACCGAACACTCACAGTCAAGGGGAAAGAGAAATTTCAAATTGTTTTTAATATCACGCCGTTTTATGCCGAAAGTGGTGGGCAAGTAGGTGATACGGGTGTACTGGTTGGGTCTGAGAATCAAGAGAAAATCAAAGTACTTGATACACAAAAAGAGAATGATTTGATTGTTCACGTTGTCGATCTATTGCCAGACAATGCTAAGCAAGTATTCCATGCCAATATTAACCTTAATAAACGCGATAACACGCAAAAAAACCACAGTGCTACGCACTTGCTACACGCTGCTTTAAAAGAAGTTTTAGGCGACCATGTTGCACAAAAAGGGAGTTTGGTTGACCCTAAAAAAATGCGTTTTGACTTTTCGCATTTTACGAAGGTAACCGATGAAGAGCTTCACAAAATTGAACACATCGTTAATACCAAAATTGGAGAATCAATTGTGCTGGATGAGAAACGAAACGTGCCATACGACATCGCAATCAATAGTGGGGTAACGGCTTTGTTTGGTGAAAAATATGGAGATGTTGTTCGTGTAATCACCTTTGGTGAAGATTTCAGCAAAGAGTTATGTGGTGGAACTCATGTAGCAAATACGTCTGAAATTGGCAGATTTGTGTTTATGCATGAGTCGAGTGTTGCCGCTGGCGTAAGACGAGTTGAAGCCATTACTGGAGACGAAGCAGAAGATTATTTCGTCAAGAAGCTAGACGTGCTGAAAGAAGTGGAAACACTTCTTGGACATCCAAAGGATTTGGTGAAGCAGGTTCAATCGCTTCTAAAGGAAAACAAAGAAAATACCAAGAAACTCGAAGTTCTAGGTCAAGCCCAATTGGGACAACTCAAAAATACCTTACGTAGTAAGGTGTCGGCCCATAATGAGGTTAATGTTCTTATCGAGCAGGTTGAGGCAGATAATGCAGCCGGTATTAAAGATGTTTTATTTCAGTTGCGAAATGAAGTTGACAATCTGTTTGCTGTGTTGGTAGCTAACATCAATAACAAACCAAGCCTATCGATTATGATCTCCGACAGCTTAGTAAAGGACAAAGGTTGGAATGCGGGTCAACTCATTCGTGAGTGGGCAAAAGAAGTAAAAGGTGGCGGCGGTGGCCAACCATTTTTTGCTCAAGCTGGGGGTGCTGACGTTAGTGGGTTGCCAAAAGTGTTGGAATTGGCAAAGGCATTCGTATAAGTTTCTCTTTTTGAACGGCTTAAATGAGGAGACTATCCGTTCATAATGTCTTCAATCTCATCTACCTCTATTGGCATGCTGATTTCATCCATTAGGTCGGTATAGCCATTCTCTTCAATAATGATGTTATTCTCGATACGTACGCCGATACCTTCTTCGGCAATATAAATGCCAGGCTCGCAAGTAAACAGATTTCCTGCTTGCATAGGTTCGTAGCGCATTCCACTGTCGTGTACATCAATGCCTAAAAAATGCGAGGTGCCGTGCATAAAGTACTTTTTGTAAGCTGGCCACGAGGGGTCTTGGTTTTTGATATCGTCCATGGTAATCAAACCTAAATCGACCAATTCCTTTTCCATAATATTTCCGACAACTTCATGGTACTCCATTAACAAATTGCCTGGTGTAAGAAGGTCACGCGCTTCTTTCATCACGCGCAAGGTTGCATTATATACATCTTTTTGCCGCTGGCTGAATCTACCATTTGCTGGTAAACATCTTGTCATGTCACTTGCGAAGTTTCCGTAGTCCACGCCACAATCAACCAATATTAAATCTCCATCATTGACCTTTCCCTTATTTTCGATGTAGTGCAATACGCATGCATTGGCTCCACTGGCAACAATAGGCTCAAATGAAAAGCCGTTTCCACGGTTGCTTATAAATTCATGGATTAATTCAGCTTCGATGTCGTACTCGTTAATTCCAGGTTTTGTAGACCGCATGATTCGTTCCCACCCCTTTTTGCTAATGGCAACCGCTTCGCGAACCATGTCAATTTCCACAGGATGTTTAATCGAACGCAAACGTTGTAATATTTTACCTGCACGCTTGTAATTGTGCAACGGAAACATACGTTGAATCTCATTGGCAAAATCTAAATTTTTATATGGAGATTTATAAGGAGCACGATCATTTTCATTTAGCGGTAAATAAATGTTGTCGGCCATATTAATCACACTCCGAAGCTTGTCCATGTACCCCTGATTCCAGTATACATCGTCAATGCCAGAGGTTTCTGTGGCATGCTTTTGGGTGTATTTGTATCCTTCCCAAACGGCTATGTGCTCATTCGTTTCTAATAAGAAGAGACATTCTTGATACTCTTTTATGGGGCAATCAGGAAATAGGACTAAAACCGAATCTTCTTGGTCGATACCTGATAGGTAGAATAAATCAGAATTCTGTTTGAATTTATGAAACGCATCACCATTCCAGCTATATTGATAGTTGCTATGAAAAATAGCAATACTGCCCGGCTCCATTTGAGCGACAAAGCGTTTTCTGTTGTCTATAAAAAGTTGGTTGTTTATCTGCGGGTATTTCATAAGAATCTTTTGAGTGGCAAGTTTAACTAAAAACCAATCACCTCACAAGATGCTTATTTCTTGATTCGCATGATTTTTAACGCATCAGACCAAAAGGCTTTAAACTCTGTTTTCGAGCTCAGTATTTTCCTTAATTCAGTAACCATTGTTGTCTTTTGTTGAACAACAGGTTCAGGGCTTTCTTTGAAGTATTTGTCTGTGATATGTGCGATTCCAGCAATACTATCAGCTTGTTTAAAGTTCGCTCTAGCACGCTGCGTATGACCAAGTTTTTCCTCCGCAAGCCCAAGATTATTAAGCGTGATATCGTTTCCTGGGTCTAGTTCGTTGGCCTTGGTGTAATCAGCGATTGCGCCCTCAGTATCACCAATCTTATCCTTAACGTAGGCTCTACAGGCATACCGATATCCATTGTCTGAATCTAACTCAATGGCTTTGTTTAAATCGTCCATCGACGACTTAAAGCGTAAATGGAATTTGCAAACACCTCGATCGGCATAAAAGTCGGCTTGTTCTCCAAAATTGGCGATAGCTACATTCCAAACATTCATGGCGTCTTCATAGCGCTTCAACTTTTGTAGCACCTCCGCTTTTAAACGTATCTCGTTTTCTGTTAAAACAGCAGAGTCACTCGAAAGGTGATCAAGTGCTAAGGGGTAGTTTTGGGCCTGAAAAGCCGCTAGTGCTTCGTTAAAATTCATTCGAAAATTATAACACAAAATTAAACGTAAATGTTTTGTAAATGTAACTGAGTTACATTTGATTTACAGACTCGAAGTAGCGCACTTGGATTTATGAAAAATAAGTACATCGACCTAGTTGAACAAACCTTTGATTTTCCTCAGGAAGAATTTCAGCTAGATGAACAACATCAGCTAAAATTTCATGGTATACCTTTAATGGATATTGTGAAGCAATATGGTACGCCTTTAAAGTTTACCTATTTACCCAAAATTTCAGAAAACATACAGCGTGCAAAAAAATGGTTTGCTGTAGCTATAGCTAAGGTAGATTACCAAGGAACGTATAACTACTGTTATTGCACGAAAAGTTCGCATTTTAGATTTGTTATGGAGGAAGCATTGCAAAATGATATTCATATAGAGACGAGCTCAGCATTTGATTTAGAGATAGTTAAGGCCTTACACGCCGAGGGTAAAATATCGAAAGACCAACACATTGTTTGCAATGGATATAAAACAGACAGCTATATAGATCGGATTGCTGATTTAATGAATGACGGATTTGTACATTGTCATTCGATCATCGATAACCAGGAAGAAATGGGGCGTCTGGCTGGTTTGGTGAATACAACATTTAACGTTGGTATTCGAATTGCATCAGAAGAAGAACCCAAATTTGAGTTTTATACAAGTCGATTGGGCATAGGGTATAAAGATATTTTGCCATTTTATCTAAACAAGGTAAAACCAGTTGAAAATGCCAAACTAAAGATGTTACATTTCTTTATCAATACCGGAATTGACGACACTGCATATTATTGGAATGAACTTCAAAAGTGCCTTAAAGTGTATTGTACGTTAAAAAAGGAATGCCCCGAATTGGATTCGCTCAACATCGGTGGTGGTTTCCCGATTAAACGGTCATTAAACTTTGATTTTGATTATGAGTACATGACGGAAGAAATTATCGCTCAGATTAAAACAGTTTGTAATGAGGCTGGAGTTTCCGAACCCAACATCTTTACCGAATTTGGTTCTTTTACTGTTGGGGAGAGCGGCGGAACGATCTACAACATAGTGCATCAAAAGAAACAGAACGATAGGGAAAGGTGGAACATGATTGATGGTAGCTTTATGACCACTTTGCCGGATGCATGGGCCATCAATCAACGGTTTGTAATGTTGCCAGTGAACCATTGGGATAAGCGATACGAAAGAATATTGTTGGGAGGGTTAACTTGCGACAGTGATGATTATTATAATGCCGAACAGCATGTAAATGCGATTTACGTTCCTGAATTTGACAAAGACAACCCGCTATACATTGGATTTTTCAATACAGGAGCATACCAAGAGTCGTTGAGTGGTTTTGGCGGAATTCAGCATTGTTTAATTCCAGCCCCCAAACACATTGTTATAGATAAGAATGCTAAAGGAGAAATGGTTACACGAATATTTTCGAAGGAACAGAGCCATAAAAGCATGTTGAAAATATTGGGGTATTAAAAAACAATTATGGAGAATCAAATTTCAGCGTTTATAGATAAATATTTCCTGCATTTCAATTCAGCAACATTGGTTGACGCGGCTAATGGCTATATCAAGCATCTAGACGATGGTGGTAAAATGATGATTACATTGGCGGGTGCAATGAGTACAGCTGAGTTGGGCAAAATTTTGGCTGAAATGATTCGCCAAGATAAAGTGTCTATAATCTCCTGTACTGGAGCAAACCTCGAAGAAGACATTATGAATTTAGTAGCGCATTCACATTATCAACGCGTTCCTAATTACCGTGACTTAACGGCCGAAGATGAGCAAAAACTTTTGGACCAAGGATTAAATCGGGTTACCGATACGTGTATACCTGAAGAGGAAGCATTTCGCAGATTGCAGGATAAGATAGTCAAACAATGGAAAGAGGCTGAAGATTCAGGAAAACGGTATTTGCCTCATGAATATATGTACCAAATGTTACTCAGTGGGGATTTAGAAGAATACTACGAAATTGATCCTAAAGACAGCTGGATGCTTGCTGCAGCAGAAAAGAACTTACCCATAATTGTTCCTGGGTGGGAAGACAGCACGATGGGCAATATTTTTACGAGTTATTGCATAAAAGGCGAGTTAAAGACCTCTACGATGAAATCTGGAATTGAATACATGATGTATTTAACGGATTGGTATAGAGAGAATTCGTCAGGTAAAGGGGTAGGTTTCTTTCAGATAGGAGGGGGAATAGCAGGAGATTTTCCCATATGTGTCGTTCCGATGATGTATCAAGATTTAGAATGGGCTGAAGTGCCATTTTGGAGTTACTTCTGTCAAATATCAGACTCTACAACAAGTTATGGTTCATACTCTGGTGCTGTGCCGAACGAGAAAATTACTTGGGGGAAACTTGAAATCGATACCCCCAAATACATCATAGAATCGGATGCCACCATTGTTGCACCATTAATCTTTGCCAAGATTTTGAACTGGTAGTTTCTGATAAACGACTATTCGGTTTGCATGCTTATTCTCAAACGACTTTAATTTCTTGTAAGATTCAGGGTCACTAAAAGCAGTTTCATAAACCCCCTTGTCGGTAACACAGAAATAATTATCCCAAAACACAATCATTCCTACAGGCACAAGATTATTGGTAACGGCATCAACTAACAGACATTCTTTATTATCGTCAATGTCCACACCTAAGGTTTCTGCAAAATAAAAGTTGCCAAAACTAACTTTGGGTTTTCTTGTATACTCCTTGTTGTACCAGTCTGTGGCGTTTTGCACCAATACTTGAGAAGGGTGTAGCTGAAAATCATCTGGCATCTCAAATCCGGCTTTATTTTTACTAAACGGAAACGCGACAGTAATAAGTAACAAACCGCCAAGTAAACTTCGTTTGATGTGGAGCCGAGAGGCAGAGGAAACAATCCAAAGTACACCGTCAAAGGCAAGAATTAGCATAGGTGCTGTAGCGGCGAGCAAAACGCGTTTAAGTCCAAAGGAATGAAACCAACCGAAATGCCAGAAAATCGAGTGGGCAGCAAGTAATGCAATAAAACAACCCAGGGCCAATGTTGAGGTGTCTTTTAAGCTCGATCGCTGTTTAACAAGCATTGTCAACTGCTTTACAATTCCCAGTAGTAGGAAAACCGCCGTTGGCCAGCCAACTAAATAGGGAAGCTGGTTAACAAAGTGCCACAAATCCCCACTGCCATACTTCTTTTCAATGCCTTGATATGGGTTTTGGTGAAACAACCACAGGAGGTCATGATGATAGAAGTATCCAATAATACTGTAAACAAGGCTGCCAATGGTTAACAAATACAGGCTTTTCCAGTGGCCTTTGATGATGGCATATAGGGCAAAAACGCCAATGAAAATATATCCTTCAGAGCGTATTAATGGCGTGAATGAGAGTAGCATCAGAGCCAATGGGATTTTGTTGAATCGAACGAAATAGATACCGGCAGCAACAAATAGTGCAATTAAAGGTTCTGTCAACCCCGAAGACTGGATGAGGAAAACGTGTACTGCAAATAGCCCAATAATGTACATGGAATAGGCATATTTTGGATAGGAAGGTTTTACAATCTTGTAACTGAGATGGATGGTCAGTAAAATGCAAATGGTGTTAAAGAGCTTCATACCTACAAAGCCGAATTGCGCAAAAGGACTACTTAAAAGGACAAAGATTGGCTTCGCCCAAACATCAAGGAAATAGCGATGATGCTCAAAACTTTGTTTAGATTGTAAGTAATGCAAGATGCTGTCTCCCGAATCATACGTACTGCCATTAAAGAAGACTAATACGATGTCAGCCAAGACGAGAAAGGCAATTAAAACACGTTGGTATTTTTCTGACATAGTTTCCTCAAAAATAATCGTTTGTATCCCAGTAGTTAAGTAGATTTGACTGTATTTTTATTTTGAAGACTAAGGAAAACTATTCAAAGCAAACTACTTGGGTTTTCATAAATAATTAAACATTTGCATTAGCAAAAGAGATATGGGAAGAGCATTTGAATTTCGAAAAGGACGTAAGTTAAAAAGATGGGGTAAGATGGCAGTAACCTTTACCAGAATTGGCAAAGAGATTGCCATGGCGGTAAAAGAAGGTGGTCCAGATCCTGCGAACAATTCTCGTTTGCGCATGGCGATCCAAAATGCCAAATCTGAGAACATGCCTAAAGACCGTGTTGAAGCTGCTATTAAGCGAGCGTCAGACAAGGATAGTAGCAATTACGATGAGGTACTTTATGAAGGTAAAGGGCCTTACGGAGTGGGTATGATGATAGAAACAGCAACTGACAACATCAATAGAACGGTTGCAGATATACGTGCGGTATTTAGAAAAAAAGGGGGCGAGCTCGGCACTAGTGGGTCACAAGAGTTTGGTTTCGAACGTAAATGTATTTTCAAAATTGAACTTAACGACCGCGATATGGAAGAACTCGAGTTGGAGCTGATTGACTTTGGTTTAGAAGAGGTAGAACAGGTAGAAGACGAAACATTGATTACGACCGATTTTACTGATTTTGGCAATATGCAAAAGGGATTAGAATCGTTAGGAATTGAAATCGTATCGGTCGATAAAGAACGTATTCCACTTAATACAGTTGAACTCAAAGGAGAACAAAGCGAAGAGGTGAATATTCTAATTGAAAGTTTAGAAGAAGTTGACGACGTTCAAAACGTCTTTCACAATGCCATTTTAGAGTGATCCCAGCAGTTTCTGAATAATCTCACTCTTGTCGTGTTGTTTTACTTTTTCGTAACTGAACAACATATTTCGAAGCACGCGCTTAAGAATCTCAACATTTGAACATACGTTGAAGTATTCAGGCCGCGGTTCTACCTCAAGTTGCTTTAAAAATGACTTAATACTATCCGCATTAAGAATCAATCCCTCAGTGAATGGGTTAATGTAAAACATAACCTCGTTGGTTTCGCCATGAGTTAAGCTACTCTCGTCATTAAAACTTTTTAAAATTTCAAGTCCTTCGATGTTTTTATATCCAAGAACAAAGTGTTGTGGGAGATTAACGCCGTATACAGGAATGTTAAGTCGTTGAGCAATTAAAGAATATATAATGCCGAGCGAAACTGGGTTGCCCGAACGATTTTCAAGCACCTTACTTATGCAGGAGTTTTGGATGTCGTGATATTCTTCTGCATTGCCTTTAAAGCGATGTACTTTAAAGAAAATGTAATTAAGCACCTTTACTTGCTCAAAAGATGTGAGGTCGTAGTTGAATTCTAACCATGCATCTAATCGAATTTTTTCAAGTTGCTTGTTAACCTCTTGATGGTCTGTGTGCGGATATTCAACGCGCTCAAGTATCAGCAATCCCTTAAGTAAGTCAGCAGAATCGTGTTGTTTCCAAAAAGTAAGGTCACGTAGAATTTCTGTTTTCCTAAGTTCTCGGATAATGCGTTGCATTCGCTTTAGCCTCAGAACTTCTTCTTCATTTAATGAAGCTTCTTCTAAAAAGGGAATGGCTTCATAACCAAACGAGAGAATTTTTGATTCAATTTGTTCAATGACTTCTTCATCAGAATCGTCAAGCAAATAAATCAGACTAGAAATCTCTTTCTTATCAATCATTCAGTTACGTTATTTTTTTTTGGCTCTAGACTTCTTTTTTGGTGCTTTTTCTTCAATGATTTTTTTAACTTCATCTAGTGTTAAATCTTTGACATTGAAAGTTTTAGCTAGTTCTATCTTAATCTTGCCTTGTATGATGTTAAAACGTCCCCATCGGGCTTTCTGAACAGAAATTCCTTCATCATCCCATCGATGAATGTACTTGTCAATTTCTTTCTGTTTCTTAACTTCGATAAGTTCAACAATGTCGTCATAAGTTAAATTGTCGAAATCGTACTTTTTATTGACATTGATAAACATATCGTTCCATTTGATAAATGGACCAAATCGCCCTGTTCCTTTTTGCACGGGCATTTCTTCATAATGCGCTACGGGAGCGTCGGCTTTCTGTTTCGCGATAATAAGCTCAACGGCACGATCTAAATCAACCGACCCTAAGTCTTCATCTTTAGGAATGGACACAAACATGTCTTTAAACTTAACATAAGGGCCAAATCTGCCTTGCGCAACAACTAGTTCTTCTCCTTCATAAGTACCTATTACCTTTGGAAATTTGAATAACTCCAAAGCCTCTTCAAGGCTCATATTGTCTATTTTTTGTCCGGCTTGTAAACTTGCAAATTTTGGTTTGTCTTCTTCATCTGCAATACCTATTTGAACCATTGGCCCAAATCTTCCAAGTCGCACACTCACTTGTTTGCCGGTTACTGGATCTTCACCAAGAATGCGTTCTCCACTAGCTCGTTCTGCTGTTTCTAAAGCCGTATCGACTGTTTTAGCAAACGGGTTGTAAAAGTTGTCAATCATTGTAGACCATTCTTTTAAGCCATTGGCTATTTCATCAAACTCTTTTTCAACGTTTGCCGTGAAATTGTAGTCCATGATGTGGTCAAAATGTTTGATTAAGAAGTCAGTAACAACTTTACCAATATCACTTGGTACCATTTTGTTCTTATTGCTTCCAGTCATTTCCGTTTTGTCCGACACATTGATATCGTCTCCTATAAGTTTTAATACCTTATACTGACGTTCAAATCCTTCGCCGGTTCCTTTTTCAACATAACCACGTTTCTGGATAGTTGAAATCGTTGGGGCATATGTACTTGGTCTTCCGATTCCAAGTTCTTCTAGTTTTCTAACTAGGCTGGCTTCCGTGTATCTTGCAGGTGGTCTAGAAAAACGCTGTGTCGCTGTAATTTCGTCACAATTCGGTTGGTCGCCACTGGCTAGAGGTGGCAAAAGTCCGGCAGTTTCTTGCTCCTCGTCATCAGTGCCTTCTAAATACACCTTGAGGAATCCTTCAAATTTTAATACTTCACCATTTGCGGTGAAAAGGTGTTCATTGTTATTGTTACTAATCTTGACTGTCGTTTTTTCAAGCTTGGCTTCACTCATTTGTGAAGCAATGGCACGGCGCCAAATGAGTTGGTACAACCTCTCTTCATCGTAGTTGTTCCCCGCACTGTTAATATTAAAATAGGTAGGTCGAATCGCTTCGTGCGCTTCTTGAGCCCCAGCCGATTTGGTAGAGTATTTTCTTGGGTTAGAATATTCTGGCCCATACTGATTCTCAATTTCTGTTTTGGCGGATGACACGGCAAGATCCGAAAGGTTCACACTGTCAGTTCTCATATACGTGATGTGCCCATTTTCATAGAGTCTTTGAGCTAACGACATGGTTCTTGACACAGAATACCCAAGTTTTCTACTTGCTTCTTGCTGTAAGGTACTTGTCGTAAATGGTGCGGCAGGTTTTTTGGTGCCCGGTTTTACATCGACCCGGTCTACTGTAAATACAGCTCCTTTACAGGAGTCCAAAAATACTTGTGCATCTGCCTCAGATTGAAATTTTGTATTCGAATCTGCTTGAAAACGTTTTCCTTTTTGATTGAATTTGGCAACGACCTTAAACGTGCTTTTTGACTCAAAACCTTCTATTTCGCGTTCTCGCTCAACTACTAGTCTTACCGCAACACTTTGTACCCGACCAGCAGATAACGAAGGTTTTACCTTCCTCCAAAGTACTGGTGACAGCTTAAAACCTACCAATCGATCTAATATTCTTCGTGCTTGTTGTGCGTCAACAAGGTGTTCGTCTATTTGTCTTGGCGACTCAATGGCTTTTAATATGGCTGGTTTCGTGATTTCATGAAACACGATGCGCTTTGTATTCTCCTTATTCAAACCCAGGACTTCCGACAAATGCCAACTAATGGCTTCTCCTTCTCGATCCTCATCCGATGCTAACCAAACAACGTCGCTCTTTTTCGCTAGTTTTTTGAGGTCGTTTACAACAGACTTCTTATCTGCTGGTACTTCGTAATGTGGTGTATATCCATCATCTACATCAATGGCTTTATCACCTTTAACTAGGTCACGGATGTGCCCAAAACAAGATTTTACCGTAAAATCAGCACCTAAAAATTTCTCAATAGTTTTTGCCTTTGCAGGGGACTCAACAATTACAAGATTTTTCGCCATTCTCCTCTTTGTCTTTAATATTTGGTTATTATAATTTTCTTCGTGAAATCTATGTTTTTTCCATGAACGCGTACAAAATATAGGCCCGATTGATAAACAGAAACCTCCTGGTTAACACGACCATTTGCGTTCGGCGTTGCATTCAAAGTTTGTACTTTTTGTCCAAGTACGTCCAATACGTCAATGTTGATTCTTTCGTTTTGCGAATTAAGTTCTACCCTAAATTGACCTTCTGACGGGTTGGGGACAAGGTTGAACTGAGTCGCATCCATAGTCTTATTCCTTGTTGATAAAACATTTCGATCTACATTAATGTCATCGATATATACCGAGTTACCAGCGTTGGTTGTTACTTCAAAACGCAAGATTAAGTTGGTGCTTGATGCAAAACCAAACTGATCTAAGTTGACCACTTGAAGTTTCCAATCGCTATTGGTGCTTGGTGTCCAATCCGGAATAAAATTATTGGTAGAACTCAATGTTGTGATTCCTATTAATGATTTAAGTACACGCCATGTTTCACCACAGTCGACAGAACCATATATGACAACACGTTCGCCAGCTGAACCAGTTTGGCGCATAGAATAGGCAGTGCGGAAACTTAATACAGGGCTTAGGTCTTTGTGCAGGCTTAAATCAAAGTTGGGCGACACCAATGAATATTGACTTCCTATTGGCGTATTGTCATCCACATTGCAAACCACACCAAATGATTTGTCGTATCCTGTTTTGTCAAGACGCTCCCAACCGTAAGCACCATTTGTTTCTTTTTTCCATGTAAACTCCGAAAAAGGACTTTGAAAAGTCTCTAGAAATGGACTGGCCAATTCGGCAACAGACCCTTGAACTTCAATAAACTCCGTTTTTGTGGTTTCCGATGATCCCTGTGAATTTGTTACCTTCAAGGTAACTTTATAGGTGCCAGGGGTATTATAAGTTACCGTTGGATTTTGAAAAGTCGACGAACTTGGTGATCCACCTTCAAATGTCCAAACGCGATCTACTATGTCACCGTTCCACGACATGTCAATAAATTCAAGGGCATTTCCTTCACAAATAATGGTTTGTAAGTTTTTCACATGAAAATCCGCTTTCGGTGCGCAAGGATTTGTTATGTTGATACCAGTGGCGTTAGCAGTAGCAGCTGAAATATGACTAGCGCGTCCAAAGTTTCCCGTATTGTTCAGGTAGCCAAGCATTCGCGTTCGTTGATCTCTGGTAAACATGTTCGCACAATTACCATCAGCATAATCCATAAAATTCTCCATTTGATCTAAAAGGTCGGGAGCATCATTCGTGCATGAATTTCTTGCCGTATTGCAACCAAAAGAAGCACTTAAAACGGGTGGCGTGTCACAGATCCAATCGCCGCTTCGCTGACAATTAGATGAGCCGCAATCCGGAATAGGGTCGCCATTTGCATCGTGTTGAGCGTTCTGGAATGGATGCCAAAGACCTAGATAATGACCAACTTCATGTGTTAAGGTTCTTCCAGCATATTCTTTACTTCCAGTGCCAATACTCCCCACGTATGCTGCCCTTAAAATGATGCCATCACCTGACTTGTCGTTAGAGGTTGGCAATACCGCATAGCCTAAAATGTTTGCAGCTCGACCAATCTTTTTAACCACCCAAATATTGAGGTATTGTGATTGGTCCCATTTAATTATTTTTTTAGCTTCTTCGTCACCACCATTTGTCAAGTTTGACTCTGTGCGTGTTATACCATCAGTGCAGTTACCCTTTGGATCTTTGGTTGCCATTTTGAATTCAATTTCGCAATCGACGGCTATTGATTTGAAAATAGCTCTTGTTTTTGACGTATCTGCATTTCTGCGTCGAAAGTCTTCGTTTAGGATACGCATCTGATCCAAAATTTGAGCCTTGCTAATATTTTCCGGCCCGTATTCATGAATGACATGAAAAACGACTGGAATTGTGACCACTGCTTTTTTACCATGAATTTTACCTGGGTAGTTTAAAATAGCGTCAGGTACAGAATAAATCGACTCTGCTTTTTGTTTGTTGTTCTGAATTTGCTCGTCAACAAATTGGTCGGTGCCGCATTGAACATGCTGTCCGAAACCGGAGATTCCTAATGAAGATAGGCCAAAAAGAAGTAGAAATATTCTCATAGAACGTAAATAAAACGGCGAATATGCAATTTAAATATCAAAACGCTGACGTCACATATTATTTTAACACAACACTTGCAATGTAGGACAGTTTGGAAGTCAATGACAGATAAAAGTAAGATTTAGGTTGCCATCAAGGCAATATCCTTAACACTTTACTGTGCTTCGTCCGAGCTTACGATAACCGAAACAGAAGCATCTCCAGTTACATTTACAACTGTTCTGCACATGTCCAATATTCGGTCAACTGGCAAGATCAATGCAATCCATGCTGGATTTAGCCCAACACTTTCAAGAACCAATATCATCAAAACTAAACCGGCGCTTGGTACAGCTGCAGCACCGATACTTGCGAGTGTTGCTGTAATGACTATAACCAATTGTTGTGCAATAGATAAATCAACCATATGCAGTTGTGCTAAAGCAACCACCGCAACAGCTTGATACAAACTTGTGCCATCCATATTAACTGTGGCCCCAATGGGTAAAACAAAACTCGTGGTACTTTCAGGAACTTTTAAATTGTCGTGAACACACTCCATCGTTACTGGTAACGTGGCCACAGAACTACTTGTACTAAATGCAGTGAGTTGGGCTTTGTTTATTCCTTTAAAAAATGCTTTGAAACCCATCCCGTTACCAAAAACTTTCACTAAGATTGGATAAATGACGCCTGCCATAATTACCAATCCAATCACAACAGCTGTGCTGTATTGAAGCAAGAAGTTAAGTAAATCTGATAGTTTGGTAATGTCCTCACCAGCAATATTGACCAAGGTGCCTGCCATCAGTGCGAAAACGAAAAAGGGCATTGCTATCATTACAATTTCAACCATTCGAACAAAAACGACATTAGCACTTTCTACCAAGTTTACCATTGATTCTGTTTGCTTCTTGGGCAGTTGAATCAGTACGATTCCAAAAAATATGGAGAAAAAGATGATTTGTAGCATCTTATTTTCGACCATAGCGTAAAAGATGTTTGAAGGCACGGCATCAACTAGAGGGTATAATGGCCCTTCGGCCTTGCTTTTTGCAGCGTCGGCCATTTTCTTTTTGACATCAGCGCTCAGGTCGTCCCGAGTCGAGTCTGATTTTATTTCAGCAACGAGCAATGCGTTTTCAGGTCTACACGAAACACAAATGGTGTCCAACCTTTTGATATCTGGATTTGACTCTAGCCATAACTCGTACTCAATCCGTTTCTCCAGTCTCGTTTCCTGATTCACATTGGCTCCTGGCTTCCAAAGATTTACCACAAGTAAACCAATGGTTACAGCTGTAAGTGTAGTGCCTACATATATAAGTAACGTCTTTGTGCCAATTCTGCCCAGTTTTTTAACGTCCTTTAAGTTGACAATGCCTGCAATAATTGAAAATAGAACAAGTGGTACGGCAATCATCTTTAGGATGTTGATGAATATTTTGCCAAAAGGGGAGATGTAGTCGCTTGTAAATTGATTGATTGGGAAGGATTCAGAGTTTGTGTAAACTGCAAAATACGAATAGGCTAAACCCAGAAGTAAGGCAATCACCACCTGCCAATGCAACGCAATTTTTTTCATTTGCCGAAAATAAGTATTCCAACAATTTATCTAATCGATGAGGCCGAAATGTTTATGGGCAACGATGAATCAAGAAGTCGATTAATGTCAGCGCCGCCATCGCTTCAACGATGGGTACAGCCCTGGGCACAACACAGGGGTCGTGTCTGCCTTGCATCTTTAAATCCACAAGGTCACCTTGATTATTTGTGGTGGTTTGTTCTTTGGATATCGTTGATGTCGGTTTAAATGCGGTGTCGAACGTAATCGGCATGCCATTGGATATACCGCCTTGAATACCGCCAGAGTTGTTGGTTTTTGTTGTGTAATTGCCGTCGTCATAAGTCCATTCGTCGTTGAGTTCACTTCCTTTTTGTACAATTGAGCTGAACCCGCTACCAATTTGAAATCCTTTAACCGCATTAATGGAAAATTGTCCATGGGCTAGTTGGGCATTTAGCTTTCTGAACACCGGGTCTCCAACACCAATGGGGCAGTTTTTTATGACGCAACTCACAATTCCCCCAAGGCTATCACCTTCTTCTTTAGCTGCGTTTATTGCCTCTATCATTTTTCTGCTAGAGGTGTCATCTGGGCAACGCACTAACGAGTCTTCAATCGCATTTGCAGAATAATCTATGGATTTGGGGCATTTGATGGAATGAATTTGGCTCACATACGCCGAAATTTCAATGTCAAAATGTGTCGCAAGAATTTGCTTTGCAAGCGCACCTGCAGCCACCCAGCCAGCTGTAATTCTGGCAGATGACCTACCGCCTCCTTTAAAGTCTCTATGTCCGTACTTTTTTTTGTACGTAAAATCAGCATGCGAAGGCCGATAAATATCTTCTAGTTCGCTATAGTCTTTTGAACGAGCATCCTTGTTGGGAATCAAAATCGCAATAGGGGCTCCCGTCGTTTTGCCATTAAACACACCTGATGTGATTTCAAAAATATCTTGCTCTGATCTCGACGTGGTTACCTCACTCTGTCCGGGTCTTCTTCTTGAAAGCTCTTGTTGCAGATGGGCTTCATCAATAACGATGTTTGACGGACACCCATCAATAACTACTCCGATGTGTTTGCCGTGAGATTCGCCAAAAGATGTAACAGAAAAGTGCGTGCCAAATTGATTACTAGCCATTGTCGGGGATTAAGTAGATGCCTATTTTAGAAACTTCTTGCCAAAAATCGGGAAATGATTTTGAAACAACACTTATGTCGTCTAATTGTATTGGCTTAATAATAGATAAGGCCGTTAAGCACATTGCTACCCTATGGTCGTTGTGGGTATGAAGCTCTGGCGTGGCCTGGTTAAATTTGGACAACTCTTGTTCAATAACCTCACTACGGTTACTCTCTTTGTATTTTAAATGTTCGGTTCCAGTAGCGGTTATTTCAATTCCAAGTGCTTTGCATATGACCCGTTCGGTTAAAGCAATGTCTGGGCAATTGGTATAATCACGTCTGATTTCCTTTGGATATGTATAGGGAGTTGTTGGATGTAAGATGAGGTTAGAATCGTTAAAGGCATAATCAATGCCAATCATTTTTGCAAATTCCAATATGTTTACGTCTGGCTGTAACGAGTTTTCGTTAACGTTTTGAATCGTTAGGCTGTGGTTTGATAGTCTCGCAATAGCAACAAAATAAGAAATAGTGCTCCAGTCTGCCTCAACAGTGGCAAGCAATGTTTTTGCGTTTTTCTCCATTGGAAGAATGGTGAGCGAATTTTCGATGCGTTTAATTGAGCAACCTAAATCTTGCATCAAACCGACGGTTAGATCAAAATAGCCAATACTTACAGGACGGCCATTAAGCGACAACGTGATAGGTTTGTTTAGTGATGGCGCAATTAACAGTAATGCCGTAGCAAACTGGCTAGATTTTGAAATGTCAACGTCCCATTGGGCAGAGATGTTAGCTAAGTCAACCGGATTTAAGGTAAACCCATCTCGCGTTTTTTCTACATCAAAACCTATGTTATTTAATGTTGTTATAAGGTCGTCGTGTGGCCTCTGGAACAGTTTAGATCCACAGGTGACGTAAGAAGCGGTATTCGTCCTTGCGAGATAACATATTAAAAAGCGCAAGGTTGTACCTCCATCTTCAACGTGAAACTTGGTTACACCATCTTTCTGATTAAACAGGGATTTTCTAAGAGACAACGAATCCGTGCTATCCGAAGCATTATCAATGTGCATGTTGTCAAAAAACAAATGCTTAAGGATTAGTAACCTATTGGTAATGCTTTTAGAACCAGGTACTTGAATTGGTCTTATGTATGATTTGTTGTGATAGGATACACGCATGCTACAGGTTTATATAATAAAGTAGAGCCCTATTAATCAGTTCTGCATTAACCGGTACATCATAATCACAGACACCAATCTTTTTAGGCAATGCCATTCGAAAACTGTCACTATGATTTTTTTTATCTGCTTGCATGAGTTCAATAAGTGCGCCGAAATCTCCATGTTCTAGCGGCACTTTTCCATACAGGTCTATTATTTGGTTCGTAATGTCTTCAACAGATTGCTTGTTTAAACCAGCGGCAGACATTGCAATATGGGCTTCTATGATCATACCCGCGGCAACTGCATTACCATGATGGACAGGACTGGCTGAATGCAATAAGTGTGATTCAATGGCGTGTCCAACGGTGTGGCCGTAATTGAGTTTTTTCCTCTCGCCTTTTTCTAATGGGTCATTTTGAACTATTTCAGTTTTAATACGAATACTTTCTTCAATGAGATTCATCCAGTTGGATGGTGATAGGTTTTCAATGGATGACGACTTGAGGGTATCCCAATAACGACTGCTAGAGATTATCCCATGTTTTAACATCTCTGCAAACCCTGATAATAAGTGCTCTTTTGGGAGTGTGTTTAAGAATTCAGGACAGATGATAGTGTGTGAAGGAGTTGTAAAGGAACCGATGTAATTTTTTAGTTTGCCGTGATTGACACCAACTTTTCCGCCATGTGCGGCATCTACCATAGCCAATAAAGATGTAGGGACATTAATAAACGGAATACTTCTTTTATAACAAGCAGCAACAAATCCACCTAAGTCAGTTGTTACACCACCACCTATATTTATTATTTGGTCTTGACGCGATAAGTTGTTTTGGGCTAAAAAATCTATCGCTTCAGAAAAGGTATCCAAGGTCTTATTTATTTCACCGGCAGGGAAGGTGAAAATCTTTGGATCGAATCGCTCTGGATGGTCAAATAAGGCTGCCACACAATGTTCGAGGCAATGGTGGTCTGTGATTACACACGTTTGTCCCTTTTTTAAGGAATTTAATAATTTCAAAACCTGGGGTGTTGAGGTGATGTAATGCACAGCCATAGCACAAAGATAATGGTGTATAAGGATAAGCGGTGGATTTCGAGATTGATTATTTTTAAATTTATTGTACTGATTATCAGTGTATTGTGAATTATTCTAGAAATAAACTTAAAAAGGTTTGTAGTAACGAAAAAGCGTTTTAGATTTGCAGCCGCGTTTGAGGGAGGTAGTGCTTGAAAAAGCCGGCAAATCCACTCAAAAAACGCTTGTTCTTTGTAAGTAGTTTTAGTTTAATAACAGCCCTGAAAAAAGGTTAAAAAAAATTAAAATTATTTTAGGTTGTATTGAAAATGAAATTAACTTTGCAGCCCCTTAAAACGGGAGAGATTTTTAAAGAGAAATTTTTTAGAAAATTTTATAAAAATCTTTAGGTTGTAAGTAAAAATGATTTTAGCTTTGCAGCCCTGAAAAAACGAATCAATTTAGTTTTATATAAATTGTAAGTTCTTTGAAATATTGATAGAAATAGCGAGCCCTCAAATTTTAATTTGAGAAAGAACCTGAGATTTTATTCAAACAATTTTTTACTACGAAGAGTTTGATCCTGGCTCAGGATGAACGCTAGCGGCAGGCCTAATACATGCAAGTCGAGGGGTAGATAAGTGCTTGCACTTATTGAGACCGGCGAACGGGTGCGTAACACGTATGCAACCTACCTTCAACTGGAGAATAGCCCGAAGAAATTCGGATTAATACTCCATAATTTTACTTTAAGGCATCTTATAGTAAT
>JAIBDD010000005.1 GCA_024679565.1 Bacteroidota bacterium | reverse complement strand
GTAGCAAATCATCAAAATCCATCGCCCCAGCCATAAAGCATCGTTTCGCGTACAACGCATAAATTTTTGCTATTTCTGGCTTACCGCTTACCGCATCATACGCCGTGAGCTCATCGGCGTTTTGATACATCTTATGTGTGATTAATCCGTTTTTGGCTGCACTTATTCGGTTGAGTACTACATTTGGCTTATACGCCTTGTCATCCAATTTAAGCTCCTTGATTATTGTTTTTAAAAGGCTTTTGGAATCATCGGTATCGTATATCGTAAAATTTGACGGGTAGCCTAACTTATCTGCTTCAAATCTTAATATTTTAGCAAAAACCGAGTGGAAAGTTCCCATCCAGATGTTCTTCGCTTCGGCACCTATTACCTTTTCAATCCGGTTACGCATTTCTTTCGCAGCCTTATTGGTAAATGTTAGTGCCAGAATATTAAATGGGTCAATCCCAGAGGCGATCATATGCGCTATTCGATAGGTAAGCACACGGGTTTTGCCAGAACCTGCACCAGCAACAATCATGACCGGACCTTGTGTTTGAAGCACTGCTTCACGTTGCGGGTCATTTAAACCTTTTAGATAATCCGCTTGGTGTTGCTCCTCCATAATTCAAAAGTATGCGCACTTAAAATTCGTTCTTGTGAAAATTGGCCATTCTTATCAACAATATCCCCAAAAGTTTTACAAATTTGTGCCAAGAAGTAAAACATTGGAATTTAGATCAATAAACATCGAAGGACCCAAAATTATAGAACCCAAAGTCTTTGGTGATCAAAGAGGGTATTTTTTTGAGAGTTATAATCAATCTGACTTTAAATCAGCAGGCCTTGATTTAAAATTTGTGCAAGACAATCAATCCATGTCACACAGGGGTGTACTGCGTGGATTACATTTCCAAAAACCGCCATTCGCTCAAGGAAAATTGGTTCGAGTGATAGCAGGTGCAGTACAAGACGTTATTGTAGACATAAGAAAAAATAGCCCGACTTATGGTCACAGTTTCGGCATTGAGTTAAATGAAGAGAACAACTTAATGTTGTGGGTCCCTCCTGGCTTTGCCCATGGGTTTTGCACGCTTCAAGACAATACCATCTTTGCGTATAAATGCACCAAACTGTATCATCCCGAAAGTGAACAAGGGCTGATGTACAACGACCCTTCTTTAGACATTAACTGGCAACTTGACGACGTACAATTATCAGGAAAAGATTTGTTGTTCGCCCCTTTTAAGGACTTTACATCTCCGTTTTAATGGCACATTTAGATAAAACCATCGAGGACTTGGTCCAAAAACTAGAAGAGAAGTACAAAAGCATGGGTCAAGACCTTGCCTCGTACTTAGAAGGACGGTTGTACGAAAACTATGTGCCTTATTGGGACTACGTGCATCTTGATACTCTACTAACACTTCAAAAACCAAAAACAGACATTCCTGACGAGCAGATTTTTATCATGTATCATCAGGTGACAGAATTATACTTCAAAATGATTTTGCACGAGATTGAACAGGTGGCTAACGAACCTGTCGTTTCTAAAAAATATCTTATTGAGAAACTTAAACGTATTAATCGCTATTTCATAATACTAACTGACTCCTTTACTGTTATGAGTGAAGGAATGGAGCAGCAGCAATTCCTAGAATTTAGAATGGCCCTGTTACCTGCATCAGGTTTCCAATCGGCACAATATCGGATGGTTGAAATTGCCTCAACTGATTTTGTGCACTTGGTAGGCAAAGATTACAGAGATCGCTTTGACAGAAACTCAGATATTGAAGAAATGTACAAATATATCTACTGGCAAGCCGGAGCTACAGTGTTATCGACAGGTGAGAAAACACTCACGCTTATGCAGTTTGAGAGGAAATACAACGATCAATTGATACAAATGGCTGTTGACTACAAAAACACAAACTTGTGGGCCAGATACAAGCAGCTTCCTAAAAAGGATCAGGACGACGCACAATTAATCTCAGCACTGCGCGATTTGGATTTGAATGTTAACGTCAATTGGCCTTTGGCTCATTATAAAACAGCTGTAGCCTATTTACAGCGAAACCCTACAGATATTACCGCAACTGGAGGCACCAACTGGCAAAAATACCTACCACCAAGGTTTCAAAAACGCATATTCTTTCCATCGATTTGGTCGGAAAATGAAATAACAGAATGGGGTAAAAGTTGGGTGCGTCAACACGTTTCGGATGTAAAATAGTTACTCTTCTCCTGTAATTTTCTTGTCTTGCTTTTTAAAATCTCCGCGTTTCCAAGCTTCAAAGAATTGAGCCCAGGCTAAAGGATTTAACAAATTATTAGGCGCTATTTGTCCAGCCGAATAGTAGGCGCGTGCTTGTTGCTGTAAGTGAAACTTACCCGCTTCTTTTCCGTCAGCATGAAGGGTTTCACTCTCCTCTTTCAAACGTTCTCTTTCTAAGTTTTTACGCGCCCGCTCCATGTCGTCATCAGGAATGTCTGCCTTCACAAAGTAATAATCAAACATATCGCGTTTTGGCAATGGGGTAATCACAGAAACATCTAAATAAACAGTATCTGCAGTCATCAACTTAACCATAGAGTATTTCTGATTTTTCAGTGTATCAGGTATTATATATGACGAATTTTTAAACCCAATACAGCCAAAGTCGATGGTATCTCCTTTGTGCGCTACAAAATTAAAATAGCCATTGTAATCGCTATAACTACCCATCTTGGTTCTACGAATAACAACACTGACGTACGGTATTCCAATAAGACTATCAGATGTCATAACAACACCAGAGAATTGAACTAAGTCATTATCCGTTATCGTACTATCTTTATTTTGTGCATTCGCAGTATAAAAGCCTGATAGCAAGATGGCTAAACAATTTATGATGTGCTTTTTCAAAGATGTTTTATTGTTATACGTACAAGTCTATAAAAGGATACCTGCTAAAATAGCAAGAACCACCCAAACGGGTGTTGGAATTTTAAACTTAGTAAGCATAAGTGACAATACAATAACCAAACCAATGTCAAAATAGTTTACAAAATCGACTTGTTGAAGGTTGGCATAATGGAAACTATTAGGTACGACCCAGTTAAACGCCACAGGCAAAAACAGCAAATATCCAGCTGCCAAAACAAGACCAGCCGATACTGCAATAACTCCATCTAAAGATCGTCGTATAATTTTTAAGTTTTTAATGCTATCCCACATGGGGTAAACAAAAAATATCATCAACGTTCCAGGAAGAAAAATACCAATAGTACCGACAACACACCCAAGAACCTGGTTCGTAAATCCACCGTCACGCATAATCAACCCCCCACAATACGTTGCTACGGTAAATACCGGTCCAGGAACAGCTTGATTTAACCCAATACCGGTTAGAAATTCATCCGGTTTTATCCAAGACTGAAATTGAACAAATTGATCAAACATCATGGGAACTAACACATTCCCGCCGCCAAACACTAAAGAACCAAAACGATACATGTTCTCGAAAACGACAAAAAACTGATTCTCTGTTACCTTACCTGCAACAGCAACTAAAATAAATATCGCTGCAAACACGATAAGGTATGTCCATTTGGTCACAATTTTAGGTTTTCCCTGAGGATCTTGAACCGCAGTTTTGTGCTCTTTTTTGTTCAAAAAATAACTCACAATTCCGCCGCCAACAATTAAAACGGGAAACATCCATGGCGTCTTAACATACTGTTCCAGTGGGTGTCTGAGTAAAGCAACAATAACAAAAGCGGCAAGCATAAGTATCAGTCTTAAACTTCCTTTCGTCACTTTTTTAGCCATCCCAATTCCTGCCGTGACTACAAAGGCAACTGCCAATGGTTGAATAAAACGGAACACCTTATTGGTGACTTCCACGTCAAGCCAAACAAATAGAAAAGAGCAGATGGTCATTAGCACAAACGCGGGTAAAACCCAGATCATTAGGGTTAGAAACGCAAGTACCGGCCCTCCGAATTTATACCCCATAGAGGTTATGGTTTGCGTACTACTTGGACCAGGTAACATCTGTGCCAGAGAGTATAATTCCAAAAGTTCTTGGTCGGTTAAATACCTTTTGCGTTCCACCATTCTCTTTTGAAACAACGCAATATGCATTGATGGTCCGCCGAACGCCGACAATGCAATCACCATCACGTCTTTAAGAAAAATGATGCGTTTTATTTTTTTTACTTTTGCCCCGCTTGAAGCCATAGATCTGTAAAGCGATAAATCTAAGACAAAAATATGACGAAGTCAAAAAAAGAAGTTGTTTTAACCTTCAGTATTATCACCATTTTTTTCACTTCTATGTTCCAAACTAGCTGTAATTCGGTAAGTGAAGAATACACGACAAGGCTGGATACATTGGACCAGAAGCTAAAAATAAACGCAGAACTACTGAGTATCGATTTTGCTACGATAGAGACACGCGAAAAAGCCATTATTAAGGAGTTGCGCTACATGCGCAAGTATTATGACCAAACTTACTCTCAAGAATTGGGCAACAACTTAACTAAATACAAAGGCATTCGAAAAGCATACTCAAACTTCATAAAGAATTATCCTATTGTTTTTAATGAAATGAAAGCGCTGGAAAAGCAGGCCGTTGACCTTAGAATATCGGTCAATAATAATGATATCGACAAACCAGCCTTTAAACAGTATTATCAAACAGAATTAACAGACGTCAACAACAATCTCGCTTTTTCTGAACGCATCACCCAATCGGTTCATGCCTTAGAGCCTGAATATCAAAGAATTAGCGACAGCGTTCGGAATGTTCTACGTGAACTCGCTGATTCTAACCCCGAATTCAGACAAGAATTAGAACGTGATTCTGCTGTAAATAAGCAGTAAACAGCCCTATTCTCATCGGCTTATAAAAGGGTCAATATTCCTTAAAATATCCATTATTTTTGCCGCACATTTTAAACACCCCAACATGCAACTAAACGTAAATCAAATCGATTTCTTTAAAGACCGTCACAACGGCCTTTCAAAAGCAGATCAAGAAGCGATGCTTGATGTAATTGGCGTAAAAAATCTAGATGAACTAGTTGAGCGTACAATTCCTGACGACATCAGATTAAACAGAGACCTTAACATCTCAAAAGCACAAAGTGAACAAGCGTTTTTGGCTGACCTAAAAAAGAAAGCCGGGAAGAACAAGATGTATAAGAATTACATAGGAATGGGTTACCACAACACCCACACGCCTGCCGTAATTTTAAGAAACATAATGGAAAATCCAGGGTGGTACACACAGTATACGCCATATCAAGCTGAAATTGCTCAAGGACGATTGGAAGCCTTGTTGAATTTCCAAACTATGGTCATGGATTTGACGGGCATGGAGTTAGCTAATGCTTCTTTGCTTGACGAAGGAACAGCCGCAGCGGAAACTATGACCATGTTTCACAACATATGCAAACGCAAAGAAGCCAACAAATTTTTTGTTGACAATAACATATTCCCTCAGTCAATTGACATCATAAAAACGCGTGCAACACCTGTTGGGATTGAATTGGTGTTTGGCGACTTTAACGATATTCAATTAGATGAATCATTCTTCGGAGCATTGGTTCAATACCCTGACTCGAATGGAGCAATAAGAAATTATAAAGACTTTACAACCAAAGCGCACGAAACTGGTGTACTGGTTGGTGCTGTTGCTGATTTGATGGCATTAACACTACTTCAATCTCCAGGAGAGTGGGGTGCTGATGCCGTAATGGGCAACACCCAAAGATTTGGTGTACCACTCGGCTTTGGAGGCCCTCATGCAGCGTACTTTGCTACCAAAGAAGCGTACAAAAGACAAATCCCAGGAAGAATTATTGGTGTGAGCAAGGATGCCACTGGCAAAAGAGCTTTGCGGATGGCGCTTCAAACTCGCGAACAACACATCAAAAGAGACAAAGCCACTTCTAATATATGTACGGCACAAGTACTACTTGCCATAATGGCTGGAATGTACGGCGTGTATCATGGCCCTAATGGGTTAAAGCGCATTGCTGGTAAAATTCATGGCTTAACAAAGGTTTTAGATGAAGCGCTTAACAAGCTAGGCTTCACACAAAGTAACAAACACTATTTCGACACGTTACGCATAGATGGATTGTCATCAGATCAAATTGGTGCGGTAATCAAAACGGCGGAATCGAAGGAGGTTAATCTGAGAAATGGTGGTGATTATATTGGCGTTTCTATAGACGAAACCACCGAGCTTGAAGACATTCAAGTAATTGCAAACATTTTTGCGACCATTAACGGACAATCTATACATGTTGAGGATCTTTCTGACAACTTGACCATTGACTGGGATACGCAATTTGTACGTACTACAGACTTTATGACACACGAAGTGTTTCACAGCTATCATATCGAACATGAAATGCTGCGTTACATAAAGCGACTTGAAAATAAAGATCTTTCATTAACTCACTCTATGATTTCGTTGGGTAGTTGTACAATGAAGCTTAATGCGACTTCTGAGATGATTCCGGTTACATGGCCTGAGTTCAATTCTATTCATCCATTCGTACCGAAAAATCAAGTTACAGGATATCACGAAATTATTGAAGAACTTGCTGCTGACCTGTCAGAAATCACTGGGTTTGCTGACATGAGCCTACAACCTAACTCGGGTGCGCAAGGTGAATACGCTGGTTTAATGGTAATTCGAGCTTATTTTGAAAGTCGAAACGAATCACACAGAAATATTGCACTCATTCCAGCAAGTGCTCATGGAACAAATCCTGCGAGTGCTGTGATGGCTGGCATGAAAGTAGTTGTAGTAAAAACGTTAGAAAACGGATACATCGACGTGGCCGACCTTAAAGAAAAAGCGGATCTTCATGCTGATGATTTAGCTTGCTTGATGGTAACGTATCCGTCAACCAATGGTGTTTATGAAGAAACAATTCGGGAGATAACTTCTATCATACACAATAACGGTGGACAGGTGTATATGGACGGCGCGAATATGAACGCACAAGTTGGGTTAACAAACCCTGGATTAATTGGCGCTGATGTATGTCACTTAAACTTACATAAAACCTTCTGCATACCTCATGGAGGTGGTGGACCTGGCATGGGACCAATAGGTGTAGCTGCCCATTTAGTACCATTTTTACCTGGTCATGCAGTTGTACCAACGGGTGGAGAACATGCAATGTCGGCTATATCCGCTGCACCATTTGGTAGTGCGAGCATCCTGCTTATATCGTATGCCTATATTAAAATGATGGGTGCATTAGGATTGGTTGAAGCAACAAAAATTGCCATTCTTAACGCTAACTATATTAAGGCTAAGCTAGACGGACCATACCAATTACTTTATACAGGTAAAAATGGAACCGTTGCGCACGAAATGATTGTTGACACGCGCGTACTAAAAGCAGATTCTGGTGTACAAGTGGAAGATATTGCTAAGCGATTGATGGACTATGGATATCACGCTCCTACAGTATCTTTCCCAATTGCAGGTACTCTTATGGTTGAACCAACTGAATCTGAAAGCAAAGAGGAATTAGATCGATTTTGTGATGCATTGTTATCGATTCGAGAAGAGATAAAAGCCATAGAAGATGGCGTTTACGCTAAAGACGACAATTTACTGGTTAATGCACCACATACGGCTGCAAGAGTAATGTCGTCGGACTGGAACCATAAATACACTAGAGAAATGGCGGCTTATCCTAGACCTTGGGTAATGGACCGCAAGTTTTGGCCAAGTGTTTCTCGTGTTGACAATACATACGGTGATCGAAACTTGGTTTGTGCCTGTTTGCCTCTTTCAGAGTATGAAGAGACTGCAGAAGCATAACAAAAAATATAAAAATTACAGAGCCTGGTTGTTTTTCAATCAGGCTTTTTTTATTGCAAATACCCAATAACAATTTCCAAAGTAATACGTTTGTGAATCGATTAACTACATGAAGGCAGCGTCGTTAAAACAAATTAAGGATGAACTCAAACATCTAACCGAAGGACAGTTAACCGATCTTGTTCTTCAACTCTCACGTTTCAAAAAAGAAAACAAAGAGTTGCTTACCTACCTGTTATTCAATGCAGATAACGAAACTGGTTATATCGTCGCCGTGCAGGAAGCAATAGTTGAGGGCTTATCCGATATAAACACACAGACCTATTATTGGATGAAAAAAACCATTCGAAAGGTGCTGAGAAACACGAAAAAATACATTCGTTATTCTAAAAAGAAAGAGACTGAGATTGAGCTTTTATTATTTTTCTGCCAAAAACTATTGGAACTTGATCCACCGATTAAACACAATACCACCTTATTCAATCTGTATAATCGACAAATAGCGTTAATCCGCAAGTCGATGTCACAAATACATGAAGATTTGCAGTACGATTATCAAAAGGAGTTGGATCGAATGTCTTGAAAGAAATTAGTTAGATAACTACGCTAATCCCATGGGTTCTTTTCAAACTCGTCAAAGGAATCGTCCTTCTTCTTTAAATTTAGACCATCCTCAGCATTACGGACGTCGTCTTCAATGCTAAAATGTGACTTAAATACATCGAGGTTATACGAATCAATGTTCCAATCTTGCACAATCTTACCGTCCTGGAAAACAATAATTCGAGGAAACCCTTTACCCTCAAGTAACCGATTAAACTTTGTATAGTCTTCAGTACGAATATATGGGTGGCGGCAATTGCCAGCTTGATTGAAAAAGTACTGTTGTTCGAGTGCCTTACCATAGTTTATCAGATACATTTTCGGCAACGTTGCACGGGCGCTTAATTCACATAAATCTCTGTAAGAATCTTGACAGTGGCCACAAGTCATGCTGAACAAACTCACCATCACAGTGCCTTTACCTAAGTTCATTTGACTCCCATCCGATAACTCGCCCATTTGTTCTAGCCTTTGCACTATACTTATTTTTTTAGGTACATCAGTCACCACCTTATCTGGTGCCTTGACTTTTGACTTATCCTCGTGTAACAAGGTGTCTA
This sequence comes from Bacteroidota bacterium, assembly GCA_024679565.1. Lineage (GTDB taxonomy): Bacteria > Bacteroidota > Bacteroidia > NS11-12g > UBA9320 > UBA987. Next base: position 108,020 of record JAIBDD010000005.1, on the reverse strand, counting down.
CTGCAACATTTGAATCTCTTGACGTTTGCTCAACGTTTATTGATAAAAGGCTATCTTGATTTACCACTATTGTAGGTTCGAGTGGTGTAACTTCAGCTGATTGGTATTTTTTCACACCAAGCAACAAGGTGAGTAAAGTGACCAACCCAATAACCACTGGAGAGCTCCAAACCGCAATTTTGTCTTCTGATTTCAGTTTGACATAAATAAACACCGCCGCTACCATCGCAACTATATTCTTTATGATGCTTTCAAGATTATTCATTGGAAGGACGTCCCCAAAACACCCACAATTTCCCTCAACAAAACCCTTATCACTGGTTATTCCCTCATAAAACAGATGTATCGTGAATAACAAAAGCGTGCCAAACAACGCAGGCAAAGTGAGTTTTTTCACCCATTTATCAACCAATATAGCAACACCTAAGGTTAGCTCAACGGCGATTAAAACACGGCTAAGAATTTGTGTATAGAACATCCCAGAAGGATTGTCATAGTATGCAGATCCAAGAAATAACTCAGCCACCATGCCATCAAAAAACGGCATAGACAGCAATTTGCTTATTCCTGAGAATAAGAACATTACTGCTAGAAATATCCTGCTTATTCGAACTAAATTCTGTTGCATTCTTTATTAATGAGTGTCCACAATCCAACAACAAATACCGTACCTCAAAGTTTGGTAAACGGGCGGATTGAGAAATGTGTCTAACATACCCATATACAACCCTTACAAATGTTTATCCAGAAAACTAATGTTCTTTGCCATAACTAAGACATAAGATACTGACAAATTTACTTAGCTAAAATCATCGGTTTGGTTTGCTGTAAGCTTCCATTTTGGTATCTATAATAATACGTTCCACTTGCTAGGTTGGCTGCATTAAATACAACTTCATGCTCTCCAACAGGCATTTCAGAGTCCACCAGCGTTTCAATTAACTGCCCTTGTGGATTAAACACCTGAACCAAAATGTGTCCTCCAGACGATTCGAATTTAATCGTCGTTGCATGGCTAAAAGGATTTGGATAGTTCAACACATATGCTTCACCAGATTTCCTTAATGCCTTACGTGCACTAGAATTTGTATTACAGCTGTCGTTTAAGACAGGTAATTGTTGATGGGTTTTAAGCATCACAGAATCAACCTCAGTGTCTTCCAGACAGAACCAGTCTTTCAATACACTAGCATAAACCGACCTGAAGTCGTACTGCATAGGCAGGTTGTCATTTACTTTAACCGTATCTGCAATTGTTGGGTTCTTCCCTAGAATACCAGGCTTCACATTTGTTCCGAATAAGAACATTGGTGCCGCCGCTCCGTGATCTGTTCCTGAACTAAAATTCGCCATAATACGGCGACCAAATTCAGAGTAGGTCATTCCCAATACACGGTCCTTCAATCCCAATAACTCAACATCATCTTGAAAGGCATCAATTGCTTCACTTAATTGACCTAACAAATTAGCGTGATTACCCGTTTCAGTACCTCCTGTCGCAGGCACCTGACCGGCATGGGTGTCGAAACCATTTATATTCACCACATAAATTCTTGTTTTCAATCCACCAGAAATCAATTGCGCCACAATTTTAAGTTGGTCGGCTAAACGATTATTTCCTTGGTCGGGGTACTTGGTACTTTTATTATTCCCTTTCTCTCCAGCAGTTTTTACCGCCTGTCCGTATTCATTACTTTGTCCTGCCACCTGTCGGATATAATCCAATTCCTTTCCGGCTTTTGAACTTGGTGACTGCGTATAATTACCCGTTACCAATTGGTAATATGCACTTGGGTCACTAATCGCCATTCCCATGTTTACGCTAACTCCTTGACAAACTGTAGACACTACTGACCCAATCTGCAAAACAAGTGGATCTGGCATGTCTGTGTTTGGAAAACCAACAGGATAGTTGGGGAATTCGTGGCTTAAATAGCGCCCTATCCAACCAGAGTGTATTTCCTCGTTTGAATCAGAGGCTGTATGCCATATATCCGTACTTCTAAAGTGGGAAAAGTTTGGGTTTGGATATCCAACACCTTGGACGATGCCTAACTTCTCGTCATTAAATAAATCACGCATTCCAGTCATCGACGGGTGAAGTCCCGTTCCGTCAACATCATCCAATACCAATACTTTAGCTAATGGAATCATGATATTAGACCTAGCTTTGGTCAGATTGGAGTATTGATCGGTTGGGATTACCGTATTTAAACCATCATTCCCTCCGTTCATTTGTATCAATACGAGCACATGATCTGTATTCACAAATGCATTGCTCAATATATTCATCGTTTCAGGGTTACCTAATGCATGAATTGGTAGGCCATTCATCAACACAGGTAGTGTCGCAAATGGGGCGGTTGCTTTTAAAAAATCTCTTCTTTTCATTTTACTAAGCTTTATTTACGACAATTGATACTCTGATAAATTCATTAAATACTTGACAAGTCCTTGAAGCCTAAGTTTAACTACATTCTTCAACGACGCATTTGTTGGGTCAGCTTGATAAGCATTCCATGCATCGGTCCAATAAGATGCTGCTTGACCAGACAATAAAAAGGATCGCATATATTCCTTTTGGTCGCTGCTAACATCTAAAGTATAATAGTAGTCCACCATATCCTCAACAAGTGTTGCTGCGTCTTCAGGGGCATCAAACATCTCTGCCACCACAATTGGGTCTATCACCATGGTTTGCCCATTACGGGAAACTCCCGTCAATATCATAATGTCCGATATCTGATTCCTTTTGGGAAGGGTATCCGTATTAATCCAAATTTCGTGGTACTGAGGGATTTGGTAATATGCTGGCCATCCTGCCACGTTTGGTGGATCACCAACGTTTTGTTGTTGGAGGGCACATACTTGCCCAACAATTTGCCACATATAATATTGCTCTACAACATTTGCTGACGTAGGGAATTCTACTCCATTATGGCGCATCATGCCAACCGAATAATCAATAGGGCTCTTAATTAAGCACCCTTGATTCACCACGTCAAAGAAATGTTCACTCTTAAAAAGTGCTTCTAAGACCGGTTTCACTTGATAGTTGTTATTTCGGAATATGGCTGCTAACGGTTCTATAACATTGGTTTCGGCAGCGGCATCAATTTCATAATACACAAACCACCGATAGAGCTTCCGGCACATGAATTTCGACACTTCTGTTTGCAAGAATATCATATCGAGCAAATCATCTAATTCGTTGGCTCCATTGGCTCCTGATTGGCCTGTTATGGTTTTGCTACCAAAGAACGACGAGAATGTTTTGTCATCAGCATCATGTAAGTTTGGTAAAAAATAGCTGGTATAATTCGTACGGTTCACACGCCATCCAGTTAGTACTCGTGCTGCTTGCTGTACATCTAGTTCAGTGTATTTCGAATCTTCACCTTTACCTAAGGTAAATAGTTCTTGCAACTCTCTTGCATAGTTTTCATCTGGTGCTCGTCGTGTATTTCTTTCTCCATTCAGATACACCAACATAGCTGGATCGATAGTAATGAGCTTAACTAAGTTCTTAAAATCGCCAAGACTGTTTTCTCTTAACAATTGCTGGTGATTGTACCCATAAATGGGGTCTCTGTACACCTGCGTTTCCGTTGAGAAGTGATTGTGCCAAAATAGCGTCATCTTCTCTAATATGCTTCTATCTTGACCTAACATCTGACCATACCACCAAGATCTTAAGGAATTTACACGTGCGTTTTGCAAAGTCGCGTTTGTTGGACCGTTTACCCAAGTATCGCCTAAGGCAATGTCTGGGTCAGTAATTCTTCCATTATTATAGTTGTTTACTGGCGGTGACGGTTTAAACGAAGATGGGTTCAACAATTCATCGACCGCATCCGACATGCTCATAGAAGCAAAATAATTTATATCGGACTTAGTAGCTCCAAACATTGTTCGGCGCAAAAGGTGTAAGACTTCATTGTTTGTCCATGAACCTTTGTACGTATCAATGCCAGCCATTGTACGAGCGGTGCGTTGAGCAGAAGCAATCATATAGCAGTTTTTAAGTGAGAATTTTACTATTTATTCTCCACTAAAATAATTAAGGACGTGCTAATATCCAATGACATTATTTTAACAGTCCGCTTCTACACCACAAACTTTCAGCCAAACAGATTCACAGTCAGCTCATTAAACAAGAAAAGCGACCTAGGTCGCTTTTCTCTCATAAATGTCATAAAACTATTTCCCAAACAGCTTGCCCAAAAGGCCTCCAATTCCTCCACTTCTTTGAGCGCCAGAATTACCCCCACTTAAGCCTCCAACTACTTGTAGGATATCGCCTAAATCAAGACCCGTACTTTTGTCAGATGTATTGGACATGCCGCCCAATAATCCAGCAATACTGCCAAGATCAAAACCAGACCCTTGTTGTTTTTTCTGTTTACCTAAATAACCCATTATTAATGGAGCAGCAATCTTTAACAACTGACCAACTTGACTGGTATTGAGTCCGGTTTTTGCACTCAATCCATTTTCAACGGTATTTCTATTCCCACCTAAAACGTGCTTCAAAATACCTTCTCCTGGCCCATTATCACTATTCCCAATAAAGCCAGACACATCATCAAGTATGCTTCCGTCGTGATCACGATCAAGAGCTCCTAAAAGCCCTGATGCTCCAGATTTCGATTGAGAATTATTTGACATGGCACCCAATAATGTTGGCACTATCCCCTCTAGGGCGCTTGACGTTTGTTGGCTGTTTGCACCAATTTTATTGGCCATTGACTCGATGCCGCCGTTTCCGAGTTGCTTTAACAATAACTGTGTAATATCGATATCTACAATCTTAATTAATTATGCTTCTCCTGCTGGTCCAAAGTTCATTGGGAAATTTGGAACTTGGTCGTGGGATTCAATTTCCCCAAAACTTGCTTCGTATTTGTTTATGTTTTCTCCTAAGGCAAACATCAATCGTTTGGCATGTTGTGGCGACAAGATAATACGCTGCTTCACTTTGGCCTTAGGTGTACCAGGCATCATTCTTACGAAGTCAACTATAAACTCAGAATTAGAATGTGAAATGATGGCTAAGTTCGAATACGTTCCGTCTGCCACTTCTTCGCTTAACTCTATATCAATTTGATTGCCTTGCTTTTCTTTTTGTTCTTCCATTTTTTTCGTGTAAATCAAAAATGCCCCATTTCTGGGGCATTTCCGTAAAAAGTTTAAATAAAATTAGTTCGCGGCACCAACTTCACCAACAGTTTGGGTCTCTTCTTCCTTAGAACTCATCAATAAATCGTATTCTTCTTGAGAACCGACAATGATGTCTTCATAGTCGCGTAAACCTGTACCTGCTGGAATAGAATGACCAACGATAACGTTTTCTTTTAATCCTGTTAGGTAATCAACCTTACCTGCAATGGCTGCTTCGTTCAACACCTTAGTGGTTTCTTGGAACGATGCCGCAGACATAAAGCTTTGTGTACCTAACGATGCTTTGGTTATACCCATCAATAATGGCTCTGATGTTGCAGGAACAGCATCTCTCACCTCAACGGCTTTAAGATCCTTACGCTTCAACACAGAGTTAACATCACGTAGTCGACGCAAGCTCACTATTTGACCTGGCTTCAACTCATTTGAGTCACCTGCTTCAACAACAACTTTCTTGTCGTAAATCCAGTTGTTTTGTTCTTTAAAGTCATGTTTTGCAACACCTTCACCTTCTAAGAACTTCGTATCTCCTGGATCAACAATAGTAACTTTCTGCATCATCTGACGCACGATTACTTCAATATGCTTGTCGTTGATTTTTACTCCTTGTAATCGATATACTTCTTGAATTCCATTTACAATGTACTTATGCACTGCACTTGGACCTTCAATTGCCAAAATATCCTTTGGTGTAATAGAACCATCAGATAATGGTGTACCAGCCTTAACAAAGTCATTATCTTGAACCAAAATGTGTTTCGAAAGCGAAACAAGGTATTTCTTTTTAACACCTTCTTTTGATTCAATAAGTATCTCTCTGTTACCACGTTTGATACCTCCATAACTTACCACACCGTCAATTTCAGAAACAACAGCAGGGTTTGATGGGTTACGCGCTTCAAATAGCTCAGTTACCCTTGGAAGACCACCCGTGATATCACCTGTTTTACCTAATACACGAGGTATCTTGGCGATAATCTGACCAGACTTAATTTTAGCACTATCTTCAACAGAAATGTGCGCTCCTACAGGTAAGTTGAACTCGCGAAGAGTTTCCCCCTTTTTATCTTGTAGCAACACCGCTGGAATTAGTTTCTTGTCTCGGTTTTCTACCAAAACTTTTTCCTTAAATCCAGTTTGTTCATCGATTTCGTCTTTATATGTAATACCATCGATGATATCTTTGAACGCAATTTTACCTTCAGAATCACTCACAATTACTGCGTTATATGGATCCCAGTTACAGATCACATCACCTTTCTTGACTTTCTGCTTGTTTTTAACTTTAAGCAACGAACCATAAGGAACGTTCAACGTGTTTAACAATTCTTTTGTTTTAGAATCTAACACCTTGATTTCACCAGATCGTCCAACAACAACTTCTTCTTTCTCTCCATCTTCAGTGATACGATCTACCGTTTTGATTTCGTCAAACTCTAATATACCGTCATAACGAACAGTCATTTCTGATTCAGACGCAATGTTAGATGCTGTACCCCCAACGTGGAATGTACGAAGCGTCAACTGTGTTCCTGGCTCTCCAATTGATTGCGCGGCAATTACACCAACAGCTTCTCCTCTTTGAACCATTCTACCCGTAGGTAAGCTTCGTCCATAACATTTGGTACAAACACCACGTTGATTCTCACAAGTCATTACCGATCTAATCTCCAATCGGTCAATTCCTGCTTCTGTGATTATTTGTGCAACCTCTTCAGTAATTTCTGAACCGGCTTCAAGTATTACTTCCTTAGACTTTGGATCTTCAATATCATGAAGGTTTGTTCGACCTAAAATTCTGTCGTACAAGCTTTCAACGATTTCTTCGTTTTCTTTCAGTGCTGTTACTTCAATACCACGAAGTGTTTCACAATCCACTGCATTAATCACAACATCCTGCGCAACATCGTGAAGACGTCTAGTCAAGTAACCCGCATCCGCCGTTTTTAGTGCCGTATCCGCAAGACCTTTACGCGCACCGTGGGTAGAAATAAAGTACTCCAAAATCGACAGCCCTTGACGGAAGTTAGAAAGAATCGGATTCTCGATAATTTCACCTGTTCCACCATGTCCTGTTTTCTTTTGTGGTTTTGCCATCAATCCACGCATACCGCCTAGCTGACGAATCTGCTCCTTAGACCCCCTTGCACCAGAATCCAACATCATATAGATTGGGTTGAATCCTTGGTCATCGGCAGTAAGTTTTTGCAACAATGCATCAGAAACTTTAGAGTTAACACGTGTCCAGATATCAATAATCTGGTTGTATCGCTCATTGTTTGTGATAAAACCATTGTTATAGTTTTCCCAAATTTCATCTACCTCTACCTTAGCCGCATCAATTAAGCCTTCTTTAGTATCTGGAAGTACAACGTCGCTAATATTAAACGACAATCCACCTTTAAATGAATATTGGAAACCTAAGTTTTTAATGTTATCAAGGAAGTTTGCAGTCTTTGCAATACCTACTTCCTTCACCATGTCACCAATGATTGTTCTCAACGACTTCTTCGTAAGTAGTTCATTGATAAAGCCCATTACTTCAGGTACAAACTGGTTAAAGATTACACGTCCAACAGTTGTTTCGATAATCTTTTCTACCAATTCACCTTCTTCTTTGACACTGGTTTTGATATTGATATTAGCGTGAAGTGCTGCGCGACCTTCGTTGTGCGCAACAGTTAACTCATCATGTGAGTAGAAAGTAAGACCTTCACCAGCAACTGGTTTTGCCTTCGTTGACTTTCTTCCTTTTGTTAAATAGTATAATCCCAACACCATGTCTTGCGATGGTACTGCAATAGGTGCACCGTTAGCAGGGTTAAGAATATTGTGTGGCGCAAGCATTAAGATTTGTGCTTCCAAAACAGCCGCGTTACCTAATGGTACGTGAACAGCCATTTGATCACCATCAAAATCCGCATTAAACCCAGTACAAACTAGCGGGTGTAATCGAATCGCCTTTCCTTCAACCAATTTTGGTTGGAATGCTTGAATACCCAATCTGTGAAGCGTAGGAGCACGGTTTAGCAAGATAGGATGACCTTTTAGGATGTTCTCAAGAATTTCCCAAATAACTGGATCCTTTCGGTCTACAATTTTCTTTGCAGACTTAACCGTTTTTACAATACCACGTTCAATTAACTTCCGTATGATAAATGGTTTAAAAAGCTCGCTTGCCATACCTTTTGGTAAACCACACTCATGTAACTGAAGTGTTGGTCCAACAACGATTACAGAACGACCAGAATAATCAACCCGCTTACCCAATAAGTTTTGACGGAAACGCCCTTGCTTACCTTTAAGCATATCGCTTAATGATTTCAATGGTCTGTTCCCACTTGCTTTAACTGCGTTAGCACGTCGAGTATTATCCAACAAACTATCTACGGCTTCTTGAAGCATTCGCTTCTCGTTACGTAAGATAACTTCTGGAGCCTTGATTTCCATCAGACGCTTCAATCGGTTGTTACGTATGATTACACGACGATATAAATCGTTTAGATCTGATGTGGCAAAACGTCCGCCATCTAAAGGTACCAATGGTCTTAGTTCTGGTGGAATCACTGGAAGGATTTTCATAATCATCCATTCTGGCTTATTCTCAAACCTTGAATTTGCATCTCTAAATCCTTCGATAACCTTCAATCGCTTTAAGGCTTCTGCCTTACGTTGCTGAGAAGTTTCGTTAGCTGCTTGATGACGCAATTGGTATGATAATTCGTCTAAGTTCAATCTACCCAATAGGTCCCAGATAGCATCTGCTCCCATTTTCGCGATAAACTTGTTCGGATCATTATCTTCTAAGTATTGGTTTTCTTTAGGTAAAGTATCTAAGATATCTAGGTATTCCTCTTCTGTAAGGAAGTCTAAATAATTGATACCGTCTTCTTCTTTAACACCTGACTGAATTACTACGTAACGTTCGTAGTAAATAATCATATCAAGCTTTTTAGAAGGCAATCCTAAGAGGTAACCAATTTTGTTTGGTAACGATCTGAAGTACCAGATGTGTGCTACAGGAACCACCAATTCGATGTGTCCCATGCGCTCACGACGTACTTTCTTTTCTGTTACTTCTACACCACAACGGTCACAAACGATACCCTTATATCGAATACGTTTGTATTTACCACAGTGACATTCGTAATCCTTTACAGGACCGAAGATTCTTTCACAGAATAAACCGCCCATTTCTGGCTTATACGAACGGTAGTTGATCGTTTCCGGTTTGATAACTTCACCATTAGATCTCTGAAGGATTACTTCCGGAGAAGACAATCCAATACGAAGACTTTTGAAGTTACTTTTTATTTTTTGCTCTTTTTTATTGTAAGCCATGTTGTGTTTTTCTAAATAAATTGAAACTAAAAACTAAACTACTGATCAATCAAATGTTAACTCGAGACCTAAACCTCTAAGCTCGTGAAGCAATACGTTAAATGATTCTGGCAAACCAGGCTCAACACTGTTGTCTCCTTTTACGATTGCCTCATACGTTTTCGCTCTACCGATAATATCATCCGATTTCACAGTCAAAATCTCACGTAATATGTTCGATGCACCAAATGCTTCAAGTGCCCAAACCTCCATCTCACCAAAACGCTGACCACCAAACTGAGCTTTACCACCCAATGGTTGTTGCGTAATTAATGAGTAAGGTCCAATAGAACGAGAGTGCATTTTGTCATCAACCATGTGACCTAGTTTCAACATGTAAATGATTCCAACTGTTGTAGGTTGATCGAAACGCTCACCTGTCAATCCATTGTATAAATACGTTGAACCGTTTGCAGGAACTCCTGCCTTATTCACGTAATCTTCAATGTCTTTCTCGGTAGCACCGTCAAAAATTGGGGTAGCAAAGTTGATACCTAATTCTTCTCCGGCCCAACCCAATACTGTTTCGTAAATCTGCCCCAAGTTCATACGCGATGGTACACCAAGTGGGTTAAGTACGATATCAACTGGAGTTCCGTCTTCTAAGAATGGCATATCCGCTTCTGGTACAATACGTGCAACAATACCCTTGTTACCGTGACGACCAGCCATCTTATCTCCTACTTTAAGTTTTCTCTTCTTAGCAAGATACACTTTCGCCATTTGAAGGATACCTGTTGGTAATTCATCTCCTACACTAATTGCGAAGTGGTTTCTCTTGTAATCTGTCGTTACTTCGTTGATTCGAAGCTTATAGTTGTTTAATGTTTCAGCGATAAGTTCGTTTTTCTTATCATCCGCTGTCCAACCATTATAAGACACAGTAGCATAATCGATTTCAGCTAATGCTTTTTGCGTAAACTTGGTACCTTTTGGAATTACTTCTTCAAAGTATACGTTGTTTACCCCTTGCGACGTTCTACCGTTCACAATTTTGAAAAGCTTCTCAACCAACGTAGTTTTCAGTTTCGCAAGATTCTTGTCGTGCTCTGCGTCTAACTTAGCAAGTTTAACTTTATCGTCTGCCTTAGTGGCTTTGTCCTTTTTAACTCTTGTGAAAAGTTTTTTATCAATAACAATACCTTGAGTAGATGGTGAAGCTTTCAAACTTGCGTCTTTAACATCACCTGCTTTATCCCCAAAGATTGCACGTAATAACTTTTCTTCTGGTGAAGGTTCTGACTCTCCCTTTGGTGTAATCTTACCAATTAAGATGTCCCCTTCTTTGATTCTAGCACCAACTCGAATCAGACCGTTTTCGTCCAAATTCTTTGTTGCTTCTTCACTTACGTTAGGAATATCGTTTGTTAACTCTTCTTCCCCACGTTTTGTATCTCTTACCTCTAACTCATATTCTACAATATGAACAGAAGTATAGTAATCGTCTTTTACAACCTTCTCAGATATTACAATCGCATCCTCAAAGTTGTATCCTTGCCATGGCATAAAGGCCACTTTCAAGTTACGTCCTAAGGCCAATTCACCGTTATCAGTTGCATAACCATCACACAATACCTGACCTCTAACAACACGATCACCTTTCTTAACGATAGGTCGTAAGTTAATACAGGTATTTTGGTTGGTACGCTGGAACTTCGTTACTGGGTATGATTTTACTTCGCCAATGAATGAAACTGTTCGTTCGTTGTCAGATAAATCATAACGCACTCTAATTTCCTTTGCATCAACATATTCAACAACACCATCACCTTCAGCGTTAATTAAATTTCTTGAATCTTCAGCAATTTTTTGCTCAAGACCTGTACCAACGATAGGTGCTTCTGGTCTTAGCAATGGAACTGCTTGACGCTGCATGTTAGATCCCATCAGGGCTCTGTTCGCATCATCATGTTCTAAGAAAGGAATTAACGACGCAGCAATCGAAACAATCTGATTTGGCGCTACATCCATGTAGTGCACTTCCTCAGGTTTTACGATTGGGAAGTCCCCTTCGTTTCTAGCCTTTATTTCATCGTTTGCAAATTTCCCATCTTTACCGATTGGTGCATTTGCTTGTGCGATGATATGTGTATCCTCTTCTTCAGCACTAAGGAAAATTACACCATCTTCCACCTTACCTTTAGTTACTTTTCGGTATGGTGTTTCGATGAATCCCATGCTGTTAATCTTCGCATGAACACACAATGAAGAAATCAAACCAATGTTTGGTCCCTCAGGTGTTTCAATTGTACACAAACGACCATAATGCGTATAGTGAACATCACGAACCTCGAAACCAGCTCTATCTCTCGATAGACCTCCAGGCCCTAAGGCAGACATTCTTCGCTTATGCGTTATCTCAGCCAATGGATTCGTTTGATCCATAAATTGAGAAAGTTGGTTTGTTCCAAAGAATGAATTAATTACAGACGAAAGTGTTCGTGCGTTAATCAAATCAGTAGGTGTAAATACTTCGTTGTCACGAATGTTCATTCGCTCACGAATTGTTCTTGCCATACGCGCAAGACCAACACCAAACTGAGAATACAACTGCTCACCAACAGTTCTAACACGTCTGTTACTCAAGTGGTCAATATCATCGACGTCTGTTCTTGAGTTACTTAATTCAATAAGGTATTGAATAATCAAAATGATGTCTTCATTCGTCAACACGCGTGTATCAGATGAAGTATCAAGTTTTAATTTCTTATTAATTCTATAGCGTCCAACTTCTCCTAAATCATAACGTTTGTCTGAGAAGAATAAACGGTCAATAATACCACGAGCTGTTTCTTCATCAGGTGGATCAGTGTTTCTTAATTGACGATAGATATGTTCAACAGCTTCTTTTCCACTGTTTGACGTATCTTTTTGAAGCGTATTATGAATGATAGCAAAATCATTTTTGTTATCAATCTCTTTGCTTAAGATAATCGTCTTAACGCCTGAATCGATGATTTCCGCAACGTGCTCTTCTTCGATTACAGTATCCCTTTCGATTACAACTTCGTTTCTTTCAATCGAAACAACCTCACCTGTATCCTCATCAACGAAATCCTCAATCCAAGATCGAAGCACTCTCGCTGCTAATTTTCTTCCTATGCAACGTTTTAACCCAGCCTTTGATACCTTAACCTCTTCTGCAAGACCAAAGATATCAAGGATGTCCTTATCAGTTTCGTAACCAATAGAACGCAATAACGTAGTTACCGGGAACTTTTTCTTTCTGTCGATATATGCGTACATCACGTTGTTCACGTCTGTAGCAAATTCAATCCAACTACCTTTAAATGGTATTACTCTGGCAGAGTATAATTTAGTACCATTGGTGTGGTATGACTGTGCAAAGAAAACCCCAGGAGAACGGTGTAACTGAGAAACAATTACACGTTCAGCACCATTAATAATAAAGGTACCTCGAGGTGTCATGTAAGGGATGGTTCCCAAATACACGTCTTGAACGATTGTCTCAAAATCCTCGTGCTCGATGTCGTTACACGAAAGCTTCAACTTAGCTTTTAATGGAACGGCATAGGTCAAACCTCGGTCAATGCATTCTGCCATAGTGTATCTTGGCGGATCTACGAAGTAATCCAAGAATTCCAAAACGAAGATGTTTCGTGAATCTGTGATCGGGAAGTTTTCGCTAAACACTTTAAAGAGCCCTTCATTGGCTCTACCTTCAGAAGAAGTTTCCAATTGGAAAAACTCCTGAAACGATTGCACTTGAACATCTAGGAAATCAGGATATTTAATGATTTCCGGTATGCGTGCAAAACTTATTCTTTCTCTTTTTTGAACTGTAGACAAGGTTATAATTATTAAGGGTTAGTGCGTAAAAAAAACACAAGTGCGTTCAAACACAGATAGACCCGCAGATTTCTCTGGGGTCTATTGCGTTAATAAATTGTAATCTTACTTGATTTCAACTTCAGCTCCTGCTTCTTCAAGTTTAGCCTTCAAAGCATCTGCTTCGTCTTTAGCTACGTTTTCCTTGAGTTCTTTTGGAGCTGAGTCAACTATTTCTTTTGCTTCTTTCAAGCCTAAACCTGTAAGTTCTTTTACAGCTTTAACAACTTGAAGCTTCGCTGCACCTGCAGATTTCAAAATAACAGTAAATTCTGTTTGTTCTTCGCCTCCTGCTGCTGCACCGTCACCTGCTGGTCCTGCAACCGCAACTGCTGCTGCCGCTGCTGGCTCAATACCATACTCATCTTTTAAGATGTCAGCTAATTCGTTTACCTCTTTTACGGTAAGATTTACTAACTGTTCTGCAAATTCTTTTAAGTCTGCCATTTTTCGTTAACTTTTTAAAGTTTTTGTTTTAATTAATTTTCTTTTTCGGATAAAGTTTTAAGAAGTCCTGATAAGGTTGCTCCACCAGATTTAAGTGATGAAATAACATTTTTAGCAGGCGATTGGAGTAATCCGATAATCTCCCCAATCAAATCTTCTTTTGATTTGTACTTCGCTAGACTGTCTAATTGATCATCACCGATGTAGACAGAACTATCTAGGTATGCACCCTTTAACACTGGCTTCTTGCCCTTCTTACGGAAGTCTTTAATGGCAATAGCTGGTGCTTTTGGATTGGAAGCGAATAAGAGTGCGGTTGTCCCTTTAAGGGTATCAGTAAGTTCACCCCAGTCTTTTTCGGCTCTCACTAATGCCTGTCTGATAAGGGTGTTCTTTGCTACTTGCATTTTTACTCCATTTTTATGAAGTAAGCGTCTCAGATCATTGTTCGTATTGGCTGTCAATTCTGAACTATCTGTAACGTAGATAAACTCGTAGCTATTTAAACTATCTACAAGCTGATCAATCACTATTTGTTTTTCTTCTCGTGTCATTTTCGTTCTCTTTACAATTAAATTCCCGGAATGGTATTCACGTCCACTTTAATTCCAGGACTCATTGTGCTGGAGATAGTGATTGATTGAAAATATGTTCCTTTAGCAGCCGATGGTTTCAATCGGTGCAAGGTTTGAATAAACTCAAGTGCGTTTTCATTAATTTTATCTGCGTCGAAAGATGACTTACCCACTGAACTGTGGATGATACCAGCCTTGTCAACCTTAAAATCAATTTTACCTGCCTTTACTTCAGTTACAGCTTTCCCAATATCCATTGTTACTGTACCCGATTTTGGGTTCGGCATCAAGTTTCTTGGCCCTAAGATTCGTCCTAAACGACCTAGCTTACCCATTACACTTGGTTGTGTGATAATCACATCAACATCTACCCAACCTCCTTGGATTTTTTCGATGAACTCATCTAATCCAACATGGTCAGCGCCAGCCGCTTTGGCTTCTTCTTCTTTGTCAGGATTACACAAAACAAGAACGCGAACGTTTTTACCTGTTCCGTGAGGAAGTGATGCAACACCTCTTACCATTTGATTGGCTTGACGTGGATCAACACCTAATTTTACATCTAAATCTACAGATGAATCGAATTTGGTGAAAGTTACTTGTTTCACTAGATCCGATGCCTCGCTTAATGAGTAAAGTTTGTCTTTCTCAACTTTTGCAAGGGCTTCTTTTCTTTTTTTAGAAATTTTTCCCATTTAAAAAACGATTAACTATTAGTTATCTGCCGGAAACTGTCCGGTCACAGTAATACCCATACTTCTTGCTGTACCAGCTACCATGCGCATTGCAGAAGTAACTTCAAAAGCATTTAAGTCAGGCATTTTAGCTTCAGCTATTTCTTTTACCTGAGACCAAGTAACTTTCGCTACTTTAACTCTGTTCGGTTCAGCAGACCCACTCTTAATCTTGCTTGCTTCTAGTAATTGAGAAGCTACAGGAGGAGTTTTGATGATGAAATCAAACGATTTATCTTTGTAAACAGTTATAACAACCGGTAACACTTTACCAGCCTTATCCTGTGTTCTTGCATTGAATTGCTTACAAAAGTCAACAATATTAACCCCTTTTGCTCCAAGAGCCGGGCCAATTGGAGGTGCTGGGTTTGCTGCACCGCCTCTAACTTGTAACTTGACGTAACCTGTAATTTCCTTTGCCATTGTATTATTCTTTTTCTACTTGAACGTAGTTTAGTTCTAGTGGTGTTTTTCTTCCGAAAATCTTCACCATAACTTTCAATTTTTTCTTTTCTTCGTTAACCTCTTCAATGATTCCATTAAATCCACTGAATGGGCCATCGTTTACTTTAACCATTTCTCCTACGATAAATGGCTCAATCATGCTTTCACCACTTTCGTTAGCTTCATCGACCTGACCCAATATTCGGTTCATTTCTGATTTTCTAACAGGAATTGGTGTTCCTTGCTCATCTCCTAAAAACCCAACTACACCATTTATGCCCTTTATAGTTGGAAGAACTTCTCCAACCAAATGTGCATTTACATAAATGTAACCCGGGTAAAAGTTCTTTTCTCTAGAAGTCTTTTTTCCGTTACGGATTTCATACACCTTAGTGGTTGGAATCAATATTTGAGGAACATATTGCGTAAGCTTTTCGAAATCAAGTTCAGATTCAATCATCATCTTGACCTTCTTTTCTTGGCCAGTGATTGCTCTAACTACGTACCACTTAAATTCGCTTGTCGCTTGTTCCATGATTCTACCCCTCTAAGATTTCTGGTTACTAGATTAACTTGTATAAGAAATTTGTAATGAAGTCAAAGCCTTTATCAAGGATATAAATAGCCAATGCAAAAATGATTGATGCTACTAGTACGATGATGGTGGATTGAACTAAATCATCCCAACTTGGCCATGTCACTTTATTTACGAGTTCGTCGTAAGTAACATTCCACAAATTTTTAAGTTTACCCATTATATTACTTCTTTTGGTAAGAAACCTTTGCTGCAGGAGAGACAGGGATCGAACCTGCAACTTGCGGTTTTGGAGACCGCTGCTCTACCAATTGAACTACTCTCCTATAATCAGGTAGCCGGCAATAAAAATTGCCAGCTACTTGATATAAATTGTTTTATTATTAATCTAAAATCTCAGTAACCTGACCAGCACCAACTGTACGGCCACCTTCACGGATTGCAAATTTCAATCCTTTTTCCATCGCTACTTTGTTGATCAAATCAACTGTGATTGTTACATTATCACCTGGCATAACCATTTCAGTACCTTCTGGTAACTTGATTTCTCCAGTAACGTCAGTTGTTCTCAAGTAAAATTGAGGACGGTATTTGTTAAAGAATGGAGTATGACGTCCACCTTCTTCTTTCGACAATACATAAACCTCAGCCTTAAACTTCATGTGTGGAGTTACAGACCCTGGCTTAACGATTACCATACCTCTTTTGATGTCAGTTTTCTCAACACCTCTTAATAAGATACCTGCGTTATCACCTGCTTCACCTCTGTCTAGTAATTTTCTAAACATTTCAACCCCAGTACAAGTAGATGCCATTTTCTCAGCACCCATACCGATGATTTCAACTGGATCACCAACGTTGATTGTTCCTCTTTCAATTCTACCCGTAGCAACTGTACCACGACCTGTAATAGAGAATACATCCTCAACTGGCATCAAGAAATCTTGATCTACCAATCTTGGAGGAATTGGAATCCAAGAATCAACTGCTTCCATTAGTTCATTGATAGTAGAAACCCACTTGTCTTCTCCGTTCAATCCACCTAATGCAGATCCTTGGATAATTGGTGTGTTGTCAGCATCAAATCCGTAGAAATCAAGAAGTTCTCTGATTTCCATTTCAACTAACTCTAATAATTCTTCGTCGTCGACCATGTCAACTTTGTTCATGAAGATAACCAAACGAGGTACACCAACCTGACGTGCAAGAAGGATGTGTTCCTTTGTTTGTGGCATAGGACCATCTGTAGCCGCAACTACAAGAATAGCACCATCCATTTGCGCAGCACCCGTAACCATGTTCTTCACATAATCCGCGTGACCAGGACAATCTACGTGAGCGTAGTGTCTGCTCTCTGTTTGATACTCAATGTGAGCTGTATTAATCGTAATACCTCTTTCTTTTTCCTCTGGAGCAGAGTCAATAGCAGCAAAATCTTGCTTGTCAGCAAGGCCTGCATTAGATAATACGCTAGAAATAGCAGCTGTTAAAGTTGTTTTACCGTGGTCAACGTGACCAATGGTTCCAATGTTTACGTGTGGTTTGGAACGGTCGAATGTTTCTTTAGCCATGACTTAAAATAAATTACTTTTTAAAATTTTTTTTTTAACTTTTTTCCTTTGAGGATTATTTAAATATTTTTTGCTGCGCTACTCAGAGCCAACGATGGGAATTGAACCCACGACCTCTTCCTTACCAAGGAAACGCTCTACCCCTGAGCTACGTCGGCTTATTGTAAGCCAACTTTGTCAGACAACGCCTGAGTTACATCGGCAACAACAGTGAGCGGGAGACGAGGCTCGAACCCGCGACCTACAGCTTGGAAGGCTGTCGCTCTACCAACTGAGCTACTCCCGCATGTATGCCTCTGCTAATCGATTTTCAAAAAAGAAATCCTCATTAACTTTTTTGACATTTCAAATAACAAATGCAGTGGGGAGGGTAGGATTCGAACCTACGTAGCCGAAGCAACGGATTTACAGTCCGTCCCATTTGACCGCTCTGGTACCTCCCCAGAACAATTAAAAAAAAGAGCCGCCTATTGGACTCGAACCAACGACCGGCTGATTACAAATCAGCTGCTCTACCAACTGAGCTAAGGCGGCTTTTTAACCTAAAATTTTCGTTCCAATTCTCGCCAATAATTAAGCGAGCCTTTCCCGTCATTTTTAGGGTTGGCAAAAGTACATTTAATTTAAATTGTTTTCAAAAGATTTTTGAAAATATTTTAAGAAGTTGAAGCAAGTCGCTCTTTATACTTTTTAATCTGGACTTTTAACGCGTCAACCGCGTGGTCTATAGCCGCTTCAAAGCTCCGTGACGTTTGGGTTTTAAACAAGCTTTGATTCTGAACGTTTACTTTTATTTCAACCGTCTTATTGTCCTTCAAACGATTGTTCTCAACTTTTAAAAAAAACTTGTGAATCCACTATAGCATCACTAAACTGTTCCAATTTGGAAAGTTTTTTTTCGATGTACTCAACTAATTTATGATCTGCTTTAAAATGGATTGACTGAATTTCAACGTGCATACTTATTTTGCTTTAGGGTTTAACTTTTAAGATTTGGGGTGTAACTTATGTACTTTCTTTAAATGTGCAATATCACTTTGAGCATATATTTGGGTTGAGGCCAAACTCGAATGGCCTAACAATTCTTTTATCGCCGCAATTTCTGCTCCATTCTGCAACAAATGGGTAGCAAAACTATGTCTCAAAACGTGTGGACTTTTCTTCTCCACATTTGAATACTGTTTTAACCATTTGTTTACACAATTATAAACCCATTTTGGGTAAAGTGGTTTGCCGTTTGGTAGAACAAAAAAGTGATTTGATGGATTTTCTTGCTCCCTGCTTGTAGTGATGTATTTTTCCAACTGAGACACCATCTCTTTTCCGATTGGCACAATACGTTCTTTCTTTCCTTTTCCGAATACCTTTATCTGGCCTTTGACAAGATCAACATCTTCCGCTTTCAAACCAATCAATTCAGCACGACGTATACCCGTATTATACAATAATGCCATGACTGTCGATTCTAAAGAAGCTTCACCAGTAACAGACGAGATATCATCAAACAACCTATTGGCCTCAGCCTTCCTTACATAAGAAGGAATTTTAGCTGGGAGTTTTAGATTTCGAACCTTGGCTGCAGGATTGACTTCAATTACGTCCATCATGCGCAGATATTTAAAAAAAGATTTTAATGTACTTAGTTTCCGGTTGACTGTTGTCGCAGTCATTTGAGCTTCCATCAAAAACACAACCCATGATCGAATGATCGCAGTGTTCGTTTCTTGGAATGCCGACACATCAAACTCCTTTGCTTGATAGGCTCCAAATTGCTCTAAATCTTTAAGATAAGCGTCAACAGTATGTGACGAGTAAGATTTCTGAAAACTCAGATAGTCTAGGTAATTTTGAAATAAACGAGCAGTAGTAACCATAGGCTACTGCAAGATAAGAAATTCTGAGGAGAATTACTTGGTAAGAATTAGTTATTAAGGCTTTGCTTGTATTTAGCCTTAATCATCTGCATTCTTCTTTTAACAGATGGCTTTGTGAATTGCTTTCTATCTCTCAATTCTCTCAAAACCCCTGTGCGTTCAAATTTCTTCTTGAACTTCTTTAAAGCTTTTTCTACAGATTCGTTTTCTTTTACGTTAACAACTAACATTCTTTTCTTCTGATTTTTTAAGGGGTGCAAATATGAGGTTAATTTTATTCTATTACAACGTTTTTATTTTAATAGATGACGACTTATCACTAACTTTTGAATTTCAGATGTTCCCTCACCTATGGTGCACAGTTTTGAATCTCTGTAAAACTTCTCTACTGGGTAATCTTTGGTGTAGCCATACCCACCAAAAATTTGAACGGAATCCGTACTTACCTCTACTGAAGTTTCAGAAGAGTGATATTTCGCCATTGCCGACTCCTTAGTCATTGGCTTTCCAATATTTTTCAAATAAGCCGCTTGATACGTCAACAACTCCGAACATTCAATTTTCGTTGCCATGTCAGCCAACTTAAATCCAATGGCCTGAAAGTGGGCAATAGGTTTACCAAATTGTTCTCGCTCCTTCGAATATTGCAACGCAGCCTCGTAAGCTCCCTTTGCAATACCTATTCCTAATGAAGCGATACTTATTCGTCCACCGTCCAATACCTTCATGGCTTGAATGAACCCTTCTCCTTCATTGCCTAGCATATTAGAGGCCGGAATACGACAATCATCAAAAAACAAACAAGCCGTTTCTGAAGCGCGCATACCGAGTTTATTTTCCTTCTTACCACCACTAAAACCTGGTGTTCCTTTTTCAACTATAAACGCAGTCATGCCGCGTGAATCACCTTTTTCTCCTGTACGAACAATTACGACAGCAACGTCACCACTAATGGCATGCGTAATAAAGTTCTTAGACCCATTTAGCACCCAATGATCTCCATCCTTAACTGCTGTAGTGTGCATGCCTCCAGCATCAGAACCAGTTCCTGTTTCTGTTAACCCCCAGGCACCAATCCATTCTCCTGTTGCTAGTTTAGGAAGGTATTTTTGCTTCTGCTCTTCGTTTCCAAATGCCATAATATGACCGGTACACAATGAGTTGTGCGCAGCCATCGACAAACCGATACTTCCGCAAACTTTGGACACTTCAATAATGGCAGTCATGTATTCATAATATCCAAAGCCAGAACCTCCATATTCTGTAGGCACCAAAACCCCCATTAAGCCCAAATCGCCCATTTTGCGAAAAAGATCTACAGGAAAGTGTTGACTTTCGTCCCACTCCATAAGGTTCGGTTTTATTTCCTTGGCGGCAAAATCGCGGATCATATCCGCAATCATTTTTTGATTTTCGGTTTGTTCAAAGTTCATTTTGAATTTTTTGAATATGCCGCGAATTTAACCGCAACACTTGTAATTATAAAGCAATACTATCGACTATAAATACTCTTTAAGCTTTCGTTACTCCGTAAACAAATAACGACCCTGATGGTTTATTTGAATTTGCATTAAGTGACCTGTTTGTTCAAAGTGCTGATACACACATCTCAGATTGGTCCAAAAAATACGTAATTCCAGGTCGGGATATCGAGCCAAAAGGGCTTTGTAGTTCGCATAATTCATGCGATTAGGAAAAATATGAATAGGTATATCCATTTGTCCGTTGTCTTTAGCCAAGACAGACATCACATATAACTCCTCTATTTTATCATCAGTAATCGGAATGCAACCAATGGTTAAACATCCACCGTGTACAAATATCTGGCCTCTCAAATCTTTATGCCTACTCAACAAACTATCCGACTTGTTTGGATAACTTACTTTAAGCGATAGATGATAATTACTATTGGGGTTAAACAGACTAAAATTGTAAAAACCTTCTGGTATTTAGTTGTCACCTTGCTGCCTTTTTGGCCCTGGATCACCCACATTACTGCAGAATGGATATGTCTCAATTAACGTATACATGTTGTCGGTTCGATTCTTAGCCCAAACTTCTACACTTTCCTCTTTCTTAAACGCCCTAACATATAGATCAAAACGTTCTGGCTGAATACCGGCAAGCCTTAACTTTGTTTTGACGTCTACCTCGTTGTTTTCAAAGGCTTCTTTTACTCTTGGGAACTCTAACTGTTCGGCTCTAAATCCAACAAATGATATCTCAGACTTCGCGTCTATATCAGAATTGAAACCCAATGCTAAGAGTACAATAAGTACCAATGATTTACGCATTCCCAACCGCTACTTTAGATCCATAAAATTTAGGCTGCTTACCAACGATCAAGTCCAATACCGCTTTCACCCTAGCCAATTTTTCGCGCACAAGAACCAAGTACCCTCGAGCAAAAGCAACGTCTTTGGCATTATAGCCAATAGCTTTAACCCCTTTTGCTTGGCTTATAAACACGGCACGTTGGTTATGGAACTCCTGAGAAACAACAATTATATCGTCTTGATCAAACACTTCTTTACAACGCACGACACTGTCTAATGTTCTAAAACCGGCATAATCTAAATAAATAACCTCTTGCGGAACACCCAACTGGATTAGCACGTTTTTCATATCAGTCGATTCGTCATAACTTTTAGATCCATTGTCCCCACTGACTATAATATATTTCACCTTACCTGATTTATAAAGATTTGCGGCAGCCTCCATCCGATATTTGAAATAAGGATTTATGGACCCATGGCTGTTTTTGTACATAGTACCTAAAACCAAAGCCGTTTTTTTAGCCGGAATTTCATGCAGGTTTGTATAGACTGAGCCCGCACTTGAAGACTCAACTAGTGTATCGCAAAAGGCAACCAACAATAAGGTCAGCAAACCCAAATAGAATGTTATACGCAGCCACCTTTTCATTTACTTATATAAATCTTACCCCAGAAGCTTTTTTCGCTCACTTGGTCTACATGTAACCAGTATATACCCGGACTTATTATTGAGTTAGGGAAATATTTATGCAAAAAAATCTGTTCGGTCTTTATAGACCCAGAAG
Organism: Bacteroidota bacterium; assembly: GCA_024679565.1. Classification (GTDB taxonomy): domain Bacteria; phylum Bacteroidota; class Bacteroidia; order NS11-12g; family UBA9320; genus UBA987. The sequence continues at coordinate 85,369 of JAIBDD010000005.1, read as the reverse complement.
AAGAAACCATCTTCCCAGTCAAATCATACAAACTTAATTTGAGCGAATTACCATTTGGGTTTAAAACATGACAATCTGTTTGAGTTTGGACTATTCGACAACTGTTATCTTTTATTAACGAAGTGGCACTATTGGTTTTTGTCTTTGTATACCGATACATATTCCCATAGCCTCCGGTTGACTCGTCTGTGATATATAGGTCGTTTTTATAATAAGATATCGCCTCTTTTTGACTAAAATGATTCAAACTAATCTGCTCCATTGATTGTAGACTTGGACGGCCCTGAAATTGAAATTTCCAAACCAATGCGCTGCCGACCAAATACAAGGTGGAATCGTTGATGTCGGCCCCTGTTACCCAACCAATTTCCTTAACGACACCCAAGTTAATACTATCCTGTGGAGACAACACGTAATCTCCAGGTGTTGCGGGAACTACGTACATTTTGACCATACCCGTAAATGGATTTGACCAGTTTTTACTGAATAAGTAGAGCGAGTCATTATAAAATGCCATGGCTTCACAATCAAAAACACGATTAGATGCCTCGGGTGGAAAAGCAGATTGATCAGCATATCGAAAAGTTATCTTTTCTGCGTTGACGGTATCTGTCTTCCAAGAGTTAAAATCTGGCAGAACGATAATCTCCAAATCTTTGCGGTTGTGCCCATTGTTTCCAAAATCACCAACATATACCCGCCCATCATTGGCAAGAGTAATGTCTTCCCAATCTGTATTTTGCTGTTGCCCAACTATTATTTCTCGTTGTACAACACCAGAAGAATCTATGAAATAGAGTTTGGCATCGTCTCCCCCATCGTTGTGTGTAATGAATAAGTTTTCATTGATAACTTCCAAGCCTGAAGATTCAGCACAAACGCCTGGCAATTTCGCCACAATGTCAAAACTCTGACACCACACCAACACAGGTATAAAAACTACCAGCAATGATGTAAACAGCGCTTTCATACTTTTATTCTACCGTAACTGATTTGGCAAGGTTCCTTGGTTGATCCACATTGCACCCTCTTAACAGAGCTATGTGGTACGACAATAGTTGCAAGGGAATTGTTGCAAGAATAGGCACAAGACAATCCTCCGTATCTGGTATCTCAATGGAATAATCTGAAATCGCTAAAACTTTTTCATCCCCTTCGGTAACTATTGAAATAATGTTTCCTTTTCTTGCTTTAACTTCCTGAATGTTACTAAACACTTTTTCATAATACCCGCGATTCGGTGCGATAACCACCACAGGCATATTTTCATCTATCAAGGCAATAGGTCCGTGCTTCATTTCCGCTGCTGGATATCCTTCAGCGTGTATATATGAAATCTCTTTTAGTTTTAGAGCCCCTTCTAAGGCTACAGGAAAATTCACTCCCCTGCCGAGATATAAGAAATGGTCTACATCTTTATACCTGTTTGCCACTTCTTTCACCTTGTCTTCACAGCTTTTCAACACCTGCTCCACTTTGCCTGGTAAGGCTTCAAGTTCAGCAAATATTTGGCGTAATCTATCTTGTTTAATTTTACCTCGAATATCAGCAATACCAAGAGCGATTAAGGTAAGTAAAGTTACTTGAGCAGTAAACGCTTTTGTGGAAGCGACCCCTATTTCTGGCCCTGCATGGGTGTATGCACCTGCATGTGTAAGACGTGGTATTGACGATCCAACCACATTACATATCCCGTAAATAGTTGCCCCTTTCTCTTTGGCTAATTCTAAAGCCGCTAGCGTGTCTGCTGTTTCACCCGACTGGCTAATGGCAATTACAAGATCATCTTCCGTGATTATGGGATCACGATACCTAAACTCAGAGGCATATTCCACCTCAACAGGTAAGCGCGCGAATTCTTCAATGATATATTCTGCGACTAAGCCAGCGTGCCAACTCGTACCACAACCTACGATAATGATTCGTTTTAAGTTTTTAATTTTCGATTCATACTCTCGTAAACTTCGCATTGCAAATGTGAGGTCGTTCTGATGGAACCTACCGCGCATGCTATCATAAATTGATTTGGGCTGCTCGTAAATCTCTTTCAGCATAAAGTGCTCGTATCCGCCTTTCTCTATCGCGTCTAAAGTCACTTCAAGTTTTTGAATGTATGGCGTCTTAACCACGTTATCAATTGTCTTTATGGTTAGCTCATTATCCTTAATTTCAGCAATTTCATTTTCATCTAAGTAGATAACGTCTCGCGTATACTCCACAATAGGAGTCGCGTCACTTGCCATAAAGTATTCTTTTTTGTCTTTTCCAACTCCGATAACCAATGGACTTCCTTTTCGTGCACCAATTATTGTACCCGGGTCGTCCTTGCTGATGATAACAATGGCGTATGCCCCAACAACCTCGTTTAATGCCAATCTAACGGCCTCAAACAACTTAACCTTCTCGTGTACTTGAATGTCCTCAATCAGGTGAATCAAGACTTCGGTATCTGTGTCACTTTTAAACGTGTGTCCGTTTTTAACAAGTGCCTCCTTTAATGTTGCGAAGTTTTCAATAATGCCATTGTGTATAACGGCAATATTACCAGATTGGCTCACATGAGGGTGGGCATTCACTTGATTAGGCTCACCATGTGTTGCCCAACGTGTGTGTCCCATTCCGGTAGTCCCAGAGATGTCTTTCCCCTTAGCCTCTTCTAAAAGGTCTTGGACTTTACCCTTTTGCTTATATACGTTAAGTTGCCCATTTAGCAGTGCAATCCCAGCACTGTCATATCCTCTATACTCAAGCCTTTGCAAGCCTTTAATTAAAAAATCAAATGCTTGATTGTCTCCAGTATACGCAACTATTCCGCACATAAATTATTTCTTATAGGTTAAATGTAGTTTTAATGTTATCGGCGTAATCCAATTTCTCCCAAGGGAAAAGTTCTACGGTTACGTTCTTGACTTTACCGTCTGGAGATACAAACGTTTTATTTACCGTTTCATTGTTTCGACCCATGTGCCCATAGGCAGCAGTCTCACTATAAATAGGCGTACGTAATTTCAGTCTTTCTTCAATTGCGGCAGGTCTAAGGTCAAATATTCCCTTAATTTTCTCTGCAATTTCTCCATCGCTCATGTCAACTTTTGCAGTACCATATGTATCAACAAAAACAGCCATTGGCTCAACAACACCAATTGCATACGAAACCTGAACCAAGACTTCATCACACAATCCTGCTGCAACCATATTTTTTGCAATATGACGTGTTGCATATGCCGCACTTCTATCTACCTTACTTGGATCCTTACCACTAAAAGCACCACCACCGTGTGCCCCTTTACCGCCGTAAGTATCAACAATAATTTTCCGCCCAGTTAACCCAGTATCACCATGAGGCCCACCGATAACAAACTTTCCAGTTGGATTTATATGGTATTTAATATCGTCGCCGAACAAAGATTGAATCTCAGGGCTTAAACCTGATTTCACTTTGGGGATTACGATGTTGATCATGTCAGCTTTAATTTTATCCAACATGGTTACTTCTTCATCAAAATCATCATGTTGAGTAGAAATCACAATCGCCTCAATCCGCACAGGTTGGTTTGCGTCATTGTATTCTATCGTTACTTGAGACTTCGAATCTGGTCGCAAGTAAGGAATTTCATTCCCTTCGCGTCTGTAGTCAGCCAACACTTGTAATATCTTATGCGATAGATCAACCGCTAATGGCATGTAATTATCCGTTTCGCTAGTTGCATAGCCAAACATCATACCTTGGTCACCAGCACCTTGCTCCATCTTATCGGCCTTGTCTACGCCTCTGTTGATATCCTCACTTTGCTCATGTATCGCAGAGAAAACACCACAAGAATTTCCATCAAACATATACTCGCTCTTGGTGTAACCTATTTTGTTAATTACCTCTCGAGTGATTTTCTGTACGTCTAGGTAGGTATTTGACTTTACTTCACCAGCCAAAACAACCTGACCAGTAGTAACTAACGTTTCGCAAGCTACTTTTGAATCCGGATCAAACGCCAAGAAATGATCAATAAGGGCATCTGAAATTTGGTCAGCAACTTTATCTGGATGACCTTCTGAAACGGACTCTGATGTGAAAAAATATGACATGTTTTTCTATATTCTTAAATAAGGCGCGAATTTAGCCCATTTTAGGATTAAATTATAGCGTCAAAATTTATTATTCGACAACACCTGAAGCACGTAAACGCTGGCGCTGTTCATCTTTGAACGGATATTGGTCGAACACCGACTGAATCGCATTTTTCATAAGCAATTGCTCATTGTACCATTTCAGGGTTTGCACTGCCGGCCCGGCCAACCTTCGATTGTTGCTCGTACTGGCTTCTAGCACATTAACGATGGCATTTGCATTCAGATAATTAAACTTTTTAATGGCCCTCATTGCCGAAATCCTTGTTCTGAATTCATAAAGGTTTGAGCTATAGGCTGTCAGTTCGTTTAGATACGTGTAATAATTACTCGATTTATCTCGAAGTTGTTCAACCGAGTCGGACTTCAGTTGATCCAATTTGTAGCTCAACCAGGTAATTCTAACATTATGACCCAAGCCTATATCATTTTTGGTTCTCTCAAAATAAGCATCACGATTCTTCCCTTTATCTTCACATAAACATCTTAAGGCAGCTTCTTTGTTGACATATGATTTATCAGACAAACCTGACTCAAACACAGATTTATACACTTTGGCTTGCTTACAATCGTTTAGCACAACGCGTTTAACACGCACATCTTCCTTAGGCAGTTTGCTAATTAAAAAGAAATTGCTCTTGCTGTCGTCCATCAATTGTTTCACAATTGCGCCCTTAATTGAGTAATGTGTTTCCTTCTCAAATGCTTTTTGCAATGCTGCTCTTTTTAATTCCATGTCCACAGATTTCAGCGCTAGAACGGCATCATAACGATCTATCAGATTTGTTGCCTTCTCGAGCTGATTGATTAAAACTTCTGCAGACTTGTTGAAGGTAACCTGTTTAAGTACTTCGCTATTGATATCGAATAAAACATATGCTATTTGTTTACCTGAATCATGATCGAAAGTAATTTGTTCCGTTTGATGTTGAACAACCACTTGCTTTTCAATCCTAGTTCCATCGATGAAATAGACACCACAATTCATTGGCATTTTAAACAATCCTGTCGTCAGGTTTTGTTCATGGATTTGTTCCACAGTCATTATTGTCTGCTTGTTATAATTGTTGTAATTCACCTTATAGTGAGGCTCCCCGCCATGGTATAACCATTGATCAAAGAACCAGTGCAGATTCAAGCCTAAAACGTCCTGTATTGTTTGGTGCAAATCATTTGTCTCCACATTACCAAACGCATGGTCTTTTAAGTACTGAGCAATCACTCTTTTGTACGCTTCGTCACCCAACACATAGCGCAACATATGCAGTATAGTACTCCCTTTTGGATACACGCGTGCAGACCCAGATTGTGAGTGCGCTACCGGTATGTTGTCCTTTTTGCCTGCAGCAAGTGCACTCCTAACTTCATTCCGCATAATGATGGCGTATTCGTCCGCTCCATACACAGACTTCATAAACAATTTGGCATAATAGGTTGCAAAGCTTTCCTGTAGCCACGTGCCTCTACCAGATCTTGCTGTGACTAAGTCTCCGAACCATTGGTGGGTTGCTTCATGGGCATTGACCGACACATAGTTTCTATCATTAAAACCCTTCTCATCCACATTAAAAAAGTCACCAAAAATTGTAGCTGACGTATTTTCCATGGCTCCATACATAAAATCCTGGACCATTACCTGACTATACGTGCCCCATGGGTATGGAAATCCGGTTTCGTCTTCTAAAAACTCAATTATTTTTTCTGTATGCAAACTGGTTGGTTCAACTTTCTCGGGATGTTCAGGATAATACCAGAATTGAATTGGTGTGCCATTTTTTGTCTTGGTTTCTTTAACTGCATAGCGATCGATCGCCAACATCAAAAGATATCCGGCATGTGGATGCGGCATTAAATAGTGCCACGTTGTGGTGCCATCCTTATTCTTTTTTTCTTTCAGCTTTTCGCCATTCGACAATACTTTAAACTCACTGCTAAATGTGACAACCGTCTCGGTAATAAACTTATCGTTTTGGTTATCATACATTGGAATCCAATGCCTGTTATCAATGCCTTGACCTTGTGTCCAAATCTGTTGTCGGGTTTGATTTTTCGGATCGGTCACCTTAGGTGAATTCCATCCAATAAAATAGATACCTTTCGACGGTGTTGCTTCATATTTAATCTCCAAGGTATAACTCACATCCCAGGTTAACGCCGCATCAAATTCTGTGACCACTCCTTCTGGAGTAATACGGGTGGACACCTTAGGCATATTCGCCCCCAATAGTGTCGCTTCTTTTATATCAATTCCTGGCGCATTCCAAAACACACTTTTCACAGACTTTCGCAATGGCGTAAACGTATGATTAACTAATCCCTGAACCAACCCTTTTGCTGGATCAAAGCGAACGTCTACCTTCATATGGGTTATATCTAATTCATGTTCACGAGGTTCACCTTGTGGATCTGAAATTGCATGTTCATATTGTTGGCCAAAAGCTACTCCACTAAGGCACAAGCATAACAAGAAAAGTAAATTTTTCATGGCCCGAAAATAGCTTGAATAATTTACACGCTTTCAACACCTCAATTTGATTCGCATACAATCCAACGCATTGATGAATTTCATGCGTATAATTAGGGTTGTCATTCGTGGTATTCTGCAAAACTTTCCTAAACTTGTACCATAATGTCGAAAACAACAATCACAGTAGTTGGCGGTGGATTAGCTGGTTCGTTAATGGCCGTTTATTTTGCTAAAAAGGGATATGAAGTAAACCTTTTTGAACGGAGACCAGACATGCGAAACGCAGACATCAGTGCTGGTCGATCTATTAATTTGGCACTCTCGGCGAGAGGCTTACATGCCTTGGACAAGGTTGGTTTAAAAGAAGCCATTCTTTCTGAAGCAATTCCAATGCATGGACGAACTATGCATGATGAATCAGGACAACTGGCTTATCAGCCTTATGGAACAGAAGGACAATTTATAAACTCCGTTTCTCGTGGTGGATTAAACATTCAGTTGTTAGAACTTGCTGATGAGAATCCAGATGTGCATTTGTTTTTCAATCATAAATGCCAAGAGGTAAATTTCGAAACTGGACAAACCACTTTTGAAGATGAAAATGGGAATACCGTAATTCAAGAAGCGGATTTTATTTTGGGCTCAGATGGCGCATTTTCTCAGGTACGGATGGAAATGATGACGTCAGGTAAACTCAATTATTCTCAAGATTACCTTGATCACGGATACAAAGAACTCACCATCCCAGCAACAGCCGACGATGAATTTGCATTAGAGCCAAACGCATTGCATATCTGGCCCCGAGGCGAATACATGATGATTGCTCTGCCAAACCCAGACAAGTCATTTACTTGTACATTATTTTACCCATTCACTGGTCCAGTGAGCTTTGAAACGCTAAAAACAAAAACCGATGTTGAGGATTTCTTTAACAAACACTTTGCAGACGCTGTTCCGCTGATGCCTACGCTGATAGAAGACTTTTTCGCAAACCCAACTGGCAGTCTTGTTACTGTGCGTTGCTACCCATGGGTAAAAGAAAAAGCTGCTCTCTTAGGTGATGCTTGCCATGCCGTGGTACCATTTTACGGTCAAGGCATGAATTGTGCTTTTGAAGATTGTGTTATTCTAGATGAGTGCATCAATGAAGCCAATGGAGACCTTGAGGTGGCGTTTGATGCTTACCAAAAATCTCGAAAAGTTAACGCAGATGCCATTGCGGATTTAGCTATCCAAAATTTTACTGAGATGCAGGACTTGGTTGGCGATGAAGACTTTTTGCATTACAAACAAGTTGAGCACAACTTGTGTGAGCTTCACCCGGACCTTTTCCAATCGCAGTACGAAATGGTTACTTTTACAAATGTTCCTTATTCAACGGCGCAGTCTAAAGGTGCACAGAACACCGCTTTGGTAAAAAAAATAATTGCAAATGGTTGGGAGGATAAAATCACGGACAGAACGTTTGTCCTGGATATTTTATCTAGTGCAAATGCACTTCCGACCTAAGTCATGGCGCAAAAGAAATTTTGGTCTGATTTAATATTTGTTCAAGGCATAAATGTGTTGATCAAAACCATTTGGATTTTGGTTATTGATCGATCCGTCCAAAACCTTCTACCCGCGGAAGACTATGGAACTTATTATCGATTATTGAGCCTTTCCATATTGTTTGTTATCGTTCTAGACTTGGGATTAAACATTATGAACAGCAAAGAAGTCTCCCAAAACTCTGGATACTTCAAAACAAACTTCAGATCTTTCATTTCAACAAAAGTTCTTTTAAGTATAAGCTATTCTGTGTTGCTGTTTATAGCTGCTTTATTATTGGGTGCAACATCAACGCAATTAATTTTGTTAGGAGGTTTAGCGGCATTCCAAACCATTAACTCGTTCAACCAGTATTTAAGATCGAACCTAGCCGCTCTGCACTTATTCAAACTTGACGGAATGCTGGCAGTTGCAGATAGATTGTTTGTCATTCTCGTTTGCGGTTCTTGGTTATTGCTACCCCAATATAACGACTTCCTCACTGTTCAGAATTTCGTTTTCGTACAAGTTGCCGGTGTTTGCCTCACTTGGGTTGTAGCCTTTAGCATTAACCTAATTAAGCTTAAATCTGTTGAAGCAGACACAACCATTAATCGAGTACATATTGGGGCACTCATCAAATCTTCACTACCCTACGCTGTTCTTATTACATTGATGGCGATTTTTACTCGTGTTGATGCGGTCATGATTGGTCAGATGTTAGACGACATTCAAACTGATCGTTACGCCATGTGTTATCGCCTAATAGACGCGGCCAACATGATGGCAGCACTATTTTCTGGCATGCTGCTCCCTATGTTTGCGCGCATAATAAAAGACAATAAAGCAATTGCCTCACTGGCCGCTACTGCGTCCAAGGTCTTAGTTCTGCCTGCAATAGTTGTGGCACTCCTTTTACTACCACATACCGCTGACGTATTGACCTTGATGTATCCAAATAAGTTAGAGATTATTGCCCCAACAACGTTTGCATTGCTTGGATTTAGTTTTATTGCCTCAGCTTCTGTTTTTGTTTTTGGCACTCTTTTGACTGCTGGAGCCAAGTTAAAAAAGCTGAATATACTTGCATTAACCTCAGCTGTCATCAATATCATATTGAATTTTATTTTGATTCCAATGTATGGGATAAAAGGTGCTGCGATCGCCACATTATTAACGCAATGGCTCTTTGCAATTGGCTGTATATACAGCACTTATAAAACTTTCAACTTCACTATTGACACCAAGACAGTGGCAAAAATATTGGTTGTACTGGTCGTTTTTGGTTTGATATTTTATTCAACTATGCAATTTTTCGAAAGCAGTTTCGTTCATATTGCATTCGGAGGTTTGTTATCCGTTTTGCTTGTCGTAGGCAGCGGAATAATTAATCTGAATGTACTGAAGAATCTAAGTCGTCGTAAAACCTAATATCCTTCAGACAATTAATCTATTTTTGCAGACTTTTTTGAATGGCTAAATAATATGAGCACACAAGAAAATTTTATTGATTTCACTTTCTCTGATATTCTTTCGTTTATCCTTCGTTGGAAAAAACATTTAATTATCATTGGTATTGTAGCTGCAGTAGTTAGCGCAGCTGGCACTTATCTCATTACCCCAAAGTACGAGGCTGAAGTAGTCTTTTATCCAACCACCGTTAACTCCATTGGTAATGCCATGTTTACGGATTTGAACAAACGTGAATCTGACGTTTTGGCCTTTGGTGAGGAAGAAGAAGCGGAGAACGCTTTACAGATTTTAAAATCTGATAAGCTATCTAACAGAATCATCCAAAACTTCGAATTAATGAAGCATTACGATATTGACCCAAGTGGTTCATATCCGCGGACTAAGCTTCAAGAGAAAATGAAGAAAAACATTTCTTACAACAGAACACGATACCTATCCATTTCGATCAAAGTACTGGACGAAGACCCAGAAATGGCTGCTGTTTTGGCGAACGGTATAGCTGCCATGTATGATTCTGTAAAGACCAATATTCAGCGTGAAGTGGCTAAAGAAGCTTTTGCAATCGTTGACGAGGAGTTTAGAAATAAAGAAAAAGAGGTTTGGGATTTAAAGCTCGGACTTCAGGATTTAGGTGAAAAAGGAATTCTTGACATAGAAAAACAAGCCCAGTCTATTACTGAAAGCCTATATGGCATGAAAGCAAGTAATTCGAGCAGTCAAGCGCGAATAAAAGAATTACAGGCAGAAAAAGACACCCTGGCAAAATACGGTTCGGAGTACACCAATTTATATGAAACTTTAATTCTTGAACTCGAAGAGCTGAGCATGTTGCGAAAGCGTCACAAAAAAATGAAAGTTGACGTTGAAAAAACGATCCCACACAAATTTGTTGTTTCCAATGCGAGTGCTCCTGAAAAGAAAGCACTTCCGAATAGAAAATTAATTGTTTTATTGGCAACTGCATCAACACTTTTGTTGGCGTGTGTATACTTGTTATTCATTGAGCAACGCAAAAAAATAGCCGCTTAATTGTAGCATGTTGCGCAAGTTAGACGTCAGGTGGTTTTATGGACTTGGTTTACTTTTTTTGTTGGCCAATGTAGCCTGTTTTGTATTCGACTTTTATTACTTAAGCGCATTACCATTAATCCCAATATTCTTCTATATCCTTGTCCACCACACGGATAAAGTTATCTTGTTTTTGGCTTTTGCCACACCCTTATCCATTCCATTTAAAGACATTGGCGGCGGTATTGGTCTATCCCTGCCCACAGAACCCCTAATAGTACTGCTTTTTTTGGGTGTTTTATTTAAGCTTGTTAGTGGCAAAGTTTTCGAGGTTCGCATCCTCAAAAATCCAGTAACCCTCATTACGCTTCTTACGATGTTGTGGTTATTTATCACCACTATTACCAGTACACACCCATTGGTAAGTTTCAAATACTCCTTGTCTTACACGTGGTATATATTGGTATTTTTACTGCTGTTAACACACTTCTTCAAATCAGAAAAAGCAATGACACGCTTTATCTGGTTGTTTTCAATAGCAACGGTAATACTTACGATTTATACGTTAAAAAACCACGCAGCAGAGAGTTTTACTAGACTCTATGCCTATACTGCCATGCGACCATTCATTCCCGACCATGGCATGTACGCCGCAGCCATTTCATTTGCATTACCACCTATGTTAGTGATTGGTGTGTTTGGAAGAAAGATGAAAGTATCGTGGTTTTGGACGGCTGTTGCGCTGTTTGTTGCTTTGGTTATTGCTCTTGGTGTGGTATTTTCATTTACACGAGCATCATGGCTAAGCCTTGTGGTTGCTTTTGGCGTATTTGGGTTGTTGATGGCCAAAGTAAAGTTTAAAACGGTTATCACCGTTGGCGTAAGTCTTTTAGCTGTTTTTCTCTTGTTTCAGAGTTTAATATTTTCTGAACTCGCTCGAAACAAACAAGATTCGGATGATGACATAGGATCACATTTACAATCCTTTAGCAACGTAAGTACTGACCCATCAAACTTGGAAAGACTGAACAGGTGGAGTTGTGTTTATCGTATGTTTCTCGACAAGCCCGTTACAGGTTTTGGCCCAGGAACCTATACCTACGAATACGGTCCGTATCAGCTTCCCCATGAAATGTCGATTATTAGCACTCATGCAGGAGATTTGGGTAACGTTCATAGTGAATACCTAAGACCTTTTGCTGAATCAGGTTTAATCGGTGGGCTTCTATGGATTGCCCTCGTTTTGGCAACTATGCACCAAGGGTTTCACGTATTTTACGAATCTAAAAATGTGCGCATTAAAGGCCTTGTGCTAGGAGCGTTACTTGGGTTGGTTACCTATTTTATTCACGGCTTTCTCAATAACTATAGCGAATTCGACAAGATTGCTGTTCCTATGTGGGGTTTCATTGCGTTAATCATTGCTGCAAGGACTTATCATATTGATGCTGAAGACGCTTCTCATCCGATTAAGAAAGGTTGACGTTGATTGTCGATTAGGCAGATAACATTCTTTGCTTTTGCACTCCCCCTTGAACTTTCTTCCATTAGGCTTATCAGTCCGCCAGTGGTCGGACAGGCTATATAACCGAACTGAGTTAAACGTCGCTTAGGCTTATCAGCCTACAACCGATCTTCATTTTTTCCTTGATGAAAAAACGAAGCAAAAAAATCAAGACTTCTGAATTCTTCTTTGAACTCTACGTAAGTTAATTCTTCCCCTCAGCCAAAGTTGCTGCGCTTTCCTGTCTGCTTAGCGCAAGCCCTTCACACAATTACCTTTCTTGATTTCTACAGAATAATCTAAAGGTCGTCCTTGATCTTTCATTTTTTATCTGTGGCCGACAAAATCCATATACAGTAGAAGCACCCTACGCGTCATTCAGAGTAATCGCCGATTATTTGTGGCCATGCGCGCTTTGCAACGTCCTTAAATTTGCTGTGGAGGATATAAAGCGCCGGCCCTACAGAAATGCGAGCCGGTGGCTGGGTGAATGAATGAGGCATTACAAAATCAATAAAAGTGCTTGCATTTGTCCGTCAGTAGACGGACTCCCTTTTATTAGATTTTGTTTGCCTCAGACAGAGTGGGTGGGTAGCATATTTCTGGCGAAGGCTTTTTGTTTCGTTTTTGGCCTTCAAAAATGAAATCGGGTTATAGGGCAGAAGCCCTAATCAAAGAAAAAGTACACAAAAAGAAAGAGCAACTTCACAGCTGCTCCGTCAGACCCTAATTGAATGAATATGAATTATTGTGTGTAATTAATTTCTTTCAATCATTACTACTACTATTTATTATGATGAAATCATATTACGGTTACTGTATTTCAGAATTCATACCCAACGGCACAAACATGAACAACACAAATGCAACTCCCTAAATATGAGCACATTAATAGAATATGCAGTTTGATTACAGTAGAAAATTGTGTCCTAATATATGAACACTATTGATCTTCCTTTGGCGCATTCACCGTTCGATAAAACAGGATAAGCTCGTCTAAGTAGTCCCCAGATAGGGACAGATTCTTAATTTTAAATTCTTGCTCTGGTCCTTTATGTTTTTGATAAATTAACGTATCCCCTCTCACTACGTCCACCGTTTGCAATTCAATCCAACCAAAATGTTTGCCTAAAATGGTGATTCCATGTAAGGTAATCTCGATTACCGTTTGGTTTCTATTCCATATCGTTTTGATGGTGTAAATCAACCCCCCAAAACCAACAAAAAAGACAACACCTGAAATGGCTTTAAACGTTACATCTGGCTGGTAAATAAAGAGCAATAACAATCCGGTTAACACAATTACTTCGAACAACAACATCCAAAGCAATCCTGAAAATCGATAATGGACAATGACCGGCTTTTTTTCTGCATATCTTTCTTTTGCATCTTTCAGGTAACTTTCTTTTACCGCTGCCATTCTCGCATCAAAATTCTGTCGATAAGCCTCCTTTTTTGCCTTTCCCCAAATTGCCAGATTCTCTTTCCATTGCTGCTTCAAAAACGAAGCTTTTGCCATTTCAAGCGCCGTTTTTGGGTTAACTGTATTGGCGGCCATCCATGACTTCCAAACACCAATTCGTCTTAAAGACCAGATGGCGCAGGCAAAAACTACTGATAAAAATGAGGCGATTGCCCATGAAACAGGAACACCCAACTCCAAAGTGGCATAAATCAAACCACCAAATGTTAAAATCATTACGACCAATGGCCATATACGTACTTGCCAAAGTCCTTTTCTGAACGCCTTGTTGGCAGATATTAACTTATTCTCATTCATTATTTCCTCCTAAGTGTGGACAATCATGAAGCATCTTGGTTCCGTCAAACGCAACATGCTCTTTTTGATATTCGAAGCAATCTGCCAATGTCGTTGTATAGTTGGAGTCACCCATGCTTATCTCAATGTCTTCCATTGTAAACTGACAAGGATGTTCATGTCCTACGGCCATCGCTAGCTCAAGAAGTTCTTTTCTGAATGCCTTGGCGTAGTTACTAAATCGCTCGCTTTTAAGGGGCACATTGATGCCTGATTGCAACCACGTATTTTGCGTAGCCACACCAGAAGGACATCTGTTGGTATGACAAATTTGCGCCTGAATGCACCCAATGCTCATCATCGCTTCACGAGCAACATAAATCAAATCCGCTCCCAGGGCGAATGCCTTAGCGCCTTGAGCAGGAAGTCCTAATTTACCCCCAGCAATCCAGACTATACGCTCAGCCAACCCTTTATCTTTAAATAGCTTATACACTGAACTAAATGCATAAAACAATGGCAATGAAACATGGTCGGCAAAACTTGGTGGTGCTGCACCAGTGCCGCCTTCACCGCCATCTATAGCGATAAAGTCTGGCCCTTTACCTCTTACCTTCATCTGATCCGCTAGGTATGTCCATTGTTCTAGCCTTCCAACAGCAGCTTTTATTCCCACAGGTAAACCAGTTTTATCTGCAATCTCTTCAACTAGGTCAAGCATTTCGTCTATACCGTCGAAAGCGGTGTGAAATGATGGAGATATCACATCTTTACCCAGTTCTATGCCTCTAATACCAGCAATTTCTTTTGTAATCTTCGATGAAGGCAAAACACCCCCTTTACCGGGCTTAGCGCCCTGCGAAAGCTTTATTTCAATAGCACGAACAAATGGGTTATTCTCCACCAATTGCACAAGCGTATCTAATGAAAAAGACCCGTCTGCATTGCGCACCCCGAAGTAACCTGTACCGAATTGAAAAACCACATCAGCACCATTACTATGATACATAGACAAACCTCCCTCGCCCGTATTGTGAAAACACCCTGATTCTTTTGCACCTACATTTAAGGATTCAATGGCTTTAGCAGACAATGACCCAAAACTCATGGCCGATATGTTTAAGACTGACTTAGGTCGATAAGGCCGTTTTCGGTTGTTAAACACGCCCATCACTTTAGCACATGGGACTAAGTCTCTATGTGTAAAGTTTGGGTGGTTTGGACTCATTTTATACCCGAATAAACTGGGTTTGATAAAATGGTAACTGGCTTCATGTATATCTTGATCGGTTCCGAACCCTTGATAGTTGTTTTCTTTTTTAGCACTCGCGTATATCCACGACCGTTCTGAACGGTTAAAGGGTAATTCTTCGCGGTTATTTGCAACAATATATTGCCTAAGCTCAGGACCTATCTTCTCTAGAATAAATCTTAAATGACCAACCAAAGGAAAATTATGGCTAATCGTATGTTTCCGGTTAAAAAAAACATCACGCACCACTACAATAGTCAAAACAACAAGGACATACACCCACCAAGGAATATTTGAAAGAAATGCCACTATACTTTCCATAAATAGGATATTCTAAGAACGTCGCAAGTTACATATTTTAACTTTTGTCGGACCAAATATTCCAGGATGCTTCGGCTTGTTTAATCAGCATTTCATAACCGTTTTTTATTCGAGCCCCTCGATTTAACCCTTCTAACAAAAATGCTGTAACTCTTGGTTCATAAATCAGGTCGACCAACAGATTACCCCTTGAAATATAGCGATATGGGATAGCTGGTTTCAAATGCTTTTGATGGCTCATCCCTAATGGTGTGGTGTTGATAATTACAGGATACTCCTTCAACATTTGTTTGTTTACTGCTCCGTATCCGAGCATTTCTTTTATAGGGTTTCTAGAGATTTGGACAAATCGATGCCCTTCTTTTGTCAGCACATATTTGACGGCAGATGCTGCTCCACCTGAGCCTAAAACCAAACATTGTTGCGCTTGCACGCCTAAACTTTTAAGCGTTGCTCGAAAGCCAATAACATCAGTATTACATCCCAGTCGACGTCCTTTCACAATTTTGATTGTGTTGACCGAGTTTAGCGCAATCGACTCTTTACTGCATTCATCCAAAAAAGGGATAATGGATTCTTTAAACGGACTAGTCACGTTAAGCCCGACTAATCGACTCTCGGCACGAAACAGATTTTCAACTTCAGCAATTTCATTTAGCTGAAATCGCTTGTACACATAGTCTAAATTGTGCTTTTTAAACTTCTCATTGAAATAAGTCGGCGAAAAGCTCTTGGCTACCGGGTTGCCTATAATGCCTAAAACCTTAGTCATCTGATTGCTTCGGAGCGAACTTACTCATCACTACAATTACGGCGATTCCTACCAATAACAATATGACCACGGATGCAATCTGTGGCTCAATAACTGCACTAGGCATTACATTTTCTTGAATAAATGGCACTTCCACATTGTGGCTATTCAGCCTTGTGCTTACGGTGTGTTTCCAAGGCCATAATTTATTGAGAGAGCCTATCAAAAAACCCAGCAATACAGCTACTGTAACGTTAAAATATTTGTCAAGTAACCATTTTAGAAACCGACTAAAACTTAACAACCCTATTATGGCGCCAGAGCCAAGTATCGCAATAAAAACTATGTCCATGGATGACACGGCATCCAGCATAGGATAATACACCCCTAAAATTAAAAGTATAAATGATCCGGAAACACCTGGTAAAATCATTGCACAGATGGCAATTGCCCCGCTTATAAAAATAAACCACCATGCGCTTGCTTCTCCTCCGGGTTGAATTATTGTTAAATAGTAACTCACCACAGTACCGACCAAAACCGCAACAAATGCTTGCCAATCCCAAGTAGCAATCATCTTAGAAACCAGATAAATACTACCTAGAACCAAGCCAAAGAAAAAGCCCCAAACCATATTTGGGTGGTTCTCTAGGAGGTACTTAAACACTTTTGCCAAGCTTAAAAAACTCAAGGCAATACCTGAAAACAGGGCTAAAAGAAAGTTCCCATTTATTGTTTTCCAAACACCTTTTACCCCATCAGTTTTTAACTGCTTTAAGGTGTTTAGGTTAAACGCATTTATCGACGCAAGCAGGTCGTCATAGATTCCTGTTATAAAGGCAATCGTTCCGCCAGAAACGCCAGGCACAACATCTGCTGCTCCCATAGCCATGCCTTTTAAAAAAACCAACACCCACTTTATCATAAACCTCTTTTTAATTCGTTAATGGGACAAAGCTAAACCATAGTTCTTATTTTTGACAACATGAATAAAAAACGCATTTGGGCGATATTCTTAGTGGCACTCTTTTCATTAACTGTGCTTAGCTCTTGTGGTTCGCAGCGTTCTACTGGATACAAGGGGAAGAAAAATTGTAACTGCCCAGGTGGTTTTTAATACCTACGTTTTATCCAAATCTTCTTTATGCAACTTGTAACAGTTGGCACATATGACAATCTAATTGAGGCGGAACTAGCCAAGCTTCAACTCGAAAGTTGCGACATCCATGCCGTTTTAAAAGACGCTGAAATGGTCCACTTAATGCTATTTACAACCTAACCATTGGAGGTATCAAACTGCAAGTCAAACAAGTTGACGAACTGAAAGCAAGTAATCTTTTAGCCAACCTTAACATACAATCTGAGGTAAGCTGTCCGAATTGTGGCTCAGTCGACTATTACCTGAATTACAAATCAACGAAATCCAAAAAAGGTAGACTCGCGGTTTTTTTCTCGTTTCTAACAGGCACATACCCCCCACTGCATTATGATGTGTTTAACAAGTGTAAAAACTGCGGTGAACTCTTCCAGTCCGAAGCCGGTTAGACCTTAACTGTAAACCGATATTTTCTTACATTTGGCATACTATCAACTTTTAATAGAAGCAGTATGAATACAAATTCACAAAAAATTCCAACCTGGTTCTGGATTGTTTCGATTGCGCTCTTGTTATGGAATATCATGGGCATAATGAATTTTCTTGGTCAAGTAAATATGTCACAAGAAGCGATAGACGCGTTAAGCGAAACACAAAAATCGCTAATAGTCAATAGGCCATCTTGGGTGAACATAGCCTTTGGACTTGCCGTATTTGCAGGAACTGCAGGAAGTATTGCACTTTTGTTAAAGAAAAAAATAGCTCATGGATTGTTTATGGCTTCACTTGTAGGTGTTGCACTTCAGTTCGGACACGGTATTGCATCTAGTCCGGCAGAGGTATTTACCCCTGATGTCATTGGAATGACCGTGACGATAATTACAGTGGCATTTTTGGCCATCTGGTTTTCTAGAAACGCTTTTAAAAAGGGTTGGCTAAAATAATTATGCGGTATTCATTTAACAACGAACTGTAATGACTTTTGAAGAAGTAATGGACACACTTGAATCATCAGGTGATGCCCAAACAAAAAAAACACTGGGTAACCATGGGGCTCAAGAACCCTACTTTGGGGTAAAAGTGTCTGAGTTAAAAAAGATTCTCAAAAAAACAAAAAAGAACCACGAACTATCGCTGGAGCTATATGCAACGGGCAACTCAGATGCCATGTACTTGGCAGCACTATGTGCCGACGAAAACAAAATGACCGAGACAATTTTAGACACTTGGGCTGAACAAGCGTACTGGTATTATCTAAGCGAATATGCGGTACCGTGGGTTGCTGGCGACACCTCCTTTGGCTTTGACATTGGTTTAAAATGGATTGAATCGAACAAGGATCAAGTTCGTGCAGCTGGCTGGGCTGCACTGGCTTCATATGCCGCAGTAAATGATGATTCAAAGCTTGATATTAATGCCTATTCGAGGTTGTTAGATCG
Source organism: Bacteroidota bacterium (assembly GCA_024679565.1). Lineage (GTDB taxonomy): Bacteria > Bacteroidota > Bacteroidia > NS11-12g > UBA9320 > UBA987. The sequence goes on along the minus strand of JAIBDD010000005.1, from coordinate 66,644 downwards.
TGCTGAGAAAGAGGTACATAACGGCCCGGATAGAATTCCTTTTGTGATCAATGGATTTATAATAGCCATCGGCTCATACGTTGAAGCCCTCACTGAGAAAGCAAAAACAATCGCTAAAAATATCGGGAAAGTTGAAGTTGTTATGGCTACCGCTGCGTGCAAAGTACCTTTAGCCATTGATTACATCAAAAAAGTAGAAGACAAAGGCCGCATCGGCAAAAAGAGAAAAACTGCACGTTGTTAGAGGTCGAACTAGTTATCAAAAAATCCTTCTTTTTTACTTAGTACATTGATGCGTAACAAATAGGAAGAAAAGAGCTTGTATCGCATAAAACACAATGCTTTTTGTGCACGATGGAGTCAATTACTTGTATTTTTGAACCTGATTACTTTAACTTCATTGCACCAAAAAATGTTTGAACTCGTTTACTGTTCAAAAGCTTCTCATTCATTAACAATGGATGACATTTATGCCATTCTTGATACAGCAAACCAGTTTAATGAAGCCCATAATATCACTGGAGAAGAGGTTTCTACCAATATTCTGGCAAATCGATTGAAAAGGTTAGAAGAGGTTGACATCATTGCTAAGGCAACAAACCCAAATAACAAACCACTAAAAGACTACACCTCAACACTACGCGGGTATTCTATGGCGCCAATATTTAAAGAAATATCTGTATGGACTGACGTTAACATTGGAAACCTTAAAGACGTGGAGTTTCCAAGTTAAATAGTCCCCTACTCCCAAACTTGGATCGATACAATCTTTTAGCAGAGTAATAACCGACTAACCTTGCATTTATTCTTTTTCTTACCTTTGGTTCATCCTGCCTCTGGCAGAGCAGAATAACATAACCTCAATGATTTTACGAATTCAATCAACGCCTTTTTTCTTTTTGATTGGTATAGCGGTATTTCTATCGGCTTGTACTAAGCCAGAGACTAAGGATGTCAAAAAATTGAACGTTTTGTTTGTGTCTATTGATGACCTTGGTCCAAACCTAGGCGTCTATGACAATCCACATATCGTTTCTCCAAACTTAGATGCTTTCGCTAAAAAAGGTACCACATTTAGAAACACCTTTTGTCAAGCCGCTGTATGCGCCCCATCGCGAGCCAGCTTAATGTCTGGGCTAAGACCAGACTCAACACGCGTATGGCATTTAGGAGATAAGTTTAGAAAACTACACCCAGACATGATAACCATGCCCATGCATTTTAAGGAGAATGGTTATTACACCGCCTGCATTGGGAAAATCTTTCACAACTATATGCCGGACTCTATATCATGGGACGAGCCTGATTTACGTCCATCAAGATACCTAAGAGACGATTGGCTCAAGCGAGATGGAGAAACATTTTATGTTAACCCTGAAACACAACGCAAACAAAAAATCAAACGAGACTCTTTAGTTAAACTGCGGCCAAACTACTATGCCGATGGCTGGAATAACGGACCTGCATGGGAGATTGAAGACGTACACGACACCATGTATTTTGACGGTGCACAAACTGAACTCGCTAAGAAAACCCTTACTCGACTGGCAAAAAAAGACCAACCATTTTATTTGGCTTTGGGTTACTTCAGACCACACCTCCCGTTTGCCGTACCAAAGAAGTATTGGGATTTGTATGATCGAGATAGTCTACCATTGGCTAGCAACCCATATGTCCCGCATTTGTCGCCAGTAATGACGATGAATTCGATGTATGAACTTCGGGGATATGACGGATTTAAACATATTGGTCATCCAACCGAGTACACCATGAACAAAGACACGGCACGTATCTTAAAACAAGGGTACTATGCCAGTGTGAGTTATATCGACGCCCAATTTGGCAAAGTGTTAAAACACCTAGATGATTTAGGTATTGCCGACAACACTGTAATCATTGTTTGGGGAGATCATGGTTGGAAATTGGGTGAGCATAACGGATGGTGTAAGCAATCAAATTACAACATCGACATTCATGTACCCATGGTTGTGTATTCACCCAAAATAGAAAACCAAGGCCATCAAAGTTTTGAAATTACCGAGTTGATAGACATGTATCCTTCTTTGTGTGAATTGGCTGGAATAAATGCACCCGCCTATCTGCAAGGCACAAGCTTTGTTCCACTGATTACCGAGCCAGAACGCGAATGGAAAACAGCGGCGTTTAGTCAGTTTCATCGCCGGCCAAAAGTTACCCCAGATGGCAAGCGTTACATGGGATACTCAATTAAGACTAAAAAGTACCATTATGTAGAATGGTATTATTGGGACAATATAAACGGAGAGCGCAAGGAATATGTTACGAGTGAATTGTACGACAACACCATAGACCCAGATGAAAATGAAAACGTCGCAGCCTCTGAGCAGTATGCCGGCACGGTTGCTTCGCTTGCTGCACAGTTGAAAGCAGGCTGGAAATCAGCGCTTCCACCAAAAAAATAATCTGTCAATTATCACTCGATAAGGAGTCAAATAATTATGGAACAAAAACACCCTTTACCCCCTTTTACGGTAGAAACAGCGAAACAAAAAATACAGATGGCTGAAGATGCCTGGAATTCAAAAGATCCAGAAAAGGTGAGTATGGCCTATACAAAAGATAGTGAATGGCGAAACAGAAGTACCTTTATTCAAGGTCGCGACGAAATTGTTCGCTTCCTAACTTATAAATGGTCCAGAGAACTGGATTACAAATTAAAAAAAACATATTGGGCACATGGCGACAACCGAATCGCTGTTCGGTTTGAATATGAATTCCACAACCCAGATGGTCAGTGGTTTCGGGCGTATGGCAATGAAAATTGGGAATTTGATGAAAATGGCCTAATGGCTAAACGTTTCGCCAGTATTAATGATATATCGATTGCCGCCGATGATCGACGTTTGTAGAATCAACTGAAAACTTGAACCTGTGTTTCAAAATACTTAATAGCGGTATTATCCGTTTACCTCTAAATAAGTAACACATGAAACTCATCACATTTTTATCAGGATCGTTTGGCATTACCTTGACCTTATTAGGTCTGTTATTTGAATTCATGCACTGGAAAGGCGCATCGATTATGTTGATGACAGGAATGAGTGCCTTGGCACTTTTATTCATTCCAAGTGTAACCTACTTATACTATAGAGGGTATAAATTGGTGCGTATTCCTACTTCTTAAGCATACACTTACTTCATGCTCTTCCCTTGCCGCTTGCGAATGCTGTACATGGCAATAGCCGCAACAAAAACAAAAGCCATTAGGAAAAACCTTTGATTGAACGCCTTGGTATTGTAATAACTCAAATAGGCTTCCCATGCTGCTACTGCAGCTACGCCTAACCAAATAATTTGGACAAATCTATTGAACTTCTTCATTGCTTTCTAGTAGGTTGTCTTGAACACTTACAGGTCCTGCAGGACGTAAGATACGATATTTTGTAAAGGACTCGTTACTTTCGAAACCATCACCGCGCAACGTTTCCCCATTACGCACGATGCGAACGAACTTATTGGTATAGATCTTTTTACCGGTTTGATCCCAATAAAGCTCCTCACTTTTTAGTTCTTCCCCTTTAACATTTACCACACGAACACTATCCGTGAGTTTAATCAGTTTTTTGTCTTCGTAATTAATGCCGTATGCTGCCGAAAGCTTACTATCAACCTTGCCGTTGGCATCATAAAAAGTAGCGAATAAGCCTTTAGGCATTTCTGTATAAGGCTCGTCTTTATTCGGATACCTTATCATGAGGGGCGCTAGAATTGTTGCTTTGGTTTCTGCAGAATCTGTATACCTGATTAACACATCCTCAACCTTTTCAACGCTCAAATCTTCTGACTCTTGCAGATATTTTTCAATATTCGATTTATCGGCTTGACGACAACCCACAAAAAAACCAGCAATCATAACTGTATATAACAATTTGTATTGCCGGTTTCGAATCATAGTGGTTTATTTATTAAACCTAACTATGGTTGAAACTCCTAAACAAGGAACGGTATATGTACCGCCTTCTTGAACAGGGAAATTCTTAAAGAATGCTTGTTCGCCTTTTATAAAGTATGCCGAATACACATTGATGAATTTATTTGCTTGCTCCGCTACGCTTGGATCAACAGACTTGGCCTTAACAGCTCTGTCGACAGCTGCCCAGTAAACACTTTTCCCATCAATGCCGTCAGACTTGCACGCATCTTTACTTTTGGCATAACCACTTGCAATAATAAGATGAGCCGCTCCATTGTTTGGATTAATCGCTAACACCTTTTTAGCATAGCTAGTAGCCTTAGAAACATTTCCAGCTGCATATTCAAGACTTGCCATGGTTTGGTAGATATCAGCCTTTTTAGTCGTATCCATTACACCATCGATGCCTTTGTTATACCACTTCAACGCTTCTGGTCCGTTGCCAATGCCTTTATATGTTTTAGCGATACTGATTGCCGCGTCTGAACTTGGTTCTAACTTATATACCTTCACTGCTATATCTAACGCATACGCTGAATTATTACATTTAGCAATATCAAGCAAGTTTGTTACTTTCTTTAGCAGCGCAATGTCTGTGGCAGAGGTATCAGTTTTAGGCTTAAAAAATTCTTCAAGTTTTTCGCAGGTAAAATATGGTCGCATCATTTTAGCGACTAACGTATCACACGCAACCCATTTTTTTTGAGCTTTCCCTTCAATTTTTAAGTTGTAGTCAATTATATCCTGTAACTCAAAATATAAATCTAGCAAACTGTCTGCGCTGTATTTATCTCTTTTATTCTCAGTGATTGCCGACTTCAAATAGTATAAAGGTGTTTTATACTCTGTTTTGTATCCTAGGTTTTTAACACTTTCGTTAAACATACCAAGAGCAGAGTCTCTTAACATTGGACGAAGGCTAAACATATCTGCTGCCTTTTTCGCTAACACGATGTCTCTTTGGCCCCAATATTTAATACGCATGTCGTAAGCCAAAAGTATCGTATCAATTAAGCCGTCTTTTCGCTGCTCGTAAGCTGCAGAATCGGTTTTGCTTAAATGGATCAAGTATTTTTTTGCAATAAATGCTCCGTTGAAGGTAATACGTTTACTAACCACAGGAGCATTATTAAAAAGATACTCCCAATACGGATAAACAGACTGGTAGTCACGCGCTTTGAAGTATTGATTAAACATCGCTTCACTTTTTTGCGCTTTTACAGTATCAGTTCCGTATTTGTGTCCGTCCCAATTTTCTTGACCAAGTGCAAAGGTCGCAGTGAAAGACATTACGGTTGCAAGAATTATATTTTTTATTGCTGTCATTTTCATCGCTTTCTATTTTTTACTTTTATACTTATTTATATTTTCTCTGGATAAACCACTTATCTGATAACGTTAATCCAAATTTGATGCCAAATATGTTTTCCTGAATCATTCCAAGATCGGTATTGCCTCTAATGGTATAATCCACCCCAATGTTAATTCTAGACACCATCACGTATTTAATCCCTTCCAAGGTATATTGTCGAGACAGTGGCAATCCAATTCCTAAACTAAAAGTAGATTCCTTTACCTGGTTGCTCACTACGCCGGTATAAAGGTTCTGCATTCTAAAACCATAATACACGCGAGAAGTTTTCAGATAATCCTTAAATCTTTCAGTTTTTGATGCATGTTGGCTATTCATTTCAGCCTTTGCCTGCCAATACCCGCCTATAATTACAGCCTCTTGATTAAAGTACGCATTATCACCTGCTCGTGGCGTTAGGTCGGCCCATTGAGCAGAAGTATATTCAACGCCTAAACTCCAAACGTCTTGTTTCCCAACACTTAATGAAAGTCCTAACTCCATTGGAAGCTCTTGCGAAAATTGAGCATCCTTTCTATTGGAAATCGTATCAATGTAAAAATTACCTTGATAATTATACGTTTGGACCAATTCGTCACGACTCATGGTCATTGTGGAACTAGGCGTTCCAAAAGCCCCTAAGGTGAATTGTTTGGACTTACCAAATTGTCTAGTATACTGAACGCCTCCAGTATATCTTACACCAGAATAATAATTCGTTTTTGTGTTTCTCGTGCTAAAAATGCTTCGGTTTGTTGGAAACTGCTTGTCAACGATTTCTTCCGTATTCCCAAAGATAAAACTCGACTCTAGACCAAGTGACAATCCTTTTGCTATTTGAAAACCAACAGCGGTTTGAAATCTATTTACACCTCCTTGACCTGCAAAAATGTTTAACACGTCCTCTCCATTTTCTGTTGTTGTATTGGGTATGGTATAATCCATAGAAGTCATTCTATTTAAACCCGCGGCAAAACCGATGTGGTTCTTAACCGATATGGGCAACCCAAGTGCAAATTGACCAAAATCACCATGGCTATCCGTTTTCCGTTTTGTGGCTGATTTCTGCTCGATCAAACTGACAAAACTGCCCGTTTGCAAGCTTGTTTCTTGTAATGCCGATAACGACGCTGGATTCACAAGTGAAAAATCGCCTTTGTTTCTTATGCTTCCAGCCAAACCACCCATCAAATCGTGTTGAGTAAATCCAGACGATTGCATCAATCCCAAACTACCTAAAGTGTAAGGTGAATTTTGAGTATAAGCAAAGTGCTTACATCCAATAAATATAACCGCAACAACGAGCAGTTTATGTAAGACTTCTTTCATTAAATAATAAGATTTTATGCAGGCCCAACAGCACTAAATTTCGGTTCGCGAATATCTTCTTTTTAACATTATTCACAAAATACCTTGCGTCCCCTCCACAAATGACTGTTTGAATACCTGGAAACGCCTCTTCATAACGTATTATCATCCCATCTATTTCTGCACTCATCCCAGTGATCACGCCAGTTGACATACTATCATTTGTTGATTTACCAAAGAGGGCGTCGACCTCCAGTTCTGTAACTAAAGGCAAGGCATCTGTAAATTCATCCATGGCGCGATACCTTAAATGGATGCCTGGACTGATATTTCCTCCGAGATAAACGTTGGTTTCGGTGAGCACATCATATGTAATGCACGTACCTGCGTCTATGCATAAAACTGGTCCTTTAGGAAATAGGAATCTACCACCTACTACAGCTGCAATTCTATCTCGACCTAGCGTCTCAGGAGTATGATAATCATTAATTAAAGGTAAAGGAGTATTGTGATCTAGCCAAATGGCTGGCGCTAATGACTCCCATAGATCAACATCCTCGGATGTTAACTTTCTGACGGAACTAACAATTATTGCTCTAATCTTGAAGCGCTTAACATCATTATACAAGTCGTCACCAGCCTCTTTATAGGTGAATACTTTATGAATGCCATTGTTAATAAACAGTGCAGCTTTAACTCGGGTATTCCCGATATCTATAACTAGTTCCATTGTATATCTACTTCTTTATGCTGCAGGAATCTTTCTCCATCGTTGTTGCTAACAATCAGCTCTCCAGTTTCTTTAACTCCCATTACTTTATATGCCTCTCCGTTTAACATTACCGTATCATCATGTTTGTACAGTTGAGATACGTACAAATTCCATAATTGTTTCACTCCACCTGCACGTTTTGTCAATAGGTAGTATTTCTCTACAAAAGTCAGACATTCTGATACTATTTGGGCGACATCATATTTGTTACCCGTTTCCAGTAGTAAGGAAGTTGCATGTGGTAATTGGTCAAAATGTTGTTGATTAATATTCAACCCAATGCCAACAATCGAAGCTATGGGTTGGCCCAAACTATTTTCAATCAATATACCTGCTACTTTTTTATCGTCGACCATAATGTCATTTGGCCATTTGACCGTAACGTCTTTATCAGGCGCATATTTCTGCACTGTTGCTCGAACAGCAAGGCTTATGAGAAAAGACATGGTACTCAGCTGATCTGGTCGCAAGTGTTTGGGTTGTAACAAACAGCTAAACAGTCCATTTAGCCGTGCATTACTTTGCCAGCCGTTGCCGCGTTGCCCTTTACCACTGGATTGATAGTCGGTTACCACTACTGCACCCTCAGCTACATTTCCACGCTTTACAATAGACTTGAGATACGTATTAGTAGAATCAACTTCTTGAACAAAAATTACAGATTGTCCAACAAAGAGCGATTGGGGGTTTAGGTTCAACAAATTTTCCCGACTTTTGCCGCCAAAATACGCAATAACTCATTTATGCCGAAAAAAAATCCCGCCGTTGACAAACTAGCTGACATTGCGATTCACGGTATGTTGGAAAAAAAAGCACACAACATTGTAAAAATCGATTTACGCAATTTGACGTCTGCTGTGACCGACGTAATGTTGATTTGCCACGGAGAAAGTGACCGTCAGGTGTCTGCAATTGCCGAAAGTGTTATTCATGAAATAAAGAAAGCAACTGGAGAAAACCCTTTCGGCAAGGAAGGTTATTCGGTTGGCGAATGGGTTTTGGTTGACTATGTGAATGTTGTCATTCATGTTTTCAAAGGTGATATGCGTTCGTTTTATGCCCTCGAAGATTTGTGGGCAGACGGTGATATTCAAGAGATTACAACCGATTAATACGAGATTCGGTTACCCAACGGTTAACTGAGTGAAAAAAGTTGACAATACCCGCGCAAGATTCCTGTTTTTCTTAGGTGTAAAGATATATTTTTGCATCCGTCGTACATGCGTTATCAAACACTAATAATCGGTCTTATCGCCTACCTTTCAGTAGGAGCCCAAAGCTCTTTCTCAGAAAAGGTTACCACCGCAAGTAATGTTCGGCTAAACGTTAGTAATGTTGGCACCTTTGGCAATGCATTTCGCGGATACAGAGATGGCAGTGGCAATCAAAGTTGTGAGTTTCCAGCAGGTTCAGGTATCGAACACTTGTTTGAAGGTGGCATTTGGGTCGGCGGATTAGTAGATGGTTCTCTTGTTGCTGTATCAACTTCAGCTTATGACGCGCCAAGTGGTTATGCCACTGGTCGAGGAGGATTTGAGTTTACCGCCGAAGTAGGCAGCACCCTCGAACAGCGCTCAAGTTTATTCGACAGTCCGTTTTTTACACCAGACGCAGTTTCGCATCAAGATTATGTGGCTCATTTCTCTGACTCTAACCTTTTGGTTCCAGGGACAAACATTCCGATTAACAACCACACCCAACCGTTAAAATTAGGTGTAACCATGGAGACCTTTAACTGGAACTACGCATTCAGCGACTTCTTTGTTATTCTGAACTTCGAGGTTACCAACACCAGCAGTAGCGTTATTGATAGTGTATACTTTGGCCTTTGGACAAATACCGTTGTACGCAACACAAACGTTACCCCAGCCGGAAGTGGTGGTGCGGCATTTTACAACAAAGGTGGTAACGGTTTTATAGACACCTTTAACATGGCCTATTGTTATGACCATAGTGGCGATGTTGGTTTCACAGAAAGTTATGTGGGTCAGAAATTTTTAGGGGCAGAAGACAAAAATGGATTTAAACATCCCTCCCTCGACCCCGGTTTTAAAGCCCATTACAATGCCTGGGAATTTAACAATACCACAAATCCCGTCTTCTTTTTGCCAAACTCCGAGCAAGCGCGATATAGAAAGTTAACTGCAGGACTTAATCATCATCAGTGCTGGGATCAAAATTCTACTCAAAATGGGAACTGTGGTGCAAAATCTTTTAAAGAGCAATTGAACGATGCAGGTAACAGAGCTGACCTTCTATCCGTTGGTCCTTTTCGCAGCATGGGACCCGGTGAAACTATAAAAGTTGCTTACGCTTTTGTACTGGCAAAAAAACTGGAAGACGGAGAACCGAATGGCACTAATAGCAATTATCAGCAAACGATAATCAGAGATAATGCGGATTGGGCGCAAGTAGCTTATAATGGAGAAGACAAAAACTTTAATGGTGTTTTAGATACAGACGAGGACGCCAATAATGATGGCGAAATAACACGTTTTATTCTGCCGGCTCCGCCGAATATTCCAAAGACTAAAATCGTTACCAACCAAAACAGTATTGATATATACTGGGCCGACAATTCGGAAGAAAGCGTTGACCCAATAACCCTTGAAAAGGATTTTGAAGGGTATCGAATTTACATGACTCAGCTAGGCTTTGATGTAACAAAGGTGCCAAGTCTTGCAACCGATTTAAAGAAGATTGGTGACTGGGATATAAAAGGCAATGGTTTGTTTTTTGAGACTGGCTTCTCCTCCATTAAACTGTCAGAACCAAAGCAATTTGAAAATGATCCAACGGTTTACGCATACAAATACACACTAAACAATATCCAAAATGGATGGCAATATGCCATATCTGTTTCTGCCTATGACAAAGGAAACGAAAACAGTAATTTGGAATCTTTGGAAAGTAGCTTGTTAAGCAATAATTATCGTGCTTTTGCTGGCAAACCTGTCAATAAGAATTTAGTGGTTGACGCTCCTTTTGTATATCCAAATCCCTATTACGCAGGTGCTGCATGGGAGGGGCAAAGCAATTTCCAGGAACAAAGCAGAAAGCTATATTTCGCAAATCTCCCTAAAAATTGTACCATACGCATCTTTACGGTTGCTGGCGACTTTATTGACCAAATCGAACATGACGACAATTATGTTGGAGAAGACATCCGCTGGTACGCAACATTCGGTGCCGAAAACACCGATAAAAATGTATTTAGTGGAGGCGAACATGCTTGGGATTTACTCTCCAGCGAATCGCAAATAATCGCAAGAGGAATATATATCTTCACTTTAAAGGATAATGACACCGGCGACACCTTTAAAGGAAAGTTTGCTGTATTAAAATGACAAAAAATAAAAAAATATGAAAATGCAATTCTTAAAATCTGTTCTCGTCCTCGCATTGACGACTGCTGCTATTGCTGTAAATGCGCAGTTTCCTAAAATCACTGTAAAACAACTTCAGGAAGTTTCAAGTGCAAAATTAGCTGCCTGTAACGACTCTTCGAGCTATTTTGGTGACACCGTAACAGTGGTTGCCGTAGTTACACAAGACGCCAACTTAATTGACGTGCCTTCTAGTTCAGTACAAGGTGGTTTCCGTCCTTTTGTACATGTGCTCGACACACAAAACAATGGCGCTGGTGGAGATTTCCATGGCCTACAAGTGATGGGTGTATACCGTGATGCTGGAGGAAATTCACTTCCTGTAACAGACATTTACAATTTATATGCAGGTATGGTTGTAGAACTAACTGGCATTGTAGGTAGATACCAAGGAGAAACACAGTTGGCTCTTCTCAATAACTCTTCTATTAACGTATTAGGCAACCAATCTAAGCCAACACCTATTAGTGTTGACCTGGGAGATTTAAACGACAATACACGAACCAACAACATCGCTTCAGGTGAAGAATACGAAGACTCTTATGTAGAGTTAAAAAATGTTACCGTTACCGCAACGCAAACGTTTAGTGGTAACCGCGTAAGTTTTGACGTTGCTGATGGAAACGGAAACGTAATCAACGTTTCTGACCGATTCTTTGCTCAAAAAACGACGTCTTACACCACAACTAGATCTAGTGCTCCTGAAAAACAAGGAAAGTTTGAACTACCTGTAGTTGGGACAAAATTTGATCACATACGTGGAATCATCATGCATTCCGAAAATGGTTGTTCAGGTGGAACAGGACGTGGATATGAAATAAATCCTACACGACCAGGCGACTATAAAATAGGAAAAACACCTCCGAATATTTCAACTGTGGTTAGAACACCTTTGGTACCAAAGGCAGACGAAAAAGTGATGATTTCAGCAAAGATTATTGACTTTGATGGCAGTGTTGCTTCTGCAAAGTTTTATTACTCTAACAACTTAACTGATACGTACGACAAGTTTACTGAAGTAGTGATGACCTTGAAAATGGGAACCACTGACACTTATGAGGCTGAAATTCCTGGTAGACCGGAAAACAGTATTGTACGTTATTACCTGTTTGCCACTGACGACATTGGGCAAGAAAGCTATATGCCATTTTCGGCAAACTCACCAAACAATCCAGATTTCATTTTTTACACGGTACGTAATGGTGGCTTAACCATTTCTGATATTCAGCGTGTTTTGAATGTTGCTAACGACGCTTCTCCATTTGAAAATCAAGAAGTAACTGTAACAGGAGTTGTCACTGCTAGTGCTAAAGCGTATGACCTAGAACAAATTTATATTCAAGACCCTAATGCAACCATGTGGGCTGGTATAAAATGTCAAGGAAATTCAGACCTAATCAAATTATTTAGAGGCCAAGAGGTTACGGTTACAGGAACAGTAGCTGAAAGCTTTGGATACACCGTACTGAATGTTACTAACGTGGTAAAAACTGGTGAGGTAATATCAGTGCCTGTTGCAACCCTAGATCCTTCAGATAGTGCATTCTATTTTAGCAAAAATGCCGAAGCCTATGAAAGCATGTTAGTCGGTTTAGTGAATCCAGCTGGTGGCAAAGTGTTTGTTTCAAATCCACGCCTAAACAATTTTGGTGAGTTTCAAGTTTCAACTGATCAAAATGCCTCATACGGTAATTCAAGACGTGTTCAAACAGGTATTCAAAACGCAACAAATAGCAGTAGTTTATGGGTTTCTATCGTATCTGACACGGCTCTTAAAGATAGAGACGGAAGTATGAATGTTGCTCCAATCGAAGCAACTCAAGGTATGTCGTTCGACACGATTGTTGGCATATTATATTATGGATTTGGTAACTACAATCTAATCCCAAGAAACAACGATGACTTTATAGGGTCAAGCGTAGCATTGCCAAAAACAGATTACCCAGAAATTGTTTCTGTTAAAGATGCTGTTGCCCTTAAAGGAATTAAATTCTACCCGAATCCTGCTCAAGATTTTGTTTCCGTTGACGTACTCGACAAAACACTACAAAACATCCAAATAAACGTTACAGACTTAAAAGGCAAAGTGGTATTGACCCAATCTGTCCGTCCGTTTGATTCTGTCTCTGTAGCTAACTTATCGTCTGGTATGTATATCATTCATTGCACAAACGATGGCGTGTCTTTAGGCAGTTTCCGTTTGGTTAAAAAATAACGTTGATTACGCATCGACAAAACATCTTTATGACGGTCGTGCTCTTTTGCGCGACTGTCTTTATAATTTCAACTATTTCTGGTTGCAAAGAGGATCAGATTATCCAAAATCAACCTCCTGATACACATATATCTATTGAAAAAATAGAGCTTACAGGTGAAAACAGGTTGAATTCAAGCGTATACCTAACTTGGTTTGGCACTGATAAAGATGGTCATGTCACTTCTTATGAATATTCTATCGATAATGTCAATTGGCATTATACAGAATCTCGGGATAGCCTGTTCAAATTCCCAATCGATCAAGGCGAAGACACAACCGACATCCCATTTTATATTCGATCAACAGACAATGATGGAAATGTTGACCCAACACCGGCATTCTTATCAATCCCGCTAAGAAATTCAGCCCCATCAGTGTCAATTATTGAAGAGTCGTTTCCAAGTGATACGGCCTTTAGCGTGGTTACGTTTCGATGGCGCTTTAGCGACCCAGATGGAGACAACACCGTTACCAAAGCGCTGATTAAAGCAAATAATGGCGCATGGACGGAGATAGACCGCAGTAAGTTTATGTTAAGTATACGGCCACAAGACACCAAGCAATCTGGTGTAGTTGATGGTGACGTGTTTTACAATACTGATATTGCCAACCCTGGTGTTACCATTGATGGTTTAAACAACGATGGCAACAACACGTTTTACTTAAAAGTGATAGACTTTGCAGGTTCTGAAAGTACGGTCGACACTTCCGATAATATCTATGTAAAGAAACAGACATCAGACCTTCTGTTGATAAGCGGGCAGCCACCAGAAGTTAATGTTGAATATCAAAAATTAGTTGGCGATAATTATGTTGGTGGAATCGATGCAATAGATTTTGCGCTTGACAACGGTCAATATCAACCAAAGTTTTGGAACCCTACTTTTTCGTTGTTAACGTCGTTGTACGACAAACTAGTTTTTAACTGTGATCAAAGCTTATTTAGCAACCCAATTACTGGGCAATCAGGTTTGCTTTTAGAGTTTGCGTCACCAGTGCTTCAAAACTATACCAATACAGGAGGGAAGTCTTTTGTGATAACTAGTTTTCCTGCCGGTTTTGTACCTTCCGAATTGCGTGGAGCAATCCCGATTGACAGTTTAAGTACAAGAAGTGGTCAAGCGGTAGTCAGCAATGATTCTAGCCTAATCGGTTCAAACTCGGACTGGCCCAACATACAACCCAAAAACTTGATTTTAGGCTTAGATCCTTTTTTACCAAGCATAGATGGCGAAGCAATCTATACTGCTCAAATATCAACATTTGGGGCTTGGGAAGGACCCAACATTGTTGGTGCCATTCGAAAACAAAACGGAAACACCAATCAAGTCTTTTTTAGTGTCGAACTATATCGGTTTGACAAAGACCCTGTTGCGCTTAATAAAATATTTGACAAAGTACTTAATTCGGAATTCAATTGGTAAGACTGCATCACATCATACTTTCTGTTTTATGTCTTATGTGCTTCACAGCCAGTCAGGCGCAAATTGGCTATATCAAAGGAACGGTGACAGATGAGGTGACCGGCGATGGACTTCAAGCAGCGACCATTTACTTGATTGGCACCTATTACGGCGCCACATCTACAGGCAATGGTAGCTATTTGGTTACAGATATAAAACCTGGTGACTACAGTGTAAAAGTGCAGTATGTTGGATATGTCGAAAAGGTATTTACAGGTATTCGAGTAGAGGCCGGAAAAACTACTAAACTAGACATTAAACTAGAATCTCAAAAAAACACCTTTAAAACTGTCACCATTGTAGGCAATAGACGCATAGTTGACCTAGATGAAGCAGACACTAAAGTTAAAGTAACACAAAAGGACATTGCCGATATGAATGTGCGTGATGTGCAAGAAGTAGTCGCAATGCAGGCTGGGGTTTCTAAAACCGCCGATGGTTTGCAAATTAGAGGAGCGCGTGTTTACGAAACACTTTATTTGGTCGACAATGTGACAGCTCAAGACCCCTTGGCAGGTACTGGATTTGGCGTTGAAGTGGCAAGTGGCTCTATTGGGGAAATGGAACTTACCACAGGTGGTTCGGGTGCCGAATATGGCGATGGATCGGCTGGTGTAATATCAACTACGATTAAAGAAGGTGGAGACAAGTTTCAAATAGCAGGAAGTTGGCAAAGTGACCATATGGGCGTTTACAATGGTGCCGCTCAATGGAAATCTGATATTGCTGACTTGAATATTGCTGGCTCTGTTCCTGGAACAAAGAAAAAAGTCACGTATTTCACGAATTTCACCATGCGCCATAGCGACACCTATTTTGGTGCGACTGCAAATCAATTGCATAGTTCTCTTTACACCAACGACTCAATATGGGCGCCACGACAAGAGAATCAGTTTACCAACACAATTAAGATCGCTTATCAGCTAAAGCGTGGAACTAAAATCACACTTTCTAATCAGCACAGTTTATCGGTTAATCAAAATACAAGGACCTTACAAATCGTTGGGTTTGATGCAATTTTAAGGCCTGGTTTTCAGTACGACCGAAGCCTTAACCTAGACAATGCAACGACGTATACCCATGCCGCAAACCTTACGGCTTTAAACTTAAAGCACAGTATCAGTGAGAAATTAATCTTACGTGCCACTATAGGACGACTGTTTACCAATCTAAGAGCCGACGCAAATGGAAGGCCATTTAGAAGTGAAACAGTTGACCAATTGTACGATGAGTATTCTATTGTAACTGATCCAGTAGAAGTGTTTAACCCAACCTCAAACATCCAGTTTGTTTTACCTGGACCAGGGTTAATCAATAATGGAGGAATATCTGGCACATGGCACGACCACTTTGCTAAGGAAATTACCTTGAAGGCGAATTTGCGGTATTACCCTAAAAACAAAATGAATCAGTTCATTTTCGGTTGGGAACAAAAATTTAATCATTATCAATGGGTAGATGTTTCTCGACCTTGGGTTGGGGCACCAATTCAAATTGACGACACCACCTATACGGCATCAATCTCGATAGGATCTAGTAATGATATTTGGGAAGTAAAACCAAATAATGGCGGGCTATATGCCATCGACAAAATCACGTATAAAGGAATTGTTGCAAACTTGGGATTACGTTTAAACTATTGGGCACCTGGTAAGTTTGCAGACGATGCTGTAAATAGTGCCTCTGCTCCTGTTATTGATCAGATCAGAACAGATTACATGGACAACACCTTTGGTTTGTTTGGGATGCGGTATAAGGTGAGATTGCTTCCTAAGGTGAATGTAAGTTTTCCAGTAACGAGCAACAACTCATTGTATTTTAATTACTCGCATTCTATGCGTTTGCCTCATCCAAGGTTTCTATATGCTGGATTAGACCCAACCTATCAAGATCGTTCATTCTTGTCAAACGTTGGAAATCCAGACTTAAATCCTGAGGTGAATGTATCGTACGAGCTTGGCTATAAAACACAAGTGACTAAAGATTTTGGGGTGACCTTATCGGCATACAACAACAACAGATTTGACTACATAGTAAGTCGACGTGTAATTGTAAAGGACCAAACAGGAAGACCCGTAACAAAAGTTATGTACATCAATCAAGACTACGCAAAGATTGTTGGCGCCGAATTTTCAACGACCTATCGTGTTAAAGAGTTTATGCGTGTTTTTTGGAATGTTTCGTACCAAGTAGCACGTGGAAAGTCAAACTCTGCACGAGAGTCAAGTTTACAAATTGAACAAACCGGAGAGGTTCCGTTAAGCACAGAGCAGTATTTAGCTTGGGATCGACCGTGGAATACGACGATAGGCATCGCCTTAACGTATGACACGTCTTTGAAACGTTTGCCTACTTGGTTTAAAAATAGTCAATTCTTCGTTTCTAGTAATTATCAATCTGGTTATAGGTATACGCCACAAGTGTTAGAGGGTTATAACGACCTAGGGCGGCCTTTGTACCGCCAACTCCCAGACAAATACCTTCAGTCTAGAGCCAAACCATGGTACAACACTGATTTAAAAGTGAATCGTACCATTCGTGTGAGCGAAAAAAACATGAACGGAATTACCTTGAGTTTCGAGGTAAGAAACGTGTTTAATAACAAGAATCCTCAACTCATAAACCCAATTACCGGTAATGCGTATGAGAATGGGGATGATGTGCCTAACGATTGGAGAGACCCTCGATATGTTGGTCCTTTAGAGTCGGGTGAACCACCTACAAACCCAGCGCGTTATTTGGCGCCACGTCAGATTCTATTTGGAGCGCGTTTTCGATTTTAAAGCTGCACGTCAAGTGCATCGCGCAATCCATTCCCAACAAAGTTAAAAGACATTACGAGCAACATAATGGCTATGCCAGGCGCAAGTGCCAAATGAGGTGCCCCTAATGCAATATAATCTGCATTCTCGCTGAGCATTTGACCCCAACTCGGAAACGGTGGTTGAACACCTAAGCCCAAATAACTAAGACCGGCTTCCAATAAAATAGCCGATGCAAAATTGGCTGCACAGATTACCACAATTGGCCCAATACAATTAGGCAGTATGTGGCGAAACATGATTCGTATGTTTGAGAAACCGAGCATCTTAGCGGCCTGTATGTACTCTGCTTCTCTTAAACTAAAAACTTGGCCTCTAATGATTCTTGCGAGCTCTACCCACATAGTTAACCCTACAGCAATGAATATTTGCCAAAAGCCTTTGCCCAAGGCAAACGTTATAGCGATAACGAGCAGCAAAGTGGGTAACGACCATATCACATTAATCAACCACATTACCACGGCGTCTACCCATCCACGAAAGTATCCTGCAGCAAGTCCAAGTGAAATACCCAAAAAAAGTGAGATTAAAACCGATATTAAACCAACCGACAAGGAGATTCTAGTTCCAAGGATTATGCGACTGAGCACATCCCTGCCAAACACATCGGTTCCAAGGCGAAAGCGTTTGGAGATGATGTCAGACTTATTGAGCAATGGTTGTGCAACCAGCATATTTACAGTAGACGTATCTCCATTGTTGTCGTACAAGAACAAATGGTTTGCTGGTTTTCGGCCTTTCCATAAGAGTTCTGAAAGCGTAGAGGTATGCTGTACGGAATCTTTCAAATACCAAGCCTTGTAGCTTGGTTTTTTTAGATCATTTTCGATTTGCATCTCATTGCACGCCGTCGACTTATCCGGGGTAAAAACATAGCCCCCTATAGACACGATAAAGCAGACCCCAATAAACCACAAGCCAACAACCGCGAGTTTATTTTTTCGATATTTTTTCCAAAAATTGCGCATTTCAATGGTCAAATAAAACACATTGAAACTGGAAATTTAGAATTACTGTACGGAAGTTATCCAATTATACCTGGGAATCGCATGGTTACCGTCGTTCCTTGATCGGTTGCACTTTGGATGTCCATGGTTCCATCTTGGTTTTCAACCATCTTCTTACAAATATTTAATCCAAAACCACTACCAGACTCTTGTTCTGTCCCTAAACGTGTCGGAATTTTACCATACATAAAAAGTTCGTTTTTGATTTCATCACTCATCCCAATACCCTGGTCAATCACTTGTATCACAACATCACCTTGATCCATTTTACCGGCAATCTGAATCGTACTATTACGCTCTGAATACTTTATCGCATTGCACATGAGATTTCTCATTATTGTACCCATCATCTTGCGATCCATTTGCATCCGTAAGTCCTGATCTATGTCTGACAAGACTTTAATCTCTTTTAACCTGGCGTTAATCTGTTCTCCTTGTATCGTTTCCTCAACTATTTCCTTCACACTTCCTTCATGAAGGTCGAAATTCATATAGGTGCTCTGCACATCAACCCAATCTAGAATACTGGCAACAAGTTGATCACCATCCTGAATGGCACTTTTCATCATTTGTTTATACTCCGATTTTTTTTCTTGATCATCAGTGTGATCGAAGAGGGTTAAAAGTGCTGATAAATGGAAGAACGGCGCTTTCAAATCATGACCAAGAATCTCAAAAAGTTGATCTTTTGCCGCATTTGCACGCTTTAAGTTTTCGTTTTGAGTTTGGATAAGTGCATTGGCCGCAGTTACTTGATGGTTCAAATCAAAAAATATCCGGTTTAACTTATACCCTAACAAACTGGTGCAAGTCATGAGCATGATGTAAAATATAAATTTAGAAATCGGGTAACTACCGTGCATCCCATAAATGCAGAAAGCAATAAAAACTAAGTTTAAAATGAGGAGGTACAAAATATGCCTTGGATTCAACAAGATACCAATGGCATAGGTTAGTATGACCAGTACAATTTCAACCTTCAAAAAATAGGTTTCAAAATGAAAGTCAACAATGTTTAACCTAAGCGGCAACAATGCCATTATACCAACCACGATGGTATAGACGGCGATATTTATCGCGATGGTTTTATGTATCTTTTTCAACAAAACAGAACGTAAGCGAATGCAATGATGCCAATCGTCACAAGGTCCTTATAGAAAAAAGGGGATAACCCGCCTGAGGAATATTCTACCCACGCATCAACTCCAATGGTCAATAAAACAACAATCATCATTGGAGAAAACATCTTTAGATAGACCGCTGGCCATTCTAACCGTTCTCCCCGATAAGTAATTGAATTGTTGTCCATTATAAGCAGACAAATATAATCAGTTCACTGTGTTTTGCTTGCCTGACATTATCCCAGAAAGTGTTTCCTGAATCGTTTGGTATTTGAAATCAAAACCTCGACTATTTAACCTTTCTGGAATGACCCATCGACTTTTCAACAACAACTCTGTTTCCGTTCTTAAAACAAACGCGCCAATGGCGAGCATCCATGAATATATGCGAACTCCAACCCTCACCCCTAACATCTCACGTAAGGTTTTCATAAATGCCCTGTTCGTGACGGGGTTTGGTGCTGATACGTTAAAAACTTCCTTGTCGGAATCTGATTGACGTATAAACTCTATAGCGCCATATACATCCTCCACATGTACAAAACTCATCATTTGACTGCCTGAACCTTGTGGTCCACCAAATCCAATTTTGGCTAATATTTTGAAATGTTCGTAGGCGCCTCCCCCTTCGCCCAATACAATAGCAGTGCGTAGAGCAACTTTCCTCGTATTTGACGTACTTTCTTTAAAAAAAGTATCCTCCCACTGCTCGGCTACATCCACTGAAAACCCTTCTCCAATATCCCCACTAGTCTCAGTCATTGGCCTATCCCTTGCGTCTCGATAAATTGTTGCCGTACTGCTATTGATCCAAACTTTAGGTGGAAGTGGCATCTTTTTCACCAGCTGACTCAACTTACGTGTTGTATCAATTCGTGAGGCGAGTATGGCACGCTTATTTTTTTCATTGTATCTACAATCGACAGATTTTCCAGCCATATTGATTAGGAGATCGGCGTTGGAGAGAATTTCCAATAGCTGCTTTTCATTGGCCCAACTTACCACCTGCACCCCTTTATGCAAACCTGTTTGGCGTGATACTATAAATACCTCATGCCCGTCAGTGCGGTACCTGTGGGTTAGATATTGTCCTATAAACCCTGTTCCTCCGGCAATAACAACTTTCATATATCAAATACATTGTGTTCAGTTTTTTTGAACGGGTTTAACTTTACAAAGCTGACATACCAATAAGATAAGGCCAATAGAATAGGTGGGACTGAAGCTAGAATCTGAAATAAATCTTCAGACAACTCCACGTTAGTCATAGATCGCCCTACAGAAACATATGTAATGAATAAGGTTAGGTACACTGAACTCCAGATAAGGTGTTGTAACAGATGAGATTTTCGTCCTTTTGCTATTAACAGGATGAGTGAAAAAACCATGTGGTTGATTCCCATAAAAAAAGCGATGTAAAGAATATATATCGGCTCGACAATGGCGCACAGGAGTGCTAAAATCCATAAAGCCTGCATAACGACGTTGGTTTGTAATAGGAATTTCATAGGTTTTATATTTAGCGGCGGGATTATCCCGCCGCGATTTGAATTAATTATTTTATTTGAATGCCTAAAGCTTGGGTCTTGTTAGCTTGATTCTGAAGTCGTTCTCTAAGTCTCTGATTTTCTGAAGTTTTCTTCTTCCCGCGAAACAACATATACAAATTAAAGAAGACCATTATCCCGAGGAATACACTCAAGACACCTACCTTCTCACTTAAAATTTCATAGAACTGTTGGTGGTTAATGGTAGATCTTGTGATTTCCATAATCGACAAGGCAAAGCCTAAGCTTAATAGATAGAAACCCAATTCAAACAGCGTGTTGGTACTGTGTGCAATATCCATTCGACCTTTAAAAATGTCAGACATAAAAATGCGTGAATTCTTAAAAAAGATTCTGGCTACAATGAAGGTTAAGAACACCGCAACAGGCAAGTAAACGATGTAGGCACGTACAATTAAATTTTCCATAATTGATAATTATTAATGTGTTAAAAATTTTATAAAGTCTTTTCTTTTTGAGAGGTAGTACAACCAAAACAAGTTGTTATAGTGAAGTACTGCGAGGGCTAACAATATGATTCCTGTTTGCTGAAAAAGGATTCTTATCATTTCGTTATGAGATTGGATTACAGGCCAGCCTTTAATGGAAATTGCCAAGTAACCTAGGTTTACCAAATAGTATCCAACAAGCAAAAGTTTATTGATTGCATGGGCTCCTTCTATATTGGGCTTGAATAGGTTCAGGATTAAATGAATCCCATTCTTGTAAAATTTATACCCAACAACCACCGTAATATAAAACGTGACCATTAAGTACATCGAATATGTAAGAATATTGGTATTCATTGTATCCTGTATTTATTATATTTTCAATTTTCTTTGAAAGTTTCAATCAAAATTTTTTACTTCCTTCTAAACCATTTAAAGAATACTTTTTCCTCCAGTTTCATAACCAGATCAAGTATACTTTCAGCGCGTTTGGCCATCAGACCTGCTGATTTCACAACTTTGTTCATCTCCTTCACTTCCTTGTTGTTTCCTTCTATCGTCTGTAGTTCTCCTAATATTTTGACCAACGGTTCAAGTTCCCGTTTTTTCCGCTCCCTAGACACTTTCTTAGCCAACTCCCACATATCCTTTTCTGAATAATAGTATTCCTTTCGGTCTCCTTTAATGAAACTCTTATAGGCTACGCCCCATGCTACAAGCTCTCTAATATTCATATTGGCATTACCTCGTGAAATTTGAAGTTTCTCCATAATTTCATCCGTACACAAAGGCTTTGGCGAAAGTAAAAGCACCGCTTGAATCTGAGCCATCGTTCGGTTAATCCCCCAACTTGCACCAAGTTGGCCCCATCCTTGAATAAATTTTTGTTGTGCTTCTTCTAATTTCACAGGATAAAAGTAATACAATATTTTAAACTTTCAATTATTTCTGAAAATATAATTTTACAGTTTCAAAAATATAGGCGCACTCTTGGTGCGCCTATAAGTCAATTATAATTTTACTATTCTCTTTGTAATCAAACCATCTGGAGTGTTTATATGCAGCAGATAAGTGCCTTTAGCAATACCCTGAAGCTCAATGTGATTTTTGCTACCGCTGTTACCTTCAAGCAACCAAGTTTTCACTTCACCACCTTCAATCGTAAACAATTTGGCTACTACTGAGTTGCCTATTGGCGTTGCAAATTCAATTGTCAGATTCTTAGTAGCAGGATTAGGGTACACAAATACTTTGCTGTCCAGCATGTCTTCAACTCCCAAGTTTTCGACTACCACGGTATAAGAAGTGTCTTTAGAACCACATTTGTTAGTCACTTTGTATGTCAACACGTAATCGCCGTGCACTCGATACTTATGTGTTGCACTTTTTTCTTTGCTACTGTCTCCGTCACCAAAGTTCCAAGAATATGAATCACCGTGCAGACTATTATTCAGCAAGGTAATCGTCTTATGGCTTTGAGACATACTAAAGTCAATTATAGGCAACGGCTCTACGGTTATTAAGGTTGAATCTTCCGCATAACACCCTGTAGAATTTGTAGCCACAACTTTATATTCTGTGGTCACCTTAGGGCTAACACTAATCTTTTGGGTTGTTTCACCTGACCGCCATGCAAAATCAACATCGTCTGCAGTGTTGGCTGTTATGTCGAGTGTTACCCCTTCACAGATTGTCGTATCCGCTCTTACAGTTACTTTAGGAATCTTCGCAACAAATACATTTACGGTATCAATTAGGTAGCATCCATTTCCGGCAAATCCCTTAACCAAAAAGCTTTTTGACGATAACGGTAACGCTGTGTACTCAGCCGTTTTAGGGCCTCCTATCCATTCATAAGAATCCGCCCCAAAGGCTTTAATCAATACACGGTTACCAAAACATATTGACGTATCTCCTGATGTGTATAACGGTGGTCCTGGAATCGTTGTTACTTGAACCGTATCATAAGCCGAGCAATTATAACTATCCGTCACTTTAACGATGTATTTGGTATCCGCATTAGGGTTAACATTATACGTTGCTGTGTTTGGACCCGACGTCCATTGGTATGATGTTCCCCCAGATGCCGTTAGTGCTAAAGACTGGGCTTGGCAAATCGTTGTATCAGGCGTTACGCTAGGTACAGGTTTGCTCACATTTACTGTGACGTTGCGTGAGCTTTTACACCCAAAAAATGTATCTGCTTCTACCACATATGTGGTTGTTTTAGATGGGTTAACTCCATAGTTTTGATTTGTAGGTCCACCTATCCATTTATAATTGGCATTTGTATTTGCCTTAAGAAGTACGCTTTGAAATTCGCATACGGTCGTGTCGGCGCTAACTGTGATATCTGGTGTTTTAATCACCTTAATATCCTGATCAATGACTGCTACCTTACCACATACATCTGTACCGGTAACTTTCAATCGGAAGTCTTTGTCTGCTTTTACTTTAACGATGTTGCCCGTTTTACTTTGAACAATCCCAAATGGTTCCCACACATAAGATGCTGCACCACTAGCAGTGACTATATAATCTTTTCTCTGACAAATGGTATCATTCAAATCTATAGCAATAGCAGCCTTCTTAACTTCTCCAAAATTCATGCGAACCAAAACTGACTCACCATCAAACAACAACATCTCGGGCCAACCAGCACCAGAATACAAGCACTTGTTTCGCTCATAGAAGTCACGTGTGTAGCCAAGTCCCATGTTTGAACCACTTACCAACTGACGCACTGAAACAAAGTATTCACCGGCTTTCAATTCTCTATCACAACCAACCTTAACGGTATACCATCTAACAAAGCCGTCTAACACAATTGTTCCTGAGCTAACGATTAATCCGCTCGGTTTACTTGATGTAACATTATATAAATTTACCTCTACAGAATCTCCAGCGATACCACCATTAATAAAAAACGAGACTGATGTAAGGGTATCGTCTTTTTGTAACTCATACAAATTCCCGATTTCAACCGCACCCGCATTAGAGCCAACCCCTCCATACCAAGTGCCATTATCGCGACTAAACATGGAGTCGTTATGATAGTTCTGGACTTTAATTGAATTATTAGCGGTATTGCCATCTGTTTCGTTTAACAGCAAAGTTATCGTGCTGATATCTTGGTCACTCTTTACCGGCAATTGTGCCACAATTCTTTGTAACGAGTCAGAGGCAAATGCTTCAAGGTCACCATAGCTGAATGTATCTTTCGAATTGGTCAATTCAACCACCAGCTTCACTCCGGTAATTTTTTTCAAACCATTATTTCTTATAAAAACATCGTAAAGAATAGAGTCAGCCTGCAGCTTAGGAATATACCCGTACCCATTGTTCCTGTGTGCCCGCGCTCCTACAATTTCTCCATCATAATCTACGGCTGAAATCGCTTTAACTGTTATTGCATCAATAGCCATATCTGCCACAAACGTTCTTCCCATTATGCCTCTAATGCGTAACCGCACCGAGCTTCCTTTGTATTTTGCTAAATTAACTTTGGCTATTTTCCAACCTTCACCTTGATCCCCTTTAAGACTCCATACATCTTGTTCCCAAACATTGTTGTGGAACACGTCGACAAATAACTGCCCCATACCTTCTGTACCATGCATATTATAGGCAAACTCTAATTGATAGTATGACGTACCCGAAAGATCAAAACAAGGACTGATAAGGTTGATTGCATTGCCGGGACATCCGGTTGCAGAACTTGCCTCCATGTATAAATAGACCCCACCTGTTGTCCCAGGAGAATAGTCTTTACCTACCCCAACACCATTGGTGTTGTCATCACTACCTGGGCCCGTCCCAAAGGAGCCAGTTCCAGCGGTATCAGCTCTCCATTCACCTCCATCTGTCGAATCTTGGAACCAACCATTTGCTGAATCACCTTTGATAGTGGCGTCACAACTTGCGTCGATTTGAAGACTATCAAAATTTTCGAAGTCATAGGTATAAGGAAATTTATTTACGCACTGTGCTTGTGCAGTTCCTATTTGAATTAAAAATGCAAAAACTAAAAGGGTAATTGTCTGTCTCATGTTGAATGTTTTTAACTACTTAGCCGTTTGTATAAAACCGTGATTTTAAACAAGGTCGACTAAATTACAAAAAACTTACAATTCAACAAGGAACTACGTCTCTGCTTTCAGCAAATTCAGCCCTTTTTCTAAGTCGGCTTGATCACTTTCGCTAACTGTAGGGTAACTCAAATTCAAACCTTCCAAAGCATTTACAACAATTTCACTAACCACTGTTTGCATAAACCACTTGTTATCGGCTGGAATAATATGCCAAGGAGCATAACTCTTTGATGTTTTCTCAATAGCACTTTGATACGCGGCCATATAATCGTCCCATCTTGCGCGCTCTTTTAAATCTCCGATATTGAATTTCCAATTCTTTTCTTGCAGTTCGATGCGTCGCAAAAACCGCCTTTTTTGCTCTTCTTTCGACACATTGAGAAAGAATTTTAAAATGACCGTCCCATTTTCAGCTAAATGTGATTCATGGTCACTTATCGCTTTCAACCGTTTGTCCCAAAACTGTTCGTCAATTTTTGACACGTCATCAATTCCAGGAATGCGTTGCCCAATTATATATTGTGGATGCACCCTGGTTACAAGCACTTCCTCATAATAGGAACGATTAAAAATGCCAAATGTTCCTCGCTCAGGCAATACTTTGGCCGAACGCCACAGATAATCGTGATCTAACTCTTTTTTTGAAGGTGCTTTAAAACTATTCACACGGCTTGCTTGCGGGAAATTATTTGCAAATACCTTTCTAATTGTGCTGTCTTTTCCTGCCGCATCCATCGCTTGAAAAATGAGCAAAACTGAATGTGAATCATTCGCGTACATCATCCGTTGCAAATCGTGCAACTTATCTCTGTTTGCTTCCAGAATCTTTAAACCGTCTTTCTTCTTTTTTAAACTTCCTGTATAATCTGTTTGGTAGTCGCTGAGTGAAAAATTACTCCCATTACTGACAATAATTTTTGCTGGGTCAAATAAAGATTCCATATCAGACAAATATATACGTACATCGCAAATTCAATACAATCTGACTTCGGATTTTGATATCTTTGACCGCATACCATGCAAATTCAGAGCAGTCTTTTTAAACCTATCGACCATGTCCAAATTACAGTTTGGCGTATTTTGTTCGGCTTGGTTTTGGTGTTCGAATGTTTTGGTTCAAACCTAGTTGGCTGGACAAAAGAGGTTTTTACTGGCCCTCCCCACATCACGTTTAATTTTATCGGATTTGATTGGTTACAACCAATAGATGGGATTGGCATGTTTGTATACTTTGGGTTAATGGGATTACTTGCCATAGCCATCACATTAGGCTGGCATTATCGCATCGTGATGCCACTTTTTACATTGGGCTGGGCAGGATTGTATTTTATGCATAAAACAAGTTACAACAACCATCACAACTTGATGCTTTTGTTGTGTATTCTGATGACTTTTACTCCTGCAAATGCCAATCTAAGTATGGACGCAAAGCAGGGCAGGACAAAACGGTTACAGTACCTTCCAGCCATCTTCAAATGGCAGTTCCTATTCTTGTTTCTAATCGTTTACACGTACGCTAGCGTTGCAAAATGGTATCCCGATTGGATGTCGGGTCGAGTCTCCGAACTCATGTTTTCCTCAAAAAAAGACATGCCGGTTTTAGGCGCTATTTATCGTTGGGAGCTCACGCCCCTATTTGTGGCTTGGGGAGGAATTCTTTACGATTTATTTGTAATCCCGGCCTTACTTTACAAACCCACTCGGAAGCTTGCATTTATCACCTCTATTGCTTTCCACATTTTCAATTCGGTAACATTCCAAATTGGCACCTTCCCCTACATGATGATAGGGGCGTCTGTTTTATTTTTCCCTCCAGCAACTGTTACAAAATTGTTTAGAATCAAGACGTACTCTGATGCCATCCAAAAGACAACCTACACGAGTCAACATAAGCACATAGTATCCGTTTTGTTTTGTTTATTCATGCTAATTCAAGTTATGTTACCACTTAGGCATTTTGCCATTCCTGGCAATGTGTTTTACACCGAAGAAGGACATCGTTTGAGTTGGAGGATGATGTTGCGCATTAAATACGGCAATATTGGTTTTAACATTTTAAAGAAGGGCCAACCCATTGCACATGATGCCAAAGATCATTTGACCGTAGGTCAATATAGAGCGCTCGCAACGCATCCTGATATGATTTGGCAATACTGCCAATATTTAAAAAAACTTTATGGGCAGGATATAGAAATCTATGTCAATGCTTGGGTAAGTTTGAACAACAGGCCGTTTAGGCAACTCATTGACCCAAATGTTGACATGGCTAAAGCGCCTTGGCATGTTTGGGGGCACGAAGATTGGATTAACCCTTGTAATTGGAAACAGATAAACAACATTGAATAATAAAGAAGAAATTGTCGTAAAAGAGGTACTTGAAACGCTTCGTGAGTTAGGCAGTCAAGAAACAATTGAAACAAAACGTATCAAGTTTGGTGTTGCACCCAAAAACACGTTTGGCGTATTTCAAAAAGATATCAATGCGATCGCTAAAGAAATAGGGAAAAACGATGCACTTGCGATAGCACTGTTTGAAACAGGGAATTACGACGCTCAAATATTGGCTAGCAAAATTTCAATCCAAAGAATCTAACTCCTGTATTAATGGAGCAATTTGTCACTTCATTTCAGACCTGGGAAGCCTGTGATTCCTTTTCAATGAAACTCTTTGCGCGAAGTCCGTTTGCAGTCGAAAAGTCGATTGAATGGTCGCATCGAGAAGCAGAATTTGAAAAAAGAGCGGGCTTCGCTACAATGGCTGCAATATGCATGGCCGACAAAAAAGCCGACAATGATGTTTTTGAACCATTTTTTGATGCAGTGGTACGTAAGTCGTGGGATAACAGAATTTATGTGCGTAAATCCGTAAATTGGGCATTGAGAAATATGGGCAAAAGAAACTTGGACTTAAACTATCGTGCCATAGACACTGCACATGCGTTATTGCAAATGCAAAACAAAACGGCCAAATGGATTGCCAATAACGCCCTAAGGGAATTAACAGACGACTCTATGAGGCGATCCGACTACCCACGATCCATATATAGACCTAAACAAAAACGAGGTAACCGTTCTTCAGAAATGTGACTGTTTTTGACATTTAGGTTGAAACACGAATAAAATTATGGGAGAAACTTTTAAGGAGATTCAACGATATCGAAAGTGGTGGATGATTGCGATCGCGCTTTTATTCTTGCTGCTTCCTATTATTAGTGTCTACCAACAAATCATTTTAGACAAACCGTTTGGCAATAATCCCGCTTCTGACGGCTTATTATTGTTTTTTGCTGGATTTATGGTTCTAGTTGTTATCCTATTTTTAAGCATCTACCTAAAAACTGATGTCGGTTGGGATGGCATTTCGATGCAGTACGTCCCATTCTTTAAAAAGCAAATCCTGTGGAGTCAAATTTCTTCGGCTAAGGTCATAGACTATGGCTTTCTGGGTGGATGGGGATTTAGATACAGTAAAAAACATGGTATCGTTTACAATGTTTCTGGTCGTATAGGTATACAAATTGTTTTAACCAGCAATCAAAAATTCGTTATCGGAACACAACAACCTGATGAATTCATGCACGCCTTAAAATCATATATGCCAAATCTCGAACCCAAGTGGGTGGACGCAAAGAGCTAACAATCGTATAAATTTTATGAGCACTGCTTTAAAAGACCGTTACAATCTCTCCTTCTTTAAAACATTCGAAACTGCTTTGCATGAAGTAACTCCCAAGGTTGACACATCGCATTTATTTACCCAAATTTTAACGGATGAGTTTAAGGAATTTGAATTAAAACAGCG
The DNA here is from genome assembly GCA_024679565.1 of Bacteroidota bacterium. GTDB lineage: Bacteria > Bacteroidota > Bacteroidia > NS11-12g > UBA9320 > UBA987. The sequence goes on along the minus strand of JAIBDD010000005.1, from coordinate 37,316 downwards.
GATGTATCATGTAACCAAAGTGTTGCACGATGTACTCGATAAAGACTTCCCAATTGCATGCAATCAACTTGTGCAGGTGACAGAGGCATTAAAGCAATTGGGAATCGGCGAGAACTTCGAATACATGTTCCTTCCTGACTTTGTGGCTACCTATGGCCTAAACGACTTTAATACGTCTATGGAAACGCTTGCAAAAATTACTTCATTTACAAGTGCCGAATTTGCCGTTCGCCCTTTCATAATTAAGTACCCCAACAAAGCCATTGCCAAAATGCTAGAATGGTCTTCTCATAAGGATTCTAAAATTAGGAGATTGGCGAGCGAAGGTTCTCGACCAAGACTTCCGTGGGCCATGGCACTCCCTCAACTAAAGTCCGACCCTTCCCCGGGTATTCCTATCCTCGAAAACCTAAAAGATGACAACGACGAAGTTGTAAGACGAAGTGTTGCAAATCATCTTACGATATATGCAAAGACAACCCATCAGTTGCTAAGTCATTAGCAAAAAAATGGCATGGGAAAACCGAAAACCTTAATGCGCTTGTTAAACACGGAGTACGGACACTGCTAAAGCAGGGTCATCTCGAGGTTCTGAGTTTGTTTGGATTAGATGCAAATAAACTTGACGTAAGTAATTTTTCTGTTGCAAATCCTGATATACAAATGGGTGAGCGCCTCCGTTTTTCATTTGACATCTTGAATGGACAAAAAGCATCCCGAAGTGTAAGAATTGAATTTGCTATCTATTTGCTAAAACAGAATGGAAGCCATAGCAAAAAGGTTTTTAAGGTTAGTGAGCGAACAACCACAGACAGCTCGATCACGATTACCAAGGAGCATCATTTCAAACCCATAACTACGCGTGTCTACCATCCTGGCATGCATTTCGTGTCTGTAATTCTCAATGGGAAAGAATTTGACCGATTGTCTTTTCAACTATCTATGTGAGCTACCGTTCATCTTTGAGCACCATGTTATCTAATAGTCTAACATTGTCGTAACGCACCACGGTAACAACAGCCACGTACTTAGACTCAGACAAGTCATTCACTTGTTGCATTGTTTCTCCATCCACACAAACGAAGTATTCAACTGTGGCATCATCAATCGAATGCAAATATTTAAGCGTCGTTTCGATTGCTTCAGGTAGAGGCTTAAAAAAACAGCGCTCCTTGAACTTTAAAAGTGATTTGTATATAAATGCTGCTTTGAGCCGTTTTACGTCAGACAGACGCTCATTACGACTACTCATGGCTAAACCATGCGGTTCTCGTACGATAGAACAAACGACTAATTCCGTTTGCATATCGAAAAGCTTAATTAAGTGTCCTACCACAACGGACTGCTGAAAATCTTTTTGCCCAAAATATGCCTTGTTAGGCTCAACGATTTCAAAGAAGCGCCTAACCACCTTTGCTACTCCCTGAAAATGGCCAGGACGTTGCTTACCTTCATGAATCAAATCTAAACCTTGTAAATCGAGATCGGTGTTGTCGTAATCCTCTCCATACATCTGATCTGCTTCTGGATTAAACATAATGTCGACACCCAAAGATTGAAGCATCGCAATGTCTTTTTGAATTGGATTTGGGTAGTTCACCAAATCCAGTTTATCGTCAAATTGTTTTGGATTGACGAAAATGCTACAGACTACTGTATCATTTTCTGCCTTGGCACGTTCTATTAGAGATAAGTGTCCTTGATGCAATGCACCCATTGTCGGAACAAAGCCAATTGTTTGTCCTTCTTTTTTACGATTTGATATCCTTGCGTGCAGTAAATCAGGCGATTTGAATATAAACATATACTAAAAAAATACTTAAGATACAAGTAGAAGAAGACGCAAATTTGCCAATTATAGGGGGTATCTTTGCACTCGCATTATAGTAAAAACACAGTTTATTTATGGAAAACAACAGAAAAAAAGTTTTATTCATTTCTTCAGAAATGAGTCCTTTTTTAGAAAGTAACGCATTGTCTGACATTGCTAGAATGTTGCCACAAGCCGTTCAAGAGCAAGACAATGAAGTAAGAATTCTGGTTCCCCGATTTGGTGTTATTAATGAAAGAAGAAACCGTTTACATGAGGTAGTACGTCTTTCTGGAATGAACATCACCATTGACGATAACGACAACCCACTTACTATAAAGGTTGCTTCTATACCTAACACAAAGATGCAGGTATACTTTTTAGACAACGAAGACTACTTCCATCGCAAGAGCGTGTATGGTGATGAAGAACATGAATTCTTTGCTGACAATGACGAAAGAACGATTTTCTTCTGTAAAGGTGCGTTAGAGACTGTTAAGAAATTAGGTTGGTACCCAGACATCATTCATTGCCACGGTTGGATGACTTCTTTGATTCCACTTTACCTAAAAACAATCTACAAAGACGAACCTGTTTTTGAAAATGCTAAAATAGTTTACAGCGTATTCGACAACGAATTTCAGGCATCACTTGGAGAAGACTTCTCAAGAAAAGCAAGTTTAAATCACATCCAAGATGACGAAATGAAACCATTTGCCAATGCCGATTGTACCAGTATGTATATTGGAGCAATTACGCATGCTGATGCCGTTGTTAAATGCCAAGAGTCATTATCTCCTGAGGTAATGGATCACTTACAAAATGATAAAACGAAACCGGTTTTAGAACACAGAGGCGATAATATCGCTGAAGAGTACACCGAATTCTATGACACGATATTGTCTCAAAATTAACAATAAGGCTGTCCAAAGGGCAGCCTTATTAGTAACCACTCTTTCCGTATCCTTTTTCTCCTGTAAGAAAGCAACTGATGAAATCGGGGTAGACTTTATACCCAAAGGAAATCAGCATGGAAGTCTTGTCGTCGATTCTTTCGATATAAAGACATATACGGTTCGTGAAGATTCTCTTAAAATTGATTCTTTAACGTCCAATTTGCTTGGAGGAATAAACGACGGTGCTTTTGGTACAAGCGTCGCCAATTTGTTTACGCAAGTTTTACTTCGCGAAATCAACGTTGATTTTGGAACGAACCCCACTATAGATTCTGTAGTGCTTTCGTTAGCTCGAGACTTGAATGTTGCATCCTATGGTCACGACAACTCCACATTAGATATTGACTTATATCGAATGGACGAGATTATTGAAAAAGACAACAAGTATTATTCTAATTACAGTCCTGCACTTGGAAATCAAATTGGATCTTGGTCTGGTACAATCAATGCAACTGATACAGCATGGTTTGAGGAAGACGGAAATCTAAAATACCAAACCAACACCTTAAGAATTCCATTAAACAATTCCTTTGGAGAAGATTTTTTCACCAACGGACAGTTTGGAAGCAACGAAGTATTTCTTAATTACCTGAATGGCATTGCCCTTATCCCAAACCCTGCAAACTTGGGTACTGACGACGGTGCAATAATTGCAATAGACAAATATTCAGACGAATCAAAACTAATCCTTTACTACAACGGAGGGTTAAGAAAAGAGTTTGAGATCAACCCAGAATCTCAAAACATTTCAACCTATACCTTAAGCAACCCAAACGCCTCTATTACGGCTCAGTTCGACAACCCTGGAACGCACTATACAGAAACGTACGTACAGAGTATGGCCGGTTGTAAAACACGTATTGAGATATCAGATTTACTCAAGCTTGTTGATGATGGAGAAGGGATTGTAATTAATGAAGCCAAATTGATTTTCAACGTAAAGGCAAACTCTGCATCCGATGCATATGCAGCACCCTCAAGAATGTTGTTGCTCCAGCCCTCTGAAGAAGATGGGTCAAATGCTTTTATCCAAGACTTAGTGGATGTTTTATTTCCACGATCACAATCTTGGGTTGGATTTACAAGTTACGGAGGAGGATATAATGCCACGGACGAAACCTATAGTTTCGGTGTAACACGTCATCTTCAGTTACTGCTAGACAACTACCTAAATAGTGGAGAAGACAACAACAGGGGCTTCTATTTGATTATACCTTCAGATAATCCAATGACGCCAAGTAGAGTTATCCTAGATACCGACAATAGCGGTTCTACGAAAAATATCCAGTTAAAAGTAACCTACACCAAACTTTAATTAAATCTTGGTGTTTTATTTGCACAAAGAAAAGAGCGTTGACTGATATACCTAAATACAAATTAGTAAGTCGACAATGGAAAAATAAAAAAACCATTATCGATGTAAAAGGGTGTAAAATTGGTGGTGATGATTTGTTTCTTATTGCCGGCCCTTGTGCCGTAGAGTCAGAAGAGCAAATCGAGACAATTGCTTCCTACACTAGTAAACTTGGCATAAAGTTTATCAGAGGTGGCGCGTTTAAACCTCGAACTTCACCCTATAGTTTTCAAGGTCTTAAAGAAACCGGCTTATCACTTCTAAAACAAGTTTCTAACACATACGACTTAGGTATTATTACAGAAGTAATGGACCTAAGTTTACTTGACACGGTGTATCCTTACACAGATATCATACAGATCGGATCACGTAATATGAAAAATTACCACTTCCTAAAGGAAATTGGTAAAACAGACAAACCCATAATGCTTAAGCGTGGCATGGATGCCACTATGGAGGAATGGTTATTGGCTGCAGAGTACATTTTATTAGGTGGAAACGAGAACGTCATACTTTGTGAACGCGGGATTAGAACCTTCGACACGAGTAACAGGAACACACTTGACATTGCAGGGATTGCTTTAGCTAAACAACTTTCTCACTTACCTGTTATTTCTGACCCTAGTCAGGCGACAGGCAATAGAGACTTGATAAAGCCTGCAAGTTTAGCATCTATTGCAGCTGGAGCTGATGGCCTAATGATTGAAGTTCATAACGACCCTAAAAAGGCATTATCCGATGGCCCACAATCGCTCTATCTCGAACAACTTGGCGACATGATGCCCGATTTTGCTAAAGTCGCAAAGGCTGTTGGAAAGACTTGCTCTTGGTCGCACAAACATGAAATCGTAAACGTGTAGGAAACTTAACGTTTTTAGAAAATTTTCGATTTCCTTTGCAAAAATTTTAAACATGAAAGTAGCCTTAGTCGGAGCAACCGGAATGGTTGGTTCTGAAATGATTCGCGTACTTGAAGAAAGTACATTACCCATCACGTCTTTTGTTCCTGTAGCGAGTGCAAAGTCAATAGGTAAACAAGTCGAGTTTAAAGGCAAATCTTATGCTTGTATCGGTTTAGCGGATGCCTTACAGGTAAAACCAGACATCGCATTGTTTTCTGCAGGTGGACATGTTTCACTAGAATGGGCCCCAAAATTTGCTTCTAACGGCACCTATGTAATCGACAATTCATCGGCTTGGCGGATGGATGAAAACACGCCTTTGGTTGTTCCTGAGATTAACGCATCAGATTTAACACCAAACGATAGAATTATTGCCAATCCAAATTGCAGTACCATACAGCTTGCAATGGCTTTGAAACCTCTCCATGACAAATATGGCATAGATAGATTAATCATAAGCACGTATCAATCTGTATCTGGCACTGGATATAAAGCGGTTAACCAATTAAACGGAGAACGCACAGGTAACGTTGATGACAAGGCATACCCACATCCCATTGACAAAAACTGCATCCCGCATTGCGACGATTTCCTTGAGAGTGGATACACCAAAGAGGAGATGAAAATGGTGAATGAAACCAAAAAAATACTTGGTGACCAAAGCTTACGCATAACAGCCACTGCTGTTCGTGTTCCTGTTGATGGTGGACATTCAGAATCGGTAAACGCTCAATTAAAGAAGCCGTTTGTTTTAGATGAATTAATCCAAACCATTTCTGAAATGGACGGTGTTGTCATTCAAAATGACGTTAAAAATAACCAGTACCCTATGCCCCTAATGGCTAAAGGTAAAAATGATGTATTTGTTGGCCGAATTCGCAAAGATGATAGTGCCGAAAACACCGTTAACCTGTGGATTGTAGCTGACAATTTGCGTAAAGGTGCTGCAACAAATGCTGTACAAATTGCAGAATACATTACTGCAAACAATCTAATTCAAAAAGAAACAACTGTTTAATAGCTCATTATGCCTAACGGATTTTACAAGCTCAAAGTCGACAAAATTACCAGAGAAACTCCCGACGCGGTAAGCATACGTTTACTAGTTCCTCCACCACTTAAGGGGATGTTCGGTTACAAAGCTGGTCAATATCTTACCTTGCACTCAATGATAAATGGAGAAGACGTAAGACGTTCTTATTCTGTTTGCAGCAGTCCGTATGAGGACGAAATGCCTACCGTTGCGGTTAAGCAAGTTGAAGAAGGTAGAATGAGTACATTTCTGAACTCCGAATTGCAAGAAGGTCAACTCATAGAGGCTATGCCTCCTATGGGAAATTTCATGGTTGTTCCTGATGCTTCAAGAGCGAATCATTATGTATTATTTGGAGGTGGAAGTGGTATAACCCCTTTAATTTCTATTGCTAAAACTGTATTGGGTCAAGAACCTAATAGCCGTGTGTCATTGGTATATGCCAACAGAGATGAAAACAGTATCATATTTAAGGATGCCATTAACCAACTAACACAGACGCACTCTGATCGATTTAATGTCGTTCATATATTAGACAACCCTGGAACCGAATGGAACGGGCTGTCTGGCATGTTAAATAGTATGAAAGTTACTCAGTTGGTTAACAAACTGACCGACAATACCCCGGGGAAGGCAGACTACTTTATTTGTGGCCCAACCGGCTTGATGCAATTGGTCGAATCAACACTAGACAACATTCATGTAGCACCCAATCATATACATTTAGAATACTTTACAGCTGTTACAAAAGACGACAAGTCTGATGCTGGAGAAGATGTAGATGTTGTTGACGAAGGAGGCGACAAGCAGGTAAAAATCGATGTGTATGGCGACGAACAAACCATCACCGTTTCACCTGACAAAACAATATTAGAAGCCGCTCAGGATGCTGGTTTGGATCCACCATACTCATGTACCGTTGGCGTTTGCACTACTTGCAGAGCAAAAGTATTAAGTGGGAAAGTTCGTATGGATGAACGAGAGGGATTAAGTGATGCCGAAATCGAAGATGGTTTTGTTTTGACTTGTCAAGCCCACCCGACTAGCAACAATGTTGAGTTAACTTACGAATAATTAACTTACTCGTTTGGAGATTAAGGTCTCCCAACCTTCTTCTACTTTTTTGATAGATAGACCTTCATCATAATAGATGCCGTTATCAATTTTAGGCACTTTATAGTCTTCAAAACCTTGCTCACGTAAATAAGTGCGTAACTCACCAATTTGGTCGAAAACCATGGTTTCTTTTCGCATTAGCGAAACAACCTCTTTTTGTACGGGTTCCGTTTTTGCAGAAGGACGGCCAATGGTTTGAAGGGTATCTCCCTTCTTATAGTTAAGCAACATAGCCTTCACCTCTTCTAAGTAATCGTCATCTATATCGGCAGGAACAGCCAACGTAATCACTTTCTTCTCATTCTTGTTTAACCAAAATTGAGATCGACAACTAGAACTGCAAAAACGGGCATTTTTCCGATTCGCTAAGAAAGCTGCATTACAATTTTCACATACCAATTCTGTGGACTTATGATTGGTACGAAACCCTTTTGTTGTCCGAAACATTCCTAACTCTAGCTGCATCTTAACGTTTATTTGATGCAACAAATTTGGGGAATAAAGGCCGAAAAAGCAGGTTTACCTTCCCACACTGTACACTAATACAGACACAGCAACTACTTGATAAAGAAAATATTAACTAGACTGTGGCCAGAATGCTTTCAAACATTGCTCGCCCGTGCGTATTGAATAACTTTTCGCTTGCCGCTCTTTCTGGATGAGGCATCATACCGAAAACATTTCTGGTACTATTTGTTATTCCAGCAATATTATGAACAGAACCATTCGGATTTGTAGACTTATCTACTGTTCCATTTTCGTCGCTATAATAAAACAGTATTTGATCATTCTCAATTAATTGACCAACTGTTTCGTCATCCGTATAGTACCTACCTTCAGCGTGCGCGATAGGTATTTTCACAACACTATCTTTCGACAAACTTGAGGTAATTAAGCTGTTGGACGTAGCCGTCTTTAGGTGCACATTCTCGCAAACAAATAGTTGATTTTCATTTCTCAACAAGGCCCCTTCTAACAAGCCCGACTCACATAAAATTTGAAATCCATTGCAGATTCCCATTACATATCCTCCTTTGTTCGCATGCGCCACAACAGCAGCCATAATAGGGCTTAATTTTGCTATTGCTCCACTTCGTAAATAATCTCCAAACGAAAATCCACCCGGAATGAAAATAAACTCACATCCCTTTAGGTCGGTGTTTTTATGCCACAATTGCTCTACAGGCTGACCACTAATTTCTTCTAAAACGTGAATGAGGTCATGATCGCAATTTGATCCAGGAAATACTACAACTCCAAATTTCATAGGGCAAAATTACAATTCAACCAATACCGAACCTACACAAGTGTATAATATTCGGTTTTTTCTGTTGTGTGTGACCTCACTAGGCCTGCGCTAATCATATTTACGATAATTTTTGTGGCTCTTCGCGTGCTGATGTTGATCATGTGTTTGTACTCTTTTAGGGTTATTCGATCATTTTCAGACAAATATTCCAACAACGCTTTTTCTTTACTAGAGTAGTTGATTAGTGTTCCTTGACTTGATGCATTTCTTTTCAACACATCCAATACAATTTTGCTCGCTAGAAGTGTATTATCCTTTACTCGAACATATGCCCACCACTTCCCATTTTCATCCTTAGCGTAATAAGGTTTTTCGGCGCCAGGCAAAACAATGCATTCAAGAATTTCCTTCCCCTCTATAGTGTGTTGTTTGATATCTAGAGTAACCTCTGGTTTACAGTAAAACCGGGCCGCCAAATCAAGCATATAATACTCTTCGTCACTTTTTACTCCAGACACCTTTCGGTTGTCTTTCACCCCAACAAGTAATACTCCTCCTTTGTGATTAGCAAATGCAGCCATCGTTTTAGCAATTTTTGCTGCACTCGTAATACTTTGTTTGTAATCTAGCGTATCATCTTCGCCCCTATTCAACAACTCGTAAATTCGCTTTTTCACTTTCCGAAGGTAAAGAAAACATAAAAAAACCCAGGCTGTTCAACTGGGTTTTAAATGAAATACACTCAATTTACTTTATGGAAATCGCTTTTAATTTGGCTTTTGCTTTTTTAGGTATCACCAACCCCAATATTCCGTTTTTCAGCTCAGCTTCAATTTTATCTGCACTAACGTTTTCAGGAAGGTGAAAACTTCTTTTGTACTTACCACTTCTAAACTCACTTAGGTGGTACTTTTCGTTTTCTTCTGTGTTCTTTTCAACTTTTTCAGCAGTCACGGTTAATTCGTTCTCCTGCATATCAATCTTTATGTCTTTCTTGTCAAATCCAGCGAACATCAAATTTATTTTAAAGTCTTTGTCGCTTTCTATTACCTCAGCACTAGGGGTAACAAATCCTTCCAACGGTCGATTGGTGTCGCGCATTAAATCTGAAAATATGTTATCAAATGCTGATGGATAAAAATTGTTGCTAAATAAAGAAGTTCGAGGTTTGAATTTTGTAAGTGTCATTTTTCTAATGTTTTATTTATTCTCCCCAGTTCAACCACTGTACCAATTGAAAATTCATTAAAATAAGTGACACTATGTCTTACTTTTTGGCGCAATGGTCAAATAAGGCGCCATTATGTCCTATTTTTGGCGACTACAAATCGATTTAACCCAAACTGCTCATTTACTTGTACGTTTAAAAAAACGTTTGACATTTCAAGAAAGATCGCGTTAAACTCGTTTTTATGTTCCCGATTTTGCACCACCTTGTTAAAAATTACAGCACCAGATGTAGCAAGCCGACTACCAAGCTGATGAATGAACTCACTTGACTGGAAAAATTTTGGCACTTCCATGTCGTTATAAATGTCATACACAATTAAATCATATCTCTGGTCATCTCCAGACATAAATTCCTTAGCATCCTGCAACACCAGTTTCACATTGTGTAATTGCTTACAATATGCCTTATACCACGTTAATACAGTTGTGTTGGACTCAACTCCAGTAATGTGTGCATAAGGGTTTGATTGCGTAATCAATTCAGCCACGCCCCCAAAACCAAACCCAAGAATTAGGACTCGTTTCCGTTGAGACAAATTCAAATCCACTTCTGCGAACAGGTTTCTGTATGCTGTTTGGAGGTTACCGTTAGAGTAGTTGGCATTACGGCTATTTAAAAGACGACTCCCTCGGAATAGAACCAGCTCTAAGTACTCTTCTTCAGACTGGTGCTTAACTACCGTAATTGGCCATATAAAAGAACCGACCCATTTTAACCAAAACAAAAAACCCAGGCTATTAACCTGGGTTTCATTTATAATTTTTGAATTAACGGGCTTAGTCAATTTTTACAAACTTTGTTGCACCGTTATGTTTTTCGCCTGTTACTTGAATAATGTAATTACCCGCTGACAACTGATTAACATCCATGTCTATCGTTTGTTGCAAACCATTTACATTGACAACACGTGACTGCATTAACTGTCCTTGATAATTATACACCTTAACCGTTAGTTCATCATTCCCGTTGATTGGCATGTCGATCGATATTTTGTTCGACGATGGATTCGGGTATGCACGAAGTTTTACGTTACTTGTACTTGTTACATTCTTAACACTTGTCAACATACTTGACGATCTCCAAATTCCACGTCCATGAGTACCAGCAACTAAAACAGCACCGGTTCTTTTTCCGCTTTGCCAAACTTTCTCTTCCACTTGTCGGATTTGAAATACAGGAACAGTTGGCATACTGTCTTTGTTGAATGTCCAAGTTGGAGTAGTTGCATTTCCATTTTGCGCATAGTATATACCAAACTCAGTACCTAAGATTATATGTGCCGGATTAGATACGCTAATTTCTGCATCATACACAGGGAAATTAGGCAATGCTCCTTGGATACTTCTCCATGTTGGTGCATCATCTAAAGCATTCTCTGTAATATAAACATGGCTAGAGTTACCATAATTTCCTAAAGTTACGATTACACGGTTTGGATTGTTATAATCTACTTCAATATCAGTCACTGAACGCCCACTTGGCAGGTTTGAGTTAATATTTCTGATGCTTAGACTGTCAGAAATTGTTGCTCCAGATAACATCGCCGTATCCCAAACTGCAGCTTGTATTCCGTCTATTCTGCTCAATGTCCCAGAATTTGTACTAGATACATATAATGAAGCACCATCTGGAGAAATCTTCATCGCATGAGGTCTAAATGAAGTTGCTGCCAATTTAAACCATTGAGGGTTAGGTGAAAGTACCGCTCCGTTTGCCATCCATACTGCATTATCCATTGCAAAGAACAATCGATTCGTAGAATCACTCAAGTCTTCCCAAAGCTGCATAGGTGTATTAAAAATATTATTCGCTTGTCTTATCGTACCATCCGTATTCAAAGAAGCTGCCTCACCGCTTCCTGCCAGTCTGCTGTCCCAAATTCTTGAAGGAGAACCTCCAGCATTTAATGATCGAATCATCCCTCCATTTTGACTTTCAGCAAAAACGATATCAGGGTTAATTCTTGAAATCTCACACTGAAATCCGTCACCACCAATGATATCTTCTGCGGCTTGTGGCGTATTTCCTTTACCATCAATTACCATAGAATTGTTGTCTTGTGTTCCACCAATCACCGTACCGTTAATACCTCCTGCAACTCCATAAAACTGAGTAGTACCATAGCCGTTATACAACGTCGTATAATTGGTCATATCTGCATTAGTAGTTTTGCTTACTCCTCCGTCAGAAGTCACATACATAATCATTGGGTTTGACTTGGTGTCAAATGTGATAAAATGCTTATCTGCATGAATACCAAATGGGTTCGCTTTACTGTCAAAGTTATTACCAACGATTCTGGCTCCTGTTTCAGGTGTCCATTCTGCAAATTGAATTCCACCCATAAAGATTCTCTCTTTTTGCGTTGGGTGAACACCGATACATAAGTCATAGTAACCCTGTGAATGAATTGAGCTAGGGCCAGTAGATAAAGTTGGAACACACCATGGAGCAAAAAATGAACTTGCATTACCAATGATTCTGTTAAAGTTTTTACCATTGTCTTTCGACTGATACACTCCTACCAAACCAGAACCTGCAGTTACACGTCCAATTGGTCCATTAAACGTTACTGTACCAACAATAACCACATAAGAGTAATTAGGGTCAGATTCAGAAACACCAAGTGCGATTCGATTAACACCTCCCAAAGGAAGGCCTGAGACAGCGCTGTAACTTCCATTCGTCGTTGGGTCTTCAGATCTATATACCGTATTGGTATAGGCCAAGGCATTACCATTTTTATCAATGACAAAATCTCGAGCGTTACCACCTAACACCAACGTCCATTGTTCGTCGTTTCCTTCTGTTGACACACGCAACCCTGTATTGGTTGAAGCAAATACAACATTTTTTGTTGGATGGGACACCACCTTATTTACATATGCAAATCCTCCGGTAGGTGCTATTTTCTCGAAAGTCACTCCGTCATCTGTACTCTTGTATATTCCTCCACCTCTAAATCCAGGAGTAAAGGCTTCCTGCCCTCCTCCACCAGTGAATGACTCACCAGTACCGAAATAGATCGTTCCGTCAGGAGTTTGACAAATACTAGAAACCGACATATCTTCAAAATGGTCATTAACTGGGTACCAAGAAGCGCCTTTGTTTATTGACTTAAACACGCCACCCATTACACCTCCAGCATACAATACGTTATTGTCGTTTCTGTCGATAAGAAGTGCTCTTGTTCGCCCACCTCGGTTGTCAGGGCCCGCAAACGACCATGATAATGGGTAGCTCGCTTTTCCATGAGTTTTTCGGAAATCAGCTAATTCTGCCTTCGCTTGTGCAACATCTTTAGGATCTACAACACCAGTATATTGATTAGCTCTAAGGCTATTCATATACTCTTGCGCCCCCATAAAAGTCTCAGTATTTGACTGACTTAATTCACGTGGTTGATACACTGTCTGATCGTCGAGCGACACAGTTGTTAGTGATCCTGCGATTACAACAACAGCAACAGCTGCGACACTATAGTAGATATTCTTCTTCATATTACGTATTCAATGCTTTTTTCTAAATCTATTCAATGCAAATTTATCAGGATTCTCCTTTAAACCAAGACATAATTCACCATGGGAACATACAATTTGAGCAACGGAAATTAGCCCTGATTGATGACCCACATAAACCCAACAAAAAACGTTGCATTAAGTTTAGGGTTTTGACCAAATGCCATTATGGGCAATCCGCCGGGGTAATAATCCATGCTAGCGCCGATATTCACGCGTTTAGAGACTTGCGTAAACTCATTCCATGTAAAGGATACATTGATTAAACTCGAAGCACCGGGCCGATATTCAAGCTCTTTCCATCCTTCACCATTCTTTGAATATCCAATAATCGGCTCCGCATCGGCCACATTTTGACGAGAATATTTTACATTTTTTACAGTCTTCTGATCATTTTCGATGGTTTCAATTCTCAGGTAGACAGGTCGCTGTATACCTATTGCTATACCACCCGACCCCTGAATATCCACAGCAACATGATTGTATTTGCGCGGTTGAATTAACCTCATAGAAACTCCATATAAGGCTCTGCATCTGGCGGTATGAAATAATTTGCCATACACGAATGGCATTTTGTTCTCAGCTTTATGGTTGACAATTTTTGACTCGTTGGTATGTTTAAATGAACCAAAATCAGCATAGACAAAACGGCTCAAATGCTGAGATTTGTGGAATTGTTGCTGGTACGCTAAACCAATTCCATTACTCTTAACCTTAACGCCAATCCCATAGGACTTTTGCCAATGATCTGAGGCTTGAGTTTGTGCAATGGAAATAGTGCTGCAAATTACCAGTACTCCAAGAAGCAGTTTATGTAAATATCGTTTAAACAATGTCGATTCTTAAGCGTAAAGATACAACTTTGAAAAAAGTTACACAATACCATTTATGTCGGCAACTTCAAGAATAAAATATGAGGGTAGTTTGCGCACTACCGCGATACATCTTCAATCCAACAATCAAATCTCTACAGATGCACCAATAGACAACCAAGGCAACGGAGCCCTTTTCTCTCCAACTGATTTGGCAGCTACCTCACTTGGCAGTTGCATGTTAACCGTCATGGGAATTGCGGCAAGAGATAGGCACATCCCTTTTGAAAATGTTGAATGTTCTGTCACCAAAATTATGGCGTCAGGGCCAAGAAGAATATCTGAATTACATGTTCAGGTTGAAATAGACCACAAATGGACCATAGACCAGAAAGAAATAATGGAACACATTGCATTGACTTGCCCAGTGGCAAACAGCTTGCACCCCTCAATAAAACAAATGGTTACCTTTAATTATTCGGAATAATCTTAATTGCTTTGGTGATGGTTTTGCTCTAACTGTCCAAAGTTATTTGGGCAACCTTTGTCCCCACGGCGCGAGCCACAAGAAGAAAGCAAACCAATCATCAACAATACTACACAAACGATACTTAATGCCTTTTTCATATTATCCCTATTTTAGTGAACGCCTTTATATATATAATGATTAACGATTCACAACATGATATAGTGCAAAGTAATGAAATAATTGAGTTACTTGAAACCCCTGAGGCACAACTATTTTTAAACAAACACAAAAACGAACGACCTGAAAATCTGGCACTTACTTATTCAGGAAAGGTCAATTTCGATTTACCCAAACTTACCCAAATCTTACATTTGTACCAGAAAGCACAACACAAATTACCAGATTGGGTTATAAATCGTTGTGCATTTAATTCTAAAAGCTATGCCCAAAGTTCACATTGGGAATTGGCAAATTTCAAATCTTCCTTATTTGGTGGCAAGAATTTACTTGACTTAACTTCAGGACTAGGAGTTGACGCAACATATTTTGCAAAGTCATTTGAACAGGTCTTTGCATTAGAGCATGACTTAGAAACACACCAATTTGCGACATATAATCAACAAAAATTACAGGTAGACAATATCCGCTTCGTCCATACCGATTTGGAATCTTTCAAATATGAAGAATCCTATGACATGATATATTTAGACCCGGATCGCCGACCTGAAGACACGCGCATTTTAGGGGATTTCGAATCTTACTCCCCAAATATTGTAGAAGGACATTCGAAATGGCTCAAGCACACAAATTGTTTAGTCATTAAGTTAAGTCCGATGGTGGATCTTACCGTACTTCATCGTACATTTCAAAACATACATTCTATCTATGTGATTGGATATAGAAATGAAGTGAAAGAGGTGCTTATCCACCTGACCAATGACGTTATCGAAACAACAAAACACGTTTCAATTCATATAACCAAGTCTCAAGTATGGCGGTATAGTGGAGAATCGATCACTCCAAAACCGTCTCCAAGCAAGCATGAATCTATTCTTCTAGAGCCCTCTAAACCCCTTATAAAATCGGGACTATCGCATTCTTACTGCAAAGAAATGGGCTTGTCACCAATTAAACCACTTGGGTTTTACTACATCAATAGCCAACAGATTGAAAATTTTGATGGACGACAATTTAAAATTATTGAACAAATAGACGCTTCAATTAAAGACGTCAAAAAGTTGCTAAAGAAGCGTGGGATAAAAGCTATTGACATTGCTCAACGACACTATTTTGATGACGTTCGGACAATTAGAAACAAACTAAAAATAAAAGAAGGAGGAAATCTATTCCTTCATTTTACTACCGACGACAAAGGCAAATCTTTGTGTTTGTTAACTGAACGAATTTAAAGAGACTTAATGTAAGCCTCGATAGCCGCCGTCATGGAAGGTGAATCAGGTGTTGGCGCTGGAATATTATTGGTGAGTTTAGCCGCTAAAATGGCCTTGTTTGTTGACGCTCCCCAACCCGCAATACGTGTATCATTTTGCTCAAAGTCTGGGAAATTGTCGTACAAAGACTTGATGTCTGCCGGACTAAAAAACGCGATTACATCATAAAACACATTCTCTAGATCGCTCAGGTCCGCATTCACTGTTCGATACATAATCGCCTCAGTGAAGTTAATCTCATTTTCTGTTAAAAATGTTGGAATCGATGGTTTACGAATATCCGAACAAACGAATAAATAATTTTCTTTTGGATGAGACTTAACCAGCTTTAAAAATTCTGGCTCTCTCCCTTTACCGAAAAACATTTTACGCTTTCGTAAAACCGTATACTTCTGTGTGTATAAAGAAATCCCTTCATTGACGCAGAAATACTTCATCGTATTTGGCACTTCAACTTTAAGCTCATCGACACATCTAAAGAAATTATCTACTGCGCTACGAGACGTCAATATAATGGCAGTGTGATCAAGAATGTTCAAACGCTTTTTACGCAGTTCCTTTGCAGGCACTGACTCCACTTGGATAAAAGGTCTAAAATCAAGTTTCAGCTTATACTTCTCAGCCAAAGCATGATATGCGGTCTTCTTATCCCCAGGATCTGGTTGGGATACTAAAATACTTTTCACTTTCAAGATTCTTAACTCCTAAACACCTAAACTGATTAATTTACCAATAACCAAAATGGGTGTTATCTCAAGGGCGCAAAGATAGATAATTATATAAATTTTAGCGAATGGAAAGTACCGATAATAAATTGTAGCACATTTGATTAATCGCCAGACAATAAAAACCGCCGACATTACTAATAACAACATGGCAATTATCGACTTTATAGACTCAACTGGAACATAGTACCAAACTACGATAATCGGAAAGATAAGTAGTGTAAAAGCATACAACATACTCGACAAACCAATCACCATCAATCTAGCAAGATCGTCTGACTGCAGAACCAAACCCACCAAAAAATGAACGCAATACTTTACCGTATAGATGAGACAGATAGTAAGGAATAGAATTAGGAAATAGGTAAACCCTCCTTCAATATTTATTGGGAGAACGAAGGGTTCGATTACAAAAAGTCCTAGTGCAATAATTATGGCACTGACAAGCACTTGCAATATCACAATTGGATTTATTACCGCTTCTTTGTCTATTTGTTCAAACTGGTTGGAGATATTGGAAAAAGCAGTGCGAAGCGACAACGTATGTTGTTTCAGCGCCACGGCTCTAATCAGACCGATGCATAATAGTACGATTACCGCCAGAATAAATATCCATGGATATTCCACCTTTTGACGTTGCTCAAATACTGGTGGGACTACATCCAAATAGTCGAGCGTTTGACTGCTATCTTTAACCTTTTCATGCGCTACATCAATCCCGCTTATGCTATCCACAGACTGACTATACGTTATGGGGGCTTGAAATAATCCACACACAAAGAACCATACCAAAAATGTATATCGATTGTTCCACTTGTGCATGGCGCAAAAATAGCTAAACTACACTCTGCAAATGCTTTTCAATTACTTCTTCGTAGTACGCTTCGTAGATAGGACAAACAGAATGAATGTCATACGTTTTGGCGTGATTAACGGCGTTTTCTTTAAACTTCTGCAACACTTCGTCAGACTGCAATACTTCAATTCCTCTTTGAGCCATTGCCTCAACATCTCCAACATCACAAGTAAAGCCAGTAACTCCGTTAACATTCACTTCTGGTAATCCACCAGTGTTACTTGATATCACAGGCACTTGACAGGCCATCGCTTCTAAAGCTGCCAATCCAAAACTTTCGGTTTCTGATGGCATTAAGAAGAGGTCGCCTACCGACAATATTTCTTCTACGGCATCTTGTTTTCCTAAAAAGGTAATTTTATCACACATGTTAGAGTTTCGACACTCACGTTCCAATCGCACTCGCTCAGGCCCATCACCCACCATCAATAAACGAGCCGGCAATTGTTGTTGTATTAAGCGAAAAACGCTCATTACATCATCAACACGCTTTACCTTTCTAAAATTAGAAGTGTGTATGACAATTCGCTCTTTGTTTGGTGCAATTGCTAACTTAAAATGCTCTTTGGGTTGACGTTGAAATCTCGCAAAATCAACAAAATTTGGAATTACTCGAATCTCTTTCTCAAATTGGAATATGTCTTTTGTATCCGTTTTTAAGCTTTCAGAAACGGCGGTAACACCTTCAGATTGGTTTAACGAATAATGAATAACTGGTCCGTATGTTGCATCCTTACCAACCAATGTTATATCTGTTCCGTGGAGTGTTGTAATTATTGGTATTTGAACACCTTCTTCTCGCAAAACGTATTTTGCCATCACGGCTGCGGCCGCGTGAGGAATTGCATAGTGAACATGCAAAATATCCAGATTTGCAGATTTAACAATTTCCACAATCTTGCTTGACAAAGCAATCTCATACGGAGGGTATTTGAATAATGGATATTCAGACACGTTTACCTCATGATAGTATAGATTTTCAGCAAAAAAATCTAAACGGGCGGGTTGATCGTAACTGATAAAATGGACCTTGTGCCCTTTTGCCCCCATTGATTTTCCTAATTCCGTTGCTACAACTCCGCTTCCCCCATAAGTTGGGTAACAAATGATACCAATATTCATCTAATAATTTTATTCATTTACCAGCGCTTCTTGCAGGCGCCTAGGTTCAAATTTTGTCGCTTCAGTAGCGATTGCTTCTATATGATCAGGCGTTGTACCACAGCACCCTCCTACGATGTTCACCAAACCACTTTCGGCAAATTCTCCTACGACCGTTGCCATATATTCAGGACTTTCGTCATACTCGCCCATCTCGTTGGGTAGTCCGGCATTTGGGTGAGAACTGACAGCACAGGTGGCTACGTCACTTAAATTTTTCAAGAAAGGTCTCATCAACTCGGCTCCCAATGCGCAATTCAGACCTACACTCACAGGGTCTGCATGTGCAACTGAATTCCAGAAAGCCTCTACGGTTTGTCCGCTTAATGTTCGCCCACTATTATCTGTGATTGTACCGGAAATCATAATCGGTATATCAATACCGCGTTCATCTCCAATTTCTAAAATCGCATATATCGCAGCTTTACAGTTTAACGTATCCGTAATTGTTTCGATTAACAATAAATCTGCACCACCATCCAAAAGCCCTTCTGCTTGTTCTTTAAACGCTTTATGTAAGTCGTCAAAGGTGATTGCGCGAAATCCTGGATTAGACACATCCGGCGACATTGAAGCCAGTTTTGTTGTAGGCCCTAGCGAACCAGCAACGTATCTAGGTTTGTTTGGTGTTTGTTTCGAAAACTTATCAGCCGCTTTTCGAGCAATCTCAGCACCAACCTTATTCATCTCATAAGACAAATCTTCCATGTGGTAATCGGCCATCGACACCCGATTTGCGTTGAACGTATTTGTTTCGATTATGTCCGCACCAGCAGCAAGAAACTGTTCATGAATGCCCTGAATAATTTCTGGTTTCGTGAGATTCAGTAAATCGTTGTTCCCTTTAATCGCATGATCATAGTTTGCGAAACGATGCCCACGATAGTCGTCCTCAGTCAGTTTATGACCCTGTATCATCGTACCCATTGCTCCATCTAGGATATGAATCCGTGATTGAAATAGTTGAAAAAACTCTTGCTTAGATGTCATGTCGCAAATGTAAATCGGAAAACCTGTAAAAGCCGGTTTATCTTTTATAACAAATAAGGTGATTAAAGTTTTGACAAAATGTTAACCATTATACATCCATAACAAAATGGGTTGACTAGTTTCATCGATATATTCACTTACTACTTCAAGAAATTCTGGGGATACCGTTGGGCAGCCTTCACTTCTGCAGATGCCTACAACCGTTTCGGAGTTGGGCACGCAAGAATGTGCATGTAAAACAACAAATCGATCAAAAGCATTTGAATTACTCGGCTCTAATCCATACAACTTATATGCAGTACCAAAACTACCATCATACTTATACCCTACCTTATATTTACCCAGCGAAGTGCAGTTGCTCCCGATTTCGTTACTAAAACTTGGCACTCGAGATGCATAGCTCCGACAATGACCATGGGCCACCAGTCCTGCGTGAACAACACTGTCTTTAGACAGATCTACAATGAAAAATCGCTTTTTACCAGACCGCAAATTCATGTCTGAAAAAAATGCGACACCTTCATTAAATCCATTTTGTTTGCAAAACGCCTTGGCTGCTTCTAGCTTTTGGGTATTGACGCTGTAAGGGTTTTCCACCTGTAGCTTTTCCCCTTCTTCAACTTTAGGATGGTGTGGTGTTTGACAACCCAATAAACCTGTGAGTATTATTAATAGTGGTAGACGTATAAAAGGCATTAAGTATTTAACACCAAGGGCTCTCAGTTTAGTATTAGGTGCACCCTTTATCTTAAAACCATTTTATAGTGCATGATGCCGGCTTCCTCAAATTGCTCCCCTTCAGGAACGAATCCGAAACGATTGTACAGATTACAAGCCGTGATTTGAGAATGCAGATAAACGTTCTCCTTATCTGGCAAATCGGCCAACACTGCCGCGACAATTGCCGCTCCAATTCCTTGATTTCGATTTTCTTTTAGTACGGCAAACCGTTCTAATTTAATTCCGTTAGGCGTTCTTCTCCATCTTGCGGTTCCTACGGATACGTCATTCACCTTAGCCACAAAATGGACAGATATTTCTTCAAACTCGTCATACTCCAAAACTGGATCTACCTCTTGCTCTTCCACAAACACCGTTTGACGAATGGCGAAGATGGCGTCAAACTGTTTCCCACTTTCTACTTTTTCAACGCGTATGTCCATCTTTTCAATTTGCTTAGACTAAAATTTTAGATTCATTTCAAAAATAACCCCATTTGATATTATTCCACCCTGCCTTTGATATTCCGCGTGTTACTTAACCAAAATGTTTTAAAAAAAAACTAATTTTGCCGACCTTAAAAAGAACGCAACAAAGACAATATAACATGAGTAATTCTGCTATCGAACAAATTTTGGGAAGTGAGTCTGAGTATTTACTAAATCATGAATCAAAAACGATTTCAAAAGAAAGTTTACATTTACCAGGTCCTGATCATATTGACCGAGTTTGGGGAATTTCTAACCGAAACCCACAAGTATTAAGAAGCATCAACCAATTGATGAATAGTGGTCGTCTTGGTGGATCAGGCTACGTGTCTATCTTGCCAGTTGACCAAGGCATAGAACACTCAGCTGGTGCTAGTTTTGCTCCTAATCCTGCTTATTTCGATCCAGAAAACATCGTCAAACTTGCTATTGAAGGTGGTTGTAATGGTGTAGCTTCAACATTCGGCGTTTTGGCAAGTATGTCAAGAAAATATGCACACAGAATTCCATTTATTGTTAAGCTGAATCATAATGAGTTGCTTACCTACCCAAACACGTTCAACCAAATCATGTTTGGAAGCGTTGACGAGGCTTGGAACTTAGGCGCTACTGCAGTAGGTGCTACCATTTATTTTGGTTCGGAAGGTTCAGAAAGACAAATTATTGAAGTTGCTGAAGCATTTGAAAGAGCACATGAATTAGGTATGGCAACCATCTTATGGTGCTACACACGAAATTCAGGCTTCAAAAAAGATGGTGTTGATTATCACGTATCAACTGACCTTACATCTCAAGCCAACCACTTAGGAGTAACCATTCAAGCAGATATTATCAAGCAGAAATTGCCTGAAAACAACGGTGGATACAAAGCAATTGGCTTTGGAAAAACACACGATAAAGTATATACAGAGTTAAGCTCGGATCACCCTATCGACCTTTGTCGTTACCAGGTAGCGAATTGCTACATGGGCCGTGCTGGTCTTATTAACTCAGGTGGCGCATCTGGAAGTAACGATATGTTTGATGCTGTAAAAACAGCAGTCATCAACAAAAGAGCTGGTGGATGTGGATTAATCTCTGGCCGTAAAGCATTCCAACGCCCAATGAATGAGGGTATTGAACTTCTAAACAACATCCAAGACGTTTATTTGGATAAAGGGGTTACCATTGCGTAAACCTCGTCACGAAAACTTCGTGATATTTATTTAAATTTGATTTGATATGAGTTGGTTTAAGCGCGTAAAAGACGGGATTTTAACGAAAACCCAAGACAAAAAATCTACACCAGATGGTTTGTGGGTTAAGTGTCCCGAGTGCCAAACTCCGCATGCAAGCAAAGACTTTGCTATGGAAATGTGGGTTTGTAAAGATTGTGGTAATCACACAAGAATTGGTTCTGACGAATATTTTGAAATATTTTTCGACAACGGCAAGTTTCAAGAACTAGATGTCAATATCACCTCTGGAGACCCTTTAAAGTTTGTCGACAAAAAGGATTACCCAACCAGAATAGAAGCCGCACAAAAAAAGACCCAACTTAAGGATGCCGTGCGAACGGGCGTTGGCAAAGTGAATGGTTTAAAAATGGTGATTGCCTGTATGGATTTCAGCTTTATTGGTGGATCTATGGGCTCTGTTGTTGGAGAAAAAATAGGTCGCGCAATTGATGCGGCTAGAGAGCAGAAAATTCCATTAATGATTATTTCAAAAAGTGGTGGCGCTCGGATGATGGAAGCAGCTTTTAGCCTGATGCAGATGGCAAAAACAAGTGCCAAACTTGCTTTGCTTAATCAAGACGGTATTCCTTTTATCTCATATCTAACAGACCCAACAACGGGAGGTGTAACCGCTTCTTTTGCCATGTTAGGCGATTTTAACATTGCAGAACCCAATGCCTTAATCGGCTTTGCAGGGCCTAGAATTGTTAAAGAAACCATTGGCAAAGATTTACCTAAAGGCTTCCAACGTAGTGAGTTTCTTCAGGAACACGGATTTGTCGATTTTATCGTTGAACGTAAAAATGCTAAAGATCAGATACACACCATCCTTTCGCTAATCTGCGACAAAAAACCAAGAGTTAAAGCAGAAACAGCAAAGTCGTCTTAGACTTAAAAATATTAGAAGAAACAATCAAAATCCAACAGAAAAATATTAATTCGCAATAAAAATAATATGAATTTACCAGCAGACTTAAAATATACGAAAGACCACGAGTGGGTAAAGTTAGAAGGTGACGTCGTTACGATTGGAGTTACCGATTTTGCACAAGGTGAACTAGGCGATGTCGTTTTTGTTGAAATAGAAACAGAAGGTGAGACTTTAGACGCTGAAGACACTTTCGGAACGGTTGAAGCAGTAAAGACTGTTTCTGACCTATACATGCCAGTAGCAGGTGAAGTTATTGAAATCAACACAGGTTTGGAAGATGCTCCTGAAAGTGTGAACAATGACCCATACGGCGACGGTTGGATGATTAAAGTTCGTGTAAACGACACTGCTGACGTTGCTGCACTAATGGACGTAGACGCTTACAAAGCGGCTATCGGACAATAGTCTTGAAAGCTTTTCGCTTTACACTCGCTCTAGCGATTGTAATATTAATCCTTAGCGTAATATCTGTCCCTAAACTTCCTGAAATAAAAGTCAGAGCGGTAGATAAATGGGGCCACCTTTTAGCGTATTTGTCGCTTTCTTTTACCCTATTTTTTGAATTGGCGAAAAAACACCATTGGTCAAATACTTATAGACGTTGGTTAATTCCCTCCATCGCAATTTGCATCATTTACGGCATCCTTATGGAGCTTTTACAAGCAACACCTCTTTTCGACAGACATTTCGAGTACAACGATATGGTTGCGAATTCTATTGGCGTTGGACTAGGACTAGCACTATTTGTGGTAACTTCGGGTTGGATTAAAAAATTATATATCAAATAATCTCGTTTTATCGTTTACCTTTTATTGAACAGGTATATATATCCATGATAATTCATAAATTTGGAACTTTAAATCTTTGTAAAACATGGAAATTAAAAAACTAAGGAACATTGACGTCAAGTATAAAAGAGGTCTCTTCTTTTTAATTGGTATGACTATTTCTTTGGGGTTTGCGTATGGCTTAATGCAATACAAAAAATATGACCCAATCGTAGTGGAAGACCTTGACCAGGTGTACGATGAAGACATGGTACAGCAAGAGCAGACACAACAACAAGAAGAAAAACCACCACCACCAGAAAAGCCACAAGACCCTGTAATTGAAGTTGTAGAAGACGAGGTTAAAATTGACGATACCCCTGATATTAGCATCGAAACAAGTGACGACGAAGCCTTTGGAGAACTTGATTTTGACGATGGTCCAGAAGATACTGATGAGGTATTCAAATGGTTCCAAGTACAAGAAAAAGCAACCTTCCCTGGAGGATTGGCTGCAATGGATGTGTTCATAAAAGAAAATATGGAGATCCCTGAAATCGCATACGAAGAAGCTGAAAATGGAACTGTCGTTATATCCTTCACTGTTGAAAAAGACGGTAGCTTATCAAACATTCATGTTACCTCTACAAGAAAGATTGGTTACGGTGTAGAAGAAGCAGCTATTTCTGTAATTAAGAAGATGCCAAGATGGAAGCCTGCATTACAACGTGACAAACCAGCACGTATGGCATTCCAAAAGCCGATAAGACTTAGCTTTAACTAGCAGCTAAAAAGAATAAACAAAAAAGCCTCAGTGATATCACTGAGGCTTTTTTAATGCTTAAATAAATTATGCCATCAATTGTGATTCAATCGATGTATCGTAAATATCTTTAAACTCTTCAATACTTCCGAAGTCCTCGTCATTGATACAAATTCTATTGCCGCTCACTGTGCCCAACACTCTATAGTGTTGTTCCTGTCCTTTCAAAAATTCTTCAAACCCTTTCGCTTGAGACTCATCAACAGTAACAACAACCCTACTTTGTGCTTCACCAAATAAATTAGCGTCCTTTCTTTCTTCAATTTTTGTGCGCACATCAACCCCTAAACCAGAAGCCATTGACGACTCAAGTAAAGCGATAAACAAACCACCCTCAGAAATATCATGACAACTCTTTACCACACCATTTTCGATAGCCTTTGTTACAGTTGCTTGAACCAAGTACTCTTCGTCTAAGTCGAAATATGGGCAAGGTGAGTGAGATACCTTATGGTACTTCGCCAAATATTGGGACGACCCTATATCAACGATTTCTTTACCAAGAAGGAAAATAACATCGCCTTCTTCTTTATAGTCAAGCGTAGTAATGTGCTCAGGTTTATCAACCAAACCAACCATTCCTATTGTTGGTGTAGGATACACCGCTGTTCCATCTGAACTTTGGTTGTAAAAGCTAACATTTCCTCCTGTTACAGGTGTTCCAAATTTTAAACAGGCTGCCTTCATTCCTAAGATGGCATTTTTAAACTGCCAGAAAACACCCTTGTCGTACGGGTTCCCAAAATTTAAGCAGTTCGTTACTGCACTTGGCTTGCCCCCACTACACACAATATTTCTTGCTGCTTCACTCACTGCAATTGCAGTCCCCACTTCTGGATCCGAATAAACGTATCTACTATTACAATCTACTGTAAGCGCTAATGATCTGTCTGTCCCTTTAATTTGAACTATCGCCGCATCGCTTGACTGATTGGTACTTTGATTTACGGTACCAACCATGCTGTCGTATTGTTTATATACCCATCGCTTAGAAGCAATGTTTGGCAATCCTGTCAAGAATTTTCCAATCTCTTGGATATTACTTGGCTCAGGGATATCATCTATAGAAAATGATTTTATTTTTTCTGTATATGCTGGCTCTTCCCATTCTCTTTCGTAAACAGGAGCACCCCCACCTAATACCAAACTTTCTGCAGGAACGTCACAGGTTACTTCTCCGTTTTTAACATATTTAATTCTTCCAGATTCATTGACTTCTCCAATCTGAGCAAAGGTCAAATCCCACTTCTCTAATATCGCCTCAACCTCTTTTTCGTGCCCTTTTTTGATAATGGCAAGCATCCGTTCTTGGCTCTCACTTAACAGGATTTCCCAATCCTTCATGTCTTGCTGGCGCAATGGAACTTTATCTAAATCGATAGTCATGCCTGTTTCACTCTTCGCACTCATTTCGCAAGTTGAACAAGTAATACCTGCAGCCCCCATATCTTGTAATCCAACGATTGCATCTGTTTCTAGCAACTCCATAGTCGCCTCAAGAATCAACTTCTCCCAAAAAGGATCGCCTACTTGAACCGCTGGCAAATCATCCATAGCATCTTCGCCAATATCTTTACTGGCAAAAGCTGCACCAGCAATACCGTCTTTACCGGTAGATGAACCGAATATATACACGGGGTTGCCGTTTCCTTCTGCAATCGCACTCATCGTTTTGCCTACTTCAACAATCCCAACACTCATTGCATTCACCAAAATATTCGTTTCGTAGCAGTCGTCGAAGTATACTTCACCACCAACCGTAGGAATACCAAATGAATTACCGTAATCGCCAATACCTTTTACTACGCCTTTAGTTAACCACTTAGTACGATCCGTATTGATGTTACCAAATCGAAGTGAATTCAACTGTGCAATTGGACGAGCACCCATCGAAAAGATGTCTCGGTTAATTCCACCTACACCAGTTGCCGCACCTTGGTACGGTTCTATTGCTGACGGATGGTTGTGACTTTCTATTTTGAAACAACACGCCAAACCTTCTCCAATATCCACCAATCCAGCATTTTCCTCTCCTGCTTCGGCCAACATCATTGGTCCTTCTTTAGGAAGTTTTTTTAACCAGGTGATAGAATTTTTGTAGGAACAATGTTCACTCCACATCACAGAATAGACGCTCAATTCAGTAAAATTTGGAGTACGCCCCAAAATTTCTTTTATGTGATCAAATTCTTCTGCTCTTAAGCCTAATTCAACGGCTGTGTCTACAGTTACTTCTTGCATGTTTACTGATTGTTTTGCAGGGCAAAATTAACTATTGCCGTAACAAAAAAAGACTTCAAGATACGATTTGGGGAAAACATTTTACAGGCACCGAATCCCACTCAAAAAAGAGATGAAATTTCATCTTGTTTTTAACAATTGGTTAAAACTATCTTTGCCGTCCTTTAAAAGAACTAGGCAATGATTATTGGAGTACCTAAAGAGATTAAAAACAACGAGAACAGAGTAGCCTTAACACCTGCTGGTGTTAGAGAAATGGTGAAGAGAAACCACACCGTGTATGTTCAATCTACAGCAGGAAATGGCAGTGGGTTTATTGACGAAGAATACATTGAAGCAGGCGCGAGCATCCTCCCAACTATTGAGGATACTTATGCTATTGCAGAAATGATTATGAAGGTTAAAGAACCTATCGAATCTGAATATTCGTTAATTAAGAAAGACCAACTTGTTTTCACATATTTCCACTTTGCAAGTTATAAGCCGTTAACGCATGCTATGATTGATAGCGGTAGTATTTGTTTAGCTTACGAAACTGTTGAAGACGCAGATAGAAGTCTTCCATTGCTTGTACCTATGAGTGAAGTAGCTGGTAGAATGGCAACACAAGAAGGTGCCAAGTATCTTGAAAAACCAATGGGTGGACGTGGCATTCTTTTAGGAGGTGTTCCAGGCGTTCAGCCAGCAAAAGTACTTGTACTTGGTGGTGGTGTTGTTGGAACTCAGGCGGCTAAAATGGCTGCAGGACTAGGTGCCGATGTAACCATCATGGATATAAGTCTTCCTCGATTACGCTACCTGGATGACGTAATGCCAGCAAACGTAAGAACGATGATGTCAAACGAGCACAACATCATGAAGATGATTCAAACACATGACCTAATTATTGGTGCTGTATTAATCCCAGGTGCTAAAGCTCCACACCTCATTACAAGAGACATGTTAAAAACAATGAGACCAGGAACGGTACTTGTTGATGTAGCTGTTGACCAAGGTGGTTGTATAGAAACGTGTAAACCAACAACGCACGAAGACCCAACATTTGTTATCGACGAGGTTATGCATTATTGCGTTGCAAATATGCCAGGAGCTGTGCCTTACACATCGACATTGGCTCTTACCAACGCCACTTTACCGTATGCCATTCAATTGGCCAACAAAGGCTGGAAACAAGCCTGTAAAGACAATAACGAACTCAAACTAGGACTAAATGTAATAGACGGCAAAGTATGTTACAAAGGTGTTGCAGATGCATTTGACCTTGACTATACTCCTGTTGACGAGTTTCTGAAATAGTCGTTACCTTTTTGGAATTAAATTACAAACGATACGGCGAC
Source organism: Bacteroidota bacterium (assembly GCA_024679565.1). Classification (GTDB taxonomy): domain Bacteria; phylum Bacteroidota; class Bacteroidia; order NS11-12g; family UBA9320; genus UBA987. The sequence continues at coordinate 9,159 of JAIBDD010000005.1, read as the reverse complement.
TCAGGAGAGCACGTTGTAATTGTTCACGGCTTATTTGGCATGCTGGATAATTGGCACAATATGGCCAAAAAACTAGCTGAACATTTTCAAGTCTTGTCGATTGATGTGCGAAACCATGGTGGCTCACCTCATCATGAGGACATGTCGTACGAAGCGATATGTGAAGACATACACCTTCTTCTGGACACCCTTGAAATATCTTCGGCGCATTTCATTGGTCACTCGATGGGTGGCAAAGCCGTTATGAAATTGGCTGATTTATTTCCAGAAATTGTAGACAAACTTTGTGTTGTAGACATTGCTCCCAAACAGTATAAACCTGGACACGCAGAGATCTTTGAGGCAATGTTAACGCTCCCCGTATCTGAATTATCCTCAAGATCAGAAGCCGAAGAAAAAATTTCCGTCAAGATTAAAGACAAAGGCATTAGACTCTTTATCCTTAAAAACCTGGATCGAGTTAAAGAAGGTGGCTACCGTTGGAAAATTGGTCTGACACAAATTCATGCGAATTACGATGCAATCATTGGGGGTGTTTCATTGTCTTGGCCTTTCTCGAACGACACACTTTTTGTACGAGGTGAAAAATCTAATTACATCACAGAGCAAGACGAAGTTGACATAGTAGACCTTTTCCCAAATGCCACATTCGAAACAATTCCGGATGCTGGTCATTGGGTTCATGCCGACAGCCCAGAATTATTTCACCAAGTATTGCTTCGATTTCTACTTTAAATTTGGGTATTGCATTTGCCCAAATTAATTCCCTTTTCTTCATAGGTTTTCATAGATTTGATTCCATTTTAATAAAGCGGTCTCCTCATCATGGCGAAATCATCAAAAAAGAAAATCTCAACGCCTTCTGCACCTTGTTCGGTAATAATTACCGGAATAAATTCAGAAGCCTTAAAAACTGCTGCAACGGAAGCACTTAACGAGATTCAAAGTAAAATATTCAACGCGTCTGTGTTAATGACCGGCAAAGCCGCGACAGCGTATAATGAGGTTTCGCAAAACATCGAAGAAGGCCCCAGTGCAGAGGTTGTTGTTTGTCCGGAGTCGTCTATCTCGTTACTCCCAGCTGCAATTCAAAGTTTACGACATAAAAAACCAACACCACGCAGCGTTTTACTGCCCGATTTTGCTCAAGGAAGAAACAAACGTTCATTGCTTCAGCTCTTAGGGAATTTTTGGTCGAAGCTGTTGGGCATCGTTGAAGTAAATGGTGTTGAAAGCGGCATTGTCATTCTAAATAAAACAGACATCGTGAGCCGTAATCTATTCACAAATGCTGATGGCGTTTTGGACAATAGTGGTTACAAGCTTGCCAATTGGGCTGTTTTAAACGGCATGGAGGCTTCATCCACAAATCTACCCAGTACAACCGCCAAAGACATCTCTCATTCTTATTCCAAATCCGTTTTATCAAGTATTGGTAGTCGCTGGAAGTGGTTTGTAACGTCACCGTTAAAAGAATTTTCTTTAAGTAACCTTAAACAGGGAAATTCAAGTACCTATAGACTTCTCTTTAGCGCTTTGTGTTTGTTTAGTTTGGTTTTACTCCCAATGATTAGTTTCGATTTTGGGACTACTTGGGACGAACCGGAAGACAGAAAATATTTTACGGAGGTCATCTCCTATTTTCAGACTGGCGGAGAAGATACACGCGCGTTGGATGAAAGCAGAAAGCTACACGACCACTTAGTCAATTACGGCCCCTTTGTAAATCTAACGTGTGCCTTTGTAGAAGAATACCTTTCACCGTTTGACACGTACGAAACCCGACACTTGGTATTGAGTTTGTTTGCCCTTGTTGGATTGCTGTTTACTGGCTTATTAGCCAGAAAAATAGGCAGTTGGCGAACCGGCGTTATAGCCTTAATAATTTTGCTGGTGACACCAGCGTTTCTAGGCCATTCGGCCAACAATCAAAAGGATTTACCCTTTCTCGCATTTTATATCGCGAGTATATTTTACATCGTCAGGTTCGTACAAGAATTGCCGAGAGTCAAAACCAAAACATTGGTTATGACTGGACTAACAATGGGCATATTGTTTAGTATCCGGGCAGGGGGACTTATTGTTTTTGCCTACCTCGTTTTATTTGCCGGACTGAGATATTTATGGGCTATAAAGCAAAAAGAAGTAAACCTTGGCGCACAGTTCAGACAGTACATTTTGAATGGCTTTTTTGTAATGGGTTTAGCCTATTTTATTGGTGTTATTCTTTGGCCAGCGGCACTGCAAGACCCGTTCGGACATCCACTAGAAGCGCTAAGTAATTTCGAGAAATTTAGCTTGGTACACGTGTATGAAATATTTGAAGGTGCACGCTACTACATGAAAGATTATCCATGGTACTACGCGCCGAAAATGATGCTCATCACGTTACCACTATTTGTACTTATCGGATTGGCCATGCTTGTGATTGGGTTTAAATGGCAACGCAAACACTACAATGCGATCATGCTGTCCATGGTGGTTTTCACTTTAGTATTCCCATTGGGATACATCATTTATAAAGAATCTGCGCTCTACAATTCGTGGAGGCACGTCCTTTTTGTATTACCCAGTGTGGTGGTTCTTTCAGCAGTCGGATGGGATACCATTATGCAGATTAAGCAAAAGATCGTTCAACTTGCCACACCTGTTGTTTTAATCATACTTGTTGGCGTAACAGGCATGTGGGTGATTCAAAATCATCCGTATGAGTATATGTATTACAATCAGTTGGCTGGGGGCGTAGAGGGCGCATATGGAAATTACGAGCTAGATTATTGGTGTCAAACACCTAAACAAGCCATTAAATGGATTCATGAGAATGAAGAGTTGCCAGCAGGCAAAACAAAAATCATCTCTAACAACGAGTTGTTTAGTATCCAATACTATTCCGACAAATATCAAGAAGGTGGTGAAGAGCTGCGAGAATATAGTCGGCAGTTAGAAGTATTAAACGATGAAATAGATCGTTTGAATCACTACAAAAAGGAAAAAATAATCACCGAAGCTGAGCATAAATCTGAAGTGGATGTATTGGTGCTTGAACGCAACCCATTGAAAGTAATGGTTGATTCGTTACGCAAAGCCAGTATTCTATGGAGTCGCGAATTGAATTGGAACAAAGACGATTGGGACTATGCCATATGGACGAATAGAACATTGTCTCCAACTGCTTTGCGCAAAGGGTATTTCCCGCCAAAAGGAACCGTACACGAAATTAAGGTGGACGGCGTGACCGTATGTGCCGTGGTAAAGCGTGAAAACAAAAACATCTATCTAGCGAATCAAAAGTTAAAAACTAGAGCATACGCTGAGGCAGAAGAGCTTCTTGAGAAGTATATTGAATATGACCCCTTAGAAGAAGAAGCGTACCGTACTTTGGGGTACACCCATCTTATTCAAGGTAGAAACGAACAAGCAATCGACTGGTGCATGAAGAGTTTAGAAATTTGTCCTGAAAGTTATTTCAGTCATCATTTTATTGGAATCGCCTACTTGCAACCTGTTCAAATGCAAAAAGCGGGTATTAATAAAATTGCAAACTTGGACTCAGCTGATAGACATTTCAAATCATCTGCTAAATACAAACCAAACTTTAGCTCGGCATATGACGGCCAAGGTGATGTGGCTATGGCCCGAGGAAACACGCAGCAAGCACTTAAGATGTATAAACTGGCGCTTCAATACGGTGGCAACAACCCACAGTTTTTCTTTAAAGCTGGGAACGCTTATCTCCAGCTTAACGACCTGAATAATGCTGGCAATTACTTCAATGCAGCTATTCAGGCCAATAAAAACTTTGCACAAGCGTATTATGGCATGTACCAAGTGTACTTAAAAGCTGGGAATGAGGCCGAAGCCAACAAATATTTACAGCAATACCAGCAAACAATGGGCAGGTAGCGTATGTTATAAATGTGTCATAAGCAAAATAATGACACACATATAATTTTTGTTCGCTAAAGATTCCCGATTTTTGGGAAAATACGGGAGAACATCATTGTCTTACGAATAGCTTTACATTGAAACGAGTAGTCTTCTTCGCGATAACTTATCTGACTTGCTTAGCTGCAAGTGCAACCCATATTGTTGGTGGTGATTTCTATTACGAACAAAATACAAACGGCACATATGATGTAACCTTAAAGCTTTATATGGATTGTGAAAATGGCAATCCAAGGGCCATAGCTGGTGACGCCACAGCATATGTAAGCATCTGGAACGCATCTACCAACACGCGGGTGCGAACAGAAATATTTTCGCGCACAGGTCCTAAATATTTGGATGAGGTGTTTTACAAATGTCTTGTCCCCCCCAGGGATGTCTGCGTTTCGGAGTATGTTTATACCAAAACATTAGCTTTAAATCCTGGGAAAGACGGGTTAATATTAGCCTTCCAACGTTGCTGTCGCAACAACACAATCAACAATATAGTTTCGCCAGAAAGTACAGGAGCTACATATTGGGTCAAGATCCCTGGCACAGATTTGGTGTCAAAGAATTCAAGTCCCATTTTCAAAGAACTTCCTCCAAACTATTTGTGTACGGATGCGCCGTTGAAGTTTGACCATTCAGCAACTGATGCGGATGGTGACTCTTTGGTTTATGAACTTTACACACCGTTTAAAGGAGCAACACGAGACCAACCTCGACCTGACGGTAATGTAGGTTTGGGAGGCAATTTTAAGCCCCCTCCGTTTGACAATCTGATTTGGGGTAATTCATTCAACAACGTTAATCAAGTTACTGGCGACCCGAGAATGGAGATTAATAGACTAACAGGCGAGCTGACCCTAACGCCCAACGTAGTAGGACAGTATGTCATTGGCATTAAAGTTTTGGAATATAGAGACGGAGAACTTATCGGAGAAACATTGAGGGATTACCAATTTAACGTTAGGAACTGTCAAACCACTTTGGTTAGTAACTTCCAAATTAGCGCCGGTTCATCTGCATTGGTTTATTCCTGTACAGACACCGTAGACTTTGTGAATAAAAGTCAAAAAGCCGCACGTTATTTCTGGACTTTCGGCGATCCTACTACAAGCCAAGACACTTCTTCTGAGACCAACCCACGATGGGTTTATCCAGGCAATGGTGAGTATTTAGTAACCCTCAAGGCGTGGAACGAAGTATGCGAAGACGAATACAAGTTCATCGTTCGTATCAAATCGAATATCCAAGTGGACCTAGGCCCAGACTTGTTCTTTTGTGAAGAAGTTGATCGCTTTCTTTCACCTCGTGTTTTCGATGCAACAAAGATTTCTTGGAATACAGGTCAGTTCTCGACATCAATTCGCGCTCAAGACACCGGAAAATATATCGCAACGGTTTTTTATGGAGCCTGCTCTGGAAGTGATTCGGTAAGTCTTTTTGTGGATCCAGTTGAAATGGACCTCACCTTAGACAGTTTGTTCTGCACAGAAGAAGAAGTTGACCTGACCTTAGATGCCGGCATCTCTGGTCCTGATATCACATACCGATGGAGTACCGGGTTTTCCGACACGTCCAGAACGTTATATGTCGACAAACCAGGCAACTATTGGGTACGTGTATCGAACAAACATTGTCGTGCTATAGACTCAACTAAAATTACCATCGCCAAACCTGAAATTGGAGATTATTTCTTCGCCTGTAACGAATTTCAAAAAGAATTTGACCCTGGAGATTATGAAGGCGCTTCTTACCTGTGGAGCAACGGCGCAACAACACGAAACGTTGTCATAACTGCGCCCGGAGAACACTGGGTTCGCGTTACCTATAAGCACTGTGTTACCAGTGATACCATCTTTATTGAAAACCCGGTGATAGACCTTGAACTGGGTCCTGATTCAAACTACTGTGATGATTTATATCGCACGTTTAACGCCCCGGCCAACATGGTGTCTTATTTATGGCATGATGGTTCTACAGGTCCATCTTTTAATACCACCGATCCTGGCACCTTTTTCGTTTATGTGGTAGATACCAATGGTTGTGACAAATCTGACACCATTCGTTTAACAAAATCCAACTCCCCTCAGTTTAATATTGGCCCTGACACTACACTTTGTTTACGCAGTTTTATCACCTATGGCGTCCCTGATGATTATGCCATATATGAATGGAACACAGGCGATAATGGCCCTTCGGTTGATGCTTCCGATTCAGGATACTACATATTAAAAGTCATTGATGCGTTCGGCTGTAGCGGATATGATACTGCACAGGTTGATGTGGACCCCAATGCGCTCCCAAATGTGCTCCATATACCCAATGCGTTTAGCCCGAACGGAGATGGTCTAAATGAGTTGTTTCCATTTAAAGATTTAATCCCTCAACCCGAATACGCGGTTAAGGTATATAATTTATGGGGCGAAAAAATCTTTGATTCTGATGAATCTGGGGTTCAATCTTGGGACGCTATATACAATGGCAAAAAAGTGGAAGCCGACACCTACATTTATACGGTACGATATCGTTCGTGCGACGGACAACAAAAAAAGGTCAAAGGGTCGGTGAACGTCTGGGAATAAGCTTTATTGAATCAATTTTTCTCATACTTTTGTTTTTTAACATAAAATAAAAGCCGCATGCCCATTCGAATGGTGGATGATCCACAAAATCCGAAACGTAATCAAAATACAAATTCAAGAAGGTCAGGAGGGTTACCAAAAATCCTACTGCTTTTTATTCCGCAGCTATTAAAATTCTTGGTTAAAAAACCTAAGGTGTTGATCCCTCTACTTTTGATTGTAGGCGGACTCTACTTCTTTACAGACATATTTAAAAGTGGCTCACCGGTTGTTAGCCCTGATAGTGAAGAATATTCTGAACTATCAACTGGTTTAAACATGAGTCAGGAGATGTACGATAAAAGTAACATCTACGAACCACTTGTTGCCGGGTATAAAAACCAACTTCCAAGCCGAGTGAGTCTAGAAAAATATTGCCCGCCAAGACTAAACCAGGGAGCACAAGGGTCGTGCGTTGGTTGGAGTAGTTCTTATGCGGCACGAACGATTCAACAGAGTGTTGCTACAGGGAAATCACCAAAGGAAGTAGCCTTCAGTCCGTCTTCACTGTACAATCAAATTAAATTACCAAACTGCCAAGGTGCCTACATACACGACGCAATGGAAGTCATGCAGAAGCGAGGCGTTTTGCCATTTAATGAATTTAAATACAACGAATACGATTGCGACCGCACACCTTCAAACACACAAATGTCGAGAGCCTCACAATATCGAACACGTGGCTTTGAACGACTATGGAAAAACGAAGGCGGAACCGATATACTTGCGATTAAACAGAATATAGCCCAAGGTGCACCCGTTGTTGTGGGCATGCTGGTTGGCGGTAGCTTTATGAATGCTATGCAAGGTCGTAAAATGTGGAAACCGACTGCGTCAGATAGAAGGATGCAAGGCTTTGGTGGCCATGCAATGTGTGTTATGGGTTACGACGACAACCTAAAAGGTGGTGCGCTACAAATCATGAATAGTTGGGGAGAGAGATGGGGTGATCGAGGCTTTTGTTGGATTACCTATAGCGACTTCGAATATTTCACCAAGGAGGCTTATGGCTTGCACCCAATGGGGATTGCAAAAAACCAAGACCCAAATAAACTCTCCATAGACTTTGGATTGGTGGATAACCAATCAATGAAAAACATCGCTTTAACGCAGGTCGGCTACAATGTTTTTCGGTCTAATCAAACGGTGCAAAAAGGAACACGATTTAAAATCGAGGTTACCAATTCCATTGAGTGTTACACGTATGTTTTGGGTGAAGAAACTGACGGAAGTAGTTATGTCCTTTTCCCATATACCGATAAACACTCCCCGTATTGCGGTATAACCGGAACAAGGTTATTTCCTCGAACGCAATCATTGATGGCAGATGAATTAGGTAACAGAGATCGCATGGCGGTTGTGATTAGCAAAGTACCCATCGATGTTAAAGCATTAAACCAAGCGATGAATTCGGCTCCTGGAACGTATGATCAAAAACTTAATGCAGTAATCGGCCAATATGCCGTGCCAAATGTTGCATTTAAAAGCGGTGATGTTATTCATTTTGATGCTGTGATTAAAGACAAAAAAACAGTAGCTATGGTCATTGAACTTCAAAAACGGTAATGCCAAAGAGGAACTCAATTGGCGCAGTGCTTCTTATAATCGGCCTGTTCCTTTCTGGTAGTTTGTATCTAACGCTCTGGATGATTAAACCCTCCGGTCTGTTTGTTGACGTTACCATTGAGTTGCACGACACGTACCTAACGCTTCATCCACTCTTTATTCTTGTAGGAGTATTCTCTGTTTCGAGCAATTTGTTTTTAATAGGGTTACAGCTGGTCAAACGATTTAGATATGTCAATTGGAATTGGGGACATATCTTTTGCTTAACCATTTTGGGTGGTTTTGTATTTTACGGCCGTGAAGTGTTGCGATTTGGGTTAGCGTTCATTGGTCGACGTATGGACATTCCAGGTCAAGAATGGACACTAAATGACAGCATTACGTACAGTACCGGTAGATGGGAAAAAATACTTCAAAAGGTACCTGAAACTTTGCTTGTTATGACCGCCATCCTAACCCTATTTCTTATCGTCTATACGATAATGATAAACCGAAACAACAAATCTTTGGGTTGACATTATTTCAACAGGTTCAGTTTGTTCATTAATGTTTGACGGTTGTTACGGCTGATTGGAATCAGTTTGCCATTAATTACGAGAGACGAATCATCTATATCACGAATCCAATTTATATTAACGATATAAGATCTGTGCACTCGAATAAAAGCATCGTTGCCAATTTTTTCTTCAATTGCTGCTAATGTTTTTTTCACAACATACCTTTTACCGTTTACTTGGAATCCTGCATAATCACCAAGAGCTTCAATCCACTCAATAGATTCAAGTTTTAAGTTAACAAACTGTATACCGTCAGCTAAAAGTGAACTAATAAGGGATTAGATTTAAGAGAGAGGTTTTAATAAATTTATAACCCTTTAAATCACCCAGAGATGGTAAAAAAGAAAAGTACAAGTTCACTGATTAGTGAGTTAAAAAGAAAGACCAGAAAGGTCTACAGTTCAGAAGAAAAGATTAGGATCATTATTGAAGGAATGCGTGGGGAAACCACCATTGCCGAGTTGTGCCGGAAAGAAGGTATT
>JAIBDD010000050.1 GCA_024679565.1 Bacteroidota bacterium | reverse complement strand
CTTCGACGCTCGTCGCTGCTATACCATGAGTCGTAGCCCGAAAGCTTTCCATAGTTTACACCAACATGAAAGGAGATACGCTGTATAGGGTTATAGCGTACAATCAAGCCACCGTTTGGATGGATGCCTTGAGTCTCAAAATATTTGTCTGTTAAATCGCCAGCATAGTTACTACCACCAGCCATAATGCCAAATTCAAGTGAACTTTTACGTGTCCATTGCTGAGCACTGGCAAAGTCTGCTACTATCAACAACAATGTTGTTAAGAGTAGTACAATTCCGTCTTTTTTCAATCGATTAATCATTTTTTCTCGGAGAACCAACAAAGTAACGCTAATTGCCTAATAATAAAAAATTTAACGTGTCAAGTAACAACGCGCGTTTTGGTGGTTTTGGTATACAGAGGAGATTGTTGAGTCGTGGTATGCGTTGCACCCGATTATACCACGATTAGCTTAAAAGAGCGGTTCGTACAGTTCAGGTTTGAACCCGACCGCTAAAACCTGGTTGTCTTTCATCAGAACAGGACGTTTTATCATTGAAGGACTTTCAACGAGTAATGAAATAGCTTCTTTCTGATTTTCTGAATTGCTTTTTTGTTCGGCAGTCAATTTCCGATAGGTAGCACTTGCTTTATTAAAGACAACCTTGAGAGGTACTTGTTCCAGCCAAAGTGAAATCTGTTTTACAGAAATCCCACTGGTTTTGTAATTGTGAAATTCGAATTCTATGTGGTTATTATTCAACCAAGTTCTCGCCTTTTTTACGGTATCACAATTCGGTATTCCAAATAAAGTATATGCCATGTATTATTTAGTGAAAGGTTATGTTGTTGCTCTAGAAGAGGGTCTTGTAATGCTTAGTTACGTTTGTCAATGCCCCAAAGAAGTTTGTTTCTCAATGTTTTTGCATACGACTGTTCATTTAGACGAATCATGTGAAAATCAAAATTTGCCCGTTTTACTTTCAGTATTGAACCTTTTGGTATCGACTCAGATCGACTGTCAATGGTTACCAAAAAATCGTCACCTCTGCCATCCACTTCAAAAGTCAATTCCTTATGATCACCAATGACCAATGGTCGAACGGACAAGTTATGGGGGGCGATAGCGGTTAAAACAAAACTTGATGTTCCAGGATAAAGAATGGGGCCTCCACAACTCAGAGAATAGCCTGTAGAACCCGTAGGAGTAGCAACAATCAAACCATCTGACCAATATGAATTCAATGGTTCATTATTAATTTTAGTATGAACCGTAATCATGTTTGATGTGTCTTTCTTTTGAACCACAATGTCGTTTAGGCCAAATGGAAACCCGTCAAACAATTGCTCCTTACTAACCAGTTCAATTACCAAGCGTTTTTCGATGGAATAATCACCCGTTTTAAGCGCAGCAAAGTTTTGCGCAAACTCCTCTTGACGGCTGTTGGCTAAAAAGCCGAAACGGCCTAAATTAATTCCTAAAACAGGTGTTTCGGTTGCTTTTACAATGCTCAACGTATCCAATACAGTACCATCACCTCCTAAGCTTACCAAAACATCTACTTGGTCTTTCTTTAGTGTTGACCCAAAAACATCAAAGGTGTGTTTGTAATTCAATTCGTCGAGCTTCCCCACCAATTGTTGGTGCACCAAAATCTCCACTTTTTGACCATTTAAATAATCGAAGAACTTTCGAATGTATTCCGAATGATTGGGGTTAACAGAATGTCGTGCGTATACACCTACTTTCATCCAATTGAATTAAAACGCTTTCTTAAAATGTATTTTCAACCCAGAATTATTCCAATGATTCCAGGAATATTCAAATCTAAACACTTTGTCGTAATAAAGGAGTGTGTTTAGCCCAATACCAAATCCATATATGTCGTTTTGCAGCCCTCGATCTATAATTTGAGCTTGTTCGTAAAACAAGCTTATGTATGATTCCAAAGGCATGGTCTTGTACATTTTTAGTGGCATGTATTTTAACACATATAGTTTTTCGGGAAGTATTAAGTATCTCAATTCGGCACGCATAATGGCGAATTGGTCGCCTAGGAAAAGGTTTTGTTCATATCCTCTAACATTTTTGCCAACCCCAATGGCCTTATTTAATACATAGGGGAGGTCTTGGTTTAATGCATCTTGATATGTGTACGACAGCCCGCTATACAGCTTTGGAACTGGCAGTGGTTGATAAAAGTTGAGGTCGAATCCAACCGTAGTAAAATTCATATCTCCTCTTGTTATCGCAGCGCTAATGGTGGTATATATCCCTGTTAATGGAAATAACTTGTTGTTGCGGTTATCATATGAAATTGTATATCCAAGGGTAGCTAATTGTTGGTTAGACATTTGATTGTACAAATAGTCGGGGTTTAATGATTCTGTTGTTACCGTGTCTGCAATCCCAATATCTACTGCATTAAAAGTTAACGTATGTCGGGTATACAAGCCCGGTCGAAATATTAACGCCGCCAACGCAGACTTACGTTTAACCAGGGCTTCATGGTCGCTTTGAAAGAACTGTTCCTTGTTGTCTAGTATGTTGTATCTAATTTCATTATTGGCCTTTGATCGTACATCTAGTGTAAACCCAAACCGTTTTTTCCGATCTATGTATGGGGCAATATATTCAAAGCCAAGAGTTTTGGTGTAACCAGTACCTACAGTGGCCTTCATGGTGTGGTTTAGCCCGAATAAATTGTACTTGAATAGGTAAAGCCCATAATTGGTTCGATAGGGGTCGAAGTCGAAAGTGGACCATTGGTTGAAGTTTCTGTCAGCAAATTCGGCGAATGGGATTGGCCATAGATACCATTTCTCAACGACTTCTATTTGAACGGAAATAGTTTTTTCGTGTCGCGTAGGAATAATATTAATTTGATTGAAGAGGTTTAAATTTTTCAAATTGGCTATTGATCTTCCAATTTCATATTCACTAAGGACATACCAATCAATGAGTTCACCTTTAGAAAACGTGAGTTCTCTTATAATGACAGATGGTTTGGTCTTGATGTCTTTTGAGATAACCGTTATGTCCGAAATCAGTAAAGTGTCCGTCTGGTTAGCACTTAGCCCTTTTGATGCAAAGCAGAATAAGAAAAGGATAAGAAAGAAGAATTTATGATTCAACAAGGCTCGGTTAAAGCCTCAAATATCGAGATAATTTATCAAGGATTTGTAGCGCTCCTCGAACAGGTCGTCCGACTGTTGGTTGATTTTATTCAAAATCGTGTAGCCGTTCGATTGCAGAATTTGTGTAATGTTATCGATATGACGAATGTTCAGTTTGAGAAGGATGTCTATGTCCTGGTCTTCTTCGTGTTGCCAACTCCATAGTCCAAGTATTTTGCCGTCTTCAGCTTCTATTAATCTACCGATTTCAGTAATAGAATAATTGAAAACACTACATCTAATGAGCAGGGCTGATCCATCGCTCTGAGCAGTGATACTCTGTCCTAATCCATTTAATACATCTTGACTCCATACAACGCCCAAGAACTCCTCTTTGGTGGCTACAGCAAGAATGTCAAACTGGTTGTCAAAAAACGATTTAATACAAGAGATAATCGAGTGGTTAGGGTCTATTGAAATGGGCTCAGAACCGTGTTTAAGTGTTTCTAAGGTTAAATTCGAATCTAACGACTCTAATAACGATCGTAAAGCATATCCAGAGAGTTGTTTGTTATCGACTATCGGTAAATTTCGAACACCATAATCTTCCATCACTAACAAAGCATATTCGATAGTGTCCGTTTTTTTTAGATACGGGATGTCATTCGATATGATGTCTCTTACAATCATTGGTATGTACAAAACGAAAATATCATTTATTAGTTTCACTCAATCTAAAAGTTTTACCATACTGTGCCAATTGTCGATAATATTCAAACCGTGTTGCGTTAAAATCGCTTCTGGATGAAACTGGACACCCCATACTGGCAGATGTTTGTGACTGAGCGCCATGACCTGATGGTCGTCAGACATCGCAATAACATCTATATGCTCGTTTTCAAATTCTGGCAACACCAGACTGTGGTATCTGCATACTTCAAACGAAGGAGGCAGGTTAAGAAATAGTGCATGATTTTCATGTGATAAGATCGAAACTTTTCCATGCACCGGAACTTCTAATTGCACCAACGGTAAACCAAAATACATTCCAATGGCTTGGTGACCAAGGCAAACACCGAGAATTGGCTTCGTGTGAACAAAATTATCTAAGACCTCTAATAAGATACCTGCTTTTTTAGGAGTCTCTGGCCCAGGGCTTAAAACTATTCCATCAAAATCGAGCTGTTTGATTTCATCAATGGAGTGGCTGTCGTTTTTTATCACTTGAACATCGGCTCCACACTGCTCCAAATAATCCTTTAGATTATAGGTGAATGAGTCGTAGCTATCAAATAGAAGTATGTTCGACATGTGTCAAAAGCAAATGTACCAGTATCATTTAAGAATTGCTTGAGCATAATTCTCCCAGCTCAGGTCTTTTGCAATCTCAGAAACATTTTCTCTGGGCAAAGGAGCGCTGATAAATTTTTCCATAACATCAGCCATTGATCCAATATCTTCACCTTTTGCCAGATACCCATTATACCCATCTTTTATTGTTTCCGGGAAATGACCAACATCTGTCGCTAATATGGGTAAGTTGAAATTGTAGCTTAGCGACTCAATACCAGACGGTGTGGCGGTTAAGTAATACAACACAACACAATCGCTGGCTTGAAAATATTTGTGTACGTCTTCATTTGGGATAAACGTGTTGAATACAACACATTTTGATTCAATGCCAAGGCTCTTTATTAAGGCCAAAGGTTGGTACTGTCTTTCGTCGTCTGACTTTGATAAAAACAGTTTTTTTGCAGTTCCAAACAGAGCTGTTTTTAATTTAGTGGACCACTTTGATGAATCTAATGTATTCCAGAATGACTCCCCACAGATTAATAAACTAACGTCGTCTCGATCTTTAGCCATTTTGGCAAAGGCTTCTATTGCTTGGTGTAATCCTTTGTATTTACGGATAAACCCAAAAAACAAGAATACATTCTTTTTAAGGCCATGTTCATCTTTGAATGCTTGAATATCGAAAGCTTCGTCTGGTTGAAAGAGGTCGTAAATAGGATGATAGAGCTTGACAACAGTTTGTATATTTTGGTCATCAGATCGGACACCGTCATATACCAGTTGAAACGATTTCTTAGGGTAAAAAGCCTTGAGTTCTTCAAATGTTTTAAGGCTATGAACCAGGTATGTGTGTGCATTTCCAATACCAATGGAAAGGAAAAACCGATCTATTTTGCTTTTTTCTTTTTGCAAGACGAAGTGCAAATCGACGACTACTTCAGTCTTTGTATGTCTTTTTAACCAATTAATGATCCGACCTACTGGAAGACCTTGAATGGCAATTGACCATTGAATGATCACTTTATCCGCGTTTAAAGACTTAATTAGTTTGGCAGTCTTTATCCAGCTAGATGGGTTGTTGTAATTGGTTAGATATGTGACGTCAACTTGTGTGCCCTCAAGCAAGTCCGCTTTTGAGGACTTGTCAACGAATTCTCTTGGAACTATTGCCGGATATTGTTGCGTCCATGAAACGATGTGAACTTTGGTGTCTGGAATTTTGTCTAATGCCTTTGCAAGGGAAGTATTGTAATTTGAAATACCCCCTTTGAACATCGGTCCAGGCCCAAAACAAACAACAGTTTTAGTCATTTTTTATACCCGCCTTGGCGCGTTCTAACGCCTTGTTGTACATTCTACGCATACCCTCTTCGGTGCTAATCTTGGCTTCCCAACCTAATGTCTCTTTTACGAAGTCCATATTGCAATATCGACTATGAACACCTACAGGTTTATCTAGCAATTGTTTGATTTCTGGTTCGTATCCAGCAAACTTGGCAAACAGACCTATGATATCACGGAACGATGTTAATTTTCCCATTCCAATATTAATCGCAGTGCCATCATGTATTTTGTCCATGGCAAGTAATATGCAATCAAGCACGTCATCAATATGCACAAAATCACGCCCTTGATGACCAGTGCCCCACACTTCAAAAGGATCTTCTTTGTATGCGGCTCTTAGCGCAATTGCTGGGACAGGGTAGCTTAAGTCTTGGTCTTCACCATACCCAGAGAATGGGCGTATACAGGTTACTTTAACATCGTAGTATTTTGCGGCGATATGTGCTAAATATTCCCCTGTTAGCTTGCACCATCCATAGGTCATGTCTGGTTGGCCCATGTTATTAAAATCAATGTCAGACTCACTCAATGCAATAGCATCGCTTTCCGTTTGCTTAGAAACAGGATATGCGGCACTACTACTTGGGTATAATACGCGGTCTGGTTTACTGTTGCAAACCCACTGAAAAAACTCGGCATCTATACTTAAATCTTGCGCAACCATCATTGGGTCACCATCAATTTTTAATCGACCGCCAACAATTGCAGCAAAATGAAATACATCATTAAACCGTTCAATATTGAATCCGAATTGACTGAAATAATTGGCGTCGCTTTGAAAGTTTCTGATGACTTCTCTAACGTCACAATTAAAAAACAGCACGCGTTTGTCTTTACCGTAAATTTTTGCGCCGTTTATTTCTTCGACTAAAGGTTCTGAAAACCATGTCTCAGGGTCGGTACCAATAGACAAATCGTCTACAATTACGATGTTATCGTTTGTGGTGTTAAACAGGCGTTTGGTCATGTTTTTTCCCACAAATCCGCACGCTCCTGAAATAAAATGTGTCTTAGACATGTAAGTAATGTTATT
Organism: Bacteroidota bacterium; assembly: GCA_024679565.1. Lineage (GTDB taxonomy): Bacteria > Bacteroidota > Bacteroidia > NS11-12g > UBA9320 > UBA987. Next base: position 642 of record JAIBDD010000050.1, on the reverse strand, counting down.
GGCTTTGTTTTAAAGTAACGCAAAAGTAAGAATTAGCACCCTAAATTAGTGCGGAATGCAACAAAAAAGCCATCGTCGCAAGACAATGGCTTTATGATTCAGGTATTTCCTTGTTTTACCATTTGGAAGTATCGAAACCTCGATCATTTCGATCTCTGTCTCTTCCACGGTCATTACGTCTATTGTCGTATCGATTATTAGACCGATTACGGTCATTGTTACGATAGTTGTTTCCTTCGGATTCTGGTTTTGGCTCTGATTTTTTTACAACGATGTTATTTCCATCGAATTCAGAGTCGTTAAGGTCTTCGATTGCCTTGAGGCCATCTGCATCGTTGGCCATTTCAACAAAACCGAAACACTTAGATCGGCCTGTTTCTCTGTCCATAATTACTTTCGTTGAGGTTACCTCACCGAAGTTGCTAAAGAGTTGTTCTAATCCATCTGCATCTGTGCCAGGATTAAGTTTTGCTACAAAAATGTTCATTAAAAAAATATTACTGACTTGGTGTGCTGCGGGTAACAGAACATACTTGAAATTTGTTAGTATGCTGTGTCAACCTTATAAGTCGATGCAAAAATAAGGGTATTTGAAGATAGAAATAAGTTAATTCTTTGCTGGTTTATAGGCTTAATTCGTCT
>JAIBDD010000053.1 GCA_024679565.1 Bacteroidota bacterium | reverse complement strand
TTTGAAATCAGGTTTCATAACACAAGAACAAGCAAATGTTTTAGCTGAAAATAATATCAGAAAAAGGAATGTTAGTTTTAATCTCATAGTTTGTTTTTGCATTGGTGCCAACGGGTTTGTGTATGATTTGTAGTGTTGAGGAACTAAGTTAGCAAAAAGGGACGAAGATTTCAGGAATACGGCAGATTTCCCTGAACCATTATTAAACACTATGAATTATACACGTTGTTGTGGCACGTTTTTTTCTTTTCTTTTCAGAATTTGACTGGTAGATTTTAAATCGTATCCTTCATATACTTTTTTATATTGGTATCGGTATAGATTTTCTGAACTACTTCAGTATACATCTTTGTGAATTTCTCATTTTTAATAAGATCACCAAAAAGAGATTCTAGTCTTATAAAGGCTAATGGGTCGGTTGTGGTTTGTTCGGCTGCTTGATGAAGTTCGATGCTCATGACATCTATAATTTCGATTGGATGTCCATGTCTATCCATTCCTTTATCACTATAATAACACCAAGCGGCAATAACCAATGTTGCATATTTGATACTGCCACCAGTTGCTAAATTATCATGTACTGTTGCAATTAAAAATTTAGGTAATTTGGCGGAGCTTTCCGAACAAATACGACTGACACTGTCTTTGATATTAGGATTGGCAAAACGCTCTAATAGACTGTCTTTGTAGTCCTCCAGATCAATGCCTTCAATGTTTCCTAAAATGGGTGTCGCTTCTTGGTCTAGGAAGGTCCGCAAATAGGAAGAGAATACTTCATCTTCTATACAGGCATTAATGGTGGGGTGACCATGAAGGGCTCCTAAAAGCCCCAAGACCGAATGCCCCGCATTTAACAACCGCAGTTTCATTTTTTCATAAGGCCCAACATCGGGTACGAATTGTACGCCTACTTTTTCAAAGGCGGGTCTTCCGTTGGAGAATTTATCTTCTACCACCCATTGTATAAAAGGCTCGCAGGTAACAGGCCAGGCATCAGCTACGCCATAGTTTTGTGCAAGGGAATCGATATCCGCTAGAGTGGTTACTGGCGTAATACGGTCAACCATACTATTGGGGAAGCAGACTTCTTGGGCTATCCATGTTGCCAAGTCTGCATCTTGTCTTGCGACAAAGGCGAGCATCATCCTACGCGTTATATCCCCATTATGTTCGATATTGTCGCATGACAAAATAGTAAAGGCAGGCAATCCTGCATCGCGACGTCTTTTTAAGGCTGTGGTTAAAAAACCATAAACGGTTTTCGGGTCATTAGGGTTTTGTAGCTCGTGCTGAATGTCCGGATTGTCAAAATTGAATTCCCCAGTATTGGGATTAAAATTGTAACCTCCTTCGGTAATAGTCAACGAGACGATCTTCGTGTCGGCAGCTGCGATTCGGGCGATTACGGATTCGGGGTTCGTGATTCCCATTTTAAAATCAACTATCGACCCGATGACTTCAGGTTCGATTTTTCCGTCGGGGTGTTTGACGATCAGGGTGTAGAGGTGGTCTTGTTTTTTGAAAATATCGTATAGTTTGCTGTCCGCTTCACGTAAACCGATTCCACAGATTCCCCATTCTTGGGCATATCCCTCCTTATTTAATAGGTGTAAATAGTAGGCTTGATGTGCGCGATGAAACCCGCCGACGCCGATATGTACGATTCCTGTTTTATCCGAAGCACGAGAATAGTTCGGCACGGGAATATGGCTTCCCACTTCCTGTAGATTAGCTTGGTTGAGTTGTATTGGTTTTTCCATGCTTATGCTGCTGTATTCGATTTCCCGCGTTTGAGCGCCCAATAAGCGACTACGAAATAAATGACGGTACTAATGAATGCGTAAGTGTAAAAGAGTTCTCTATTTGCGATATAATCCGTTTCCGATGCACTTCCGAATAGCACATTACAAGCCAAAACCAAGGTAGCGACCAAAGCCGCAATCGCTACAAATTTCAATCCTTTAGAAAACAGGGAAAGATCTTTAGAAATAACAGGCTCCTCATTCGCTTGCTGTTCTTGAAAGCGTTCAATCGTTTCATTTCGAACTTCCTCATCTTTTGCTTCCTTCGCATAGGTCTCTTTTGCTCCATACTTAGACGCGAGCAACGTGTACACCGCGATGGTAAAAAACCAAGTTGGGATAAACAGGTAATAGAAAGAAATCACATCCAAAGCATTCAGTCCAAAACCGAAGACCAATCCCAAGCCCCAAGAAGCAACGGCAGGCATACTAAAAGTCAGCTTGCGGTACGAAGACCAGTAGCGCGTATAGCCAATTCTAGGGAAAATTTGATGCTCTGTAAACACAATTGCCCCCACAGGAACGACAAGTAGCCCAGCATAGGTCAGTAACGGCAGTATTTGTGAAAACACAAAGGGGAAACAGGCGATGACAACGGTGACCAAACCGACTACAATGGTCGTTCTCTTTCTAGAATGATTGAAGAAAATCGCTTGTGCAGCTAATCCTGCTCTATATAAATTGGTGATTGCGGTCGTCCAACCTGCCACAATAACAATCACAAAACCTGACCAACCGAGGGCATAATAGGCCACATCACCCGGGTCGAGTTCTACGATAGACTTTCCTAAGATAACAGCAGCACCCGCACCCATGATTCCCGCAGCTATCCAGGCCACATAGTGACCGAACATCATACCGGTGCTGGTGGCATATCCGTAGTTCTTCTTTTTTGCAAAACGTAGGAGGGCCATATCAATCAATCCGAAATGGGTGATGGTATTGGCGGCCCAACCAAAGCCGATGACTTCGACCAATCCGATGCCCGGAGCTCCGTCACTATTGATGCCTGTCCAGATACTCTGGTCGCCGAGGGTCATAAAATCGGTCAATCCGCCCGGTAAAGTTTTATCTAAAACATCTAACGACAAAGCAGGCAGGAGTACCATAGCGCCACTTGTAAACATTACAAATAGCCAAGGCGCACAAATACCTGAAAATTCAGAAACGGCATTAAAACCATATAGCGCAATAGAAACCACAAAAATACCTACTGCCAAAACAATTAAAATAAACCAAGCATTGGTAGGGTACCAATTGAGTTGCGCAGGAATATCAAAAGCAAAACGTACCGCCGTCGATGAGACCGTTATCATTGCCGCCGAAATCACCGAAAAAATGATGACATTGGCCCAATTGTATAACTTGGTCATCGAGTCGCCCGCAATCTTATTCAGATAGGTATAGAGGCTCAAGCGCGTATCAACGGCAATTGGGGAAGTGATGAATCTCCAACTCAGTACGGCCAGAATATTACCGATTAAAAGACCGAGTATGATATCCATCGTCGAGGCTCCAAGCGCAACAAAGGTTGCCCCGATCACAAACTCTGTCGCTGCTACATGCTCGGCAGCGTAGAGTCCCGCAAAATGGGTCCAATCGTGTAATTTATGTTTGGCTACTGGTAATTGTTCTTCGTCAAGGTTTTTAAATTGTTTAAAATCTTCTGTTGCATTCATAGTTTTAGTTAGCTTTCGAAATTGATTCCCATAAATATTGCGGTTGGGTTTTACTATTTATAAAAATGTTTTGACGTAATGTGCCACAACGTGTTTGTGTATGGTTAGTTGCGTTGGCTAGGACTAAGTTAGTAAACAAAAACGAACCAGAGGAAATTCCGAAGGAATTTCCAAGTAGGCGATAACCAAGCAATTGACTATACACGTTGTTGTGTGCTGTCTTACTAGCGACTGATTCCTTTAGCCCAATCACCTCTGTAAATTATTTTTTGGTCATGAATTTTAAAGGTGAATTTACCATACCTAACTGATATTCCTGCTGATGCATTTACAACCCAGCAATTATCAGGAATGTTAAAGAAATTTTCAGAAGTAATTACTTTTTTATCCATTTGGTCTTTAACAGAAACTGATGCCTGAGGACCTACGTCCCAACCAAGGTGTGTATTATAACTAACTATTAAATCGCTAATTAATTTAAAATTTTCATTGGTTTCTATTGTTGTTTTAATGCTTCCAATTTTTACGTTGTTTAAATCTTTTTCAGGTGTGACTTCTATAGTTAATTTAGGCAAGTCTATAGCTGTTTTGGAAGCAAGAATTATAATAGATTCGTTTTTAACACTATTATCTTTGCTATCAAAAAACTCAAAAGCAAGTTCCATAGCTTCTAATCCTACTGGATTTATTGTTAATTGGTCTGCAAAATAACCTTCTTTTGTTATGTTTTTAGAATAGATTACTTTATCACGATTTTTCACAACCACTTTTTTAATACTCGCATCATTATAAAACTCTAAAGGTATAGTTGTATTAGTGTGTACTGTTTTGTTTTTTGGGCTTATAATAAGTCCTTTCATATAATCTTGCATTGCAAACCAAACTGGACGTGGAGAACCATATTTGTCGTTTATATCTTTATAACCCCAAAATCCAAACCATTCTTCTGGTTGCTCTTTATTATGTATACTTTTTTCTCCACCTTTCCACCAACCATCTGCATAATAAAATGGGCACATTCCTACAGCTCCAGCATCCATTAAATCTCGGTAATTAGAAACAAGTCCTTCACTTTGTTCTTTTAAAGTTCGTGAGCCAAAACTACCAAAGCCTCCTTTTGGTGATACTGAATGTCCAAATTCAGTAATTATAAATGGTTTATCTAATCCGTTTAATTCATTTAAACCTTTTATATAATCTCTAAATCCCATTGTTGCTGTTTGGCCTTCATTGTAGCCATAACAATTGTAAGCGTATACATCATACATACTCTGGTCCATCCAATCACTAATCATTGCATTTGCAGAAAGGGTTACTGGAATATTTGGATGATTTTCATGAATCATATCTACCATCATTTTCATAAGGTCTTTAAACGCCTTGGCTGAAACTTTATGAATGTGATCAGTTTGAGGTTCGTTAATAACCAAATACGTAATTATGCAATCATATTTTGGTGCATATTTTAAGATGTTTTCAAGCTGCGTTTTACAATGATTTATAAATTTAGGATCACTATAATCTTCTTCTGGATTAACTTCTAAACCCATAATAAGTTTTAGACCAGATTCTTGTACCAATTTTAATTGTGTTTCAGAAAATTGACTCCAAGTTCTTATTGTATTATAACCACTTTTTTTAATGTTTTCAAGATCAAATTTCATTAATTCTAAATGATCTTTCCTTTCATCTTCATAAGGATGTTGTCCAGGACGTGCAGCTATTTCGTAACCTATTGCTTTAATAAAAAATCTCTCTCCATTAAGGTAGTACCAATTGTCTTTTAGTTCAATTTTTGTTGCTTCCTTTTGTTCAGTTTTAGACTTTTCCAGTTGAGAACAGCCCAAATTCAGTTGGATAATACATAGAATGAGTATTGATGTTAAATTTTGTTTCATTTACTCCGTTTTTTTGATTGCACACAACGGTCTAGTATAAAAATAGTAGCGGATTTTCACACACTAACTTTACGGTTAAACACTGACCTTTTTTATATTTTAT
>JAIBDD010000007.1 GCA_024679565.1 Bacteroidota bacterium | reverse complement strand
TTTTCCCATTTTGTTTACTTTTTAAGATTTGATAAAGCCTTGAAAGACGTCTTTCAAGGTGATAAACGGTTACTTAACTTTATCTCTTAAGTGGTAAACATTAGGCTGACGTTTTACACTTATTCCAAATATCTGTTTTTCTCAATTGATAACGGATAAAAACGAATGTACACTGTTTGGTTCTGGTAAAAAATCTAACTTCGTCACCGTAAAAATAAAAGCATGAATCAAAAGGAGTATATCGACAAAAATCAAGAGCGTTTTCTAAACGAGTTATTAGACTGGTTGCGCATTCCATCAATTAGTGCTGATCCTGCATTTGCGGATGACGTGCATAAAGCTGCCGCATTTGTTGCCGACAAATTAAGGAGTGTTGGAGCCGAAAACGTGTCTATTGAAGAAACTGCCGGTTACCCTATTGTTTATGCCGACAAGATTGTAGACTCAAGCAAACCTACTGTTTTGGTTTATGGTCATTATGATGTTCAACCTTCAGTGCCAGACGAGTTATGGAAAACTCCCGCGTTTGAACCAGATATCCGCGATGGCAATATCTATGCCCGTGGTGCCTGCGACGACAAAGGACAGGTTTATATGCATGTTAAGGCCTTTGAAACCATGATGCAGACGGACTCACTCGATTGCAATGTGAAATTCATGATTGAAGGTGAAGAAGAGGTTGGCTCAACCAATTTGGGCATTTACTTGCGCAATAACGTTGAGAAATTGGCTGCTGATGTCGTATTGGTTTCAGACACCGGTATGATTGCCAATGACATCCCAAGTATTGACACCGGTTTAAGAGGACTGAGCTATATTCAGGTTGAAGTGACTGGTCCGAATATCGATTTGCACAGTGGAACGTATGGAGGAGCCGTTGGTAATCCCATAAATGTTTTATGCGACATGATTTCAAGTTTGCACGACGAGAACCGTCATATCACTATCCCTGGTTTTTATGACAAAGTAGACACAATGAGCGATGCTGACCGTGCGGAAATGGCTAAAACACCTTTTAGCTTAGACGCGTATAAAGCCGAATTAGAGGTTGGTGATGTACTGGGGGAAAAAGGATATTCGACTATTGAAAGAACTGGTATCCGACCAACATTAGATGTTAATGGTATTTGGGGTGGCTACACCGGGGAAGGTGCTAAAACCGTATTGCCAAGTAAGGCCTATGCAAAAATCTCAATGCGACTTGTTCCAAGTCAAACAAGCAGCGAAATTTCAGAGATGTTCAAGAATCATTTCGAAAGTATTGCCCCTAAGTCTGTAAAAGTAAACGTAAGCCTTCATCATGGTGGTGAGCCTGCAGTAACACCTACCAACAGCAAAGCCTATCGAGCAGCAAGTAGAGCCATGGAGACAACATTTGGCAAAAAACCTATTCCTACAAGAGGTGGAGGTAGTATTCCTATTGTTGCCTTATTCGAGGAAGTTTTAGGGTTAAAAACAGTATTGATGGGATTCGGATTAGACAGTGATGCCATCCATTCTCCGAACGAAAAGTATGGCATATTCAATTTCTATAAAGGCATTGAAACCATTCCCTATTTCTTCAAATATTTCGCAGAAGAATAACCCTGTTTTTAATGTTTAAATTCAAAAGCACCTGCATCAGGTGTTCCGTTACGTAATTCCTCATCAAAGTCGCGAGACACACCAATGGGTGCTCCTATATCAATAGCTCCAGACGTTGCTTCGATGTGATAATCGTGCTTTAGTATGTCCACAAATGCTGGACTTATATTCACTTTATTGTTGGTATGAAGTCCAACAAATTTTCTTTCTGTTCGAACAAGGTTGTTGTTAAACAGGGTGTCTCCAAAGAAGGCTTGGTCTGGCACATTCTTAAATATCCCTAGAGATAACTCTTCCTGTAAGCCTCCGTCGACAATACAATTTTGGATATCATACACTGTTCTAAAAATCCCAGTAATTTGAAAAAACTCATTGATTTGGACGTTGTTTAAAGCGAACGTAGGCTCGCGTCGACTAAAGTCAAAATTGTACGTAGTAAAGTTACAATGCTTCAAATCGTATCGGCCTCCCCATAAGCCTAAAAAAGTGTATCGGCCACAATTGGTAAACACACTGTTGGTCGCTTTGATGTATGCTGTTTTACCCGAGAGCCCGTCAAAACTCATGTTGCGGACTTCGGTGTTTTCGACCGAAACATTGGGCGCTGCGTTGGGCGAGGTTTGTATATCGCTACTATCGCAGTATATACCAACGGTGCCATTCTTAATTTCGGCATGTTTGATTTGATTACCTTTACTTAGGTAGTCTAACCAAATTCCGCCCCACTGGCCTGCTACTTCTTCAAACTGAGGCTGCAAACGATCACCTTCAAACTTTACTTTTTGATCCTTAGTGCCTTCAATAATTAATGTCCCTTCTACATATAACCATGATCGTGGTGCGAAGTGCATTTTGACCCCTTCTTTAATAGTTAGCGTGCAATTTTCAGGAACATACAGATATCCATGTACCACGTAGGGTTTAAGTTTATCATCTAAAGTCGCATTGCACAAGGTATCACGCAGGAAATAATGGCCGTCTTGTCCCCAAGCAATGAGTTGCACATTTTGTGTGTTTCCATTGGTCGATATCTCTATCGAATCTCGCACAATTAATGGTAAAGACTGAGGGTCGTTATTTGGGTCAACCGACAATTCTACAAAAACAAAAATTGAATCGTTACCCCCAATTTCGATATCATTTACTTCAGGGCCTACTTCTCCATCTACATTAATTCGAAATACCGAATTACTCCCTCCAGACAACCGAAAGTTTGTTTTAACAGACTCACTATAAGGGTTTACCACAACAAACTGGTGATTAACCGAAAGTGGTATTCGTGGAATATTTGAGGCAAAAACAGTATCAAAAAAAACGGTATCAGCGCTGAAATTTAACTTGGCCTCTGTACCCGTAAAGAACGTGTTATCGTCTTTACAACTTGAAAGCATCGACAATAAAATCGATACAAAAAGTGCTCCGAACCAAAACCGTTTCCACATATCAGCAAATGTAAAGTTTGTATGGCATAACAACGCTTAAATTGATAGACTGTTGCATTGGGATGATGTTTTACGTTTCATTTTGATTTGGATATAGATTGCCGCTCAATCCAAACACATGAAAACACACATAGGGCTACTTTTTACCGTTCTTCTGCTTGTTATCCATAACCATGCAACAGCACAGCAGGACAGCACCATAGACGACATTGGAGACATCGCCTTTGTGGCATACAGTTATGGGAGTCAGGACGGGTATGCTTTTGTGTTACTCGACGATTGTCCGAATGGCACAGTAATAAAGTTCATTGACGAAGAATGGACAGGGTCTTCGTTTTATTCAACCAATGGTGAAGGCGAAAACACTTGGACCAACAATACAGGTTCTTACCTATCGAAAGGCACCGTGATTGTTGTTGAGAATGCGAACCACAACCCAAGTGTCAATATTGGATCCATAACAGAGTCTAACGCTGGGTTCGACATCGCCTCAAGCAGTCCTGATCAAATCTTTGCCATCATAGGTAGTCGCGCTTCACCTACCTTTTTAGCAATGGCGGGCTACACCACTTTACCTAATAATGGAACTGGCGCAGTGCAAACATTGAGTGGGACTGGGCTGGTTGAAGACTCAACCGGCATGTATCTTTCTACAGAAAAAATGTACACAGGGTCAAACACTTATGGTTCACTAGGTTCTTGCCACACCATGATTCATGACAATGCGAATTGGCAAACAATCTCGACTAGTCTGCAATTTCCAAAAGACGTATATGCTAGTTTTGGGGGCACAGCATTACCCGTATTACTAACCTCATTTAAGTTAACAAAACGTGTGGATTCTGTTCAACTACATTGGACCACTGCTCAAGAAATAAATAACAAAGGTTTTTTTGTTCAGTGCAAAACGGAGCGCGGTCTTTGGACTAGTCTTGCCTTCGTTAAAGGTTTAGGCACAAATGCTTCGAAACATACATATTCCTATTCTTTTAAGCGGAAGATTCAAGCTTCTACTTACTACAGGCTGAAACAAGTTGATTACAACGGTGCATATGCTTTCAGTGATATATTGCGATTGGAGGAAGAGCCTGCTCCCAAAAAGGACGTTTATTGGTATCAAACGGAGGAAGGTATCGTGTTTGACGCAACCGAATCGAGCATACATTCCATTCAATTGTATAACCACTTAGGCAAAATAATTTACCAGGTCAAACCTCAAACCCAACCTATACATATCTCAGCAGATTACTTCAATTGTTCGTGGTATTATGCCCTGTTAGCCACAGACGCAGGAATTGATTGGATAAGAATCGTGTTGAATCCGTTTTAGTTTAAAGCATTGAGAAGGTTCTCAATCACTGATTTGGCACGCTTACCGTTGTACACGACCTCATAAACGAAATCAGCCAATGGCATGTCCACTTGTAAACTTTGGTTCATGTCGTGCACGGTTTTTACCGCATAATAACCTTCCGCCACCATATTCATTTCGAGCTGGGCCGACTTAACTGAATATCCTTTTCCTAGCATGTTACCAAAGGTTCTATTTCGGCTAAACTGTGAATATGTGGTAACCACCAGATCCCCTAAATAAGCAGAATCATCAATATCTCTTTCTATCGGATGCACCGCTGCAATAAATCGTTTGATTTCGCGAATGGCATTTGACACCAACACCGCCTGAAAGTTGTCTCCAAACCGCAAACCATGACAGATACCAGCGGCAATGGCATATACATTTTTCAGTACGGCCGAGTACTCAGTTCCATAGATATCATCTGTAGTAGAGGTCTTTATAAATTCTCCTTTAAGGAGGCTTGACACCTTATTTGCTGTATGGCTATCTTCAGAGGCAATAGTCAGATAACTAAGTTTCTCTAATGCTACCTCTTCTGCGTGGCAAGGTCCTGTAATCACCCCAATGCAACTAGACTCGACGTTAAGTAGATTCTTAAAATAATCTCCTAGAATTTCACTCGTTTCTGGAATAAGTCCTTTTACTGCAGAGACAATGATTTTGTCTTTAAATAATGCGGTATCAAGTGAAGACAATGAAGCATGAACAAAAGCTGAAGGAATTGCAAGGATAACAATGTCGGCAGACTCAATGCATGTTTCAATTCGAGACGTTACGTTTAGGTGCTCTAAATCGAATGTGATGGAGCTCAGGTAGTCCCGGTTATGTTTATGTGAATGTAAGTAATTGGCTTTCTGCTCGTTACGTATCCACCAATGGACAGTTTTAGACAGCGAATTGTCAAGTAGAATTTTCACTAATGCAGTAGCCCAGCTACCTCCTCCTAAAACCGCAATGGATGTGTGTTCGTTATTCAACGATGCGAAGTAAACCTTCGACCACCGAATTTCAAAATATATGATTAGTAAGGTGAAATGCTTATCTCGCCTGTATTATAGAAATGCAAGGTAATTTGCGCATACAACACTTTAAACTTCGCGTTGTTTAAGTCGTTCTGCGCCTGCCCCCAAGCATTTAATGCAAGAATCATGTCTGCAGTAGTAGAAACCCCTGCATTGGCAGATTTCAAAACAAAATCATAATTCTCCTTTTGCGCTTTTTCATTCACTTCGGCTGACTGAACTTCAACCAAAGCATTTTCGTATTGAGTATACGCCTGGGTGATGTCGGCCACTACTTCAAGTTTGATTCTTTCTAAATTATTTCTGCGCACCATTGCATTCAGTTTGGCATCTCTAACTCCAGATCTAGCCTGATTGCCATTAAAAATGGGTACCGATAAACTTACACCAACCGTTTGCCCGAAGTTGTCATTGAGTTGTTGCCCGAATGCAGACACCCTAGTCTCATAAGACGTAAACTCAGTAACAACCGGTTGGCTCGTTGATTCTACATAACCAATTGGCGTTGTAGATTTCTGATAATTAAAACGCTCTAGTCGAGTTTCTGAATACAAGGTATTTACATTCCCAAAGACTGATAAACGCGGATAAAAGGCACTTTTGGAAATATCAATGCTAATTTCCGCAGACCGAACTTGTGCTTCAGCTAGTTTGACATAACTCATCCGTGCCAAGGCATTGTTTATTATTCCATCCTGCGTCCAACTTGTTATAGGTGCTGTTTCGTCTAACGACGGGTGAACGATTTGAAAATCTTTGCTGTCTAGCTGCATCATCTGCTTCAATCGCAAATTCGCCATTAATAACGAGCCCTTAGCCGACTGAATGTTCATTTGATCTCTTGCATCTTGGGCCTTTAAGTTGAGATACTGCTGTTGGTTGGTGGCTCCGGCCTCAAATAATTTTTTAGCCTGTTGTAACTGAGTAACTGTAGATTTATTCACTACAGTCAGTGATTTTAATTGGTTCTCTGCAAGGATCACTTGCAGAAAAGCATCAGCCACATTGGTGAGAATTTGATTTCTTAGGGCTTGCTCCTCAATTTTTGCACGTTCCACTTCATTTTTAGACCGTAGGATAGAATTGGTAATTCTTTTTCCATTGTACAGAACTACGCTGGTGGTTAAAGAAAAATTATTGGACTGAATGCTTCGGGTAACAAATTGATTCGAAAAAGGGTCAATAGACCGACCAAAATTGTAGTTATGAGAAGCACTCGCGTTTAATGACGGGTAACGACTGTCTTGATTTAACTTTAGATTGTTCTCTGCCATATCCACAAAAATCTTTTGGTCTGCTAGTGAAAGATTTTTTGTAGCCGTATAGGCGATGCAGTTATCTAAGGTCCAATTCCCATTGATTTCATTCAATAAAGAATCAGATTGAGCTTGAGTCGAACCGTGGGCCAAAAGCAAGAATCCTAGGATGATGAAAAGTCTCATTTGTTTAATAATTATGCAAAACTAACTCGGTTGCAAATTTGACCTTTTTTGAATCGACTAAGCCATTTAATATTTCTATATTTTACATAGAATTCAATTAAACTTGAAGCTTGAACTGGTTTACACACAACGGTAAGGTTTTTAAACCTTTTTATCCAACACTAAATTGGGACAGACCAACATCAGAAAAAAAGGTCTTTTTGACCTTTGATGATGGGCCAACTCCTGAAGTTACCGAATATGTTTTATCTGTTTTGAAAGACTTTGGTTTCAAGGCTACATTCTTTTGTATTGGTGAAAATGTATCGAAAAACATATCGATATATAAACAAATCAAGGCCGAAGGACATCAAGTAGGCAATCATACCTATACACATATTAATGGCTTTCGCGCTTCTAATGCTACATATATAAAAGACACCAAACGGGCTGCTGAGTTAATAGATTCAACCTTGTTTAGGCCACCTTTCGGCCGAATAAAAAGAAGTCAAATACGCCGTTTAAACCCTAACTTCGATATCATTATGTGGTCTATCTTAAGTGGTGATTTTGATACAACACTCAACATAAGCCGGGCTGAAGCGCGGATGAAATCACTTACCAAACCGGGTGCCATCATCGTATTTCACGACAGCCAAAAGGCGTATAAAAACTTAAAAGCACTGTTACCGAAGTATTGTGCGTATTTAACTGACAAAGGGTACACATCGTGTGGGTTATAATCACAATTTCAATCGCTGTTGTTGCTGTCTTTTTTAGCATCCAACTACTGAGCCTGTTTGCGATTGATAAATCTCAAAAACGACTTAATAATCCCGACAATCATCTCCCTAAAGTATCTATACTACTTGCCGCGCGTAACGAAGAAAAGCTAATTCGACGTAGTTTGTTTGCCATTGATGCACTTCACTACCCTAAAGACAAATTAGAAATATTGATTGGTGATGACGACAGTGATGACAAGACCACTCAACTTGTTAAGGAGTTTATAATAGACAAACCTCACTTTAAATTATTTTCGATAAACGAGCAGCTAGGCAAAGCCCGTGGCAAAGCAAATGTACTGGCACATTTGGCTCATAAAGCTACTGGGGAATTCTACTTTATAACGGATGTAGATGTAAAACTTCCAAACAATTGGATTCAATCTTTACTCAACCAGTTTACAGAAAAAATCGCGATTGTATCAGGAACAAGCACTTGTGAGCCAACTTCAAGTCTGTTCTCAAAACTCCAATCTATAGATTGGCTACACTTTATGGGATACATCCAAAGCTTTGCAAACATTGGTATTGCTTGCACATCGGTTGGGAATAACATGGCCGTTAGGGCAAAGGCATACTGGGAAACTGGTGGTTATGAAAACATAGATTTTTCTATTACCGAAGATTACAAATTGTTTAAAGAAGTTACCGAACGCGGTTGGGGTTGGCGTGCCATCCTTGATACGGATAGTTTAGGTATGGCATGGCACATTCCTAGTTTCAGAGAGATGTTACACCAACGCAAACGATGGCTTATCGGCGCTCAAGAACTCCCTTTGCTGTGGAAGTTTCTAATTGTTTTGTACGGGTTGTTTGTACCTGCCGTTATCGCTTTATTGTTTTTCGCCCCTATTAATGCGTTGCTATTGTGGCTACTGAAAACCGTTATTCAAACCCTTTATATCAAAAAATTGAGTAAAAAAGTAGGATTGGTTCCTTATTCCGTTTCAAACCTATTGGTTTATGAAATCTATTTAATCATTAATACGTTAAGCACTGCAGTATTTTACTTTTTGCCTATTCCATCAATCTGGAAGGGGCGCACATATCATAAGTCAGATTTAACCTAATATTGAATCATGTACCCTAAGCTTTTTACATTTCGCACACCGTCTTTCCTGCATGGCATACTACCCGATCAAATAACACTGTATAGTTACGGTCTTATGATAGCAATTGGGATAATGGTGTCTTACTGGTTTGTTAATCGACGGACAAAAAAGTTTGGTATCTCAAAAGACCAACTATCCACCATGTTCATTTGGTCCATTTTTGCGGGCTTTGTTGGAGGGAAATTGTTCTACTTTTTTGAGGATTTCTCCAAATATCTTGCAGACCCCTCTCTATTTCTAGATATAACTGGTGGTGGGTTTGTGTTTTATGGCTCAGTGCTATTTGTTATCCCGGTAATCATCTTTTGGTTAAAGAAAAAAGGAATCCCGATTCGACCATTTTTAGATATTGTTGCATTTGTTGGCCCAATAATTCAAGCTTTCGGTCGTGTAGGATGCTTTTTAGCTGGTTGCTGTCATGGTAAAGCCTGTTCTAACTTTCTTGGTGTCACTTTCACGCATCCGGATAGTTTGGCCAACCCTAAAAATGTACCGTTATACCCTACCCAATTATTTGACATTGGCATCAACGTGGTCATTCTTCTAGCCCTGTTTTGGTTTGAGAAGCGCCAAAAATTTTCAGGTCAGATTATGCTTTTATATTTAATGATGTACGCTGTGGGCCGTTCTATCAACGAACTATATCGTGGTGACGAAGAACGTGGGTTTGTGCTCGGCGGTATGCTTTCACACTCTCAGTTTATAGCTATCTGTATTTTTGCCGTTTGTACCATTGTATGGTTTAGGTGGCGCAAATTACCTGAGGAGTCTATTTAGATGGCTTCCAGAACGGTTCTAAACGCGATTACGCTTTCACCATATTTAGCCACTGTTTTAGCTTTTAAAGCAGGCCCAAAGTTTACGCTGTAGTCTTGAAGATCTTCACGCGTATTTAGCCTGTATTGAATATTAAAGCTTGTGCCTGTATCGGTTACATCATGTGGGTCGATTTGAAACATTTCATGGGATAAAAATTTCCCTGTTTCCATAACCTCTGGGAGATGTTCGTTTCTCATCCACGACATCCACTCTTCTTTAATGGAGTCGTCAACTAAACAAGTTACACTATAAATAATCATTGCGGAGAGAGAGGGATTCGAACCCTCGGTACCCTTACGAGTACACTACCTTTCCAGGGTAGCCCGATCAACCGCTCTGGCATCTCTCCAAGGCGGCAAAGTTAACTAAATACTAAACAGTTCATTTGCGTTTTGTGTCGTTATTTCAGCAACTTCAGCTAGCGATACTTCTTTGACGTCAGCCAATTTTTGGGCGATTAACGGGATGTATGAAGACTCGTTTCTTTTTCCTCGGTATGGGGCTGGTGCTAAGTATGGCGCATCTGTTTCAAGAACAATATGTTCCAAATCAACATCCTTCATTACTTTATCCAAACCGCTGTTTTTAAAAGTAAGCACGCCTCCTATGCCCAGTTTAAAACCCAGTTCAATAATCCTATCTGCTTCGGCAATACCGTCTCCAAAACAATGAAACACCCCTGTTAATTTTTTATCCTGAAATGCTGCAACAATGTCTATCACTTCCTTAGTTGCATCTCTTGTATGTAACGCCACTGGTAAATTATGCTCAATTGCCCATTTGCATTGAATTTCAAGCGCTTCCTTTTGAATTTCATAAGTCGTTTTGTCCCAATACAAATCCATTCCTATTTCACCAATTCCAACGAATTGATGTTTCTTTAGTTGGTCTTCGACAAAATCTAATTCCCTTTGGTATGTTGCTTCCTTAACCGAACACGGATGTAAACCTATCATGGGCATGAAAATGTCCCCTCTACTTGACGTTAGGTTCATCATAGCGTTAAAAGAACCCATTTCGATATTCGGTAAAAGTACTTTGAATACTCCTTGTTGCTCAACGCGGCCAATTACCTCTTCCATATCCTCTTTAAAGTCATCTGCATACAAATGACTATGGGTGTCTATGTAGTTTAGTCCCATGTAATCTTGGTCTTATTTAAGAATGCGTCGATACCTTTTTTACAATCTTCTTTCTCTCGCATTTGCGCATTGGACAACGCCGCATAGTCAAGCGCCTCGTTTAACGTCATCTCTGGCACTTTAGCCATCATATCTTTTATTACAGCAACACTTTGGCCTGAGGTCTTTTTAATGAGCTTATTTGCAAAATCGTTGGTGAATGCTTCTAGTTTATCCTCATCCATGGCTGTGTTAATGAGCCCCAAATTCACCGCCCGTTCTGCACTGAAAATCTCTCCTGATAATAAGATTTCTTTGGCCTTACCTTCACCTATTTTTCTCAAAAGAAAAACCATCACAATGGCTGGAACGAAACCAATTTTAACTTCAGAGTATCCAAATTTAGAATCAATAGCAGCAAAACAATAGTCTGTTACTGTTGCCAATCCGCAACCTCCTGCAATCGCTGGACCACTTACCATTGATATAACAATTTTTGGAAATGTATAAATGGTTTTAAACAACTCCATCAGGTGTTTACTGTCTGCAATATTTTCTTCTAGGCTATTGCTTTGTAATTGTTTTAAATAGGATAAATCGGCACCTGCACAGAAAACATCTCCAGAAGACCGCAGAATCACAACCTTGCAATTTGACTCTGCCTTTGCCAGTTGAAATGCCTCCTTTAGTTCAGATACAAAATCCTCATTTAATGCATTCTTTTTTTCTGGGCGGTTTAGTGTAATGTACCCGACTTTGTCTATCACCTCCCAAGTAACGTACTCAAATGTCATAGCACAAAAATAGGCACAAAAAAACCCCGACGTTTCCGTCGGGGTTTTTATATGAGGTTAAAAAACCTCTAGTCTTAGATGTTATTAGTTAGCAATTGTAACTCTCTGCATAGCAGAAGTGTTACCATTGATTACCTGCACCATGTAAACACCAGCTGCAACGTCAGTCATATCTACATTGTAAACACCGCTCGCGTCAGTGTTAACTGTTTTGATAGTCTTACCAGTTGCGTCCATGATAACGATGTTTAAGTCGCTAGCTGGATCTAACACCTTCACGTTGAAGATACCAGTGTTAGGGTTAGGGTATACGTTAAAGATACCGTTAGCTGCGATGTTATTCACGCTGCTGTTAGCAAGGTCAACTTCAACCATTTCACAGTGCTTAGAAATACATCCAGCATTGTTGATGATCGCTAAACAAACTTCAAACTCATCTTGATCAACAGAGTAAGTGTATGAAGGAGTTACGTCGTTAGAACGTCCACCGTCACCAAATGTCCAGTTGAACTGATTTGCGTTACCGTCTGTAGTAGCTTGGTTAGAGATAACTAAGTTTCTCCAGCTAGTAGCTGCTGTAAATGTAGCGTCAGACTTAGCGTTAACCGTTACAGTCTTAGCAATAGAGTCAGAACATCCACCTGGAACGATAGCTAGTAACGTTACACGGAAAGATTCTGTTACACTTTCGTCAGATAATTCGTAGTTGTGACGAGGAGAAGTATTTGAAGAAGTACTCATACCGTTAGCATTAGCACCACCAAATCTCCATTCGTAATCCAAGTTACCAGCAGCAACTTCAGAGTTGTTAGTGAAAACTACGTCTTCTCCAACACAAACGTTGTTTGCTACGAAGTCTGCTTTAGCTTGAAGCTTAACAACAAACTCTTTAGCAATCATATCAGAACATCCGTTGTCAGAAGAAACTTTTAAGTTTACATTCTTAACACCTACAGTGCTGAATTTGTGGTTGTCATTTTCTTTAGTTGAGATTTTCTCTCCATCGAAGTCCCACTCAAAGATTGAGTTAGCACCTGAAGGTAAAGAACCTTCTCTTGTGAATTCAACTGCAGTCTCGCTACAAGGATCAGTGAAAGAGAAGTCAGCTCTTGGAGACTCATTCAATGTGAATGTTCTGTCTGTTTCATCAGTACATCCAAATTCAGATACAGCAATTAATTTAACTGTGTGAGCACCTGGAGCAGCAAAAGCGTGAGTTGGGTTAGATAAGTTAGATACACTACCATCTTGGAAATCCCACTTGTAACCAGTGTTTCCAATAGCGATAGTAGAAGCATTCATGAACTCAATGTCTTCCAAGTTACAAGTACCTGCTACTGAGAAATCAGCAACTGGCTTAGCAAATTGGTTCGCATTTTTAGTTAATGAAGCAGCACAACCTTTAAGTGAAGCAGTTAAAGTAACCTTGTATCCACCTGGTGCTGTGTATTTGTAAGACTCATCTTTTTTCTTAGAAGTAGTTCCGTTACCGAAGTTCCAAGTGTAATCAATTGTACCTGTGATACCTGAAGGTAAAGTAGTCATGTTTACAAATGTTACTGCATCTCCGAAACAAGCGTTGTTTACTCTGTAAGCAACAGTTGGTACAGGAGAAATAGAAACTTGAGCAGTTTTTGTGTAAGTGAACTTAGGATAATCAAAGTTCCAAGCTGTCATTGTTATAGTGTATGTACCATAAGTGCTGAACTTGTGAATTGGGTCAGATATAGTTGACATGTTGTTTTCAGCGCCAGAAGCTGGATCACCGAAATCCCAAGAGTATTCAGTAGCACCGATTTCTTGCTTAGTTCCGTTAACAAATGCAACAACGTCGCCGTCACATCCATCAGCAGCAGTCCAATCAGCAACTGGGCTATGTGGAACATAAATCCATCTACCGAAAGTAGAATCACAACCTGTGTTGTTATCTGTTACAGTTAAACCTAACCATACCATTGAATCAGCGAGAGCTGGATCTGGATCAAATTTCAATACACCTTTGTTACCGCTAGTTGGTACACTTGTCCAATCTGCATCAGCAGATACGTCAGTACCACCTGAAGTCATTGCAACAACTGCTGCAGTCCAATCAGTGCTGTAATCTCCATTGTCGTATTTAGCTGGGTTTTCAACTAAGTATTCGATTTCTTGAGTTGGAACAGTTACGTCTGGGCTTTTCTCAGATCCACCATTGTAGTATCCTGGGAAGTTTGTTCCTTCAGATAATTCAAAGCTATGTGGAGCAGGAGTAATTGAGATTGTAGTTGTAAGAATGTTGTTTGTAGAGTTATCATCACATGCTAAACCAACTTCGATTGTGTTAACACCTGGCTCATTGAACGTAGGTATTGCATCGAATGTGTAATCAGCAGATGAGCTCGCTTTTATTGTATCAATAGTCTCTTCAACGTGAACTTCAGCTGCAGTACCTTTATTGATAGTGTAATAAACACGTGCCCCTAATAAATCAACGTTTGCGCCATTGTTAAATGTGAATTTGATTGCTTCTTGGTAACCACCACATTCTTTAGTTCCTGTAAATACAAGATTTGCAGCGTTGTGATCAATTGTAAATTCAAAAGCACCTAAATCTGGTCCACAAGCTGTTCTTGTTTTCATCGCTTGATCAATACTAGCATAGCCAGGTTGTCCGTAGTTAGCGATAATTGGATTCGTAGGGATAATGTTCCCTTTACTTACATCAGTAAATTTAGGATCAACAGCGATATTCGTTGTATTTCCAACTGAATTGCCAAACCCTGTTAAAGAGGTATGCTGAGAACCTGCATAATAATAAACTGTACCACCAGTTACATTTACGTAGAAATCATTGTTTTCCCAATTCATTTCTTTGTAGTTTCTAGGTCCTGCGTATACTGGGTATATATTATAACCGGCTTTCCCAGAAATTGCAACGATGTTGTTCTTGTAGTTCATTGATGTAAACGTATTTGAGTGATACGCATAGAATCCATACATATAGTAATCTACATCACCATCAATAATAACCGTATTGTGTGTTACGTCAAGGCTTCCTCTACAGTATCCACCAAGGAAAGCATATAAGTAGTAATCACCACTATTGTTGTAATACGAGTTGTTTGTCATTTTACCAGTCATATAGTAGTGGTAAAAACCATACGTACCATATCCACCAGCGTTATCTCTAACCTTGTTTCTGTCTACAACAGCGTTTTCTGCAAAGTAGCAATACACACCATATACGTAGTAATCAGCAGAGTTGTTGTGAATATCATTGTCGTTACATTCTACGTTGTTGGCATAATAAGGGTATGCGCCGTACACATAGTATTCAGCATCGTTGTTGTAAATGTCGTTGTTGTTCATTTCCATTGGATCTGAAGCAGTACCTCTACATCTGTAACTATATGTAGCGTATACATAACGTCCAGTCAAACCATGAATTTTGTTGTCATTGATTTGAATTTGCTGAGCAGTCGTTCTATTGTTACCATAGTAACAGTAGATGCCGTATCTGTTCGTGCTTCCACTTCTGTTTGAGTGGATGTTGTTACCTAATGCTTTTAAACCACTAGATTGGTAATCGTAGATGTAGTAATAGTAAACGTGCATCATTTCGTTCTTTTCGAACTTGTTGTTACCCGCTGTATAGTTGTAATAGTTACTTATACCGTAGTATGGTCCAGCGCTATTACTTGTTGTAGAACCATTCCACATTTTACTGTTAGAAATTGTGTTGTGCATTCCGTGGTTTCCTGTAGATCTAGTTGATGTTGTTGAACCAGAAAAAGAAATGTACGAAGTACTGTTTGAAGTACCTGTGTACTTAGACACAATAAACTCACAGTTGTCGAATGTGTTGTAGTTTGCATTGTTTTGCAACAACAAACATTTAGTGCTGTTACCTGTACCTGCTGCGTTAATTTTAAGGTTATTAACCGAAACTCGGTCAGTACCGTTAAAACGAATCACGTGCGAAGAACCTGTATTTGTGATTGTGTTACCATTACCGTTAATGGTAATCGTGTTTGTCGCGCTAGTTCCAGAAATAGCACCAAAGGTTACTCTTTCACTGTAAGGGCCTGAAGAAGCCACGACATTAACCGTTACTGCTGCTTTTACCCCATTTGACCCGAGGGCAGAGGCAAGATCAGTAAACGATTTGAAGTTTGTTCCGCTAGTTGCAGAAGCTGCGTTGACGGTGTACGTACCGCTCAATTGTGCCATTGCCATTCCACTTACAAGAAGTAAGCTGACCGACATTAACACTCCCCGATAAAGGGACGAAAGCCATTTCGTGTTGTAATGTTTTTCCATTTTTACTTGTTAAATTAATAAATATATTACCTACTAAGGACATAGCAGAGCTTTGCCCAAGGCTTCAAATATATACGATTGGCAGTAAGAAAACCAAGGAATTATTGCGCTTGACGCTGTAGGAGAATATTGCTTAGTGTAAACGCTATCCACTTTATAGTACGTAGATGCCCATTATTAAAGGCATAAGGCGAATAATAAAAGTCTCCCTACACCCGTGTCATTTTTTATTCAACTCTCTATTGTGACGTTCATTTAACATAATTGACCGTAGAACTTAAGTAATTCAACCACATTGAAGTTATGGCCCAGGAATTAGTCCTATCTGCCTAGGCTCCATAATTATTACTGCATATTAATTATAACATGTAGTTTAAAAGTGTTCAAATGGCTAGAGTGCATTTACATACGTAAAGAGTGTTGATTATTACGTAACTATTATACATTGACATACGACTTAATGTTTATTCTAAATACGTTTTAGTTAAGAGCTATCAAATCATCACTGAATTGTATGTATCACGCATGAGTAAAATATCAAAAATATTTGACCTCTCGGTCGTTAAAATCTTCGTATACGAATTGATAATGTTTTATTTGCATTAAACTCTTTTGCATGCCCAAAGCTCAAATTAAAGAACATGCTAGCCCAGAATCAGCGCTTACTGATTGGGTTAACAACTACAGTGACGTATTATATGCCTCTGCTGTTAAGCGTGTTTCTGATGAAGGGTTGGCCATAGATCTTGTTCAGGAAACATTTATGGCTGCTTTTCAGTCTTATGGTCGTTTTGAGTATCGGTCGAAACCAAAAACTTGGTTAACATCCATTTTAAAAAACAAAATCATGGATCACTTTCGTCAGGTTTATAGACGGAAGGAGACTTCCATAGAGGGCGACTTTCAAATGTTTAATGAAGATGGCACCTGGAAAACAGAAAACATTCCAACGCCATGGGAAGAAACACATTTGTTGGACAACCCAGAATTTATCGATGTGTTTGATTCTTGTGTGGAAGCCCTTCCAGAACGATGGGCTTCATCTATTCGAATTAAATATCTTGATTCTGACATCAAACTCGATGATTTAGGGGTGTCTAAAGCAAACTATTGGAAAATGCTTGAACGGGCACGGACACAATTGAGAAACTGTCTTGAAGTTAATTGGGTAAAGCCCAACAAATAAATTTTAATAAAGAGTAAAAATGTTTAGCATTTCATGTAAACGCGCTTCAGAGTTGGTTCATAAGAAACACAACGAAGGTTTAACGACTAAAGAAAGGTGGCGATTAAAAATACATACAGGCATGTGCTCAGCATGTAAAACATTTGAAAAACAGACCGATCAAATCGAAAAGATTGTCAAGTCGCGAATTCAAAAACAGCCTTCAGCCAACCTAGAAGATTTTAAGGTTGACACTTTATCCAAAATAAACAAATAGGAATTTTTCATTTTTTAAGTCAGGTTTATTTCATGAGCCCGACTTCACTGTTTAATCGATTAAAAATTTAACAGAAAATGAAAACAACAAAAACTATTTCGATGCTCGCTTTCTTGCTTACAGCGATGGTGTTTGTGCAATCGTGTAAAGACGACGACGAGCCAGAACCGACTACCAACAATGAATTTGTTGCGGATGACGCAAGCTTCGCAGGCTGGGATTCTTGGGACCTTATTGATACCAAAAATGGTATTGACCCATCACTAAGTGGTGCTCACGCCGGAAATGACAGTACTGCTGTACGTAAAATCTATGTTAAAGACGCACAAAAAGCGATAAACGGTGCATACCCAACAGGTACTTTGGTGGTTAAACACATGAAAAGTGACTCCATGGAAATGATAACTGCTATGGCAAAACGTGGTAATAACTTTGACGCAGTTAACAATGACTGGGAATACTTCGTTATTATGGCTGATGGTAAAATTGTAGTGGATAACGGTACTACAATGCGCGGGAGCACTGGCCTTATGAATGGAATGTGTGTAGGATGCCACTCGAAAGCAACTACAGATTATATCTTCACTGAATAAGAATTACTGTTTTTCAACCTTTTCAATAGTCTAATTTAGACAACGCTAAAGCCCCTACTGTAGGGGCTTTTTTGTGCCTAGACTTGAGCATCCTTTTATTTTTAATATATCATTGTAACACATGATTGAATTTGTAGAGGGAAATGTAGAGGTTTTAACACCTACACATGCCGTAATTAATGTGAACGGAATGGGTTACTTCGTTCATATTTCTTTAAATGCCTTTGAGCATTTACAGGGCAAAAAACACTTACGGCTGCTGACCTACCTTTCTGTTAAAGAAGATAGTCATACGTTATATGGGTTTTACGACACTTTAGAAAGAACCATTTTTCTGCATCTAATAAGCGTTAGTGGCATCGGCACAGCCACGGCAAGAATGATATTATCTTCTTTAAATCATAATGACCTAATTGGTGCAATAATTAACGGAAATGTTCCGTTGTTAAAATCTATTAAGGGCATTGGACCCAAAGCTGCCCAACGAATGATTTTAGAGTTAAAAGATAAAATGACCAAACTAGGAGGTGAAGTATCTTCAACTGGTGTTTCAACCCACAATCAATTTAATGAAGCACTTGAAGCCCTTCAGGCTTTGGGTTTTGGACGAATTGCGGCTGAAAAAGCAATCCTTAAAATTAGCAAGGAATTAGGTGATGATGTAACTACTGAAAACCTAATCAAAAATTCACTCAAAATATTATAATTTTGTCGGCCTTCAGAAACACATATCTGCCTATAGAAAATAATTACTTATTACGCCGTTTAACCGCGCGTTTACACTCAACACAAGACACAAAAAAAAGACAATTTGAGAAGTAGTTATAGAGTACTGTTGGCAATAAGTATTTTGTCCTATTGGGCCATAACTTCGACGGCGAACAAGCCCGAGGTTGTGTACACTTCTTTTGATCAGACACTTGAGAAAGATTCTTCGAAAAAGGATAGTCTTAAGTACCCGATACGGGATAAAACTTCTCGTGACTTTGAGAAAATTAATCAGTTCGACTTAAACGACCCAGACAATGTTAGAACGGATATCGAATATAATCCGGAAGACAAGACCTATACATTTCAGAAAAAAATTGGCGACCAAAACTTTGGATCTCCTAAACCAATGAGCTTTAAAGAGTATCTGGAATACCAAAAAAAGCAAAACCAACAAAACTATTTCAGACAGAAATCGCAAGCCACAAACTTTGTACGATCAAGCGGTTTACTCCCTGATTTGTTCTTCGATCCAAAATTAGCTGGTGATATGTTTGGCGATGGACTTATTGATATTCGACCAAGTGGTTCTGCCGAGCTAATATTTGGTGGTAATTACAACCGAGTTGAAAATCCAAACTTCACTGCACGCCAACAGAAAAATGGCAACTTCGACTTTAAAATGAAGATGCAGGTGAACGTTACCGGGCAAATAGGTGACCACATCAAGATTAACACCAACTACGATACTGAAGCCACATTCGAATTCGAGAATCAAACCGGATTGAATTGGCAAGGAAAAGAAAACGATATCCTTCAATCCATCGAACTTGGTAACGTAAGTTTACCACTTAATGGTAGTTTGATACAAGGCGGACAAAGCCTATTTGGTGTAAAGACAAAACTCCAATTTGGCAAGTTGACTATGACTGCCATCGCCACCCAGCAGAAAGGCGAAACCAGAGAAACGGAAGTTAACGGTGGTGCCCAAATTACAAGATTTAACATCCAAGCAAGTGACTACGACGTTAACCGTCACTTTTTCTTATCTCAATATTTTGCAAACAATTACGACAACGCTTTAGCTCGTTTACCGGTAATCCAAAGTAATGTACTTATCAATTACATTGAAGTGTGGGTGACCAACAGAGCTTCGAACTATAGCAACACAGGAAACTTAGTTGCTTTAATGGACCTTGGAGAAAGCGACCCGTATAACAATGCTTATGTAATACCTGGAGTAGAAGACTTGCCTTCAAACGAAGCCAACAGAGTTTTTGACGCGATTACGGCTAACGCTGATGCGACGAAAAACAATTTACAAGTAGGTGTTGAATATGTTGACTTGACCAACGCACGTCAATTAAACCCTCAAGAATACACAATGAACGCTCAGCTTGGGTACATCTCTCTGAACCAGGCACTTAACACCGATGAGATACTAGCCGTTGCGTACGAATATTCTTATAACGGAAGAATTTATAAGGTCGGTGAGTTTGCTAGAGATCGACCACCAAACAATCAAAACCCGCCTACTTTGGCGGTAAAAATGGTTAAATCAACTTTGATTAAAACCAACCTGCCTACTTGGAATCTGATGATGAAAAACATCTATTCGCTTGGGGCCTACAACATGCAAACCGAAGACTTTAGTTTTAATGTGGTTTATGCTGATGATAAAGGTGGTGGAGATTTAGGTTACTTACCTGTAGAACCAAGTGAGCCAAACTGGTACAAACGTCAACTTAACGCTGTTTTCAAATTAGACAAAATGAATCGTCAGTTTGAAGCGAAGCCTGACGGCCTTTTTGACCTTATTGAAGGTGTTACGATACAGGCAGGACAGGGAAGAATTATATTCCCTATGCGAGAACCATTCGGTGACTTTGCGCGCTCCAATTTTAACGACCCTACTGGCAAAAATGCAGATTACTATTCGTTTGACGCGTTATACGATTCTACAAAATGGGATGCAGAGCAAGATGTGTCGCACGATAAGTTTTTCCTACGTGGTAGCTATAAGGGTTCTTCCAGTAACCAAATAAGACTGCAATGTTTTAATGTGCCTAAAGGTTCTGTTAAAGTAACTGCCAATGGTTCCTTGCTGAACGAAGGCTCAGACTATATCGTTGATTACACCATTGGGATGGTGACAATAATCAATGAAGGTATTTTAGGTGCTGGTGCTGTTATTAAAGCGACGTGTGAAAGTAATTCGTTGTTTAACCTGCAGCAGAAAACACTTGTTGGTAGTAGGTTTGATTATAAAGTCTCAGACAAACTTCTTCTTGGAGGTACCATTTTACACCTTACCGAAAGGCCTCTTACCCCAAAAACAAACATTGGTGAAGAACCATTGCTCAATACGATATATGGTTTTGACGGTGCTTTCAATACGAAGTCAAGAATGCTCACAAGATGGGTAGATAAACTGCCTTTTATTGAAACAAAGGAAGAATCTACCGTTGCGTTGACTTGGGAATTCGCACAAATTATACCGCACAAACCACTGAGTATTGGTGATGCCGAGCGTGGCACATCATTTATAGACGATTTTGAAGGTGCTGAAACACCTTATGAAATTAAAAATGTAAGCCGTTGGAAATTGGCGAGTGTTCCACAGCACCAACCAGACTTATTTCCAAACGCAGCACAAGGGCTAATTAAGTTGGAAAACAACAGAAGAGGCTTGTTTTCGTGGTATACGATCGATCCTGTTTTACAACAGGGCAACCCCGATCGAATGCCAGAACATTTGAAACAAGACGTCATACAACGCTCAGGACATTTCATTCGACCAATTCAGTTTGACGAACCGTTTCCAACCAAAAATATTCAGCAACAGCAGGTACGTACCATCCAAACACTTGACTTAGCATATTATCCAAGAAAAAGAGGTCCTTACAATTTCACCGTAGACAATCTTTTGGAATCCGGTGACTTGGACAACCCTGAATCAAACTGGGCTGGAATAAGTCGACGTATTGAAAACACCGATTTCGAAGCAGCCAATTATGACTATATCGAAATTTGGATGATGGATCCGTTTGTTTATGAAAAGGAACCTGGTTATGCAGGCCCAAACAATAGTGGTCAGCTTTATTTCAACTTAGGTAGTGTTTCTGAAGATGTTTTACCCGACAAAAAAAGGTCGATGGAAAACTCGTTGCCTACAGCAAATTCGGTAGCTGCTCCTGTTGAGCAAACAGCCTGTGGCTTGGTAGGTACAATTCAACCCATTGTGGATGGCTTTGATAACGACCCTAATGCTAGAGTATATCAAGATGTTGGATTGGATGGACTCAGTGATGAATTAGAATTAGGCTTTTTTGATACAACGTATTTAAAAGACGTTCGGAATAAATTCGGGGCAACGTCTCAGGCATATTTAAATGCTATAAATGACCCTGCTGGAGATAATTTCAAACACCATCGGGACCCTGATTATGATTTGACAGAAACGTCTGTCCTTCATCGTTATCTGTATTACAAACAACCAGACGGAAACTCCAACCTAGATCGTTTGCCAGACGGAACTCCACAGGCGAACTCTACTTTCCCTGACGACGAGGATATTAATCAAGACAACACGTTAGATCAAATTGAAGAGTACTTCCAATACAAAATAGACTTAAGTCAGCGTGACTTGGTTGTTGGACAAGGTTACGTAGCTGATTCGATTCGAGTTTTTGCCGTAAGAGAAGATGAAGGTGCCAAACCAGACAGTGTTACCTACTATCAATTAAAAATTCCGATTCGTGAATATCAAAAGCGTGTAGGTGGCATCACTAACTTTAAGTCGATTCGATTCATGCGTATGTTTATGACGGGTTTTGAAGACAGTGTAATTCTCCGTTTGTTGGAAATGCGCATGATACGTGCTGATTGGAGACGCTACCAAAACAGTTTAAAATTCCCGCCAACCATTGGACTACCACCAGATCCAAATGACCCGGTAGAATTTGTTGTAAGCACAGTAAACATTGAAGAAAATAGCTCTAGGGTTCCGGTAAAATATGTTGAACCTCCTGGAATTACGCGTGAGTTGGACCCAACACAACCAAACCAAGTATTACAGAACGAGCAATCATTATCGTTACGGGTTTGTGAATTAGAAAAAGGGGACGCCAGAGGTGCCTTTCGTGTAACGGAAGTTGATATACGTAATTACAAAGATTTTAAAATGTTCCTACACGCTGAAGGAAACCAGCTTCAGAATGGCGATGTATGGGCGTTTGTTCGGATTGGTACAGATTTAGAGAACAACTATTACGAGTACCAAATGCCTCTTCAAATCACCCCGAACGGGGCAATTCTTCAAGACGAAATTTGGCCATCAACCAACAACATGGAGTTTGCCTTGCAAGATTTTTACGATTTGAAATTAGAACGTGAAAACACAACAGGTTCTAAGACGGCAACCTACGAAAAAACAAATCCTAAGGGTCATATTCTAAGGGTAGTTGGCTTACCAGATCTTAGTCAGGTCAGAACGATGATGCTTGGTGTGATGAACCCCAACAACAGCACCGGTCAAGAGAAATTATGTACTGAGGTGTGGTTCAATGAAATGCGTGTAACCGGCATATCCAACAAAGGTGGTTGGGCCGCGACGGCACGTATGGTAACAAAATTGGCAGATTTTGCCCGTGTAAATATTTCTGGAAATTATACGACCATTGGATTTGGTGGAATTGATAAAACACTGAATGAAAGAAGCCTGGACCAAACATTCCAGTACGACATATCCTCTAACATTGAACTTGGTAAGTTTTTCCCTCAAAAATCGGGTATATCAATACCTATGTTTATTGGATGGAATGAGAATTTTATCAATCCGAAATACTATCCACTAAATCCAGACATTTTATACAAGCAAGTTCTGGAGGCTGCCAAAACCACGGAAGAAAAAACCAAGGTTAAAGAAACGAGTCAAGATTACACCAGCAGGTACAGTTTGAACTTTACGAATGTGAAGAAGAACCGTACAAGCGGAGGAAAGGTTCGGTTATGGGATATTGAAAACTTTAATACGAGTTATTCGTACCAGCGCACCTATAGAAGGAACCAAATTGTTGAAGAAAACTTCATCAATACACACAGAGCTAGCTTAGCGTATACCTACGCAAAGCGACCAAAACCATGGGAGCCGTTTAAGAAGATCATACGCGCCAAAAAACTGCGATTTGTGAAAGACTTCAACTTCACATTGATGCCAAGTAGTTTGAACTTCCAGTATGATGTTGACCGTAGATATGGTGAATTGCAGAATAGAAGTAATGATGATTTCGAGGCGATTGTACCGCGGTTTTATGATAAGTCGTTTACACTAAAACGGACTTATGGTGGCCGATGGAATTTCACAAGAAACTTAAAATTCAACTACAACAGTGTGGTTGATGCATGGGTGGAAGAACCATTCGGGGAAATTGACAGTAGAGAAAAAGAAGATTCTATTCGAAACAATTTCTTCAATTTCGGTACCATGCGAAACTTTAATCAGGTGATGGACATTAACTATACCGTCCCTTTTAACAAGTTTAAATACCTGAATTGGATTACTGCATCTGCAAAATACGCCGCCAACTATAGTTGGACAACAGCGCCTCCGACTTACCCAAGTTTGGGTAACACCTTACAAAATAGTCAGACGATTACCTTAAATGGTAGAATGAACTTTACTTCATTTTACAACAGAAATAAAAAACTTAGACCATTTGTTTCTCGGACGGTGAAAAAGAAAAAACCAAAAGAGAAAAAACCTGCACCTGGTGATGAAGATGACGAGAATGCCAAGAAGAAAAAACGAGAAGGATTGCACCCAGTGGCAAAAGGTGTAGGTGCGTTTTTCTTAATGATGAAACAGGCACAGTTAACGTATACCGAAACAAACGGTACCACACTTCCTGGTTTTAATCAAGACATACAGTACTTAGGGCATAATTTCGATTTAGCCACGCCGTCTTGGCCATTCATCTTAGGCCTTCAAGACCCAAATATTCGGTACGACCTAGCTCGAAATGGCTATATGACTAACGACACTGCCCAAAACAATAGATTTTTACAGTTGAAAGGACAGAACATCACTGGTAGTGCGACGTTAGAGCCATTCAGAAACTTCCGTATCACGTTAAATATTACCAAACGAACGAGTAACACCGTTTCGAGTAACTTTAGATATGACAATGAAGAGCAACGGTTCTTAGATTTAGGCCTTCAAGAAATTGGTCAATACTCCATATCATTCTTTTCATGGGGAACGGCCTTTGACAAACTCGGAGATGTAGCCCAAAACTACGGCTCTGAAGCCTTCACATCGTTTAAGGATAACCGCCTTGTTATTGCACAACGACTACAAGCACAAGAATTTACTAATGGGAATCAACGGTTTGAAGACCGTATTGGAGATTTAGATCCAAACACAGGCTTCCCTGTTGGTTACGGTCAAACGCAACAAGATGTTATGCTCTATTCATTCCTTTCGGCCTATAGCGGTAAGGATGCAAAAGGCATATTGTTGAATCCTTTCAAACGACTCCCAGCACCTGCTTGGCAAATCAGTTATAACGGTTTAAAAGACCTGTTTGGTTTAAAGAAATACTTCACCAACATCAGTATTCAACACGCCTATAACTCCACTTTAAATCTTAACAGTTACTATAGTGAGTTGAGCTATGGAATAGATACGATTGTAAACGACACAAACAACTTGAAATCCCAATATACCTTCCAGCAAGGGGTTTCTTTAATAGAAAGATTGACACCTGTTTTGGGCGTTGATGTTACGATGAAAAATGGTTTAACCCTAAAACTCGAACACAAACGGGATAGAAACATAACCATGTTTATGAACACGTTCCAGATGATTGAGCAACGCAACATGGAGTGGGTAATCGGAGCTGGATTTGTAACAAAAGGCGTTAAGCTTCCAATTAAATATAGAGGCTCACGAATCTTCTTAGAAAACAATCTTAACTTCAGATTTGACTTGTCTATACGGGATGGTATTACAGTGCGCAGGGATATTGAGTTGGGGACGAACACTGCTCAAGCGGGTAATAGAATCTTCTCGATTAAACCTAACATTGATTACAAAATCAATGACAATACGAACTTGAGAATGTTCTATAACCGAACGTTGACAGAACCTAAAAACTCTCAAAGTTTCCGGTCGGCCATTACTGATTTTGGGATTAGCTTGCGCTACACCTTACAATAAACGTTGTGCTCTTCTTCTTTGTATCCGTGTGATTACCGGATGGATGATGACGGAAAGAAAGATCAGCCCTGTACCAATGTAGAACTTGGTGGTTAATTCACTATCCTCATTGAAGATAATGATTGCCATAATCACACCGTAAATTGGCTCTAAATTTACCGCAAGCCCTGCGCTAAACGCCGACAAGCCTCGCAATGAAGAAAGTGCCAACACATAGGCCACAGAAGTACACAACAGACCTAATACCAAAAGATACCAGAAGGAATGCAGGTGAACACCAAAGAGTGGATATTTAGATTCTAAGTTGGGTTGGGTTAATGAATATGCGCTAAAATCAATTCCTCCCTCAAATATTGGAATAACTAAGGTGAGAAAGACAAAACCAGCCAACAGCTCCACTGCCGATACCGATATTGGGTTGTGTTGCTTGAGGTGTTGTTTATTTAACGTGGAGAATAGTGCAGCTAGGAACGCTGCCAAAAGGCCGACAAATATCGAAGCGTAATACGCTTCACCAATATCTAAAATCAGCAAAATACCTCCAATCACGAAAGCACCTATGATGAGTTCGTACCACTGAAATTTGGACTTGGTAATAATCGGTTCGAGAAACGATATAAACAGTGTGGTTGTGGCCATACACGCCAAAGCAATAGAAACGTTTCCTAACTTAACGCTGGCAAAAAAAGACACCCAATGGATGCTCACAATAACACCGATGAGCGCAAATGTAATTAAGCTACGTTTGCCAATTTTGCGCGCTCCTCTGATAACGCCAGGGAACAAAAGCAAACCAACCACTGCTATCCACATACGGTGCCAAACCAAAGCAAGTTGATCGAACACAATAAACTTACCCAAGATGGCTGTGAAACCAAAAAGCAATACAGCAATGTGAATTTCTAGATATGACTTATATCCGCCCTTTTTAGACATGCGGCAAAGATTGAGCTTATCAACGGATATCTCAAGCGAAATTATAGGCTTATTTGTCTTTAAGAAACCTTATAAAAGCAGGTTTCCTTCTGTGAGCCAAATGTAATTCTGCATCGTTTGACATAATTACCTTGAATGCGCCTGAGTTAAAACGCTTCATTTCATTCACATTGATAATATGAGACTTGTGTATTTTTACGAATGGCTTTTCGTCTAATACATCTTGATAATACGAAAGTGGCCTAGATGCCATGGCCTTTGACCCATTTTTTAGAACAAACTTCGTATACCCCCCTCGCTGACCTTCAGCATATACAATTTCATTGAGATTGACTTTTTCGTATGCGCGTAAACCGGGAATGACGAAATATGTAGGTTTCTTTTGAGCCATTGCCTCTGCCCTAATTTGACCATTTCGCAGCACCACTTTGGTTTTGGTGAGCGCACCATTTAATTCTTCAACACTAAAGGGTTTCAATATGTAATCTATCGCAGAAGACTTGATGGCTCTTATGGCATAATTATCATACGCTGTGACAAATACTACGTTAATTTCTTCTAGATTGAGCCTCTCGAGCATCTCAAAACCATTCATCCCTGGCATTTCAATATCCAACAAAAGAAGATCTGGTTTCTTTTCCTTTATTGCCTTGAAACCTTTAACTGGGTTTATGAATTCGCCAACTACAGTTGTATTGTATTTGCATTCTTTAAGACGTTGTCTGGTGACGTGGATGCTATTGATCTCGTCGTCGATAATCATTACGTTCATAGGTTTTAAGGTTATTTATGTCATATCAAGCAATACGACAAATATATCAACCTGCCTATTTTCTGCGGGATTCACCCTCCGAACGTAGTATTTTGTCTTCTATGCGCGAGGTTGAATATCCTTCTAGAAAAGGAATTACCTTGACTTCACCACCAGATTGCATGACTTCTTCCGCACCAACAATGGTTGCTATGGTATAGTCACCACCTTTAACAAGAACATCAGGTTGTATCTGTTTAATCAGTGCCATAGGTGTTTCCTCATCAAATAGCGTTACGGCCCCTACACAACCCAAACTTGCCATTACCCAAAGCCTTGAAGACTCCTCTTGAATTGGTCTGTTTGGCCCCTTTAGTTTACTTACTGACGTATCGGTATTTAGCGCCACTACCAAGACATCACCTTCGTCGGCCGCTCGGTTTAAATAGTCTATGTGGCCTTTATGCAATAAATCAAAACACCCATTGGTAAACACAATGCGCTTGCCAGCACTCCGCCACTTCGCCACTTGCTCAGCAATTTGGCTACGTTCTAGTATTTTCGATTGTATGTGGGTTAAATGTGTCATTGCAAAGCCTTCCTTTCTTCCAGCCAAATCATCAACATAGACAGTCCTCCAGCGATTAATATCATGAGCATCTGACTACCATGAGATATGATGGCATAACTTGTTCCTAAGCTTATGTTTATGCCATACAACAGCAAGCCCTGTGGGACAAAGTAATGAAAGCTACCTAACCCGCCAGGTGCAGGGATAATTACGGCAAACGTAGCAACAATCAGTGTGGTTACCGCGGCATCTAAACCCAAATGACTGGTTCCGTCCAAAGCAAAAAAGATTAGATAGGAAACCAAGAAGTACATTAACCAGATGATTACGGTATACAACAAAAACAACCAAGGCCGTTTTAGTTTAAAAATACTCTTAGCTCCTTCGAACAAACCATCTAAGAAGTCAATAACTTTCTGAATTAATAGTGGATTATTCTCACGCTTTTTTAACCACAGATAGACTAACAAACCTGCAATTCCTGCTAGGGCAAGTCCACCTAAAATATAGAGTTTGCCTGTACCAGATCCCTCTGCAGAATTTAAGGCCTTCATTACAAAATCTTCAATGAGTTGATATTGCGAAAACACCGCTATTATGGTTACGAGTAAGGTTACAAGCAAATCAAATACGCGTTCAGTAAAAACGGTGCCAACGAGTTTATCAACGGGTATATCGTCCGTTTTGCTTTTAAGCGCACAACGAACAACTTCACCAACTCGTGGTGTTGCATAATTGACTGTATAGCCAACCATCACCGCATAAAAACTGGTTCTTACTCTGGCCTTATAACCCATTGGCTCAATCAACAACTTCCACCGAACCGCCCTAATAAAATGACTAAATAAACCAGCCAATGCTGCTAAAGCAACCCAGAAATAATTAGCGCCTTTTAAATCTGCCAATACTTCGTTGGGCTGAATTTTATTGTATACCCATAAAACAAGTAAAATGGCCACAGTTGGATACAGCAGCTTCTTTAATATTTTCTTTGTTTTTGGTGTCAAGCCGTTAATTTGTTATTGGCATCCGGGAAAATAATAGTGGGTACAAATTTCTTTGCTTCCTCAAAATCGAAATGAGCGAATGATATAATTATAAGCTGATCACCCCATTGCGCCTTTCTTGCAGCAGCGCCATTAAGACACACCATGCCGCTTCCGCGCTCGCCTTTGATTGTGTAGGTTTCTAAACGTTCTCCGTTATTGTTATTTACCACAAGGACTTTTTCTCCCTCAATCATATTGGCGGCATCAAGCAAATCCTCGTCAATTGTAATACTCCCAACGTAACGTAACTCGGTTTGAGTAACCCTTACATTATGTATTTTCGATTTAAGTATTTCGATCATCATAACTCTTGACAAATTTAGTCCTTTAAACGACAGCTGTTCTTCCTAATCGTGCCACTTTTTTACCCCTGCTTCAATACGCACATCCAGCGTGTTTTCAACTGGTGTAATGGGGCACGAATAACGATGACTATACGCACAATACGGATTATAACAGGTGTTAAAATCTATTGTTAGTGTCTTATCCTTTATCGATTCTAGTTTAAAGTCCATATATCTCCCTCCGCCATATGACGAATCCTTGTTGGTTAAGTCTCTAAACGGACAAAACAAGTAGTCACTTGCAGGCTTCAACTCTGGCGTTGTAACCATTCGCTGATAGATGTACAGTTTATGTTTCTTCCCATTTAGTTTAAACTTAACGTAACCATATTGCCGATAAATCGGTTTGCGTTTTGTACTGGTTTGCATCTCAAACGTCTTCTTGGTTTTCTTTTTGAACTTACCCTCAATTTTATACGAGGTATCAATCTCAAAGTAACGAAGACCTTTAAATCCATCAATTTCTTCCTGGCTAAGTATATGCTTAGAGGTATCACAAAAAATCGAATCAGTAGTGGCCCTGTCTTTCACTATGGATTCAACATAGTCTGATTGAGCAAATGCGGAAAACGCACCTACCCAAAGTATACATAACGTCACTAATCCTTTCATTCTTCCGTTTCTTCTTCTTCGTTAAACAAATCCTTTACGGCATCGGGTCGCTCCCTATCCTTTTCCTCCTTAACCGTCATAAAGTATTCAAGCGTGGGTCTTTTTTCTGGGTACCACACAAAGTTTGGCAGTTTTTTCTTATCCGACGGAAAATCCGTTACCGGGTAAAATCCTCCTTTAGGACTATCATAATACCGCACATTTGACACCGTATTGTCTTCAACAAAAATGAGCATGTCACTACACACCATGTGATTGACTCCAGTATATGAAGTATCGTTTTCTTTTACATAATATACGCTTTGCCCGTTCCCCTGTACATTCACCTTATGTAGCTTATTCTGTTTAAAATAAGCTGTCATATCGTTTCCGTCAATCTGGTTAAAGACTTCTGGCTGAACCAAAGAAACAATGAATGACTCTTCAATCACTTCTAAGCGATGTAAATTCCCGTTCTTTCTGTACACAATTAGCGTATCTCCTGTAATTTGATTCTCTTCAGTCCAAAGTACTGGTTTACCCAATAAAGAAATCGTAGAGTCCGTAAACGAATAAATCAAAGAATCTGAAACGCCTTGCATATCCGTTTTGTGTATTTTGGTGTTGTAGAATGCAGATAATCTTCGACCGGTGGTATCCGCCAAATCTATTAAAGTATCGGCCTTAACAAACAAGCTATCGTCTTCAAAATACTTTATCGCCAGTGGGTTACCTGTTACCATAGTTTTACCCGTTTTGCGATAAGAAATCCCGTACTGTCCTTCAATTTTGATTTGTTCAACAGTGTCTATTAGCGTTATATTCCTAAACGCCTGACCTATACCCGTATTTCTGTTATATAAAAGACTATCGGCTACCAACTTGTTGTCTTTTCCTTGAATCCAGACCCCTTTACTAAACTGGCTGGTATTCTCATTGGTATTGTACCAACCATAGCGACAAAAAATAGTGTTTTCTTCACTATAAATGTATGTTGGGCCATAGAAGTAAGCAATTTTTGAATACGTGTTGTAACTCAACGTATCGCTCTTCATTTGGTATTCTGGGTTTACTAGTGACACACTGTCTTTGAAGAAAAACGTTTTGCTACGACTATAATATCTGCCCTGTTTACTGGTTAGTCGATCGGCCCCATTCACAATCTTTCCTCCAGTGGTGTAAAACGCCGTTTTGGCCTCTACAACGTATTGCACCATGTCTGTTGTCAACTGCATGTCTTGATCACGAAGACGCACATTATCTCGTACATAGGCTTGCTTCTTGTCACCATCGTATTCCAGATAGTCACCCCACAAATTGAATGTATCTCTTTGCCTGATATAAATGTTGCCATACGCTTCTATTCTGTTGTCTTTTCTATAGAAATACGCACTATCGCAGTTCATAAAAACTTGGTCTTGCTTAAATCGCACATTTCCTTTTACACGCTCTGCATCAACAAACTCTTGGTCGTATTCAATTACATCGGCACCCAATAATTCAATTGTACTTTGCCCATAAGACGAACTTAGTCCTACAAACATACATGCTGAAATTGCGATTATTAATTTCCCTACAAAGGGTTTTATTACCGAGATGGGTATCATAGATTTGAAACGGGACAAAAATAATGCAAGAAAGGCTCGGACATATCCTATTTAACGAAGGAATGGTAAAAAAAACCGACCGAATACTCTGTGCCGTTAGTGGTGGTGCCGACAGCATCGTTATGACCTACTTAATGTCGCAATTGGGCATAAACGTAGTTGTAGCACACTGCAACTTTCAGCTGCGCGGTAAAGAAAGCGATGATGATCAGTCATTTGTTGCGGACTTCTGCAACAGTCATTCAATACCATTTTTGACCAAATCGTTTGACACCATTGGATATAGCCGGGTAAATAAAACCTCCATTCAAGAAGCTGCACGCGAGTTAAGATACAAGTGGTTTGAAGAGGTGTTAGAAAATGAAAACTGTTCGTGGGTTTGTACGGCACACAATCTGTCGGACAACGCCGAAACTATGATGATTAATCAGCTACGTGGTACTGGGATAAACGGCTTATCAGGTATTCCAGTGAAGAGAGGTTCCATTTTACGACCGATGCTTCAATTTAGCTCTTCCGAAATTAGAACCTATGCGACTGACCATAAAATCGCTTTTAGGGTAGACAGCAGTAATCATTCTGACGCCTATTTAAGAAATTCGATTCGACATCATGTAAGCCCTGAACTTGCGCACATAGACAGCGGGTTTGAACGAACATTTCTTGGCAACGCAAACAAGATAAAAGAGTCTGTTGAATTACTTGATGCCTTAGTTTCCGACTTTAAACATCGACACGTAAAAACGACTGGCAACGTTGTATTTATCCCAAAAAATGAACTTTACAGTTTTCCACACCCCCACATCATTGTGTCTAAATTAGTACTCAATGGGCATTTTGATATCACTCAAATAAAACAGCTACTGGAGTCTAATGAAGTTGGAAAACGTATTGAATCACCTTCGCACGAACTGCATTCCGACAGAGACTACTTTATCCTTAAATCCATCACAGACAAATCCGAAGCACCATTAATGCTAACCCAAAAGGGTGGTTTCGACTATGAAGGTTATAGCATTACCCTTGCTCATGGAAGCCTAAAAGACTTGCACTTTCCATTGCCTAAGAATGAAATTGCTATTGAATCGACATGTTTAGAACAGTCCATTGAGGTGCGGTCGTGGAATCAAGCAGACCAAATTCAACCATTTGGCATGCGCGGGCATAAATTGGTAAGTGATGTATTCACAGATAACAAAATAGCCTCCGCTTTAAAACAGGAGGTACCCATTTTTTGTGTAAAGAATACCATTCTCTGGGTAGGCGGTTTATGCTTCTCCGAACGTTTTAAGCTTGACTTGGGCAAACTTCATCCGTCAACAGAAGTACTCCATATAACACTTACCAGGAAAAATTAGCTACGTCTTACTTCTTCAATAGGTGTTTGAATTGCTTCCGCACCTTTTGCACTTTTGGCCCAACCACGGCCGAGCAATACGGTTGGTTTGGGTTGTTGTTCAAATAATTCTGATGATAGTTCTCAGCAGGGTAGTACGTCGGCACAGCCGTAATTTCAGTCACAATGGGATTTGGCCAAAGACCACTCGTATCGGTGGCTGATTTGCTTGCTGCCGCCAGCAACTTCTGGGCGTCGTTGTGATAATATATTACCGATCGGTATTGAGTTCCTTCATCGCCCCCCTGTCGATTTAAGGTTGTAGGGTCGTGAGAATGCCAAAATATTTCCAGCAACGTTTCATAAGAAATAATCGACGAATCAAACCAAATTCTAGCTACTTCTGCATGACCTGTTTGACCAGAACAAACCTCTTTATAGGTAGGGTTTTTAATAAATCCTCCGGCATACCCAGACTCAACCTTGTGCACGCCTTTCATCTGTTGAAAAACGGCTTCAACACACCAAAAACATCCAGCTCCGAAAGTCGCTGTATCAAGATTTAAATTATCTGTTTGTTCTGTCATATCTTCACTGTTATCATTTTCTTTATCCCCGTTTTGCGCACACCCAAAGAAAGGTAAAAGCAACAAAAGAGGAACAATTGATCTTACTATTTGTTTCATACTATTTGTTTAAAGGTTTGAATTTGATGGAGACTGAATTCACACAATGTCGAATGTTTTTGTCAGTCATTTGCTCACCTTCGAACACATGACCAAGATGACCTTCACAGGTAGAGCAAATTATCTCCGTTCGTCGACCGTCTGCATCTAACTTTCGTGTGACCATACCGTCAATTTCATCATCAAAACTTGGCCAACCACATTGGGAATCAAACTTGTCTGCACTCCAGTACAATGGCGCATTACATCTTCTGCAGGTATAAATACCACTAGCTTTATGATTGAAATATTCTCCGGTATAAGCCCGCTCTGTACCTTTTTGAGCAATGACGTAATTCTCAAAATCATTTAGCTCATTGTAAGGTTTAAAAGTCGAACCGTCTTTTATATCAAATACAGCTGTTAAAAATGATCTCTTAACCTCAACTGGGTCTACAAAATCAGTAAATACTTGACTGGACCAAACCTTAATAACCTCTTGCTTTTCATCTAGCAGTAAAGCATACTGATGACTGACGTCTATGTTATAGCCGTCGACAATAACATCTGCCCACGACTTTGGTATCTGTACTGATGAGTCAACTCCATGGAGGATTTCGCTATTACTGTTAAACTTCACGAGTGCGTTATTGTTCAACCCTACCTCTTCACCATTTGAAACAATCACGGTTTGTAAACCAAACGCGTCAACTTTTGGAGCCATCGCATTGTAGTGTGCCAGCGCCGTTTTGTAAACAGGGTCGTTCAAATCACCAAGAAATGCTATAAATGTAGGCTTTGAATCATTCCAATCACTACCCAATAAATCTAAAACAATCTTTGATGTTGGATTGGCCACCATTAACGATTTGTCTTGTTGAAACCACGTTGATTTATTGCTTAATAACTCTGGGATATCATTTACGATTGAATCGACATCTAGTTTAATATTCTTTCCTGTTATCATCTGTCCTTGAGTTTTTGTCTGCTCTTTACTTTGTCCGTTACAATTGATCAGTAATAGTAAGGATAAACCTACCATAATTGTTTTGTGAATCACATACTTCATACTTATTAAACGAGTTTTACGCTTAGTTGGTTTTATTTGTGCATTGCTTACACATTTATATCGACAAAAACAGGGTGTTTAACGTTGAGTTCAACTATGACAGCGGTCATAGTAGGCAAGTGATATTTTACAAAAAAGGCCAAAGTTTTAAAATTACCTTTGGGACGCAGTATTACGTATGAACAAGATTGAACTTTCATTAAAATTTAAGTCCGTTTTTGAAACGGCTATAGATGGCATCATCCTAATAAGTTCAAGAGGAGTTATTGAGGAAATTAATGCCGCAGTGACAAAACTTTTTGGTTATACGAAAGAGGATCTCCTAGGCAAAAACATAAATGTGCTAATGCCCGAACCACATCATAGTGGCCATGACGGATATATTCAGAATTACCTCAAAACGCGGAAGGCCAACATAATTGGCATTGGAAGAGAAGTTGAAGGCCTAAGAAAAGATGGCTCAGTCTTTCCTTTTCGGCTAGCAGTGAGCGAAATAAAGCTTGAAAACGAAACCATGTTTACTGGCTTTATTCATGATTTAACCGAGGAAAGAAAAGCCCAAGCAAACCTTAAAGAATATGTAGACAATCTTGAGTTAATTGTACAAGACCGAACAAATCTTCTGGAAGACAGTAATAAGAAATTGGCGCTAGAAATCGAAGAAAAAAATAAGACGGAAGATGCCTTAATTGAAAGCCAAAAGTTATACGAAACGATTGCTCAAAACTTTCCAAACGGAACCATTAGCGTACTAGACAGAGACTTAAATTTCTTGTTTATTGAAGGTCAAGGCTTACGCGATTTTGGTTTTGGCACTAAGGAGCTGATAGGGAAAAACTACCTTGATGTAATCCAGGTCAAACTAAGAGACCTGGTGAACCAAAAACTACAAGTGGTGTTTGACGACATCCCCTCAACCTTTGAACTTGAGCACAACAAAAATACCTTTCGTGTAAGAGCAGTACCGCTAGTCAATAATGCACATATGGAAGATCGTATTTTGTTGGTAGAAAGCAATATTACCCAGCAAAAAAACGCCGAGAAAGAGATTTACAATTCGCTTCAAAAAGAAAAAGAACTTAACGAGATGAAGTCCAAATTTGTCAGCATGGCTTCACATGAATTTCGTACACCTTTAAGCACTATTTTGAGTTCAGCGGGTTTGATTAATAAGTACATTGATGTTAACCAAACTGCAAAAATCACCAGACATACCGAAAGAATTCAAAACAATGTGCGCAATCTCACCATGATTCTAAATGACTTTCTAAGTTTAGAAAAGTTGGAAAACAACAACCTAACATCTGTTGTAAAAGCTTTTGATATTATAGAATGCGCATCCGAAGTAAAAGAGGACATGCAAATGCTCAAAAAATCGGGGCAAAACATTACCTTACAACATAATTTAAAGGATACCGATATACATACCGACCGTTTCGTTATTCAAAATATACTTACGAATTTGCTTAGCAACGCCATTAAGTATTCAAAAGAAGATTCGGACATATGCATTGACATTGAAAAAGAGGCCAATGACTTGAGTATAAAAGTAACTGACAACGGAATAGGTATCAGTCAGGAGGACCAAAAACAACTTTTTCAAAGATTCTTTAGAGCCTCCAATTCCGGGAATGTGCAAGGAACTGGACTGGGCCTACATATCATTAAAAGGTATGTTGATTTGTTGGGTGGAGAAATATTCTTCGAAAGTGAGTTAGACAAAGGAAGCACCTTTGGTTTTGTTTTACGAAATTTACCGGGATAATATGAAAACGATATTAGTAATTGAAGATCACGAGGAAATTAGGGAAAACCTTTCTGAAATATTGGAACTAGATGGTTACAATGTTTTAAAAGCAGCAGATGGCAAAATAGGTGTAGCCGCAGCTATTGAGCACCTCCCAGACATGATATTGTGCGACATAATGATGCCAAATTTAGATGGTTATGGCGTGCTACATATGTTGAGTCGAAATCCACAAACCATGCGCATTCCATTTATATTTCTTACGGCTAAAGCGGAGAAAATTGACGTACGGAAAGGAATGAGTTTAGGGGCCGATGACTACATCGTCAAACCTTTTGATGAAACTGATTTATTGTCTGCCGTAGAAAATCGTTTACGTAAATTTGATTTGATTCAGGACGGTGCAGCACCGACTAAATCTGCTCCAAAATCAGACGGCGACTTATTCCCAAATGCTTACTTAAAAAATTACGACAAGAAGGATTTAATTTACCACGAAGGGGAAACACCAACCCATGTGTATCAGGTATTAAGTGGTAAGCTAAAACTTACACGACTTAGTGACGATGGTAAAGAGATGGTTTTGGATTTATTAAAAACAGGTGACTATTTTGGGTACTGGTCTGTTTTACAAAAACAAACCACCACCGAAAGCGCCGAAGCTCTTGAACCTTCGAAAGTAATGTTAATACCTACTCTAGACTTTTTAGACGTGGTTGAACACGAGAACGATATTGCTTCAAAATTTATCAAACTATTAAGTAATAACCTGCTGGCTCAACAATATAAAATAGTTGAATTAGCGTATAATTCTGTCCGTAAACGGGTTGCAAGTGCCCTTGTTCAGATTGCTGACAAATACAAGGAAGATGACGCTTCGAAGCCATTTAGCATGGCTGTATCTCGAGAAACCTTAGCTGGCATTGCTGGTACGTCGGTAGAATCGGCCATTAGAATGTTATCAGAATTTAAGTCAGACGGCTTGGTTGAGGTCGATAAAGCAATAATTACGATAATCAAATACGACACGCTGAAAAACGCACCATACTAGTTAGCACTTGTAGGCACGTAGGTGTCGACGTGACGTTCCTTTTTAGAAGGATAAATATCTGAAATGGTGACCAATATACCCGTCTCCTCGACGCCGCCAAAATCTTTATTCAAGGCTGTTCCAAAAACCTTCATGGTTAGTGAAAGTTGCATGTAATTGTTAATAAGAGGCGGAATGTTTTCTTCTCTACTACGCACAAACTTTGTTAAAATTTTATGTGCTTCTTTAAACTCTAAACCATCAATATCAGCAAGGAATTGTGATAAGTCGGAGCTGACAGAAAGTGCTTCAATAGGTTTAACTAAGCCCAATGTGTCTGGGAAATAAATATCCATAAAAGTAAGCACCGCATCTCTGGCAACTGTATCGTAATTACTGTACATGGTAACCTTACCGAAAAAATGGTTGATGTGCGGGTTGTCAACAGTAATGGCACCTAATCCATCCCACAAGTTATCTAGGGCAAAGATGCCTCTACGTGACCCGGACTTGGGTTGAAAATTAGGTTGCACCCAACTTCGTCCTAGTTCTATAGTATGTGCCAAATACTCGTCTATAAATCGATCTGAAAAATCAAAGTAATGTGCTGTTGAAAGTGCTAATGGTTTGGTCCGTGGAATTTTCGAACAATCTATAAATCGATATCCCCCAATTATTTCTTCTGCCTCAGGTGCCCACAGAATCAATTGATTATAACAGTATTCACTTGTATCGTATTCATCAATGTCTAAAGGTTTTCCGGTACCCCCTCCTGAAGAAGCAAACGTTACTTCACGAAGTCGCCCAATTTCCTTCATCACCATCGGGCTGTTGTGATGATTTACGATATAAATTTCATTCCCCGCTTTGTTCGTTGTGCGTACAAAACGGTCTTTTGTCAATTCAGATTTAATTACCTCCGTAGGTATTGGACCCATTATGTATTCCAATGATTTATCCATTGTCTGTTTTCAATTTATATACCTCTTGTTTTACCCATTCAGCCCAATTTTTATCCGTTTTCTCGGAAGTGAACGTTGTTGAAACAATAGGTTTCCCAAAAGTAATACGAATGGTCTTATTCTTTTGTTTGAACAGTTCATCAACTAAGTAAAGCATTTCGATGTTTAATCGCAGCTTAAAAAACCGTCTCAATTTAGCCAACCGATAAAAAAACGGGCTCAATTGACCGTCTAAATGAACCG
This sequence comes from Bacteroidota bacterium, assembly GCA_024679565.1. Classification (GTDB taxonomy): domain Bacteria; phylum Bacteroidota; class Bacteroidia; order NS11-12g; family UBA9320; genus UBA987. The sequence continues at coordinate 65,969 of JAIBDD010000007.1, read as the reverse complement.
GAACCACCGGCTTATTGTATTTTTTTGCTTGGGTAACAAATGTTTTCTTCCAGTCGAGGTCCATTATCTCTCCATTAATATTGCGACTTACCAAACCAGCGGGAAAAATAAATATGGCATTCTGAGATGCAAATAATGCCTCGACCTCTTTAAGTGCACTCTTGACATTGGACTTATGTTTGTCAACTCCAACAAACAAGCCTTTAAGGTTTTCTAAGGTCAAAAGGATGTCGTTGACGATAAATTTAATATCTGTACGAAACTCACTCAAAACCGAAACCAATGCCATTGCATCCATCCCTCCTAGTGGATGATTCACAACAAATATTGCTCCTTTTGATTTTGGGATATTGTCAGTCCCAGATGTTTGAAGATTTAAACCAAATCGGTCGACAATTTCTTGGCAAAAGACCTCATTTTTGAGTGCCTTATTTTCATTAATTATTTGATTGATTTCCTTTTGGTGGAGTACCCGTTTAAGATAAGCGATTACAAACTGGGGCAGTCGCTTCAAAAGCTTTTCATTTTTTGAAGCTATAATGCGTTCTACATCAACAAACTTTTTCTCCATAACCGCAAGGCGAATTTAAGTGTTTCATTCCTACTATCCACCTAAATCACTCCCATCTTAATCTTGCTTTTGCTATGATATGTAGTCTTACATTTTATGTGGTGTTACCTGGTTGGTTTGGAATCTAAGTGTCAAACTCAACCCAAATAACTTTGTAGACACAAGAGTTTCGACTTCCTTTGTATACATGGATTTCTTTGCACACGAAACCGCCGTTATCGATGATGGTTGCACCATTGGTGCAGGCACTAAAATATGGCATTTTAGTCATGTTATGACTAAAAGTGTTATGGGTCAGAATTGCAATGTTGGGCAAAACGTTGTCATAAGCCCTGAAGTTGTATTAGGAAATAACGTCAAGGTGCAAAACAACGTCAGTATTTATTCTGGCGTAACTTGCGAAGACGATGTATTCCTAGGCCCAAGCATGGTTTTTACGAATATTATTAATCCACGAAGCGCCATTATTCGAAGAGGAGAATACGCCAAAACCACTGTAAAAAAAGGCGCAAGTATAGGTGCAAACGCTACTATCGTTTGTGGGAATGACCTTGGGGAATATTGTTTTATTGGAGCAGGAACGGTCATTACGAAAGAAGTACCTCCTTTTGCCTTAATGGTCGGAAACCCTGGAAAACAAATCGGTTGGATGAGCAAATTTGGCCACAGACTATCCTTTGATAATGCAGGTTTGGCAACCTGCCCAGAAGGTGGTGAATCATACAAGTTGAAATCAAACAAAGTAACGTGTTTAGATGAGTAAAATTTTAGTAACAGGAGGGTTAGGTTATATTGGTAGTCATTCAGTTGTAGAACTCCAGGAAACAGGTACCGAAGTAGTTGTTGTAGATAATCTCGTAAATACCACGGCGTCTGTCGCTCAGCGAATTGAAAAGATAACTGGAAAACCAGTTACTGTGTATAATGTTGATGTTTGCGATACAAAAGCTTTAGAAGAAGTTTTCATAAAAGAAGATATCTCAGATGTCATTCATTTTGCGGCATTTAAAGCCGTTGGAGAATCGGTTGACAAACCGGTTGAATATTACCATAACAATGTTTCTGGTTTAATATCATTGTTGCACTGCGTAAAGAAGTTTAACGTTAGTTCCTTGGTGTTTTCTTCGTCGTGCACTGTATATGGCGACACGAAAGAAAGTCCGATTACAGAAATTCACCCTATCGTTGAAGCGATATCACCCTACGGAACAACAAAGATTTTAGGGGAAGAAATCCTTACTGATTTTGCCAAATTCTGCGACACAAAGATTGTGTGTTTGCGTTACTTTAACCCCGTAGGTGCACACAAATCGGCACTTATTGGTGAACTCCCTTTGGGTGTGCCAAGCAACCTAATACCATATGTTACGCAAACAGCCGCTGGTATACGAGAACAACTGACCATCTTCGGGAATGATTACAACACCCCTGACGGCACTAACATCAGAGACTTTATTCACGTTGTAGACCTTGCAAAAGCGCACGTTAAGGCGATTGATTATGCAAACGCAAATTCAATATCTTTAGATGTGTTTAATTTAGGCACGGGTATTGGCCAATCGGTTAAGGAAGTAGTCGAGACCTTCGAACGTGTTAACGACTTGACATTGAATTACACCTATGGCCCTCGTCGACAAGGAGATGTAGAGCAAATATGGGCTGATGCCTCAAAAGCTAAACATGTATTGGGTTGGGAAACGGAAATAACGCTTGATGAAATGATGCGTTCTGCCTGGGCTTGGCAACAAACTTTATAATCTAGAAGAAACTTGTTTGTTGAAATAGCAACCAAACAAGACCTGGCACTATAAAAATAACATCGCCCCAGAATCGATATTTCTCCTCTTCTGCAAATCGGTCTTCCTGAATATAAATAACCAAAAGAACATTGAACATGATGAGCAAGGCAATGCTTATCGGGAGTTTGATTGGACTGACAATGAAGAATGTCCAAATGGTAAAACAAATAAATGCGCTAGCCAGTGCATACATGATTACTTCCCTAGTTCGATCTAAGCCCCATTGAGTAGCGGCCGACTCCAAACCGTTTTTTATGTCATTGGCATAATCGTGATACGAAAAAAGTAGTAGATTGGTAAAGTTAACCAGCGATAAAGACAGCACCATCAACATCGCTTCTCCGTTGAACTTCATATCCCCTGCTACACCAGGTAAAACGACCATTCCGCAAGCAACGATTACTGAAACCATCAATTCCTTTGGAATCGTGATGTTTTTAGTTTTTAGGAAATGCACCACCAAAAAATAAACCAACACGCTAAAAGCCAATACAACCCCTGCTTTCAACAAGGCCGTAGGTAAAAATACAAATGCGATATAGGCGTTAAAAATGGATAGTGCGGCCAGTGTCGGAAGAATTGTTTTTCTATATTTAAAATGTATGTAATGACGTATGGAAACAGATTGCTCCTTATGCTTCAATCCATCAAGCACATGGTCTAAGGTGTATATTATCCAAATGGTAGAAGCCAACAACCAATAAAAAGAGTACCCCAATTGGGCTTTGTAAATTTGGCCAAAGAAATAGGACGTAGATACAGAGCCTAATACTACAAGGACACTAAAACAATTGATAAATTCTACTATTTCTAGATCTGAAATACGCAGGTTACGGCTGTCGGAAGACATAGAATTATGCCTCTGCTACAACTTCTTTTACCTCAGGGTAAATTCGACGAATGCTCTCTTCAATTCCAGCCTTCATCGTAATATGACTTATTTCACAACTACTACAAGCTCCTAACAAACGTAGTTTTACGATATCATTGTCAACGCTAATCAACTCAACATCGCCACCATCGGCTTTCAAAAAGGGTCTAATGTTATTCAGAGCCTCCTCAATTTTAGCTTGTATTTCGTTATTCACGATCACTTTATTATAGTTCGAAGTTACGTTAATTTGATAAACTGGCAACACTGTTTGTAATGGCCACTTGGCGTGCCAATTCCCCTGCTAATTGATCATATGCGGCCTTTACTGTTTCCGTTTTTTCAATGGCCGTTCCATTGTCTCCTGAAGTACGAATTGATTCAACAAGTGGTATCTGACCCAATAGAGGTAGATTAAACTGCTCGGCTATTTCTTTACCACCATCTTTACCAAACAGATAATAGCGTTTATCTGGTTGATCTTCTGGGCTGAAATAGCTCATGTTTTCTACGATACCAAATACCGGCACATTAATGTTAGGGTTCAGGAACATATTAACTGCCTTTTTACAGTCAGCTAGCGCCACCGACTGAGGTGTTGTAACAATTACTGACCCGCTTACCGGAACTTGCTTCGCAATGGTTAAGTGTATGTCTCCAGTACCCGGAGGTAAATCCAATATCAAATAATCTAGTTCGCCCCAATTCACGTCTGTTGTGAACTGTTTTATTGCGGAAGACGCCATAGGACCTCGCCAAACGATGGCCTGATTTTCATCGACCAAAAAGCCAATTGAAATTACTTTGATTCCATCCTTAACCAGTGGTTCCATTTTACCTTCTACCTGACCCGGTTTCTCACCTTGCAAGCCAAACATTGTAGGTAAACTTGGCCCATAGATATCTGCATCTAAAATGCCAACAGATGCCCCTGAATCGGCCAAACTTCGCGCTAAGTTTACAGCAACTGTAGACTTTCCAACGCCCCCTTTTCCGCTGGCCACTGCGATTATATTTTTAACCCCTGGTAGCACTTCTTTTTCTTGACGGTTAGTAGTCACTCTGCTGGTCATATTAGGCGTAACTTCAAGATCTTTTGACACAAAATGTTGAACCGCGTTTACGCATGCATTTTGTATCATGTCTTTCATTGGACATGCAGGAGTAGTTAACTCTACGTCAAATTGAACCTTTGTATCTTCAACCTGTATATTCTTTATCATGTTTAACGTGACCAAATCCTTTTTCAAATCCGGATCATCAACATGACTTAAAGCCGCTAATATTGCCTCTTTTGTAACACTCATTTTGTAGGTTTTTTACCAATCATTCTCAAGTTCATTTTCTTTATGAACCACCAAAAGAACTTTCCTTCTTTGAAGATAGTTCCAATAATAAACAACATAATCTGATAGATGAAATAGATGGACACCCACTTCACAATGATTGCAAGCACTTTGTGATCTATATCTATATTAAACGCACTGAATAGTGCCTTTCGAACAAATAACGTAGCACTTCCTGTAATGGCAAATACGATAAAAATAACCACCATCCTTCGATCGGTTTCAATACCCCATTTTGCTTTAAGTCGTTCCCAATACTTTTTCACTCCGCGAAATTAAGTTTGTTCGTAATATTAACAGCAATGGCTGTAATTAGTTTCGGCCTAAAATGTCTTCTACGTTAAAGTTTAACTTCTTTTGTACTTTTCCGTCGAAATGAAAAAAAAGTATCTCCTGTTTATTCTCCCTTTGGTGCTAATAGGAGGAACATGGCTATACTTTCAAGCTAACCAGACCAAGGTGCTTGATGGTTTCAAATTGATTCCAGAAAACGCGCTGTACGTTTTGGAGACCAAAGATCCAATAGCCAATTGGACAGCTTTTAGCGATACCGAAATTTGGCAAATTCTTAAACATCATCCAGTGATGGCTGATTTAACGGATGACGCCGATTATCTAGACACCCTAATTTCTGATAACCGTAAAATATTTGACTGGTTTGATGGTAGACCTTTACTTATATCGGCGCATGCTATTGGTACCAAAGAGTATGATTTTCTTTTTGTTGCAGGTGTAAGTCCTAAAGCCAAAAAATCATTATTGCTCCTTGGTTTGAAACAGGTTCTAAAGTCATCTGGTTATACGTGCTCTGAATTGTCCATCGAATCACTAACGGTATTTCAAGCAACTGACAACATTGGGGAGTCCATGTACTTCGCTCATATAGATAACCAATTGATCTGCTCCTATTCTAAGGACATCTTAACACAGTCTTTACAGACTGTAGCTTCACACAAATCGATTGATGCCACAGTGCAGTTTGAATCTACATTTAAGTCGGTTTCTCAAAATGGCCTTTTCCGTTTCTACTTACCATACCATCAAATTGGAAATTTACTGAACTGTTATTTTCAGGATGATTTAGGTGGGTTAACTACAATAACCAAACAACTTCAATCCAGCAGCTTTGATTTTACCGTAGATGCTGATTACTGGCAGGTTGAAGGATATGCGTCTATTGATAGTGCTCAAAGCTCTTATGTAAAGGCCTTCACACAATCAGGAGAAAGTGTGAATGAGGTCGGAAAGGTATTGTCGAACCGAACCGCTTGGTCGATGAGTTTCAATTTTGCCTCTTTTGATGCATTGAGATCTAACCTCGAAACATACCTAAAACAAGAATCTGCCTATGGGCAATACACCAAACAAATTTTGCAGCTGGAAGCCGTGCTTGGGGTTTCTGTAGAAAGAGATTTACTCCATTGGATAGGTGATGAAATATCTATTGCTCAATTGCGAAAAAACCTAGCCTATAACACAAAGGAAAATGCCGTTGTGCTGATAAAAGCGAATGACATCACTGATGCTAAAGAACGTCTTCATTTTGTTGCTGAACAAGTAAAGAAAAGAACGCCGGCATTATTTAAGCAAATTGAGTATCGCAATTACCAAATACAGTATCTAGAAATAAAGGGCTTATTTAAGCTACTATTTGGTAACAAGTTTAATACAATTACAAAACCCTATTATACCATTTTGGAAGACTACGTGGTGTTTTCGAACAGTCCATATACGCTTATTGGACTTATTGAAGACTACGAAAATCAGCGTTGTTTAGAGACTTCACCGAATTATCAAAACTATTCGGAGCAACACGATAAGAGCAGTGTCAACGTTTATGTTTCCGTGCCAAATTTATATCCTGTTCTTCTTCCTCTCTTGGATTCGGAATCAAAAAAATCACTTCAGAAGAGCAAACCTTACTTTGAATCATTTGAAAGTTTTGGCTTAAATTTAATTGGTGATGGTAATGGCTTCGTAACACGAGCTTTGCTGCGCAAGGCTTCGGAACCTGAAAGTACAGAAACCATCGAGGAAGATGAGTTTGAAAAACTGTATCGACTGTATGCCTCAGACCGCGACATTAATAGTTCAACATTTGTGTTAGAGTGGATTGAAGATGGGGTATATAAAAAGCAATTCCCAGGATCTGAAAAACTACAGATAAAGGCAGACACCAAGCACGGTGTGCTGCATGGTTCGTATGTGGAATACTACCAAAACGGTAGCAAACGCCTAACCGGTAAATACAAAATGGGGCGCAAAAAAGGAACCTGGAAAACCTTTGATAAGAAAGGAAACTTGTTACTGAAAAAACGATATTAAAAAAGTGCGATTCGGCAAGCGAATCGCACTTTCTGAAATTATATTTCTTTACTTATTTGAATCCGCGTAAGCGAATACTTTTTTAAGAATCTCCGTAGTACGTTCAACTGGGTTTGATCGAATCTTATCTTCCTGACTTTTAATCTCAGAAAACAACGCCGTCATAGCGTTCTCCGTTACATATTCGTTAAGGTCTGTTGTAACACTTTTCCCGGTTACAACATTGTACCCCTTCGATACAGGAGTCCAAATATCATTCGCGTTTACCTTGTCTAAGGAATTCTTGATAATCGGTAAGAATTTTTCTTTGAGTTGAGCACTGGTAGCGCTTTTTAAATAATTGGTTGCTGCACCATCACCACCTGTCACAATATTGATGGCATCTTTAATTGTCATTTGTTTGATGGCATTAACAAAAATGGGCTTGGCCTCTGCCATAGCACCTTCAGCACCTCTATTCATTGCCGTCACCAAGTTATCCAGGTGTTTGCCCGCAATTAAATTTGCAGCTACATTTCCTCTTATCTTTTGTTCCACATCACGTACTTCTTTTGGCATCAAAATTTTGTACGCCGCATTCTTCAAGAATCCATCTGTTTTTCCAAGAAAATCAGTACCGCTGCCTACACCCTTTGTTAAAGCTTGTTTTAAGCCATCTGCTGCTTCTCCTTCTGTAATACCACCAGTTTCGCTTAATACTTCGTTAGCTGTACCAAGAACTTGCAATAAGGTATCACAAGATGTAAGGGTGATGGTTAACCCTAAGATTAGACTCCACTTTTTCATTTAAATATATTTTGAATTAGACAATTGGATGGACTACAGCTTCAAATGTACCGAATCACTCCATTGATTCGTAAATCACATCCATAATTTTAGTGCGTACACTCATGCTGATCAGCTTTTTGTTATCAGCATTCGGGAACACCCTGTTTGATAGAAAGACATATACTATGCCATTTTCTGGATCGGCCCACATTTGTGTGCCTGTAAACCCACTATGTCCGAACGTTTTGCCTGAAGCGTAATCAGATACGGGATTTACCTTCCTTGAGTTTGGCTCAGGTTTATCAAAACCGATTCCTCTACGAGAATTTATGTATTGATACTTGGTAAATCTATTGATGGTTTCTGGAGCCAAAAATCGCTTGCCGTTATAAAAACCACCGTTCATCAACATTTGCAAAATTGCCGCGACATCAGCACTATTAGAAAACAATCCTGCATGCCCTGAAACGCCGCCAAGCATTGCTGCTGCTGGATCGTGCACGTAACCATGGATTAAGCTTTTTCTAAAATCTGCATTGTCCTCTGTTGGTACAATTTCGGACTTACCAAATTTCGTTAATGGATTGTACGTCATTGTTCGTAACCCCATAGGTTGGTAAAAAACGCTATCGACAAATCGATCTAGTGTTGTATGGGTAACTTGTTCGATCAAGTAACGCATCAAAATCATACCTAAATCACTGTATTTGTAATGACCTGGTTGTTTTACATCAGAGTCGTAGATGGTTCCAAAAATGACCGATTGAAATTCACGACACATGTACAAATCATCCGACACTTTTATACAAAACTTGTCAGAAGCGATATGAGAAAAAGTAGTGTCATAAACCAATGGATCTTCTGTGGTAACCCGATAAAATGGTATCCAACTTTTGAGACCCGCTGAATGGGTGAGGACTTGTTTTAGGGTTATGTCTTGCTTGTTTGTCGTATCCAGATTTTCGAGGTACTTCGACAGTGGATCCGAAAGTTTTATTACAGAGTCTTCCACCAGTTTCATGATGGAAAGTGTGGTGGCATTTACCTTGGTTAAGGATGCTAAATCATATAAATCGTCATTATTCACCCGACGCCGTTCACTGTATGTATGTTTCCCAAACGATTTTTGATAAACCACCTTGCCATATCGTGCAACCAACACCTGACAGCCAGGAGTTGCTCCTTTGGCAATGGCGTCTTTTGCTATACTATCTATCTTCGAAAGCTTGTCTTGATTGAGAGCGACCTCATTTGGTTCACCATACTGCAGCAGTTTAGAATCTTCTACCACTTTCTGATTAAACAGTTTAAAGTTTTGTGTTACAGACACCGGTAAAAACGCATCAGCTGGAATTGCCCCAAACAGCATTTGAGCCGCTTTAACTTGGTTCACTTTGTCATCTTGATAGGCCATTACAACGGTGTTCATCCCATCAAAAAACTTAAGGTTATACGGGTTTCCAAAATCAACAAAAATGCACTTCTTAACCTTATTCAACGCCTTTACGAAACGGGCTGTTGACATATCTACACCAAAATTATTTCTCGGGTATTTGCTGGTTTTATGGAGTGTTACAACTACAACATCATAGTCGGCATATGTTTTGGCTACACTGGCAACCTGTGCCGATGAAATCGCTTTCGGAAGATGTAAGTGTGTCGCTTTTTGGTAGTGATCAAAGGTTTTTTGAAAATCATTGTTCACCGCACCTCCAATAGACAACGTGGCTATTTTCTTCTTACTGTTTAGTTTAAGCGGTAATAAGTCGTCTTTGTCTTGAACAACACACAACTGCTTTTCAATCAACTTATTCAGTAAGAAATTCGCATAAGAAGAGTTTAATTCTTCTATTAAATTTTCCTCTGACAGTGGTGTATAATCGTTCAATCCAGCCCAATACTTTGCTCTTAACACCTTACGTACTTTTTCGTCAACATAAGCTTGTGTTAACGCACCGCTTTTTACGGCTGCTTTAATTAATTCGATGGCTCTAGGTATGTTACCCGGGGCAAGCAAGATATCGTTCCCTGCTTTTAGTGCTTTTAGTTCCAGTTCCCCTGGCTGATGGAATTTTGCTACACCTTGCATATTCAGTGCATCTGTAAACGCAAGTCCGTTAAATCCTAATTCCTTGCGTAACAATCCATTTATACCAATCGGTGAAATGGAGATCGCTGTATTTGGTGTAGGGTCTATAGCAGGAATGTACAAATGCGCCGTCATAACGCTCATCACGCCACTGTCTATCAAAGACCTAAAAGGGTAAAGTTCAATGGAGTCCAATCTTTCTCGAGAATGATTAATGACTGGCAAATCTTTGTGAGAATCTACGTCAGTATCACCATGACCTGGAAAATGCTTGGCACACGCCATAACATTTTCGCGTTGCATACCACTGGCATATGCCCACCCCTTTTCTGCAACATTCTTTTTGTCTTCTCCAAATGATCGATAGTTGATCACTGGGTTATTGGGATTATTGTTTACATCAATTACAGGCGCAAAGTTTACATGAATTCCCATGCGTTTGCACTGACGTCCGATTTCACGACCCATCTCGTAAATGATGGAATTATCTACAATTCCACCTAAACCCATCTGATACGGAAATGAAGTTGTGTTGCTTAACCGCATGGCCAAACCCCATTCTCCATCTATAGCAACAAGTAAAGGCGTTTTAGACATCGCTTGGAATTCATTTGTCAAGCGTACTTCTGTAAGTGGGTCACCCTTAAAAAAGATAACGCCCCCTACTTTATATTTATTGATATCCGACCGCACTTTATCTAAATGTGCTTTACCATAACTCGTGCGAACTTCAATCATCATAAGTTGAGCAATACGCTCATCGACTGTCATTGCGTCGAATGTATTGTCCACCCAATCGGAAGCATAGTTTTCCGGATTAGGCGCATAACCAGCTGCATAAACCAGTAGTAATGCAATTATGATGACCTTACGAATGATGAAGTGTTTTATCATGAAATAATGATTCTCACAATATGAATATCAAAAAGTGTTCCCTGCAATGTTATACAAATCTTACCTGGATGCATATTGTTTTTATCAACTCCGAATAATACGTGTATAGCAGAGAAAGTAAAAGACCAAGGTTACATACTACTTAACTTAAACGTGGCGTTTACATTGTACATATGCGTTTCTCACCAAAAACATTTAACTCCCTAATAACTAGCAGTATACTAGTTCTCTTTCTCACAAACTGCACGGCCCAATCAACTGACTCCGCAATCGCTGCAGTTGATACCGTTGTGGAAATAAATTCAGTTGGACAAATTCCAACTCCTGATGGATTCGTTCGACATTCAATTGATAGCATGAGTATTGGAGGATACTTGAGAAACTTGTCGCTTAAAAAGGACAACAAGGTATACCTATATAATGGTCAACTCAAATACAATCAAGAAGCTCAGTATGCCGTAATTGACATAGATGTGGGGAATCGAGATCTACAGCAATGTGCTGACGCAACCATGCGACTGAGAGCGGAATATCTTTTCGAAAGTGGGGAGTACGACAAAATTCAATTCCACTTCACAAGTGGTCATTTGGCCAAATGGAGTAAATACACTGAAGGCTATCGAGCCAAAATTAGCGGGAGCAATGTCACCTGGGTAAAGGCTGCAAAAAAGGATACGTCACACGCGAACTTTAGAAAATACATGAACCTTGTTTTTTCCTATTGTGGCACCCAATCTATGAGCAAAGAGGTTGAACAGGTAGCCGCAATTGACATCGAACCTGGTCACGTATTTCACCAAACTGGTAATCCGTATGGTCATGCCGTAACGGTAATGGACGTTGCTGTGGATAGTCTTGGGAACAAACGATTTTTATTGTCTCAAAGCTACATGCCAGCGCAAAGTATACACATATTAAATAACCCTAAAGATTCGGAATTAAGTCCGTGGTATGCGATTAAAGACGGAGAGTCGCTAACTACTCCAGAGTGGACGTTTCCTCCAAACAGTTTAAAACGTTGGAAGGACTAAAGGTCTAAAACCAAAGTAGGCGGACGACCAATTACAGCCTTATCACCAGAAACAACAATTGGGCGTTCCATCAATATTGGATATTTAACCATCGCTTTAATCCAATTGACCCGATTTGCATTTTTATCGCTGTAATTCTTCTTATACACTTGCTCACCCTTGCGAATTAAATCGTATGGTTCGATACCTAACTTTTTAATCAATTCGGTCAATTCAAGTTCAGAAAGAGGGTTTTTTAAATAATCGACAACCTCATAGGTATGCCCTGCTTCATTAAGCAATGCACAGGCTTCCCGGCTTTTGCTGCATCGAGCGTTATGATAAACAATCACTATTTGGTATTGACGTAATTAATTTTGATTACGTGGTCTGTTGTGTCTCCCTTTATTGGATCAACAAATTCATATACCATATGTAAATCTAAATTACTTGCGGTTAATGTTTCTATGTCAAGTGTTTGTGGTGCGCCAGTTGGATCAAATGGAAAGCTACTGAATTTCATTTTTGTTTCGTTTTCGACAAAATACCATAAACCTCCATCTTCAGACTGAGGGTCATTCATATCGCACTTCGTTGGGCCTTCGTCTAGCAATACAGTCGAATCAGTGTGTAAAAACATCAAATTATCTTTATCACAATCTTGAACTGTACCACCACCTTGGTATGCTAACAAATCCCAGAAGTCATCAACCGTTATAACGTTACCCATGATGTCAATGGTTATGGATGGAACTATAGTTCCGCCATTTATTCTCCATTCTCCTTCAGTCGCCAAATCAGTTTTTGTTTTTTCTTTTGTCGTAGGTGTTTCACCTTCGTCATCTTTACAGCCTACAGCTAAGATTAAGCTTGTAATCAATAAAAGTCCAAAAAATTTTTTCATACTGTAATTTTGATGCGCAATTTACACCAATTTTAAATGTCTTATTGTGACGCAGAAGTCATTTCTGTTTATACATTCTGCGCGTTAACACCTTTTGTAAGGCTCGGTTGAGAATTAATTCAGTTACTCGTTTCACTTGGTCTTTGTGATCTAAAGTCCACGCCATTCTCAATTTTGACTCAAACACATCCATGCGATACAGCGCAGATTTTAAAAATGTCGTATTGGTCAGTAATAAGTGTTCTACGATGCTTTCGGCTTGCGACACAAATTCATTAAATGGATTGCTGCTATCAGCATCCCATTTTAACTCAATTTCGGATGAGCCAAAATCCTTGTTAACTTGATCTATAACCGCTTGTAGGAGGTCGTTGTGCAGTTCTAATTGCGCATAGGTGTCGATGTTACTCATCTCAATTTATTTTAAACAAATCGAAACGCGGTGTCCATCTAAAATAGAACTCGGCAACTACATCGGTAACATCTGATTTTAAATTTCGCATTAAATTAGCTCGAATCATAAAGTTGAAGTCAGAAGCGATTTGTGTTTGCCATTGTGCGCGAACCATAGCTAATTTTCTATAGTCAAATATGTAAGTTGAATTTCTTGCTGATACCGACCTATAAGCAACGTCGCCCATGGGGTTGTGAAACTGATGTGCATCGTAGTAATTCAACATCAACCCAAAGCCCTTCGCATAAAACGCAAGTGATGCGTATTGCCCAAGGCCATCAATATAATTGACCTGTTCTGTAGATATATCTTCATAGTATAGGGCATGCAGTTGTAGATCTATAGAATCCAGAAATCCACCTTTTTTAACCTGTCGATACCGGAAACCATAATCAAAATTGAAATTGCTAATGGTTGGCATGTGAGACGTGTCTATCTCTCCACCCTTGTGAAAAGACAAAGCTGTTATTGGAAGAGAAATGACGTGATTGCCGAAACTTTTCTTAGGTTCAACCCGCACACCCGATGTAAACTCTTCACGGAATGGACTGTTCTGATAGATCATTTTACGCCAATCCACCCAAAGTTCTGCATCTAGCGTTTTGCCAAATCGTTTGTACTGGAAGCCATTTTCTAGTCGGTTTTCAATGATTCGTTCAGGATCGAATAACGGTTCTACCAACTGATGCTGCATGGCGCCAATCAAGGTCCCAAAACGTAAGAAATGACCTTTATGTTTGTATTGAAAACTAAAGGTTGGTTGATTAGTAATCGCCTCATCCGCTCCAAAATCTTGCTGCACAAAAAGCCCAAGCGATACTTGAAGTTTTTCGGATGATTGCAATGTCAACTCTGGCCACATCTGGTATCCAAATAACGTACGCCCTTGATCTATGCGAGATTTATATTCTGTATTTCTGAAATACCCCAGATTCTCCACATTGAGTTGCACCAAACCAACTTGAGTATCCGATCGGTCTACATCAAAAAACGAATTATCCCATTGACCGTATGTAATTGTAGACAATGAACAGCATAAACACGCAAGTAAAAAATGTTGTATTCGACTTACCATCACGACAAATATAGGGGTAAGTGGTTCATTTTTTTGTATAATATAATCATTTGATTATCTGAAGATTACAAGTATTTTGACCTACCTATTGGTTGGATTCATTATCTTCGAATTTCGTTATAGGATACATATCTGGAACGTGATTTGAATTGGTTGAGTGAAATTATTTGACCCTTATGAAAACAAATATCAAATACATAGCGCTTACACTCATTGTCATGCTCAACTTCAGCTTTACGCAGAAGGAAAATGCAGCATTTCAGTTCAGACAGCAAAATAATAAGGCCTTTGGTTTTGGAGAAGCACTTACGTATCGGGTGCATTATGGTTGGTTAAATGCCGCGCGTATTACCATGAAAGTGGATGACACAACCGTATCTGTCGGTAAACGTCCGACATACCACATTGTAGCTAAAGGAAAAACAAATAAATCATTTGATTGGATGTATACGGTTAGAGACCGATTCGAGTCGTATTTAGATACAACAGGTATTGCGCCGCTCAAATATTTCAAAACCGTTCAAGAAGATAAATACACCGACACGGATTTGGTTTATTATGATCATGAAGGGAAATCGCTTAGGGGTTTAAAGAAAAACATGGAAATGCCTGAATATGTGCAAGACATTGTGAGTGGTACTTATTATGCCAGAACTATTGACTTTAGCGACGCATACGTTGGTAAAACGTATCCATTAGACATATACTTAGATCAAAAAATATATAACCTCAAATTCAAATATATGGGTATTGAAACCATCAAAAGTGATTTTGGGAAAGTGCGGTGTATCAAATTACGTCCTCAATTGGTTGTTGATCGTGTTTTTAAAGACGAAGATGATATGACCATCTGGGTTAGCGACGATAAAAACCGCTTACCCATTAGGGTAAAAACGGATATATGGGTGGGTTCTCTTAAGGTTGACTTAACTGATTATTCTGGATTGGCTAATCCATTTGACGCCAAGTTGTAGGTGAAACAACCTTCGCCTCGTTGCACCCCGTAGGTTATATCTTTTATTGGTTGATTTTTTATGATCAGACTTAGGAAAACCTAATCCAAACCATCTTCTTCTACAAACTCCTTGACTTGAGAAAAATACGCATGATCCCAACCATCAGTAAATTCTTCATACTCGGCATCGGGTATATTTGTGTGCTTTAACTCAACTGACGTACCCTTTTTATGAGGATGCAGAATGATCGTTACAATTGATTTTTCTTCTTGTTTGCCAAAATACCATTCCTGGACAATTTTTCGATTTTCTTCAAACTCCAAATTCATACCACAAATACTTCCACCCCAAAGGCTAAACTCGGTATTTGGTTCTGTACCCATTTCAGTTTCATCGTCTGTCCATAGCGTTATACTTTTTGCATTGGTTAACGCCATGTATATTTCACTAGGTGGCGCTTTAACAACGTAGTACTTTTTAAAATCCTTCGGCATATTTATTCTCTTGATATTATTTGTATGCTGTCTGCAACCCAGCTATATATTTTCCCATTATTTGTTCTCACCATTTTAGCCAACGAGTCGATATAGGTTGTGTCGCTTTCAAAAAAGGTATAGTCGTAGCTCACCAGATGCGGTTTTTCGAAATAAATAATTTTGTTCTTCTTTACTTGAAAATCAAGTAACCCTTTTATCTCTATGGATTTGTAGTAATTACCAAACACGTCAAACAAGCATATCCCGTTCGCCGAATCATGCACAAAAATGTTCTTTTCGTTATCCAACAATTGCGTTGGCTTCCATACGTCTTTAGTCCAAGTACCCATCGGAACACCTTCTATTTGAGTCGCCAAATTTTTCGTCGCTTTTAGCAATTTCATACTGCTTGCATCAAAGTACCATATCCCATTATCGAATGATCGTGCAGCAGCTGAAACCTCACCGGTACTAACATCTGTCATGTCAATTTCTGCTCTTACATTGAGTAAATTATCCAAAATGAGTAGTACCTGCTGATCTGCATAATAACAATAGATTTCAAACGGATTAGTCACATCAAGTTGACTTAAACTACCGTAGATTTTAAAGTTTACAACGGCAACACGATTGCCGTCAGCTCCATACTTTTCAATCGAGTTATCTGATTGAACTAAAAACACATTGCCCAAATTATCGGTCGTAAAGAACTTGCCAGAAAATGGTATTGATTCGGTTGTTGAGTTTACACTACGTACACCAATGGTTGACATCAATGCAATCGTGAACATTGCAAGGCCAAATAGCTTTAAATATTTACTTAAATTTCTCAAGTGTTACAGTTGTACCATCAAACATGGCGTACGTGCAATGATGCAGCCATTCGCCTAAGTTAATGTACTTCCCGCCATTGTCCAAGTTAATGTTTAACGGCAAGTGGCGATGGCCAAAGATCATATAATCAAATGCCTTCGTTTGAATCTTCTTATTACAGAATTGCAACAACCATTCCGAACCTTCATGATACGTTTCATCATAGGCAGAATTGGCTAGCCTACTCTTGGATGAAAAATAATGGGCAATTCCTAAACCTACCCTGTTAGGTAAAACGCCGAATAACCAAATACAAATCGGATTTCTGAATATCCTTTTTAAGAATTTATAACTATAGTCACCATCTCCAAGTCCATCTCCATGATGTAGGTAGAATTTTTTTCCGTTGGCTTCAAACTCCAATTCGTCGGAAATCAATTTGACCCCAAGTTCTTGTTGAAAATAGTTAAACATCCACATATCGTGGTTGCCCTTAAAAAAGTAAATCTCTATGCCGCTATCTACAAGCGCGGCAATCTTACCCTGCAGCCTAACAAAGCCTTTAGGCACAACTTTTTTATACTCGTACCAAAAGTCGAAAATGTCGCCCATCAGAAATATCTTTTCGGCGTTGGGGGCCACATACTCAAGCCAGTCTATGATTTTTTTCTCACGAACTAAGCTTGTTTCATAATCTGGGATTCCAAGATGGAAGTCAGAAGCAAAATATAAGTTCTTTCCTTCCTTCAAGGTTATTGAATTGCAATCTTAAACGTTGTTTTCTTATTATTCTCAATAAGCTCTAAGACGTATAGTCCAGGCACTTGGTCTTGTAAATCGAGTTGGATTAAACCGCCTTGTACCTTACCACTAATTGCACGGACCATCTGACCAGTCATATTTGAAGCTTTCAGGGTAAAGTTATTTCCTTCTGACCCTGCATTGGTTTGTAAAGTAACTAAACCCGTGCTTGGATTTGGGTAGATTTTCCAAGGTGTGCTAACAACCTCTTCCTCAGAAAGTGTGTGACCAACAGTAAAATAGTATTCAACGCTTTTGCCAAAATCTGGATTAAAACTTTGATTAAAGCTAGTTCCAGTTTTGATTAAACGAAGTAACCCAGAACCAATTTCTGGTATTAGTGGGTAAAACAACCCAAATTGATTCTCTGTTTCACAAACCAGCTTGTAACAACCTCTATTTAACGTGATGTCTTCTTTGATTAATTGGCCAGCTGGTGCTGTGAGTTGCTCATATACCACCTTGCCGCCATCATCAAATATTTGAAGCGTCGCATCCGCAATGCTGTTATTTCTAAAATACACCGTAAATGTTTTTGGTGCCATTTTAGGTATCTCAAAGGTTGATTCGGCTCTATTATTCTCAGCATACTCATCAGGCACCTTGTTCACACTAAATACCTCGGCATAAAACTTATTTCCAGTTTCTGGTGTGATGTAATCCCAAATTGCAAAGGGTAAGTCTACCACTTTTGACTCATCTGGTAAAAGGGAATCTTTCCAGTAGTACGTAATTGGGTTACCGCCAACTACCCCATATCGTAGTCCAAGCTCCTTAATTACATTTTTACCCGTGTTACGCACCTGAATTTTTGGCTCTCCGCATGTTGGATTCATACGCAAGTAATACTCCCAATTGTTCGGGCTGATTATTTCCTCAACCGTTGCGTCGTTTTCAAAATTATACTCACCGTATTGCATCAAGTGCATAGAAACTACGTAGTTTCCTCCACCTTGTCCAAGGTTATTAACCGGAACTGGCTCAATGTCATAATCCAGAGAAACTTTATTACCAGTTACAAACGATGTAATGTCAAAGTTATAATCGTCAACAGGAGCTGCAGGACACCAACCCGCACGAGGTGGAGCCCAGTTTCCGCCTTGGTCAAATACTGGATTAAGGGCACATTTATCATCTGCCCAGATATCCCATTGTAAGGCATCTTTCCCATCAATTTTTATATAATGCTGTTTGTCTGCCCACTCACAGCAGTGAGGCTTGGTATTGTCGTCGGTGTTATGCCCATGGCCTGTAATACGTGTAACCAGTTTGTGTGTTTTGGCCTCAGGATGTATGGAAATTTCCTTATTCTGAAAGTTTATATCATCAGCAATACTTCTGTAAGACCGACTTTCCCGATTAATGTAGTATGAAATTTCTTTTAAGTCTCTCACAGGTGTTCCCTCAATCATTTCGAATCGTAAGTCGATAAGTTCTTGTTGATTTCCAGCCGTAAAGGTTACCTGACCTTCAAGCAACGAGGCATAATCGGTAACGTCATAAATCCATTTAAATCCTTCTGGGCCCAAGTCTAAACCAATACCATAAGGTGTTATGTATCTTGCAATCTCCACATTGTTGATCACTTCATAAGGCACATAATACTTTCTTAAGGTTTGATTGAGCGTTTGCGTTCCAGAAATTGCAGTAGAGTCTTTTTTCGTTCCATCTGGGTTATAGCTGTAAACAAAGTCTCCGGCATAGGTCTCAAGCACTCCTGATTGTTTTGTTACATCGGTAGCATCGTTAAATTCGTCAACGTATATATGCCAACGTGATACAACGTCTGACACTAACGTCGAATCTAAGGTAGATGTTTGAACTGCTGAAACGAACTCAATTTTTGGCCTGTCTGATATCGTTTGTGTATTAAACCAAGCGGAAGAAGCATATTGCTTCACCATCGTTAACCCTTTAAACTGAGCCGTAATATTGGCATCAAAATCGGATTCCATAATGGCTTTATTGGCATATTTCTCAAAGGAGAAAGCACAAATTAGATCAGAAAAATTAGGCTGCGACATTTCAATGTCTTTGGTTGTTAGGTCTTTGGCTTGAGTTGCAGACAACTCTGAATTCCATATACTTAACCGATCAATGGCTCCAGCATATTGATAATTTTTAATGCCTTTCCCTACCCTGAACTGCGTAATTTCTCCAAGATTTCTATTTTTAGCCGTGCCAGTATGCCACAAGCTTCCGTTTAGGTAAATATTCATCACCCCTGTTCTTGCATTTTTTGTAAAAACCCAGTGATTCCAGCTGTTTTTGTAAATGTTTGCGTTTGCCGCTTTGTTTATTCTATCATATCCTGAAGCGTTTCCGGCATCCCAATACACCTGCCCATTTGACCAAGGGAAATGAATATTGATTATCCTTTTTCCGTCTTTGTCTTTACCCTCTAAGACAGATGTATTCTTAGGCAGTGACGCGTCACCTTTAGCCCAAAAACTAATCGAAATAGCGGAATCAACGTCTTTAAACACAGTATTGGCAGATTCTACAGCCATAAAATTATCCGGGCCCATTTCGTAATAGTGATCCATTCCTTTTTCCTGAATGCCTGTGATAATGGACGGGTCACTTTCTACACCTAATACGCCAGTGGTTAAGAACTGAGGTCTACTAAATTCTACTACAATATTTGACGCCCCGTCCCAAGAAAGAGGCTCGATGGCTTGTAGTCTAGCTTTGCCAGGTCCGTACGTCCATTCTCCTTCATATACCGAGTTGAAACCGGTTTCGACCATACGTGACAAACTCGTAAGTGGTGTTTGTGCGATACGTATTTTAAAATTTTCTATTGTCCCAACGCGTTGTGTCACGTACATGGATAGTGCCGTAATATCTCCAGGTTGCAATCCGGCCATGGTCAGCTCGTTTGCCGTATACAAAAACTGAATTCTATTTTCTTCAACAATCTGTGATGTAAACGTTGACCCTGTTCCTATTACGACAGAATCTGCAGAGGTAACACCAGACACTACACGAAATCTGTTGTACTTATAGAATGTGTCTGAAACTGGCGTTGTGATATGGTTGTACGTGGTTGGGGCTAAATCACCAATCAAGAAATTTGAATGCTCGTACTCATTACTATCAATTCGGCCAGTACTGTCATGGACAATTACATAAGATAAATAATCCCATTCTCCACAGTTGAAATTATCTCGCGTTGTTTGCGGATCACATTTCAGCGTATAATGCATATTGATCTTGCGATAGGTTTTGCCTTCGGGAAATTGAAATGTCCCTCGCCGTTTTGTAATATCGCTAAAGTTTAGGGTATTTACCCAGGTTGTATCTTGCGCTATCGCCGCACATGAAATAATCATGGCAGCCAAAGCTAATAAGCCTTTCTTAATCATAAAATTGATGTAATAGCCTCAAAATTGGGCATAATTGGTTATGTAAACAAGGTTGAATAAAAAAAGGATATAAAAGTGGTGTATTTGCCTTTTAACTAAACCTTTTTTCCTCCTTTTAATTGGGCCTGCATCTCATGAAGTTGGTCCCATTTTTCTTCCATGGCAAGCTTCGATTGCTCACCCCAAGTACTTGGGTCGTGCACTTTGTATTGTGGCCCTGCTTTCATCAAAATTTCTTTGATCTTTTCAGCACCAGAACCAATCACGTCTTTATAGGTATTGACGCCGTCGGCATTAAGCAGTTGCTCAATCTTTGGCCCAACGCCTTCTATTTTTTTCAAATCATCGCCTTTTCCCGTCTTTGCTTTAGCCTTCGCTTTGGATTTGGTTTTAGCCTTTTCTTTAGGGGCACTAGTCGCGGCAATTACCGATGTACTTTCTTTTGATTTTTTATTGGATTCATTTTTTGTAACAGCTCGTTTCTCTTCAGCGATCACTTTTGCTGCCGATAAGGAAGTATTGAAATCGGCTTCACGCATTTTACTTAGGTCTAGCTCTTTCCTAAGCTGATTTATCAATTGATCTTGAGTTTGCAGCTTGGCTTCTAATACTGAAGTAGATTGCGTTGAGGCCGGTTTTACAGATTCCATTCTAAGTCTGCTATTCTTATCCTCTAGGATTTTGACCTTCTCGCTTAACGTTGAGATTTCCAATTTGCGATCTTCTACACCAAGCGACTCCGCCTTGAGTAACTGTAATTCCGCTTCGGTTTCTTTGTACCTCTTCCTCCATTTATTGACCGTTATCCGTCCGAGCCACCAGCCCAATAAAAAGGCAATAACCAACATGAGGATTATTTCGATTAAGTGCTCTGCGAAGGTTCCAGTACCTGGCCCTTGAATTGGATTCTGTCCAAATATGTCTAAAAGTATCATTACCTATTGATTATTATTTCAACTCTACGATTGTATGCATGTCCAACATCTGAGTCGCTTCCGTTGCGTGGTTCAGCTTCCCCTTTGGAGCTTGTAATTATTCGCATCGGGTTAACACCTCGATCCCAAATCATTTTTTTCACAACCCAAGCTCTTCTTCTACCAAGTTGATGATCCTCTCCTTGGTCACCTTCGTCATCAGAATGCCCCACCACATAGACCTTAACATTAGGGTCTCGTTTCATTAAAGCCACTAATCCATCAACATATGATCTCAACTCTGGGGTAATATTTTTCTTGATTGACCCTTTTGGGAAATAAATTGTGGCCCTATTATCAATGTCGCCAACGAAAGATCCTGTTGCCTCTTGGTTTGTATTCTCTTCCGTTACGTTATCTGCAACCCCTGATTCTACGGCATCGTCTATGTCGTCTGATTCATTCACCCATTCATCCGTTGTTTCATAATCCGATTCATCCGCTAATTCTTCATCATCATCTGTCAGGTCATCTGATAACCCGCTAGATACAATGGTGAATTTAACTGCTTCGAGACTTGTTTTATCGTCCGCAGAAGTCATCCCATCAAAGTTTACATGCGTTTGCAACCTAGTAATATCGATGTGGTCTTCAAGAAGCGACTTAACATTATCTGCTCGTTCTTGAGCTAAATCGTTGCCATTTTGTTCATTGCCAAAATACATCCCGTTCACCACTAAAGTATCTGTTTCTCCAACTTTAGAAAGTAACTCATCACGAATGTCATTGAACTGATCCCCTATAATTGGATCGGCAGAATTAAACTGAAAGCTTAGTGGTCGGAAGGGTTCTTCCTCAGCACCTGGATTTTTAGGATTGTCAGTGAGATTCAGAGAAAAATCTCCACAAACCTGTTTTATTTGACATAGGTAATAATATGATCCAGCAACCAGCACCCCTAAAAAAAGAATCACTGGAATAAAACGTTTTGACCCCATTTTCTTACTTCGTTTCCGTTACTCGAAGATATGTTATTTTGATTAACCCTAAGCCTTATAGTACTCCACAATCTTCATTGCTTCTTTATATAAAAAGTCTTTCAAGCTTAAAGGTTCGATAATTTTGATGTTAGAACCCATTGAAAGGAGTGTACTTTGTAATTCATAATTCAGTATCGCGTTAAGCTCGACGGTCACCACTTTTTCCTTTTTGGAAATACATTTCTGACTTGAATGAATGGGTTGACTTTCTATATACTGATACTCCCTTGGTGACAATTCAAAAATAATTCGAATCGGGTCTTCAGAAGTAATGCTAACCCCTACTGCGTCCTTATAATACGCCTGAACATTAAAGTCACTAACCCTGTAAGCCGTAGCATAATCGGGCTCTATCCGAATCATCCTTTCAAGTGCTAGTGTTCGTAAACTTTGGTAGGTTTCGTGATAACCTATCATGTACCACCTGTTCCTATATTCTTTCAAAAAATAAGGATGAATCGTATGTGTTTTTACCGAGTTAGAACTGAACGAATTGTACTCTATAGTTACGGTTGTTTCTTGTCTTATATGTTGAAGCAGTGCATTAATGTGTCGGCTTCCTCCATCTGTTGTACTTTTTTCAAACTCAATGATATTTCCAAGTGCTGTAGTATCATTCTGCTTCACATGCAGCTCTACCTTGTCGCTCAGTTTTTCAACTGCCTCAGAAAAGGTCGAGAACAAACCCACTTGGCTGTATTGTTTTAATACATTGGCCGCAAAAGCAATTGCCGTCAGCTCTTCTTTTTGTAGCGGGATTTGATCAATGGAATATGCTTTGTCGGCATAGCGGTAACCTTCGCCTTTAACATTCTCGATGGGGGCCATATAACCGAGTTGTGCATTATTCCGCATAGCATTGATATCGCCTGCAATAGTGCGCCACGACACTAAAGCACCAACCGCCTCGGTACACGCGCTAATCAACACTTGCTTTGTAGCAATATTATTGTTTATCAAACATCTATTTATTGCCCGATACCGTACAAGTGCTTCCTTATTTGAAGGCATAGTGAAAATTTATTTCATCTTTTTCCATTAATGCAAATAGGCTGCATTGTGGTGTTGTTTGTTTGAATCAAAATTAAAGAATTATGGAAGACAGAATTTATAAACAAAGATTTTTTGAGGCAGGATCATCAGAATTTTCTATTGCCGTTAACCGCCACCGAGATGCCAATGGTGAATTTGTATACATGCTTGACACTTCGGAGAATGTTTACGATTACTTGGAGCTTTCGTTCCCTGTATTTAACTCCTGGGCTGAAACTTGGACGTATATTAAACAAAACTATCCAGGTTGGTGGAATATGAAACCATTTTTCATCCACCCTAAAGTGAGTTCATTCATTCTTTTAGAACTAAAAAATGAGCTTAGAGAATTATCTATCGCAAGTAAGAAGTTTTGGAGAAACTGCATTCGTCCATTTTGGAGAAGCTGCCTTAAAGAGGATATACAAGAATTATTAGGATAAAATAAAACGATTAAAATGAAACAAACAGAATTAATGAACAAGCTCGGATTGGGCGCTGCAGGTGTTGTAATGCCAAATGGTTTGGCTCGTGTTAAAAATGAACCCGTTCGTGTGTACAATGGTTTTTTACGCTCCATTATGCATTATGGTTATGTTGATTTGAAAGAGTTACTTTGCTCAGGAGATAAACTTACCTTAGAACGTGAGAACGACAACCCGCATGATTTTTTCGCTGTAGGCGTTTTCTGGAAAGGAGTCAAAATTGGCTATCTACCCACAACAGAAAATATTGTTATTGCGAATTTACTTGACTCCGGAATTTCAATGCATGCCTATATAGGCCAAATAGACCAACAAGCGAACCCGCAACATGCGTTGTCTGTGGTGATATTTACAGATATTGTTGTGGCCCTACCCAGTGTATCTTCCAAGTTCGTTCCTCAGCAAAAAACAGAAATGAGAAAGGTTTATCAGAGCGCTTAACCTATTTAATAGCGGCCATCAAGTTAGATTTCTTTCTTTCTGATACCGGTAGGTTTATACCGTTGGACATCACAACATAGCCACCACTTTTGTTGTGAAAACTATCCAAGTGCGCCAAATTTATCAAGTGGGACGTATGGATTCTAACAAACCTAGCCGGCTTTAATACATGCTCAAAGTCCTTAAGTGTTTTGGAAATAACCATGGGTGTTTCCACCTCTTTTAAGAATAACTTGGTATAGTTTCCGTAAGCTTGAATATGTATGATATCTTCTATTTTTTTTAGATAAATACCATCTGTAGTGTTCAATGCAATTTTAGCTCCTGCCGAAATCGTACTTGGCAATTTGATGATGTGATCTATTTGCTCTTGGGGTAATTTGAAGCTTCCTTTTGATGAATCTGACAATATACGGTTAACTGTAGATTGTAAATCATCTTGATCAACAGGTTTCAATAAATAGTCAAAAACACCATGTTTAAAAGCTTTTAAAGCATATTGATCATATGCAGTAGTAAACACAACACGAAACGTACCAAAATTCGTTAAGGCCGTAAGTAAATCGAAGCCCAGTCCGTCTTTTAAACGAATATCAAGAAACAGGACATCTGGTGTCATTTTGGCCAAAAGCTTCAGTCCTGATTCGACTGAATTAGCCGTTCCAATTATTTCGACTTTTGGTCGAACCTCAGCCAATTCCATCTGTAAAGAGGCAATGGCTTGTTTTTCGTCGTCAATAATTACTGCTCTCATTTAAATGTTGATTGGTAGTTTAACAATGACAGCAGTTCCAGGATTTTTACCTCCATTTACAGGGCTCAAAATCTTCAAAGTACATGGCTTACTATATTGTTTTGATAAAATATCTAACCTATCATTAATATTCTCTAACGCTACTGAATTATGCTGGTCGTGCACGTCTTCAGAAAATCCAACTCCGGAATCTACAATTTTACATACCAAGTGGCCATCAAAGAGCTCAAACGTTATTGATATTTTCCCTTCGTTTAATGGCGCTATTCCATGAATAACGGCATTTTCTATTATGGGTTGTAAAATCATCGGTGGTATTTGAATATTAAGTTGCTGATCAACTAAGTTAATAATTTCGTAATCAAATACTTGGTCGTAGCGGTTACGCATTAGCTCCAAGTATAACGTTAATATCTCTGCCTCATCTTGCAATGGGATTAACGGTTTATTACTTTCTAGAATCTTCCTTAGGAGTTTAGAAAATTTACTAATAAACCCATTGGCTTCTTTCATTTTTCCTTGGCCATAATACCCTTTAATGGTGTTTAAAGAGTTGAACAAGAAGTGAGGGTTCATCTGCATAATCCCGGCTTTTTGCTCCGCAATCAAATAGGCTTTCTCTAATTGCAGTTTGTCAATTTTTATCTCTGACAAACGATTTTCCAAGGTTAGTTTTTCACGCCACATCTTTAACCTATTTCTGGTAACCAACCAGATTGATCCCAAAACAAGTAAAACACTCAAGATGCGAAACCACCAAAGGCTCCAGAAGGGTTTAAGCACGGTAAACTCAAAAAACACAGGTGTGCTAATCATACCTGTTTTGTGCTTAGCCCTTAAACTGAAATGATACGTTCCGGGCTTTAAATTTTCAAATTGTATGCCTCTATCTTGTGTAGTATGCCAGGTCTCCTGCAAACCTTCCAGTGTATATTGGTAATCGACTTGCTGCATGTGTTTGTACATTACCGTTGTAAAATCAAATCGAACGGTGTTCTCGTCGTGTTTCAGAACTAAATTTGAGTCTCGAGTCGTAAACAATCTACCACCAACCGACACGCTTACAATGTTGGGAGTAATGGGTTTTGACACAAATGGTTCTGACAGAAGATTATAACTCATCAACCCAAGATTTGTTGCCATATATACCACGTCTTGTCTGCGTACAACATCAAATACTGTCGTGGGCCGAAGACCTATGTGGGCGCCAAATCTAATTGCAGAGGTATCAAATGACACATCCGATATAAGGTCCAACCCTTGGCTTGTTCCTATCCACAATTGCCCTGACGGATCTAAATCAAATGCGACACATGTGTTCGAAGACAGATTCTCATTTACCGTATACCGCTTCACCTCCGACGTGCCTTTAATGACAATAACACCTTCACCTCTTGTGGCGACGTAAATCAACTTCCGCTGTCGATCAAACACTATGTCGTTTATGTATGCATGTAAACCCTTTATATTTTTACCAAGGTCAATAGATATGCCTTCGTTTTCAACAAAAAGGCCATGATCTGTTCCCATGAATAGATTCCCATTTTCATCCTTGCTCAAAACCAGCGTCCTGTGCGGAACAGTTATGTTCTGCAATAAAATGGGATTTAGAATACCGAGTTGATTCCTGTCGTCAGTCATCGCGTCATAAAACGCTTCTTCTGGAATTTTATAGGTGCGATTGCTTGCTAAAGTGACCCAATTCGAATCAATTAATAAGTCGTTTAGAAGAATGCGTAGATACTTCTTGTTTTTAAACGAGTCTATGTGCGTCAGGTAGGTTTTGGACAAGACAAGGTAGTCGCCGAAAGGGTTTTGTGTAATTTGTGTAACGGGTTCATTTGTAGGGGTAACCATAGGGTCGTTGGTTACTTTTCCATTTTCAAATACGCCATAGCTACCATTTCTATACCCCAACCAAATCGACCCCGAAGCATCATCATATAGCTTACTAACTTGGTTTAAAGCTAGCCCTGAATTAGTTGTATAAATCTTGGTATTAGGAGATGACGAAAAATAAACACCATCTCCAACGGTCGAAATCCACAGATTACCTTCATCGTCGTTAACAATGGCAGAAACCACAGATCCATCAAGCATCCTTTTTTGATCAGCATCTTGAAAGTTGGTAAATGGAATATACGCCCCTGTCCTAGTGCCCACTTCCAATCCGTTATTCCCTTTAGAAAGTGATGTGACCTCTACATTATCTGGAAAACGGCCCACGAAGTGAATCTGGTCGGTATAATAAAACAACTGATCGCCGACTGCGATGTAGCACGTATCCTCTTGCACGGTCGTTCGCGCATAATGTCCTTCTCTTTGAAACCTTTCAATTAATATGGCCTCCCCGCCTTTCAAAAGATAAACCCCTTCTAAACCAAGTGCCAATAAATCATTTTTTTTGTTAGTCCATACCTGATAAACGGATTGGATGTTGTACCGAGTTGCTTTAAAATTCGAATCAAGTACAAATACTCCTCTGGTTAACGAAGACAATGCTATATCGCCGTTTGGCAATTCCCAAATGGACGTCAGGTGAGACTTTATTTGGAGTTCAGCCAGCGCTGTTACATTCTTTGACGTGTATAATGCACTGTCTTTATAATAGGAAATTTCGCCGTTTTGAGACAGGAACCACAACCTGTTTTTTGAGTCAAGAAACATGTCGAACACCTCATTGGCCGTTAAATCACGCCGGTTGTCGAAATTCTTAAAATCATACCCATCAAAGACTGAAACGCCAGCATCTGTGCCAAACCACATATGCCCTTCATGGTCTTGCAACATGCAAAACACTTTGTCTGAGGCTAGCCCGTTAACTGTTTCAATTTTTTGAAAATAGGGCTGCTGCGCCTGTGCAACGTACAAAACAATTGATAACCAAAACGTGAATAATGTCCTCACTTCTCCAAATTTACTTCGAGAATATGAGTTTCACTTCGACTTTTCCATTGAATAAGCGAAAGTGTTATACGCTTATCCTCCAAATAGCGCACTAACTCAATAAATCAATACAATCATCATATAATCAGCAAGAGCCAAATTAAAATCAAAACATTTGTGTCGCTAAAACCAATGCACAAGACACTTGGGCAAATTCTCCAAACTAAAACTGCATACCCTTTCATAAGGAGATTAGGCCGATACTATTGTGATTGAATACTATTGAGACTACTCAATCCGGCACTTAACTTCTGCTCTATCTGGTGAATAAGCATTCTTATTCACCGGATGAGTCCGGATTTAGCCCCTATTATGTAAATACCCTTTCAATGATTCATAACGTAATAATAAGGAGTTATTTAAAATCGGATAGAAACGAATGTCTCAAATTATTTGACTTGAATTGTCCAAGATTTTTTAGTCGGGACGAACGCAGTTCAATGGAGTTATGGCTTAACGGACAAGATACAGGGACGATAACGTACAAATCTTCCATGGCCGATTTTTACTATGTGGCCCTTCACAATTATGAAGTTGTAGGTTGTGCAGGCTTCTATATTGTTTCCAATCAACCGGCCGCTAGACTTACTTGGTCTGTGATTAATCCAGAAAACCAATCTCAAGGATTAGGCACTAAGCTTGTAAGCCACTGCATCAATCAAATCGAATCCCTTTTCCCGTCTTACCGCATAGAGTTGGATACGTCTCAGCACACATTTGCGTTTTTTGAAAAGTTCGACTTCCAAAAAACTCAAATCACAGAAAATGGCTATGGCCCAGGACTGCATCGCTATGACATGATTAAAAATGCACAGACAACAATTAGTTAAGGCAATCTTTTATGCATTACCTTAAACCATAAAGGAGGAATTAGCGATAACAACATCATACCGGGGTAGCCTGAAGGTAATTGAGATGCTTCTTCTCTGCTTTCAAGAAGCGGATATTTAATTAGTGAATTGGCATGATGATGAGAATGTCTTGTTAGTTCAAATAATAGCGTTCGTCCTAAAAGGTGGTCTGCGTTCCATGAATGGATGTCTTGAACACGTTCGTAAGAAGCATTCGATATCTTTTTTCTGGTCAATCCGTAGTGCTCGATATAATTAATGGTTTCGAGCAAAAGAATGCCAAATAGACTTGTCACGGCGTATATTCCTAAAACAGAAATACCAAAAGCTATACCAACAACAACGATCAAGCAAACTTGAATAAGTGCATACCTAACCATTGCATTTTGCATCGACCAGGTGTTACCCCCTAACCGGTTTAGGCGACTCTTTTCCAAATGCCAAGCCGACATATACGATTGAGTAATTACCCGTACCCAAAAACCATAAACCGTTTCCCCTTTTCTTGCAGTTGCTGGATCTTCTAATGTCCCAACCCGTTTGTGATGACCCCGGTTGTGTTCAATAAAGAAGTGCGTATACTGTGTAGTGGACAAGAGTAATTGGGCTAAGAATTGATCAAATTTGCTCTTTCTATGGCCTAATTCGTGGGCCATATTAATACCAAAAATCCCACACAGTAAACCCATTGCTGTGATTTTCCCAATTAACGAAGCGGTGTTGTGTTCTTCTCCTATGGTGATTAAAAAATACACAAACAATGCGATATACAATGGGGCGAGTAGGTACAATATTACATCGTAAAGCACCAGGTTTTTTGATGAATTGGACGACTTTGATGGTGGAAGAACCAGTTCAAACAGAGGTATGCATACGAAACTAAAAATCAGCAAATAGTAGGTCTCGATACCAGTCCCTGTTAGCGACAGATAACCCAAAAAGATAAAAACAAATGAAGTACAATACTTTAAAACGGACATCAAATCAAAAATACAAATTGACACGGAACCATCCGCAGAAATAATCTATTTGACTTTAACTTCTAACACCTTAGTTCCTTCCACAAATCCCTCAAGAATATCTCCGTGAGCAACAGGGCCAACACCCTCTGGGGTGCCCGTAAATATTTGATCGCCAATTTTTAAGGTAAAATACTGAGACGTATAGTCAATAATTTCGTCTATCGAAAACAACATTTCAGAAGTATTACCGCTTTGAACGACCTGCCCATTTTTTTTGAGTTCAAATGACAGATTAGACATGTCATAATCACCGACGGGCAACCATTTACCACAAACAGCACTGCTATCAAAGCCTTTTGCTTTCTCCCAAGGCAAACCCTTTGCTTTTAACTTTGCCTGCACATCGCGAGCCGTAAAATCAATACCAACCGTAAACTCCGCATAATACTTGTGTGCAAACTTGCTTTGAATCCTTTTCCCAAGTCGGTTTAATTTAACCACGATTTCTGCTTCATAATGGACATCTGAAGAAAAATCAGGGATATAAAAAGCATCTCGTTGTCTGAGAATTGCAGAATCTGGTTTCATAAACAAAACTGGCTCGTCTGGCACCTTGTTGCCTAACTCCTCGGCATGTTTACGATAATTTCGTCCGACACAAATTATTTTCATTTTACTAGACCTCCACTTAATCTTATCAACTGATACTCGGCTTTCTTTAGGTTAAACTGTGCCGAATTTATCCGGTTCTTCGATGCCAGCAAATTAAGCTGTGCTTGCCTAAATTCTACAGAAGTAATTTGCCCAAGCTTTAACTGCTCTCTTGCCCGTTGTACATTTAATTCTGCTGTTTCCACGTTCTCTTTCTCCATGGATAACAAGGATTTAAAATACGTATAACTACTCCAATAGTCATGCACTTCCTTCTCTACCAATCTTACATTTTGCTCTTTTACAACAGTACTTTTCTCCATTTTTACTGCTGCATTTTCCATAGCAATTTTTGTACGACCTCCTGAAAAAATAGGGATACTAATCGTGACCCCTCCTGCAAAACCAACATTGCTTTGTTCTAAAACGATGCCAGCTCCATTTTGTGAGCTATTTAACCCATAACTGGCATTTAAATCAATTTTGGGATATTGATTAGCCGAGGCCAATCTTTTATCAATGTCTGCTACGTTGACTTTGATTCTGGCAAGTACCAAGTTTACGTTGTTGCTTTTCGCTTTCGACAGTATGTTGTCAAATGTGATATTATCGAATGCGCTAACCTCCGTGTTAATATGTATGGTATTTGTAATTTGTTGACCCATTAAATAATTCAATTGGCGCTCCAGATTACCCTTATTGTTTAAGGCATTTAACAAATTAGCACTATCGGTATTCAAATCAACTTTTGCCGTAGACATGGTTAGAAGACTGCCACTTCCAAATGACTGTGCAAGTTCTGCACGCTTTAGTCGAATCAACGAAATTTCGATGGTTTCTTTTAGTGCTATGATGTCTGCATGAATCTTCGCTAAATCGAGATATACACCAATGGTTGTAATCACGGCACTCTCAATGGTTAGCCTCAGCTGTGCTTCTGAAAGGTCATTGGCATACCTTAGTTTCTCAAAGTTATTGACATTCGCAAATCCATTATATAGGGTGTAGTTTACGCCTAATGATCCGTTGAAACTGGTTGACTGAGCCCCTTCTACGTTTGTTGGAGGTATGCCGCCGGCAAACTTAAGTTCCGTATTGTTGTTGCTATAATTCGCCCCGCCATTAACGCCTATACTCGGTAATAAACCAGCATTTCCTTTTGTCGCAGATTGTGAAGCAATCTGATTTTCAAAGGTTGCCAAGGTTACATCAAAATTGTTGCTTAATACGGTTGACACACAGGTTTCAATCGACATAGAATTTTGGTTCTCTGATCGCTCAGTGATTTGTGCCGATACTGTATCAACATGTATCCACAACATAAACATCAGAACGGTAAAACTAATCTGATTCATTGTCTACTTTTAATTCTCTAATAGCTGGTTCAACAGATTCGTGCGACACTTCCTGTCCATACCAAAAATGCCTCCACCACACCCGTATGTGATTCAAAACCAATAAGATTACTGGAAGCACGATTAATGTTAACACAGTCGCAATTCCAATTCCATAAGCTACTGCAATGGCCATTGGTTTCAGAAATTGTGCTTGGAAACTTCTTTCAAATAATAATGGAGCAAGACCAGCAATTGTAGTGGCAGATGTTAAGAAGATTGCTCTAAACCGCATATATCCCGCCTGAAATACAGCATCTTTAAACTTCATTCCTTCCTTTAAATAACTGTTTAGCTTGGTAACCAACACCAACGAGTCATTTACGATTATCCCAATCAAAGCGACAATCCCTAAAAAAGACAAGATACTGAGCTGATTGTTGTGTAAAAAGTGGCCCCAAGCAACACCAATTAAGCTAAATGGAATAAGCGCAAATATGGCTAAGGTCTGCCCAACGCTTCTGAACGTAAATACAATCAAAGAAATGATTAATATTAGAACAAGAGGTAACGCCGTTTTTGCAGATTTTTGAGTTTTTGCAGCCTCACGATTTTGGCCTTCATACAGTGGTGTAACCGATGGATACTTCTGCAGAATCTGGGTGACATAGTTTAAACGTAAATCTTCAATTACGTCAGGAGCACTAATCTGTGGCCCAATCACGTCGGCCTCAACGGTCACTTCCCGCTTTGCATCTATGTGGCTAATATTGACGACTCCTCGTTGTTTTGTATATGTAGCCAATTCTTTTAATGGATACTCCTCACCTGTCTGTGTTCGGATCCTCATGTCCTCTAGATTTTTGATTGACGCCCTATTAGACTCGTTGTAACGAACCCAAACTTTAACTTCATCAATTCCACGTTGCAAACGCTGCACTTCATGTCCAAAAAATCCTTGACGAATCTGTCCCATAATACTAGACTCGGAAAGACCTAGGAGGTATGCTTTCTCTTTTAATGCTAGTCTAATTTCTTGTGGACCGGGTTGTTCGTTGACAACAACGTCTTTAAGTTCGGAGAACTTGTTCATGGCCGCTTTAACTTCTGTCTTAGCCAAGGATAGTTGTTCATTGTCTCTACTCAACAACGTAACCGAAACGGGCTTTCCAAAGGGATTACCAACACCAAACGTCAATTTTTCTGCTCCAGCTATTGTCCCTACTTTTTTCCTTATTTCATTTTCTATTTGATAACTCGGTATACCTCGTGTTTCACCTTTTAACAGGGAGATGCTTACCGCACCAACATTGGTTCCAGGCCCTACTTTCCGAACCACATTGTCGACAATATTTAAACCATCTTCCCTTTTGGATGCATAATCATCGTTTACCACTTCTACTGCATCTTCAATTTGCATTAGCTTCTGTTCGGTTATTTCAGGCCTTGTTCCTGCCGGCATCGTCAACGAAATATCAATGTTGTCGCGCTCGATAAATGGGAAAAATGTCGCCTTAATAAGGCCTCCTTTAAATGCCCCTACTGTGATGATAAGTGCACTGAATACGGCAACCATGGTCAAAAACTTATTGTTTAAACTATAGCGTAGAACTGGAGCGTAAATTTTGTCACGCAAATAATACATTAGCTTATCTGTTGTACGTTCCAATTTATTCTTTGACTTTTCACCTGATTTAAGCGCTTTTGAATGTGCCATATGGCTTGGTAAAATGATCAAAGCTTCAATCATAGAAACGAGTAAGGTTGCGATCACAACAAAGGCTAACTCTGAGAAAAAATCACCTGCACGACCATCGACCATAAAGAAGAATGAAAAAGCAATGATTGTAGTAAAAACCGCAGACAATACTGCCGTAATGACTTCCATTGTTCCATCAATTGCTGCTCTTAATGGAGACTTCCCTTTTTCGTAGTGGTGATAAATATTTTCAGCAATAACAATAGCGTCGTCAACCAAGATACCCAATACGATAATCATCCCAAAAAGTGAAATTACGTTTATGGTAACACCCACATAAGCGGCCAAAACGATCATGCCGAAAAAAGATATTGGGATTCCCACTGCAACCCAAAAAGCAATTCTGATGTTGAGGAATAGTGCGAGTAAAATAAGTACCAAAATCATCCCAGTACCTCCATTTTTTATAAGAAGGTCTCGACGCTCATTTAACGTTACACTTCTATCGGAAATTAACGTTGCGGTTACTTTCGTATTGACGGCATTAAAATCTTTGATATAGTCTCTAACAAAAGCCGCATTCTGCATTAAGTTTTGCTCATCGGTACTGCTCACATTAATTTCAACACCACGTTCCTTATTCACCACACTTTTGTTTGGATTATCGGCCCACCTATCTTTGACTTCGGCGAGATCACCCAATCGAACCACCTTACCATCTTTGGTAGCTTTAACAACTATACTTTCAAGCTCCCTGGCATAGTATCCTTTGCTTCGTCCTCGAATAAGTAATTCTTCTGCCTTTGTTTTTATAGTGCCTCCGGTAATATCAACGTTACTCCCGCTTATCGCTGAAGAAATCTGATTAAAACTGACGTTGTACGCCCGCATAGCATCCTCACTTAGTGCTACCTCTATTTCCTCTTCAGGGAAACCGCTTAGCTCTACCTTAGAAATACCTTCTTGGCTTAAAAGGTCTGTTTCTACTTGCCTCGCAAACTCTTTAAGAATTTTTAGGTCAATGTTTTTACCCGTTAAGGCAAACGTTGCCGTAGCATTTAAGTTTTCTTTTAAAACTACTATCGGTTTTTCTAAGCCTACAGGAAAGGAGTTAATCGCATTTACCGAATTTTTAACGTCCTCTAAAGCGATATTCGTCTTATAGCCTTTTTCAATTTCAACTGTAATGGTTGCGGCGTTTTCTTGACTTTTTGAGGTGATACGCTCAACACCTGAAACACCTTTTAATTTTTCTTCAATTTTGACAACAACTCCCTCTTCAATTTCTTCTGGTGATGCGCCAGGATAAACAAGCTGGATGTTTACAATTCGGTTGGGTACAATAGGGAAAAAGCTTGCATTCAATTTGAAATAAGAGGCAAAACCAAATATGATCATCAATACCATCAGCACGTTTGTCGTGATTGGGTATTTGATAAAAAATGAGATGATTTTCCGCACGTTATTCTTGGTTTTTCAAAACTGTAACAATCATTCCTTCGTGCACGCTAGAAATCACTTGATTCAAGTATTGTGTTCCGTCAGCTAGATTCATTACATACATAAATTCGGTGCCTTTATACACGACATTTACCTTCTCACGCATCAAAACCGAATCATTTTCAATTACATAGACTTCATCATTTCCTACCAGTAAACTACGCGGAATTGCTACTACATTCTTTAGTGTAATCCCCTCAACAATGGCCGTCAGGTATTGCCCTTCCTTCAAGGTTGCATCATTTACACCAACATAAACTTTAACACTTTGTGTAGACGGATCGAGTTGGTCGTTAATTCTGAGGACTTTGCCATCCCACTTATCATAGTCAGAACTTGTAAGGATAACCGTTCTTCCAACATCAATAAACTTTAAATCATCCAAACTTACCGATGCTTCTAATTCAAATGCATTTGGCTGAATATAGGACCCAATGCGCTGACCTGCTCTAACAAGAGTTCCAGGATTAATATCTGTGCTACTTAGAGACCCACTAA
This sequence comes from Bacteroidota bacterium, assembly GCA_024679565.1. Classification (GTDB taxonomy): domain Bacteria; phylum Bacteroidota; class Bacteroidia; order NS11-12g; family UBA9320; genus UBA987. The sequence continues at coordinate 30,342 of JAIBDD010000007.1, read as the reverse complement.
AAGGTGCCTTAATGACGTGTTTTGCTAGCCTCACTTCTTGTGCCTTTATGCTAAAATAGTTTGAAAAAACATTCCGGCTCGAAACGAACATTTTTATTTTTTCATTGCTTATCTCTGGTAGTTCCGGTAAGCTATTATCAAAATCTATTGCAGAATGAAAACGTTTCCATTTTTCAAGTTCATTGGGGAAATCAATAGCTAAATCAGGTAAGATTTGAGCAACGCTATTGAGTAAAACACTTTTCTGAGATTTAATTGTTGCTCGCAGCTCGCTGTTATCAATTCGTGCAATAACTTGACCTTTTTTAAACCGAATACCCTCTCTAAAATTATTTGAAAGTAATACCCCACTTACTTCCGTAAAGATGTCAATTCTGTTTTTGGCTACTAGTTTACCACTTAGATCAATTAATAACTTTTGATCACTGTTTTTAACTTGAGCGGCTTGCACACTTAGCTTCTGAAAACTTGTTTTGTTTTCGGCCTTCTGAGCCTTAGTTGAAATTTTCTTAAAGACGAGTATCGTGACACCAATCAATATAAACCCAAAAACAATACTCCTTCTAATTTTAACCTGTTTTAACATTGTATTGGAAATCTTTATATGGAACCGCTTACGACAAACTTTGTTTTGTGTTGTACTTAAATCTAAACTACCTTAACTGAGACACCACCTAACGTTTCAACCTCAGCCGAAACCACAGAATTTGGTTTAATAAAAACAGCAGGAGTAGCAGCACCCGCTAATAAAACCGAACCCTTAGGAAACAGTTGTCCGTATTTTGCCGCTAACCTTGAGGCATTGCACACAGACAGATACGGGTTGTCCAAAATGGCGTTACTCGAATCTGATTCTACCACCTCACCGTCAAAAGACAATGACATCTGCAAATCATTTAGACTAGCTGGAAGTGGCTTCCAGTCGCCCAAGATGAAACCTGTTGAGGAGCAATTGTCTGCAATAACGTCTTCAAGTGAAAACTTAAAATTCTTATATCTCGAGTCAATGATTTCTATTGCCGTGCAACATGAATCAATGAATTCAGGTATCTCTTCTAAACTAATTTCGCGGTCTAGGTCTTTCTTTAGTTTGAACGCAATTTCAGGTTCTGCTCGCGGATGGATAAAGTTAGATAAACTAACCTCTCCACCATTTTCGATCCACATATTTTTGGTTAAACGGCCCCAGATCATATCGTGCACTCCCATTTGCTCCATTTTAGCAAAACTGGTAAAGCCCAACTTTAACCCAACGAAATGGTCATCTCGCGTGTACCGTTCTTCCATAGACTGGGCCTGAATTTCATAGGCTTCATCTTCTGTAAACTGTTGCGTTAAACTAATTTGCTCTACTGCTTCGGCTGAAGTTGCAGCATGGTCTAATTGTTTTGCTATTGACTCTTTGTTCATTTCTTCTTTTTTTTCATATCCAAGGCAACATCCAAAATCATGTCTTCTTGTCCGCCTACCATTTCTCGTTTACCCAATTCTTCCAAGATATCCCTTGTATCTAAGCCATAACGCTGCGCAGCGCGTTCGCTATGAAGCAAAAAGCTGGAATAGACCCCTGCGTAACCCAAACTCAGTGTTTCCCGATCTACGCGAACAGGTCTGGTTTGGAGTGGTCTTATTTCGTCGTCTGCTAAATCCATCAATTGATGTAAATCTGAATGGTGCTTTGCATCCATTTTATTTAACACAGCAATGAGTACCTCTAATGGGCAATTACCTGCACCAGCACCCATTCCTGCCAACGATGCATCAAGTCGTTTTGCTCCATGTTCCATGGCAACTATCGTATTGGCAACACCAAGACCCAAGTTATGGTGACAATGTATTCCTATCTCGGTTTTTTCATCCAACGTGTCTTTGAAAGCCTTCATTCTGTCAGCCACCTCATGCATTAACAATGCCCCTGCACTATCGGTCACATAAACACAGTCTGCCCCATATTGCTCCATCAATTTTGCTTGTTCAGCAAGTTTGGTAGGTGTGTTCATATGCGACATCATCAAAAATCCACCGACATCCATACCCATGTTTTTTGCCGCTTCGATGTGTTGTTGCGATATGTCTGCTTCGGTGCAATGTGTGGCAACGCGAACCGATCTAACACCCAAAGCATACGCCTTTTTTAAATCATCAATGGTGCCGATTCCGGGGATAAGCAACGTTGTTAACATCGCATGATTTAATTCCTCTGCAACACCTTCGAGCCAGTCCCCATCTGTGTGAGCACCAAAACCGTAGTTAAAGCTACCTCCAGATAGTCCATCGCCGTGGGCAATCTCAATAGCATCAACCTTGGCGCGATCTAGTGCAATGGCAAGATCTTTGATTTGTTGTTGGGTATACTGATGCCGAATAGCATGCATCCCGTCTCTGAGGGTAACGTCTTGAATGTATAGCTCCATAATCTAATTCGACTTCAAAAATACCTTTGTTTATAGATTTTCTGTTTGGTTTTGTAAAATTCACCCTTATCCACGCCGTTACGGTTCTATATTTGTTACATGGACGTTGTTTTAATCATCCTTGGAATTGTTTTCTTATTGTTAGGCGTTGTTGGCTGTATCGCACCAATCATACCTGGGCCACCTATCGCATTCCTCTCTTTACTGGGCTTATTGTTCCATAGTTCAGAAGACGTAATACCCGAGACGAGCATGCTCATTTGGCTTGGGGTAATCGTTATTGCGGTTACAGTACTTGATTATTTTTTACCCATTTGGGGTACCAAAAAATTTGGTGGGACAGACGCAGGAAAGCGCGGGAGTATAATAGGGCTTATTCTCGCCTTTATTTTCCCTATTCTTGGCCCATTAACCATTTTAGTTGGCCCCTTTGCAGGCGCCATTGTTGGTGAATTAATTTCAGGTCAAGACAATCAAACGGCGTTTAAATCAGGCATAGGTTCTTTCCTCGGATTTGTAGGAGGTGTTGTTCTTAAACTGGGCGTAGTTGTATACGTGGGGGTAAAGTTTATTGGTTTGGTGTGGTAGATTGATTTTCTAACCACTTCTTTAAGTTATCGAGTTCTGCCTGACGCTTCAACTCTAACCCATTTCCTGACCCAGCAAACATGACTTTAAACATCCACCCGCTTGGGGTCAATATGGTTGTTACTTTTAATTCTGTTGAAGCCGAGTCTACAGCTGAAAACTCATATTTCGTATCAAGTCTAATTTTGTCGTTCAATACAATTGATGACGTAGCGGACTCAAGGTTAAATACAGAATCTATTTCGTAGGAAGGTTTTGACACTTGTTCTTGATCACTAAATACAAAAAGAGCTTTATATCCGGATTCGTCGTAAACGCCTGAAACGGTTTCTACACTGTCTAGATTATCACGCCAGTTTGGAATTATTGATGGATTAAATGTAGCGTCCCAACATTCTTCAAGCGGTTGATTGATGGTCACACTGTGGACCACAATATGATTTTTTGGTGCAAAAAAGGTCGCCAAAATGGTTCCTGCCAAGCCAAATCCAACAAAGATTAAGACGTACTTAATTATTTTCATGCCGCAAAGGTATTTGATTGGCGACTAAGAATGAAGCAATACGCGTAAGAGTATTGAGGTAACGCCAATACCCTGGTATTGACATGAAATTACTTCATTACTTTCTTCCACCACACATGACCGTTAATCAACGCATCAACGCTTGGTTTCTGAAGTTTTGCAAGTTGTGCCCTTGCCTTTTCTTTTGAAGTGACTCGACCAAACGTAACGTAGTTCATTTGGTTGGCGTCATCATAATAAATATAGGTTAACACGCCTGCTTGTCGATTCAATTTCTTTACCAGTTCATCGGCCAACAGCTTATTCTTATAAGCGCCAAGGATTAGATAATAATCGTAGACTTCAAAGTTCATGAGGTCAACAACATCAGCTACGGTAATATCTTTACCAGAAGGAACTGGCTTGGTCACCACTGGTTTAGGATCCCTATGTATAGGAGTCGTATCCCGTTCAACAACTGGCGTAACCACCGTATCTTTTGGTTCTGGCATACTTGGACAACCATTGTATTCCTTCTCTCCGTATTCATCAATACAGGCATCTACGTCATCTGGAATACCGTCTCCATCTGTATCAGGACAACCATGATTCGCTTTTGTTCCAGCCAAAGTTGGACAATTATCGTCTGGACCTCCTAGCCCATCTCCATCCTCATCGGGGCACCCTTTTGCATTTTTTAGCCCTGGAATATTTGGGCAATGGTCATCTTTATCAGGCACTCTATCGTCATCTAGATCTGGGCACCCTTTTGCATATTCGCTTCCAAATATCTCTGGACATTTGTCTTTAGCATCGCTCGTACCATCGCCATCTTTGTCTGGCATTCTGTTGTGTAAAATCGGTAAGGCAACACCCGCATAAACGTTGTACCCATTGGTTGACTTACCACCGAAAATGCCTCCTAAATTGTCACTGCCAATATAAACCGGTCCATAGCGTACAAACGCACTCAGTAAGATCGGGTTATAGAATTGCCCAAAAATCAAACTACTTGACACTTCAAAACGACGTGTTTCATAGCGAGCTCCTACCGCCATTACAGATTGTTTCCTTACGCCTTTGACCTTATTACCGCGAAGTGATTGGACATAAGATCCACTTAAATACCAATTGTTATCTAAGCTAAGGTCAAAATTCAAATTCAGGCTTGCCGGTAATTTGGCTGAAAAAGAACTGTCGATTGTAGTTCCATGAAAATATTTTTTGGCAAACGAGTCAATATCATTTGTGCCATTAAAACGGGTCACTTCTTCGAAATCTGCCCAATCTGTGGTATCACCATCTGAGCTGATATTTAGCCCTCTTGTATATGGATTGTTATCGAATTTTATTGAGCCGAAATCTGCCAATGCAGCTCCGATTTTAAATTTGTATTTATTCCGTGTTCTATCTTCATGATTTCTCCGATCCATTCGGTATTTGAATGCTTTAAAATCTGGTCGAAATTCATATACAATACCAATATCAATGCCCATGCCTTTACCCAGTTTGTTTTTACCTAAGTAGTCATTCAACCTGCGGTCGGTGGTAAAATATTGGTCGCTGGTATACCCAGCCGTAATATTCGCAGAATTGATACGTAGAGAATCGATACCCACTAGTTCGTAATTAAAGTCATCAACGCGAGCGTATCCTGCAGCAAGGCCAATTAAATATTTTAAAGTGGCTCCCCCTTTTATAAAATTCTGTTTTTTGTCTAGTAGTACGTTTGCATAACTGAAGGCAAACTCTTGATATGCCAAAGCACCATAGCCGAGGTTTGTTTCAAGACCGGGTTTATTCATTAGTCGCAACTGGTGAGATTTTACAGAAAAATCTGGCGCTGACGAATCAAAGTCAACCAGAAAAACTTTTAACAGATCTTCGTTTAATCCGTCTATATCGGCAAAAAATCTCGTCTTAGTAGTGAAGGCAATACCACTTTTATCCTCTCGACCGAGTAAAAAAGACGGACCCATTACTTCTGCAGACACATAGGCCTGTTTCTGATTTCCATTCAACTTATCTTCCATAAATGAATTATCCCAAACTGGAATATCGTTTTCGTCTAAAAGATCAGAAGACACGTTGTTGTTTAACACGTTCCCATAAGTATATGGTGTACGTACATTTATAAAGTTGTTATTGACATCCGCAAAAACAGATAAAGGTGTTAATGCGAATCGATAGCGACTATCTGCAAGGTTTGCAGGGTTATAAGAAACACTTTGTACACCCCCATAATTACTATTTGCAAAATTGCGCGCATATTGCCCAAACGAAGTGGCATTTGCCATCAAGAATAGTAGTATACAAACAGCCTTTGTGGTAATATTTTGGCGAAGCATGGTAAACAAAAATAAGTAAAGCGTATTGTAAATCGCTGGTTTTTATCACAAACAAGACACTTAAATGATTTTAAACCAACTAGTTAGCTTTTAAATTCTGGTGGCATTGTAGTTGTAAGTCGCTTGAATAAAGGGGTCGCGGGACTTCGTAATTTGTAGCGATTTGATTAAATTATTTATATTCACACAATCAAATAGTATCACAGTTATGAAAGTTTTAAAAGTTCTTGGCATATTGCTCTTAGTAGTAGTAGTCATCTGGCTTATTGCCTCATTAATTTTACCTAAGGAAATGAACGTGGCGATGGAAGAAACCATCGATGCACCTATTGCTGTTGTTTGGGACAACGTTAGCACCTATGAAAAAGCAGACAATTGGTCTCCTTGGTATGAGGCAGACCCTGACATGAAAGTAACATTTGATGGAGAATCAGGCGCTGTAGGATCTAGTATGACATGGAGTGGAAATCAAAAAGTTGGAAGCGGATCGATGACTTTAAGTACTTCGGACATGGAAAATCATTTACTTGAGCATCATGTAAAACATGACTTTGGTGAAGGAAATTCAAAAATGCAGCTTACTGAAGAAGAGGGTAAAACAAAAGTGAGCATGTCGTATAATGAAAAGCAAGGAATTCCTTGGAATGTGATGGGCGCTTTATTTGGAGCAGAAAAAATGATGACGGAAGCGTTCAAACAACAACTAGGATTGTTGAAAGGAATTGCAGAAAAGCAAGCTTCAGAAAAAGCAGCCTTAGTAGTATATACCGTTGAGGAAGTACAACGCGAAGCGGGCAAGTATGTAGGAAAAAAAGAAGTGATTCAAATGGCTGACATGAAAACCTATTTCGATACGAACATGCCAGCATTGGGTACGCTTTGTAAAGACCATATGACCGGCGCTCCTGCAGCACTATATTGGACATGGAATGAAGAAAGCGGGGAATCTGAAATAACTGTTGCCATGCCAGTAGCTATGGACGAAGCTCCAGAAGGTTATGAATTCTATGAACAACCAGAAGGCACATATTTGACCGTTGATTATTTTGGTGCTTACGACGAAAGCATGAAAGGCGCACATGACGCGCTTGGTGCTTATATGGAAGAGAAAAACATGAAACTGGTTGGTGCGGTTATGGAAGAGTATATTACAGACCCAATGACAGAAAAAGATCCCTCTAAATGGCTGACTAAAATATCGTATCCAGTTGCCATGAACGACGCAGAAGAACCTACTGAAAACTAAAATATAAACACATTGAAAAAGGTCATTGGCTTAAGGCCAGTGACCTTTTTTTATATCCCATGCTGAATTACAAAACTCTACTGTCGCTAATTTTATGCCTAGTTGCATTATGCAATCCAGAATATCTATTTGCACAGCTAAAACTTCCAAACCAGCAGGTTATAAAGGATAGCAGTATTCTTCAGATATCGATCACCAAACACACCTTACCAGATCAAGCTTTAGTATCGAGCCATCAGCCCAAAACAACAATTGAACAAGAACCCTACTTATGGGCAACATATTGGTTTAACAAAAAAGGTATGCCGGACTCTATGTACAACTATATGGATGGCATTAAATATCGATCCGAATCTTATACGTATGATAACAAAGGGGAACTTGTAGCTATGGACGTTGTGAATCATAAGGGTGAAACCACCGTACAAAAACGAGTTACCAAGCTATCAAAAGGAAACAAGTTATATGCGACGTATAATAGATCTGGTTTGAAAGAGGCCACTTTTTGCAACAAACGCGGTTACATCTACCTTTCCAAGAAATATGTAAACCCAATGATTTTTGGATATGATTCTGTCGTTTTTACACAGAAAAATGCTCCTTTTTATTCCAGCGAAACCTACTTCGCCAATGGTGTAATAAGTCATAAACTGTCCAAAAGTTGGGTTGGTTCAGGACCAGATAGTTTCTATCAATCGTTCTACCAATCAAATGCAGAATCAGGAAGAATGCCAAGTTACCAGGTTGGCTTTGAAGTAACCGATTCAGGGCAATTGGTCGTCCCAAATGATTTTCCATTTCCTAAGATGTTTGAATCCGTTTCATACGAAAATCGATTCTCCATGTGTACACCTATTTCAGAAAAAATAGATCAATTATTAACTGAAAAAGCACTGAATAAACAGTCTGAAACATTTGAGTTACAAACACCTACAGCCATTTTAAGGCATTATTATACATTTGACTATGCGTTTCATTAATATACTTTGTATCGTGGCTTTGTTTGTTGGTTGTAAGCAGAATTCGTCGACCAATGCACCTAGAGAACTTGTACCCGAACCAGACATTAGAGAGCGGTTGAGTGGACAAAAAGCGTTTATCGATTCCAATAGGATGAGCAGCTTGTTTAAGGCAAAGATTTATGCGAAAGAACCGACTGCTGAAACGCCTACGGAAGTAATAAACCTCAAATGGCCTGATGTCATCGATGAGGTATACAATGTTTGGTATACCCAGAGTAATCATATTGTTTGTATTGGTGCCTACCCATACAGTCAATCTGGTGATTGGGACCTAGGTTTTACGCATTACTTTGATACCACATCTGGCGGCACGTTTGCCTTTGAAAGAAACACCTCTTTTTACAACAGTATGTGTACCGACGATTTGGCAATCGAACAAATTGTGACGTACTATGCCAATGACCGACTGGTTGATTCAACTTACGTATTTACCGACGTGAAAGGAAATAACCTCACTAGCGATTCTTGCGAATTCCCGTATGACTTTCCTTATCGGGTGTACACCAACGTATCGGACGTACTAAAGGCTGTTGGTATTGAACAGAAAAACAAACGTTAATTAATTTCGCACCATTAAGGAAGCTGTAACGATTTAAACGTTTTCGCTTCATCAATGCTGTCGTTTGGATTATTCGTAATCCAACAAGTCGCTCTGTTTACCGTAAAAGAATCCCGGTTGATTGAAACCGCCTCAATAATTGATTCGTCGCACAGTTGCGGCATGTTTAAATCAGCAACGCCCTTAAAACGTAAGTATGGTTTGCAATGAAACACCCATTTTTTGTTAGACATATTGTACTGTGCCAAGAGGTACGTTAAGTTCCCGTCACGCAGTACCAAACATTTTGATTTTGCGATATCAAAACGGATAAGCTCGGTCGATTGCATATTTCCATATCTTCTAATAGCTTGATTTCCTATAAGACTTATGCTAAGAAGTACAAAGGTGTATAAGACTTTGATTGACCTCCTTAAGAAATAGGACCCAATACTCCCTATCAATCCAAACAATACTGCGAGCTCAATGTGCGTCACTGATACGTTTTCCAACAAGGCGAAGGGAAACTTTTGTATGGTTTCTGTGATACGAATTACAAACCATAAATATATTTCAAGGACATTAACAATTACCTCCGCGATTATTGGAATGCCATGAAAGATGATTAGACAGATACTGGCGTACACCAAAATCGTGACTGCTGGTATCACCAAAAGATTTGATGCCAAAAAGAGTAGAGGAAATTGACCGAAGTAATAAAGCCCGAGCGGTAAAGTAGCAAGTTGTGCAGAAAGAGACACCGCCGAAAGGTCGGCAATTTTGCCCAGCACGAATGATTCAGTTTTAACCACCCTTCGAATAGGCTTTTGCAGTGTTACAATCCCTAATACAGCTAGAAATGAAAATTGAAAACCAACGTTAAACAGGTTCAAAGGATTGACTACAAGTAAAACAAATCCAGCGAAACACAGGCTATTGTAAACGTTTGAATCACGGTTTAATTCCAGTCCAATAGACAAGACGGAAAACATAAAACACGCCCTGCAAACAGATGGGCTGAGCCCCGAAACTAGAGCAAAGCTCCAAATGACTAAAAGTCCAAGAACAGCCCTTATCGTTTTAAGTTTTTTTACAAATAAAAAACCCAATAGGCTGCTTGTAAAAAGGTATACGATTCCGATATGAAGACCACTAACGGCCAAAACATGCATTGTCCCTGTTTCCGAAAATGTTTGTTTTAGCTCACTTCCAAGTCCTGATTTATCACCCAAAACAAGTGCATGAAGAATCGCTACGTGCTTCGTGCTGTTTAGCTTTTGTTCAATAACCTGTTTACATTTCTCTCTGATTTTAAACGCATATGTAACTACTGGATTACCCTTGTTGCTGGTTATTCTCCATTGATTAAAGGCTACAAAGCCTTGAAACTGGATGTTTCGATTCTGCATATATAGCTGATAATCAAACTCTTTAGGGTTTTTAGGGCTTGTAATATGTTTTAGGTTCAGTTCAGCAATGAGTTGATCGCCGTATTGGGGAGTTTGTTCTCCTACCTCCAAAAAAATAACCGCATTACCCTGCGCTCTGCGACCATTTTGCTGTAGCGCTTTTACATATGTTTTGTAAAATTTACCGCCCAGAGTTGGCTGGTTAGTAACCTGAAAAAGAATTTTGGTATTGGCCTGATCAGATAGATAACTGGAATGATTAAAATGATAATAAAAGTGTGTTGACGTATAACTTAATAACGTGATAAACACAGTTACTAAAATACTAAGGTGGGCATTGAATCTAAATTTATGTCGTGTGTCCAATAAAAATACACAAACAAGATAACCAACAAACAAGAGTACAATTGCAAACAGAATTGAAGAATGCCACCCACCCAAAAACCGGTGCATTATAATCCCTAAAACTAAAGGAATAATGAGACGCACAAATGGTGCTTCTCGCCAGAAGTTGTGTGGCATTTAGTTTTGTTTACTGTCCCGACTTAAGCATATCGTCGGTAAAGTAGAATTCTTATTTCATCAACCAAGAAGTCATCCTCCTCCCAGCCATGTTCAGCCATTAAAGTACCTTCTAAGTGATTCATGGCATCATCAAAGTTCACTTGACTGTCTAGGGTCTTAATCGCTTCATTGTATACCTCTGGATTGTTGCTAAAAAGTTCATTTTGAATCTCGTATCTCTTGCTGATACTGATACCCTTTTTAATGCTTTCCAGTTTGGTATTCTTAAGTCGCGCATATACGTCATTGGCAACAACTGGAGGCTTGGCTTTTTTACTTTCCGGCTTAGGTTTGGCTTTTTCCGTTGGTGCCTCTTCTACTACTTCCTCAACAATTGGAGGTTCCACCTCAATCACGGGTTCCTCAACTGCTATTTCGACTTCTGCAATTGGTTCTGGCTCTGGCTCTGGCTCTGGTTCAGGAATAGGTGTTGGTGCTTCAACCACAGGTGGCTCAACATGCTTAGGTTTAGGCCTTGGTTTTGGACTTGTTTTGATAACAACAGGTTCAGCTTTTGGTTCTGGTGCCTCTAGCTCTGATGGTTGACTTACCTGTAATTGGTCGTGAAGCTTATACAGCTGAACCACATAACTTCGCATCAACTCTAAGTCTAGTTCGAAATCAGCATCATTCAAAAACATTCTGTTGTTATTGATTTCTATCAATTTAAGGATGTTTCCTATTTCGTTATGTATCTCCTCTCGTGTCATGTTACCACCTTATAATTAGCAAAAATAGACTTATTTGTGTCTGCCTATGGATAACGTTATTCACGTCAATTAAATTTTAGAACAGAGGAATTGACACAAAACTATGGAGAAGACATTACATTTGCTCGAAAGCAAAAAGCGTAGTCATGTTTGTTGAACCACGGATTGAAAAAGGATGGATTGAGGTCATTTGTGGATCAATGTTTTCGGGTAAAACGGAAGAACTTATACGAAGAATTAATCGGGCCAAAATTGCTCATCAAAAGGTACTTATTTTTAAGCCTCAAATCGATGTAAGATACCATTATCAAAAGGTTGTATCACACAACGACAATCAAATTGACTCTATGCCCGTAGCGCATTCAAAAGACATTTTGGACCATATCGGCAATACAGACGTAGTTGGTATTGACGAAGCACAGTTTTTTGATATGCAATTACCGGAAGTATGTAACCTTCTTGCTGAAAAAAAGATAAGAGTCATATTGGCTGGACTTGATATGGACTTTAAAGGAATTCCGTTTGGCCCCATGCCTCTTTTGTTGTCTATGGCAGAGTATGTGACAAAGGTACACGCCATATGCATGCGTTGCGGCGGTGTGGCTGGGTATACGTTCAAGAAAATACACAACGAACAAACCGTCGAACTAGGCGAAAAGGACCTCTATGAAGCCCGATGTCGTACATGCTTTAATGAAGGCATGGCGGTAATTCGGAAACAGATTAAGATGGATCTTAGGTAATTTTTAATGTTTAATGGCTGGACTTCAATCATTCAATCCTTCAGACATTCAACCCTTCAATCCCTCAATCATTCAGACATTCACCCATTAACCAGTATCACTTCAAAATTCCCAACAACCCACGAGTAAACTCGCGCATGATGGTTTTAGTCAAAGAATGACTTGCGATTTTTTCGAACGTGGATTTTTCCGGTCTGCGTCTTGATTTTGATTTGCGCTTTCCTGCTTCACGCTGTTCCTCTTCCTCTTCTTCCTTTTCTTCCATGCGTTCAAGCTTCTTGCTCAATAATTCGTAAGCAGACTCTCGATCAATGTCTTCACTATAGCGCTTCATCAATTTGGATTTCGCCAATACGTCTTCTTTTTCGTCCTCTGTAATCACATCCATGCGTGAAGAAGGAGCGGTCAGTAGCGTATGAACCAACGGGGTTGGAATTCCTTTTTCGTTCAACACGGTAATTATCGCTTCCCCAATACCCAATTGAGTTAAAACCTCATCGGTCTTATAAAAATCAGTTATGGGATAGTTTTCGGCCGTCAGTTTAATCGCTTTTCTATCTTTAGCTGTAAATGCACGCAATGCATGTTGGATTTTCATCCCCAACTGGCTTAACACTTCATCGGGCACATCGGTAGGATTTTGTGTTACAAAAAATAAGCCGACTCCCTTAGATCGAATCAATTTTACGATGGTTTCAATCTGATCTAGTAATGCCTTGCTTGCCTCGTCAAAAATCAAGTGGGCTTCGTCAATAAACATGACCAATTCAGGCGTGTCCTTGTCTCCTTGCTCAGGTAACTTTTCATAAATTTCAGCAAGTAAACAAAGCATGAAGGTTGAAAACAACTTTGGCTTCGACTGAATATCGTCTAAACGCAGTACGTTGATAAAACCCATACCGTTTTGATCAACACGCATCAAATCATCGACGTCAAAACTGCGTTCACCAAAAAACATTTCTGCACATTGCTCTTCAACTTCTAGAAGTTTACGCATGATTGCGCCAATTGAACTAGAGCTTACATAACCATAGTCCTTCTCAATTTCTTTTTTGCCTTCATCACCAATGTATTGAAGTACTTTTCTGAAATCTTTGATATCTAACAGCGGTAAAGCATTGTCGTCGCAATACTTAAAACAAATACTCACCACACCGCCTTGTGTATCGTTTAGTCCTAAAATCTTAGATAACAATACCGGACCAAACTCACTAATTGTTGCACGCATTCGAACACCTTCCTGATCGCTTATCGTTAACAATTCAGTAGGATATGCCCGTGGCACCCAAGGATGGCCAATCATTTCATGACGTTCATCAATCTTCGGATGTCCGTTACCCTTTTGTGTCAATCCACTCAAATCCCCCTTGATATCCATGAGTAAAACGGGTACGCCCTTTTCCGATAATCGTTCCGCTAAGTTTTGTAGTGTTTTGGTTTTACCTGTACCTGTAGCACCAGCAATTAACCCATGTCGGTTAAAGGTTTTTAAAGGCGCCTTCACTGGTAAGTTCTGGATAGCACCACCATCTAACATGCTGGTACCCAACAATACACTGTCACCTTTAAATGTATAACCCTTTTCTATTTCAGCTCGAAACGCTTCGTAATTGCTCATAAACTCCTAATCAAGATGCAAAAATAGGCCTTCAGTCTTAAATTAAACGGAGAAGAAAATAGTGTTTATGCCCCCAGGGATATACTTCTTCTAACGGTTATCTTCGGTTTTTAAACAACAACCATCGCTTTTTGTAAGCCACTATCGTTACGATAAATAGTAAAACGATTGGCCAGATATAAACCAGAAACAGTAGAAAACTTAAAATCATATTCCAACCTGTATGCGCAGCTTTAGCCACCTTGCCCATAAAAGTAGGCTTGTCTACCAACGGGGCATCATATTCTAGTTCTTGATACACATAAAGACTAATGGTACTCAAGGAAATCCTGTCTTTCAAAAATCGTAGCCTCCCTTCTTTTGATTCTATTTCTTCTCGAATCACTCGAATCTGGTCCTCTACGGCAAGTATGTCTGTAATTTTATTCGCTTTACGCAAAATTTCTATGTAGCGCTTTTCGACTTCCTTCTTGGTTTTAATTCTCGTCATTAAATCAAAATACTCCTCGCCAACATCTACGGCGCTGGTTCTTTTGTAATCGACGTGCATAACGCCATCACTGTTCGATATTGCATCAATAAACTGCTCGAAATTCTGGTTTGGCAATCTTATTTCAATCGTATTAGAAACGCGTGATATCTCCCGGCGTTCATTTTCATTTGATTTGTATCCATCATACTTCCTAATCAGGTCTTCAAAGAAATGTTGTTGCTTCTCGTAGTCTTTTACCTTAACACCAACGCTGCCCTTTTTGATAATTTTGTCATTCGTGCGCATGGCTGGTTTATTCGCTCCATCAACGTCATTGTCTACAAAACGTGCAAGTCCAATTTTTAACGTTTCTCCACTTCCCTTATTTCGATAAGTGCCTTGCGCTTCTTCAGCCTTGTAATCTGAAGCCTGATCAGCCTCTGATTCAAATTCAACATCAGAATCCACGGAGTAGTCGTCAACGTTAGATTCGTTCCCATAATCGCATGCAACGAACATCAACATGCCTGTTGCCAGTATTAATAATTTTAGTGCTTTCATGGTTGTTTATATCCGTTAGGGTTAATTGGTAAATCTATCTCATTTCCACTCTGACTAATAGACCATTGTTCGGTTCCAACACAGATCTTCTGAACTCACCTTATTGGCAACGATTCCAGTCTCAATTAGGGTATTTACCACATTGTTTAACATCTTTTTGGATAGGAAAATGTCTTGCTCCCATTCTGTTTTATTGAACCACATGGTCGCATCATGCAGGCTAAGTCCATAATTGTCTGCAATCGTTTGTGCAGCATTTTCTTCATTCATAAAATGCCGACTCACTTTTCTAATAATCCATAATAGATTCCAAACCATGTTAGGATGCTTAACCAATAGCTCTTGTCGCGCTGCAATCATAAAACATGGCCAAGGTGTTACTGTATCTCCTATGTGTTTCAATTGTCTGGCATCTACCAGCGGCTTTGTGGTAAATTTTTCCCAAAGCAAAACATCGGCTTTGCCTGAGTTTAGTGCTTCTACCGCACCATCGATATGGCCAACTTCTACAAACTGATTGGGTTGTAAGTTTATACCGCGGTTTTTCGCCTCTACGCTCGCCATAAGTTGTGAACCACTGCCTGGACGGCTTATGGCAAACTTGATATCGGCGAAGCTGGTTTCTGAGTTTACTTTCGAATTGGCCCCTGTATGTATTCCCCAAATTAACGGCGATTTAATATACTTCTGGACGATCATCGAAGGATTGCCATTTATGATGTCGGTGATAATGCCTTCGGTTAAAACCACGGCGATATCCAACTCACCACTTCTAAGTTTTTTGTTCATTTCGCCGGTCCCACCACCACAATCAGACCATTCGACATCAAGGCCGATATTCGAGAAACTCCCATTCTCGATCGCTAGTTTCCACGGGTAGTTAAAATGTTCTGGGACGCCTCCAATCTTAATCTTCACAGTATATCTTTTAGCAGGCAAGTTACTGAATATTACTATAAAAAGGCGTTGTTCAAGATGTGGGTCAGGTTACCTTTGAAAAAAAATATCAAATGATCGATTCTAACGAAATACTTGACTACCCGGTTGTTGCCGGTGAAGAATTACATGAAAGAACCGAGTTCTTCCGACGAACTTATGGGCATGTAGCAGGAGCTTTCTTGGTGTTTTTAGTCCTGGAATATATTTTCTTGTCTACCCCAGCAATTGTGCAATTAGGCCTCAGTATGTTGTCGGGCTATACTTGGTTAATTGTGCTAGGATTGTTCATGTTGGTTACCACGCAAGCAGAGAAAATCGTTGCCAGAACGCAAAATAAGATGAAGCAATACACTGGCTTTCTCATTTATATAGCAGCACAAGCTTTCATTTTTGTACCCTTAATGTATGTCGCACTTGCACAACTCGGTCCGAATGTACTTGGTCAAGCGTTTTTGGTTACCATTGGCTTGTTTGCTGGATTGACTGCGGTTGTTTTTATTACCAAAAAAGATTTTTCCTTTATGAGAAGCATCATTGTTATTGGAGGAATAATAGCCATGTGTTTAATCGTTGCCGGAATCATATTTGGATTTAACCTTGGTCTTTGGTTTAGTGGTGCTATGGTGTTGCTAGCCGGTGGTTCGATTCTTTACCAAACGTCTAATATGATCCATGTGTATTCCAAAGATCAATACATACTGGCTTCATTGGGATTATTTGCATCCTTTATGCTTTTGCTTTGGTATATCATCAGAATCTTTTTAAGTAGAGACTAATCACACAATTTCGAGCGATAACTCTACTGACGTTCCTTCCTCCAAATCATAAATTTCAAGGCGGTTGCCTTCGTGGGTTTTATTGAGCATTTTGATCCTGTCGGAAATGACTTGTATTGCTGCCGACTCGTGACTTTTGCTTTTCCCTTTCGCTTTTTCTATTGCAGCAGGTCTGCCAATTCCGTTGTCGGTTATGGTACAAATCAATTTGTGTTGGTCCATCTGAAAGTTAATCAGCAACTTGCCGTGTTCACCTTTTTCTGGCAATCCATGTTTGATCGCATTTTCAACAAAGGGCTGAAGCATCATTGGTGGGATGTACGTGTTGTCTGGATTAACCGACGGTCCAAGAGAAATCTCGTAGGTAAAAGGAGCTTTCATGCTGAATTGCTCCAATTCTATATAATTGCGAAGTGTCGTAATTTCATCCGACAAGGGTATGGCATCTATACGTGAGTTTTGAAGCGTAAGTCGCATCAATTTGGCGAACTTTTGAAGATATTTTCTGGCTTCTTGGTGCCGTTCTAAAGCGACCAAAGATTGTATCGAGTTAAGCGCATTAAACAAGAAATGCGGGTTCATTTGCAGCCGTAAAGCTTTCTGTTCTAATTCAATTAGTTCCTTTTCTACCTGCAGTTTTTCACGATCCCGTTTCCCTCGGGATTTTATTCGTCGTACATAAATGACAACAAGTAAGCCTAGGATTAATGCTGGAATCAACCAAATCAAAAGGGTAAACCACCAAGTCTTCCAGAATGGCAACATTACGTCAAATGGCCACGATTTTGTTTCACTATCGATACCATCCGACGAAATTGCCTTGTACAACAACGTATATTCACCTGATGGCAAATTCGAGTAAACCGCGTCTTTTTTCTCCGTTGGTTTCCGCCATTCTTGATCAAATCCCTCCAGTTTCCATTGGTACTTTAATTTGGTTGGATTGTTCAGATCAATTCCGGAGAAGGCAAAAGTGAGGTGATTTTGATTGTGAGGGAAATTTGGGGTCGTTGTTAAGTTATTCCATGAAACGGGTTGGAAATTGAATGTATTGGGCTCTAGTTTTTCATAAAACAAATCGACATTATCTAGCCAAATTCGAGGTTTAGTGTTGCTGGTTTGAACATTGTTGGGATTATACTTTGTTAACCCTTTAATTGTACCAAACCACATATTACCATCAACATCGCAAAACCCAGCGTTTTGACAAGTTTCTATTCCGCTAAAACCATCGGCAGAGCCAAAGAACTCAATTTCGATGACATCACCAGTTTCGTTTATGGTTAGCTTCTCAAGTCCACGTTCGTGACCAAGGTACAAATGCCCGATTTGATCAAATTCTAAGAGGTATAGGTTATTAGACTTCAAAACACCCTGACTTGGCTCAATGAGTATTTTAGTTTCAGGATTATACCTATATAAACCTCCAGAAGTAGCAATCCATATACCATTTGAGTTGGTCCGTATGGCTCTAACATTCTGAAAATTGAGTTGACTTTCCGTGATTTCTAATGTGGCTTTACCGCCGCGAATGAAACCTACCCCCTTGCTCTCTGTTCCGAACCAAATGTCGTTTTTAAACAAGGCTAAAGCATGTATGCGGTTGGAAGGTAATGCTGTGAGGTATCGATAGTTTTTTATTGAATACCCTGTTTTGTTTCTTGTTATATGTGAAATACCGCCATCCAAACTAGCCACCCAAACATCCGACTTGCGCACACACAAAACGTCTTTAATGTAGTTGCCACAAAGTCCATCTTTTACAGTAAACCAATCGAAGCTGCTATCGTTGCGAACTGCCAATCCATCTCCTTCTGTCCCTAACCAAATGCTACCATCTAGAGAAGACCCAATGGCCTTTACCTTCGTATTAGCAAAGCCAGAATCCTGCCCGTACACAGTATATGTGTTCGAGTCAAATTTGACTACCCCTTTTCTTCCAGTTCCAGCCCAGATAGCCCGATTTTTATCTTGCGCAATGGCATACGTGTAATTATCGGGCAAGCCATCTTTTTTGGTTAGATGAATAAACTGTTGACCCGCATATTGGTTCAACCCTCCACCTGAAGTACCTAACCAGACATTTCCCCAAGCGTCAGATGTTATACTCCTAACGTGGTTATTTGTTAACCCAGAAGAGATGTTATAACGATCTATTTTGTTGTTTTTTAGGTCCACAACCAGTGTTCCATTGCTTTGGGTAGCAATCCAAAGAGCATCACCATCCCGCATCAAATCGTAACAAATGGTGTTATAGGGTAAGGGTAAAGTGGTGTTGGTTATATCATCCCCATCATAAAATTTTATGCCTTTGCCATACGTCCCTATCCAAACTCCATTGCTATCATTAAGCAAACATTGAATGTAATTATCGGGCAATCCATCCACCTTGCTGATAAACCGAACTTGAGCTAAACTTCCTCGATTAAGCAAGTACAAACCCCGATTTGTCCCCATATAAATGTGGGCACCATAGCTGGTAATTGAGGTTACGTAAAAATTATCTTCTTTATCTTGATTGGGGACTTTAATTACAGAATCGTTGTTGAGTATATACAACCCATTGGATGTACCAATGAGAAGCATACTGTCGGCTTGGTGAAGGGCAAATACACGAATATCTCCTTCTTCAGACAGCTTGTAATTCGTAAAATCAATTCCATTAAAACTGCTCAAACCCGATTGGGTTCCCACCAAAATATTCTGTTTGGTGTCTTCGTAAATACAGTTTACAAAATTGTTTATTAAGCCTTGCTGGGTGTTGTACGTTTTAAATGTATTGCCGTCAAATCGAGCAATTCCTCCTCCACGTGTTCCAACCCATATAAATCCACGACTGTCGTTTATAACATCAAAAACTTGTGACTGTGGTAGCCCTTCTTCAAGGCTAAAATGTTTGAAATAATTTTGCTGACCGAATACTTGGAAGTAGCCCAAAACAGTAATTATCAAGCAGAAAAAGATGCGCCAAAACATTTAATCAAAAATAGGGCACCCTTAAACCGCAACCAAGTGCGGATAATAGTTTAGCCTTCGCAAATAATAAGCCTTGAAACATATTTGAACTTACGAGTAAATATGATTGCATTACGAAGAATACCAAAAATCAAAAAATGGACTAAACGTGGTTTGGTTGCGCTTGGTGTCTATTTCTTATTCTGTTTGCCCAACACTTTGTTTGACACATCATACAGCACTGTTGTTGAGGATGTAAATGGTCAGTTACTCATGGCTCATATCGCCTCAGACGGTCAATGGCGGTTTCCGCAATCAGATACCATTCCCTTAAAATTCAGAACTGCCTTGATTGAATTTGAAGACTACCGATTTGACAAACACCATGGAGTCAGTGTACTTGCCCTTGGACGTGCGTTTATCCAAAACATCACCGCAAAAAGATTGGTAAGTGGTGGCAGTACGTTATCGATGCAAGTGATTCGGATGAGCAGAAAACGCACTGGCCGAAAGTTATCTGACAAGCTAAAAGAAATGGTGATGGCGGTTCGATTGGAAACTAAATTCAGTAAAGATGAAATTCTTGCACTTCATGCCAGTCATGCACCATTTGGAGGAAACGTTGTAGGACTAGAGGCTGCAAGCTGGCGGTATTTTGGTCATGATGCCAATAGGCTTTCTTGGGCCGAATCAGCGACGTTAGCCGTTCTCCCTAATGCCCCGTCCTTAATCCATCTATCTCGAAATCGCAAAGCACTTAAAAACAAACGAAACAGGTTGCTAAAACGCTTACACGACAACCTTGATATATCAGATTTGGAATATGAAACGGCCATTGCAGAGCCATTGCCCGAAAAGCCTAAACCATTACCTCAAATGACACCACATTATATGGCATATCTCAACGCTCAAGGACTGAAAGGGCAACGCATAGAATCCGATATAGATAGAAATATTCAAGCTGGTGTAAACACAATTGTATCTAGGCATTTCGACAGAAATGTAAATAAAGGAATAGCGAACCTGGCAGTTCTTGTTCTCGATGTAGAAACAGGCAAAACAGTCGCTTATGTGGGAAACACTCCATGCTCTGAAACGGATAAACGACATGTAGACATCGTACAAGCTCCAAGAAGTACGGGCAGTATATTAAAACCATTTCTATATGCCAAGGCCATGCAAAATGGACAACTCACACCTCAAATGTTAGTGGCAGACTATCCAACGCGAATAAATGGCTACGCTCCACAGAACTATGATGAATCTTACGACGGGATGGTGCCTGCCTCACAAGCACTGGCACGATCGCTTAATATTCCTGCGGTGCGCTTATTAAGTGGTTATGGCGTTACACGATTCAAGCAGAACTTAAAGGAATTTGGTCTGACGACTTTATTTCGGCCAGCAAATCAATATGGACTGGCACTGGTATTGGGTGGAGCTGAAGCGAATCTTTGGGATTTGAGTCATGCCTATGCCAAGTTATCTACTGCTGCCCAAAACACAAAACAAATAGATGGACTCTCTCCGTCTGTTGCTTATGAGGTTTTGGAAGCCATGTCTTCGGTAAATCGTCCTAAAGTGGAGCAATATTGGACACGATTTGATGGCAAACAAAAAATTGCCTGGAAAACCGGAACAAGCTTTGGAGCTCGTGATGCATGGGCAATTGGCGTAACCAAAAAGTATGTTGTAGGCGTTTGGGCTGGAAACGCTTCTGGAGAGGGTGTTCCTGGCATGACCGGCAGTAGCACAGCTGCACCTGTATTATTCCAAGTCTTTCAACACTTACCCAATGACCAGTGGTTTACCAAACCTACAAGAGACATGAAATATGTAAAACTCTGTAAACAAAGTGGCCAGCGTTTTGGCCAACATTGCGATGCCAGCATCAAATCGTATATACCTAAACCGTGCATGGTTTCGTCGGCTTGTAGTTTTCATCAAAAAATTCATATTTCAAAAACCTCTGGCGAACGTGTGTTTGCCAACTGTGAATCACCAAACAACACACAAACACAATCCTGGTTTGTGATTCCAACAGCTGCAGAAAGTTATTATAAAGCCAACCATCCAGCGTATGTACCTCTTCCGAAATTTAAAGCAGGATGTGCGGAAAACACACAAGATCTTGACGTATTATATCCGCTACGAAATAGTGTTATGCGCATTCCTACCCTGTTGTCTGGAAAAAAAGGAAATATCATTTTTGAAGCCGTCCATCGTCGAGGTGACGCTGAACTATTTTGGTATGTTGACAAACAGTTTATCGCTACAACCACAGACGTACATCAATTGGACTTTCAACCAAAAGCTGGGCAGCACAAACTCACTGTGACAGACGAAAACGGCTTTGAGATAATTAGGTCTTTCAAAGTTTTGTAAGACAGAAGCGTACTAATCTTTGTAACTTGTTTACAATTTCAAACTTATCCATACCATCATAAATTACTTGACAAACAGGTATGTAAACCTTAAAATGCCTTATGATTAAAGGCAGGGGCACTTCTATAAACTCAAACAACCAATTCGATAAGCACCAGTTTGTGGCGGATGATGGAGAACGATTGGAGGATACGGGAGCAGCCAAAACGAAAATCATTGAGATTCAAGCTAAGAGCATCCTTAATCAAGTGTTGAGTCCGGATATCCCAATGCCGTGGAGCATGAATCCGTACCAAGGCTGTGAGCACGGTTGCAGCTACTGCTATGCAAGACCAACACATGAGTTTTGGGGTTACAGTGGTGGTGTTGATTTCGAGAATGTCATTCTTGTTAAAAAAGACGCTCCTCAACTCCTCACTAAAAAGTTTATGAGTAGAAGTTGGAAAGGTGAGCCTATAATGCTAAGTGGAAATACGGATTGTTATCAACCTATTGAACGCAAATTAGAAATAACCCGAGGGTTACTAAAGGTGTGCCAAACACACAAAAACCCTGTTGGAATCATAACAAAAAATAGTCTTGTGATACGTGATTTGGATATACTCGCTGCCATGGCCAAAGACAACCTCGTCCAAGTTGTTTTCAGTATAACTTCTTTAGACGACGGGTTAAGACGTATTTTAGAACCACGAACTGCGTCGGTAAAAAGTAAACTCGCTGCCATTGAAAAACTTACCAGTGCTGGAGTTCCAGTTGGCATCATGATGGCTCCGATAATACCTGCCATAAACAGTCACGAAATAATGGACCTGGCCAAGGCAGTGTCTGCAGCAGGGGCTACGTCTATGAGCTATACGATTGTTCGGTTAAATGGGTGCGTAGAAGAACTTTTTAGCGATTGGCTGGAGCGACATTTCCCTGATCGCAAGAAAAAAGTGCTCATGCACATAGCAGACTGTCATGGTGGAGATGTGAAAGATAATCGCTTTAAGACCCGTATGTCGGGTGAAGGCAACTATTCCGAAATGATTAAACAACAGATTAAACTAGCTCGAAAAAAATATACCTTGAATAAAGAAAGATTGACCCTCAACCAATCTATGTTCAGTCGTACTGGTCAAATGGGTTTAGGGATTTAAAGGATCACCTTTTAACTATTGTCCAATTAATCTAATAAGTCCTGGATGCCTACGTGAATATTCTATTGGGACTTCTTGTTGCAATTGCTTCTGGTCAAAAATTGATTTTATAGTAGTGCATGTCTGGATTTCTGAAACCTCGTTTTCATCAGCAAACTGAATTGTCAAGCTATAAACAGTAGGTCCATATCTGCCAGTTCGCATGTTTTTATCGACAATTGTGCCTTTCGTTTTTACACCATGTTGTTCAAGCTCAGAGCCCACTCGATCTCCATGATGACTTATAAATACGAACAGAACCGTGATCACCAAAACAATACTACACACCCATTTTAAGAACTTGTTATATGCCGTTGTGTTGGTTCTAAAAGAGAAAACAAACCCAGCGATAAGTCCGGTAATTGATACCACAAATACTAGAATTAAGCCAATATCAAGATATATAAACCAGGTTAATGGTACCACATACATACCCAGTATCGTTACAGCTAACAAAACCAAAAAATAAATTCCGGTCATCTTGCCTAAAACCAGCCGACCAATTCGTTTAACCATCAGTTCGAATGTAATAGGATTCGGCATAAAAAAAGGAGGCTCTTTCGAAACCTCCTTTGTCTTATAGTATTATTAATCGGAACCTATTCTTCTGTGGTAGTTTCCGTTTCCTCTGTAGACGAATTGTCTTGAGTTGATTCCTCCGAAGTATTATCCGCTTCCGCTTCAACGTTGTCTTCTGCTTCTACTTCTTTTTCTTCAGTTTTTACTTCTTTAACCTCTATCACTTGCTCCTCTTTCTCCCAAGGACGTTTTCCGAAAATCGATTCTAAATCCTCCTTGAAGATAACTTCTTTCTCCAACAGCTTGTCGGCCAATTGATCAAGCTTATCTCTATTGTCAGTTAATATTTTAATTGCCCGTTGATATTGCTCATCAGTCAGCTTTTTGATTTCATCATCCATCAACGCAGCGGTTTGCTCACTAAAAGGTTTGGTAAAACCTTCGTTCATATTGTAATATGAAATATTACCAACCTTTTCATTTAAGCCATAGATAGAAACCATCGCCATGGCTTGTCGGGTAACCTTTTCCAAATCACTCAACGCCCCAGTCGATATCTTTCCAAATGTCACAAATTCTGCAGCACGACCACCTAGCGCAGCACACATCTCATCAAGGATTTGCTCAGATGTCGTAATCTGTCTTTCTTCAGGTAAATACCATGCCGCACCTAAGCTTCTTCCGCGAGGTACGATAGTAACCTTAACCAATGGACTTGCGTGTTCGCATAACCAACTCACCGTTGCATGACCGGCTTCGTGTACCGCTACCGAACGTTTCTCCTCTGGCGTAATAATTTTATTCTTCTTTTCAAGACCGCCTATAATACGATCCACAGCATCTAAGAAGTCTTGTTTTTCAATAATCTTTTTGTTTTTCCGTGCAGCTATTAGGGCTGCTTCGTTACACATATTGGCAATATCAGCTCCACTAAAACCAGGAGTTTGTCTTGCCAAGAAATCGCGATCAAGATTTTTTTCAATTTTTAACGGCTTCAAGTGCACATCGAAAATAGCCCGACGTTCATTTAAATCTGGCATGTCAGCATAAATCTGACGATCAAAACGACCCGCTCTCAACAACGCTGAATCAAGCACATCCACACGGTTTGTAGCCGCTAGAATGATAACACCCGAATCTGTGCCAAAACCATCCATTTCAGTTAGCAATTGGTTTAACGTGTTTTCACGTTCGTCATTCGAACCTTGCATCGCGTTTTTCCCTCTTGCACGGCCAATCGCATCAATTTCATCAATAAAAATGATACATGGCGCTTTCTCTTTTGCTTGCTTGAATAAGTCTCTTACTCTAGAAGCTCCAACGCCCACGAACATTTCTACGAAATCTGAACCAGACAAACTGAAAAATGGGACATTGGCTTCGCCAGCTACCGCTTTGGCCAATAACGTTTTACCAGTTCCTGGAGGGCCTACAAGCAATGCTCCTTTAGGTATTTTACCCCCTAGGTCTGTATATTTCTTTGGGTTTTTTAAGAAATCAACGATTTCCATTACCTCAACTTTCGCTTCTTCTAAACCAGCCACATCTTGGAAGGTTACATTCACCTTCGTGTCCTTGTCGAACAACTGAGCCTTAGACTTACCAATATTAAATATTTGTCCTGCTCCACCACCTGCTTGACCGCCCATACGGCGCATCATCAGATACCAAAAGCCAAATAACAGCGCGAAAAACAGCACCCAATTCGTAATAAAGCTGTAGTCCTGTTCCTCAACGGAATCGATAAAGATATGCTTGTCTTTGGTAATACCTTCCTGTGCCAAAGCCACGTCTTCTTTGAATGACTTATAATCAGGAATCTGCTTAATCGTATAGTCTGCAGCATTAGGATTCATGGGTTTCTTAAAACCCTTGTCTCTTTTTTCCTTTGTGTACTTGTCCGATTTTTTTGCACTATCTGTAAGGTATATATATGCCTTTGTGCCATTTACAACTTCAATTTTTGCGACCTCCTTGTTTTCAAGCATGTCGTGAAGCTCTCTAGTTTGCAAGGTGTTTTCCCCGCCACCCGGGAAGTACAACATAGTAATTAGGATAATCGCGATTAACACGTATATCCAACTCATACTAAATCTTGGAAGCCCGCCCTTTTTTTCAGGTTTGCCGGAATCCTTTTTCACAACAATTTTGGGTCTCTTATTCTTTTCTTCTGCCATTCGAAAAATGTATAATTTAAGACTTTGGTTAATAATGTTACCAAGCCTTTAAACCGCGGCAAAAGTAACATTTATTTAAGCCAATACTATCCAAACCAATAACCGACCAAAAGGTTGGCTTTGACCGACAAAACACCTGTTTTTTAGGCTAAAAATTTGATTTGTGCCTATCAAACACCAAATCGCAAAGACTTAAAGCACATTTTAAACAAAAAAACCGTTGATTTGTTCAAAATTTGACATCCAATGTTTGATACTTTAAAACCACATCTAGAAAAGGAATTAGCTGCTATTAAGGAAGCGGGACTATACAAAAGTGAACGTGTTATCAATTCGCCACAGGCTGCAGATATTTCGCTTACTTCTGGGCATTCTGTTATTAATTTTTGCGCCAATAATTATTTGGGTTTGTCTTCTCATCCACAAGTGACAGAGGCGGCAAAAAACGCAATTGACTCGCATGGGTATGGCCTTTCGTCTGTAAGGTTCATCTGCGGAACGCAAGACATACACAAACAACTTGAGCAAAAAATTTCTGAATTCTTAGGCACGGAAGATACTATCTTATATGCTGCGGCATTTGATGCAAACGGTGGTGTTTTTGAACCTTTGTTAAATAAAGATGATGCCATTATAAGCGATGCACTTAATCATGCCTCCATTATTGATGGAGTACGTTTATGTAAGGCAGCTCGCTATCGATACGAGCACAACAATATGGACGATCTTGAGCGATGTCTTCAAGAAAGCCAAGGTGCGAATAATAGGATTATCGTTACCGACGGCGTTTTCTCTATGGACGGCACCATCGCACAACTTGATAAGATTGTTGCTCTTGCAGAAAAATATAAGGCCCTCATTATGATTGACGAATGTCATGCTAGTGGGTTTATGGGTAAAACCGGTCGCGGTACGCATGAGCACTGTGGTGTTGTAGGAAAAATCGATATCATAACGGGTACGCTTGGCAAGGCGCTTGGAGGCGCATCAGGTGGATTCACATCCGGCCGAAAGGAAATCATTGATATGTTACGCCAACGTTCTAGACCGTATCTTTTTTCTAATACTGTTGCACCCTCCATTGTTGGAGCAAGTATTGCCGTATTGGATATGTTAAGTCAAACAACAGACCTTCGAGACAAACTAGAAGAGAATACCGATTACTTCAGAGGTAAAATGACTGAAGCGGGATTTGATATTAAAGCTGGAACGCATCCAATCGTACCAATCATGTTGTATGATGCAAAGTTGTCACAAGTTTTTGCTGAAAAACTACTCGAAGAAGGAATCTACGTGATTGGCTTTTACTTCCCGGTAGTGCCAAAAGGTCAAGCACGAATTCGGGTTCAAGTATCTGCAGGGCACGACAAATCACATTTAGACAAAGCCATCAACGCTTTTATAAAAATAGGCCGCGAACTTGATGTGATAAAATAACCTGTATGATTAAAGCTTTTGTTCAAGCTGCCCGATTAAGAACATTGCCGTTAGCAATTGCGTCCATTTCAACTGGATCAGTTTTGGCAAGTTTTTTCTACGAGCACGATTGGCGGATAACAACTCTTGCCTTAACAACAGCAATACTTTTACAGGTACTCTCCAACTTTGCTAACGATTACGGTGACTTTAAAAAAGGAACCGACGACCAAACACGTACAGACAGGGCACTGGCTAGTGGGGCTCTTTCGGAAATACAGATGTGTAATGCCTTGGTTATTACGTCAATCTTGACTTTGGTTTGTGGTATTATGTTGCTGTGGTTGGCCCTGGATTCTATTGAAATACAATTTCTGATATTTTTCATTATTGGCTTGGTTAGTATCGGAGCCGCCATTAAATATACTGCGGGTAAAAACCCTTATGGCTACAGCACCTTGGGTGATTTGGCGGTATTTGTCTTCTTTGGGTTGGTTGCGGTATTAGGCACATACTATCTTCATGTGCTCAAGTTTGATCATGGATTTTACCAATCCATTTGGCCAGCGTCTGGTGTTGGTTTGCTGGCAACGGGTGTTTTAAATATCAACAACATTAGAGACATTGAAGGGGACAGAAAAAACGGCAAAATCACTTTGGCTGCAAAGCTGGGTAAAAAAAGAGCTGAGGGGTATCAATTGATCTTGAATATAACGGCCGTTGGTTTAATCGTTTACTTTGTTCGTGTTTCCACTGCTCATGATGGTTTGCTCATCGCCTTAGTCGGTTTACTATTCCTTGGCCATTGGATTGGTTTACGTGGACTGGACAATACCACAAAAAATAGATCAAAGTATAATGCGCTGCTCAAGTTTCATGTTTTACTCACTCTTGTGATGGTCGTCACTGTTGCTTTTATTCTTCTATAAATGGAGTACCGCATAGTTCATCATAAACTTCAATTTATTAAGGCCGCGAAGACGAGTAGAAATGTTTTTACTACACGTGATATTCGATATGTACTATTAACTGAAAATGGTGTTACTGGCATTGGAGAGGCAGCACCTTTATACAAGTTAAGCATCGATGATGTTGATGACTACGACATCAAACTAAACGAGGTATGCAAGCAGCTCTGCGAAAACACATCTTTGCTAGACATCGACTTAGCTAAATACCCGTCCATTCGTTTTGGTTTAGAAACGGCTATGCAAGACTTAGTTAATGGTGGCAAACGAATACCGTTCGATACACCATTCGTTCAAGGTAATTCGATTCCAATAAATGGTTTGGTGTGGATGGCCGACTTAGACGATATGTATGATGAAGCCATTGCTAAAATTGGGCAAGGATACAGCTGTATTAAGTTTAAGGTTGGACAGCATGATTTTGACGCAGAATGTCGGTTTTTGGAACGGATTCGAACATTACATAACGCCTTTAATCTAGAAATTCGTTATGTAATGTTCGAATACATAACGCCTTTAATCTAGAAATTCGTTTAGATGCCAATGGTGCCTTTTTAGCCGATGAAGCAGCAATACAATTGAAGGAATTGAGACGGTTTGATATACATAGCATCGAACAGCCAATACACGTAAATCAGTGGGACGATATGGCTCGTTTGTGCCGAGACTCAAAAATCGATATCGCGTTAGACGAAGAACTGATTGGTATAGATGTGTATGAAAAAGGAGAAGCGTTGGTCAACCATATCCAACCTCAGTATTTGATTTTAAAACCGAATTTAATTGGAGGTTTTAAGGTTTCAGACAAATGGATTGAGTTATGTGAAAAGCACCGTTTGGGTTGGTGGGCAACATCTGCCTTAGAATCCAATATCGGATTAAATGCAATTGCACAATGGGTTAGTCAATATGAAACTACTATGCCTCAAGGGTTGGGCACTGGCAGTTTGTATTCCAATAACATTGAGGGCCCTCTTCAAATAATCAATCGCGCGATTCATTATGGTCAAACCAAATGGGATCTGTCTGAGATCGTTTAACAAAAAAAACTCCCATTGAAATATCAACGGGAGAAAAAAGTATAGAATAGATTAATAAAAAAACAGTTTCTAATTTAGTGACGCACAACCAGTCGTTCTGTTTTGGTTGTAGTCGTTCCAATAAATTGGATGAAGTAAACACCATCTTTGATTGATGTTAAATCAATCGTAGTGTTGTTGTGTTGGTCTGGAAGTTGTTCTGCAACAACTTTACCGTTGAGTCCTAAAACAACAACTTTCCCAGTCTCTTCATTCTCCCCCCATTGTACCTGTACTTTATCTGTAGCAGGATTTGGGAAAACTTTAAGATTAATATCGGCTTGTTGTACCAAGCTGTTTACCATAACGATATCCGAGTAATCGTACTTCCCGTCATAATCAACTTGCATGATGCGGTAGTAGTTCACATCCATATAAGGATTCATATCTATGTACTCATACTTGAGCACATTAGAAGAAAATCCAGCGCCACCAATTTCTGTTAGCGATTCCCAACTTGCCCCATCGTGTGTACGTTGTACAATAAAGTGGCTGTTGTTTTCTTCCATAGCCGTGGCCCAGTCAATTTTGTTCACATCACGTTCTTGTGTTGCTTTTATGTAAAGGAACTCTACTGGTAAAGCGTTAGCAGGAGTTGGAGAACCCATCGTGTAAAGCGCATCGTTGTTAACCACTATGCCGCTGTAGGTTACTGTATTGCTAGTACTATTGTAGGTTCCATGAATAATTTGTGCATCCGACATATCGCCATCTCCATCTGTATCTATCATTAAGTGTAGATCATCTTCATCGTTTACCGTAAAATCGGCTTGATCTAAGTTGAAAATGATGTCTACAGCACCAACATCTCCGGTTTCCTCAAACTTTAGATTACGATTCCATCGGCTATAAATACTATCAGGATTTGATTCTGTAGTTCCTCCGCTTTCTAAGTTATAACCAAACAGTAAATATTCACCAGCATCCAAATCTGTTGGATTAGACAACTGAATAAGGCTACCACTTGCTGCACAGTCGTTTAGGTCAGAGGATGACCGTCCGATACCAGCGACGAAATTGTCATATCCATTTGCATCATGAGTGTACAGGTCGTTTTGAATAGCTATTCCGAACTTTGAAGACAAGCTGTTTTCAAGAATTGTTCGTTGTGCCGTATCTAGAGGGAAGCAGACTGTTATCGAACTTTTACTAGGTTCGATAAATGGGCCAATTTTCTGTTTCAGTAGGGGGAATCAGATTGTTATCGAACTTTTA
>JAIBDD010000031.1 GCA_024679565.1 Bacteroidota bacterium | reverse complement strand
TGACTAAATCAAGAACGCTAAAAGCACGAAAAAAACAGTATCAAAAATTAAACCTAAATTAGCATGAACTCTCTCTTAGCTTTTGACCCCAAAAGTTCAACTTTCGCTGAAGACGTACATAATCTCTCACCCAGCCAAGCTTGGCTGCAACTCTGTACAATAAGGGGCGCAGATGATTTAAGTCCGACAGCATTGCTGCCGGACTTTTTTTATGAGCAAAATCAAGCTCGCTTGAAATTTTGTGATTGAAAAAAGGACGAAGGCTGCCGAAGGCAGATGGACTTTAATCCACTCCTTTGCCTGACTGGCCCGTGAGCCCAATGAAATGAGGCGAACAATCCTGGATGGGGCGCTCAAAAAAAGGAAGTCTCGACCTTGCAGTCGAGACTTCCTTTTTTTATGCCTAAATATCAGTAGTAATTGTCTATTCAGGCTTGCTTCACCGTATCCAAACGCAATATTTTTACACTAACTTTGAGGAAACTAATAACGATGGCATATTACTTACAACGCATTTGCATTCTTTTCACGTCTTTACTATTTGTGGGATGCGAACTGTACTACCTACCTCCACACACACAAACTCCTTCCCATAAAGAGAAAGGAGACATTGCTTTAAACGTTCAAGGTCTTTATACAGGAAGTGCCTCAGCTTCATACGCATTCTCTGACCACGGATTTGCGGGCGCCTCATTTATGGGCTATGCAGCAAACAATACAGACTCTTTTTCGAACGACTTTTATCGGGTTTTGACCGTCGAAGGGGGTTATTACGACTTTGATCAGGAATCCAACTTGCATCTACAAATCTCTGGAGGCATTGGAGCAGGCACTGTAGGTGATCCGTCAAATGCTTTTGAGGTGGATTTCAGTCGATTTTATATTCAGCCTTCCGTTGGATTTATTTCCAGCCATAGGAAAATTGAGAATCATTTAGCCTTACGGTTATCTCACATCGAATACCAAAAACAAATAGCACAAAACGTTGACCCTTTCAGTGTTCAATTTGTGGAACCGACCTACACATTCAGGGGCGGCTCTGAAAATATTAAGCTACATATGCAGCTAGGCCTTTCTGTGCCATTGTTAAACACAAGTAACACGCCTCCAGAATTTGCTTACGACCCATTTATCTTTGGATTAGGGATTCAAGCCAACTTGAATGTCTTCCAAAAAAAACAATAGGACATTGAAGTGTCAGTTATAAGAGTCACTGACTACACATTCAAAAGTCATTTTTAAAACATCAATTCACAAACCTTACATTAACACAATAGTCTCTTTTTCAGCAACTTAAATAGCCAAATTTCTTTAAAATGTTTATTATGACAAATCAATTATTGTTTTGGCACAATAATTTGTATTATCTTTGAAACAATAGTTATGAAACAACTCTTACTAATACTATTTATGGCTGCAGGTTTAATGTCTTTTCAGACAGTTACTCCTTCTAGCTATGACACTGAGGGTGGGAACATTAAAGTTGGACAAAATTATCCAAACCCAGCGATCGGCAAAACGTACATTGAAGCTACTTTTCAAGGAGAAGCTACTATTACTGTTTACAACGTCGTGGGGAAAGTAATTGAGTCACGTGTAATAACAGACAAAATGGTTGTTCTAGACGTAAGTAACTATACTGAAGGTATTTACCTATATACGTTGGAAAGCAACGGCGAGAAAGTTACAAAACGAATGACGGTTAAGAAACCGTAACGAAATAACAAGATATTTAAAACCCCGATTCTGTCGGGGTTTTTTTATGCCCTTTATTTCTTAATTGTTGTCTGGTATTGCTTGAATGATATCAATTGCGGCTTTACTGAGTACTGTACCTGGACCAAATACGAAGGAGACCCCTCTATCAAATAAAAATTTATAATCTTGCTCTGGTATTACCCCTCCAGCCACTACAACAATATCTTTACGACCCATCAAGCTTAATTGCTCAACAACTTCAGGTACTAAAGTTTTATGACCACCTGCTAAACTTGAAATTCCTAACACGTGTACGTCATTTTCAATGGCCTGCTTGGCCACTTCACTTGGGGTTTGAAACAATGGCCCTATGTCAACATCAAAACCTATATCTGCAAAGCCTGTAGCAATCACTTTTGCCCCACGATCATGACCATCTTGCCCCATCTTGGCAACTAAAATTCGTGGTCGACGACCAAAAGTTTCAGCAAAAGTATCCGATGCATTGCTCGCTTTCTTAAAATCACTATCCTGTTTCACCTCTTTCGAATATACACCAGAAACACTATTGGTCACTGCTTGATATCTACCAAAAATATTTTCCAAAGCTGTACTTATTTCACCTAATGTCGCTCTTTCTTTGGCTGCATTTACCGCAAGTTCTAAAAGATTTTCTACGTTCCCTTTAGCTCCATCTTCCAACAATGCCAGCGCCGATTGCACGGCATCATTGTTTCGGCTTGCCTTAATGTTGTCAATTCTGTTTATCTGATTGGATCGTACCTCGTCATTGTCAATTTCAAGAATATCAATTACTGATTTTTGTTCGGTTTGGTATTGATTAACACCAACGATAACGTCCTCACCACTGTCAATTTTTGCTTGTTTACGTGCTGCCGATTCTTCAATTCGCAATTTCGGCACGCCCGCCTCAATTGCTTTGGACATACCGCCTAGTTCCTCCACTTCCAAAATATATTCCCAAGCCTTATCGGCTAGTTCTTTGGTTAACGCCTCTACAAAGAAGCTCCCTCCCCACGGATCCACTACATCTGTCAACCCAACTTCTTGCTGCAAGTATATCTGAGTGTCTCGAGCAATCTTAGCGGAAAAATCAGTAGGCAATGCTATGGCCTCATCCAGCGCATTGGTATGAAGAGATTGTGTTCCACCCATAACCGCAGCCTTTGCCTCAATGCATGTACGTGCAATATTGTTAAATGGATCTTGCTCTGTTAAACTCCATCCACTGGTTTGACAATGTGTTCTTAGCGCAAGAGATTTAGCATTTTTTGGATTAAATTGTTTTATCAATTTCGCCCATATGACACGTCCGGCACGGAGCTTGGCAATTTCCATGAAATAGTGCATCCCCACTCCCCAGAAAAAACTCAACCGTGGTGCGAAATCATCAATATCTAAACCTGAATCAATTCCTGTTCTTACATACTCCAAGCCATCGGCCAACGTGTACGCAAGTTCAATGGCGGCATTAGCCCCCGCTTCTTGCATGTGATATCCACTAATGCTTATGGAATTAAACTTAGGCATGTTAGCCGCCGTATATTTAAATATGTCGCCCACTATCCGCATTGATGACGCAGGAGGGTATATGTACGTATTACGCACCATAAACTCCTTTAAGATGTCATTTTGTATAGTTCCAGCCAGCGACTGAAGACTCACCCCTTGTTCTTGTGCAGCTACAATATAAAATGCCATAATCGGAAGTACGGCGCCGTTCATGGTCATTGAAACCGACATTTTGTCGAGAGGTATACCATCAAATAGTATTTTCATATCCTCGACGGAATCAATTGCAACTCCAGCCATACCCACATCTCCTTTAACTCTAGGATGGTCGGAATCATAGCCTCTATGTGTGGCTAAATCAAAGGCTACAGACAACCCTTTTTGGCCTCCAGCTAAATTTCTTCGATAGAAAGCGTTTGATTCTTCGGCTGTACTAAATCCAGCATATTGACGAATTGTCCATGGTCGTATGGCATACATAGAACCATATGGGCCCCTTAAATTTGGTGCAATTCCTGAAACAAAATCCGCCATTTGGGGCTTGTCTGTACTTCTGTAAATGCTTTTTAAATCTATTCCTTCTTGCGTAGAACTAAGTGTATTATTCTTTTCGGTTTGAAATTGCTTAACATCTACATTCTTTAGAAGCTTCCCTGTAAGATACTCTACAAGGTTAGAACCACTAGACACATCTTCAACAAAATCCAGATGACTTTCATATCGAAGTAGATGTGAAATATTTCTTGACCACCGAACACTTTCGGCGTCAATCTCCTTTTTGTACGATTTTAGATACAAAATATCAGCACCACCCATAATGGCAGACATCGCCATGGTTGTTAGACGCAACAGGTTGTTATACTCTTTTTCGTCACCGCTAGTAACGCCACATACAGCGGTCAGCGTGGGGCATTTACCATTGAACACTGCTTCCATAGCAATTCTCAAACTGCGCATACGTGCTACCTCAAAGAAAAAATTAGGACCTATCGGCACTTCTATATTTATAGATAGCTCTGGGTTTTGAACGCCTAATGCGATTAACTGTTCAGCCAGCTCATTCGCCTTTTCTACGAAATATCTTATCTCACCTTCACCTACAATATTGACATTTGGATTCAGTATTGAAAATACGGGTGTTCGTGTTCCTTTTTTAAACGACTGACTATCTAATGTTTTAAGGCTCGAGGGTTTAAGGTTTTGTATGGCATATCCCCCCTCATTTTTATCTGAATAACCGCCTGTATTGTACCATATTTTATCTTTTGATACAGGTTCGTCCCAAGCGACGCCATCCACATTCTCATATAGATCATTATTGTAGCCTTTGCAATAATCAAGAATGAGCTTCCAGTTTTTAGACCCAGATACGGGAGAAGGCATAGGTGCTGATTCATCTGAATGATGATAAAACGGCTGGACATCAATGCCATACCAGTCTTTGTTCAACCCTTCAATTGGCTTTCCCTTAAGTTCTTTTATCACTTGTTGGATCCAAGCATCTTTTGATGGAAATTCAAATTCTTCAAAACTTAACCTCTGGTCGTTCATGGCGGCAAAGGTAAAAAAGCGAATGGAACTATATCTTAAAACCTAATCTGTATGATTGTATTAAGTAGAAGTACTGAACTTCAGTTTAATGTATTTTTGCCAAAATTTAATTTCTATGCCTTTTCAGTTTATAAGAACCGACTTAGCCAATCACATTTACACCATCACTATCAATCGTGAGGACAAAATGAACGCACTTAATGCGTCACTACTTCAGGAGATTAAAAAAGCCATGGAAGAAGCAGAAGCGAATCCAGGTGTATACGGAATTATCATTACTGGTAGTGGGAAAAAAGCATTTGCAGCAGGTGCCGATATCGCAGAGTTTAAGGATTTCTCGAAATCTCAAGGACAACAATTAAGCGAAGATGGTCATGCGGTTATGAATACGGTTGAGAATTGCCTTAAACCAGTACTAGCGGCAGTGAATGGTTTTGCCCTTGGTGGGGGTTGCGAGCTTGCAATGGCCTGTCATATGCGTATTGCAAGTCCGAATGCAAAATTTGGCCAGCCAGAGGTAAACTTAGGACTAATACCTGGCTATGGAGGTACTCAAAGGCTAATCCAACTTGTAGGAAAAGGGAAAGCCATAGAAATGTTGACTACTGCTGATATGATTGGGGCAGAAGAAGCTCAGCAATTGGGTTTGGTAAACCATGTAGTGGATCAAGCAGAACTTATGGAGAAGTGTTACTCGATTATTAATAAAATAGCAGTAAAGTCGCCCC
Source organism: Bacteroidota bacterium (assembly GCA_024679565.1). Classification (GTDB taxonomy): domain Bacteria; phylum Bacteroidota; class Bacteroidia; order NS11-12g; family UBA9320; genus UBA987. The sequence continues at coordinate 26,730 of JAIBDD010000031.1, read as the reverse complement.
AAGGAATTGCAAAAACAATGGAGTGTGTTAAAGCGTATTTTGACACAAATAAGGACGGTATGGCATTAGAAATTGAACACTTTGGCTCTTGCTTCGACACTAAAGAATTCGAAGAAGGGACTTCGTCATTCTTAGAAAAACGAAGAGCTAACTACAGAAATTAATGATTGTGTCGTTTTTGGCACGTCATTTGTTTAATTACCACTGAACGAGTAATTTTGACTTTAAATATTTAAACACGACAACTTAAACATTATGAAACGAACATTTGTTACATTGTTAATGGCTATAGGATTTGTAGCTTTCACACAAGCACAAGATACAGAAACTGTAGAAGCAGATGGCAGTACCGGTGCTAAAATCGAATTTGAAAAAGTAGAACACAACTTTGGCAAAATCACAGAAGGCACACAAGCTACAGTGACATTTTCATTTACAAACACTGGAAACGAACCTTTAGTACTTAATTCTGTACGTGCGTCATGTGGATGCACGACTCCAAAATGGACACGTGAGCCTGTTGCTCCAGGAGCTACTGGGGAAATAACAGCTATTTACAACTCTAAAGGACGACCTGGGAACTTCACAAAAACCATTACTGTAAAGTATAATGGTGAAAATGGAACTCAATTCCTTACGATTAGAGGTACTGTAGAAAGCGCTCCAGTTGACGCTGCGCCACCAGTGCAAGCGAATCCAAAATAGGAAAAACTTTAAAAACCTTAAAAACCCAAACACAAGTTGTTTGGGTTTTTTTTGGCATCATTTTAGCAACTTAAAACGAAACAACATAAATGAAATATACATTACTTACTCTCCTGTTGGCTGGATTTTGTTTAAACTCAACCATTGCTCTTGCTCAAGATGAAACGGAACAAGAAGAAAAACCTGTAATTACGTTAACTCCTGTAGGTACCCCAAAACTGCTAATGAACGAAACAGAGCATGATTTTGGAACAATCGACCAAGGTGCTAAAGTGACACATGTGTTCACATTTGTGAACGACGGTTCTGCTCCATTGGTCATTAGCCGAATCAATACACCTTGTGGATGTACAGCTCCATCATGGTCTAAAGAACCTATTGAACCAGGCAAGACTGGGGAAATTACCGTAACTTTTAATTCTGCTGGTAAGGTTGGGAATCAGATAAAGACATTGTCGATTATATACAACAGCGAAATGAGCCCATCAATGTTTACCATTAAGGCAAACGTAAAACCGCCATCGAACAATTAATATAGGCTAAGAGCTGGGTTAAGTCTCTTTACAAGGGTTTAATTGTTGACAGGTTAGGAATCCAACCACTTTTGTGATAAAAGTCCTGTAAGACCTCCAGTATGTATGCAAAGCACTTTTTGGCCTCGTTTAAATTGTAGCTCATTAATCATCGCATATATACCACGCATCATTTTGCCTGTGTACACTGGATCGAGTAAAATTCCTGTTTCGCTTGCGAACTGCTTATTAAAGTCCGATTGACTTTGGTCAAAACGGCCAAATCCACCATAACTAAACTTCGTTTGCAACGTCCAATTGTCAAACGATGTGTTGTCTCTAACTACTTCAGATAAGTATGAGGCGTCTTTTAATGCGGCAAATCCATGGATATGACTTTGTCCTCGGGACCCATTAATAACGCCGCTAAACGTTGTTGAGGTACCTACAGGTACAGCCACACTATCGAAAAGAGAATAATCTTTCACCATATCCTGGCATCCTAAAATTCCTGATGCATTGTCACCTCCTTCTGGGATTACGAATGTTTCGTCTTGCTCTAACTCAGAAGTATCATTCTTATACGTCGTATAGACCTCACGAGACACAAATTTCAACGTCATGCCAAATTCGGCACATAACCTTAAAATATAATTTGAATTTGTCTTTAGTTCATCTCCTCTAACGATTCCAACACAAGGAATTTGTTGCATCGCACACGCAACAGCAGTTGCCACAAGATGATTGGAGTACGCTCCTCCGAACGTCAGAATAGATGTCGCTTTGCTTGCTTCAAAGTCCCTGAAATTATGTTTCAGTTTAAACCATTTATTACCTGAAACAAAAGGGTGAATTTGATCATCGCGCTGCATAAACAAACGAACGCCAGAATTCACCACAAATGGTGTTTTTATTTCTTGAACAAACGGTACGTGGTTAAACATTATTCGTAAAAAACAGCAATGTCTTCAAGCGATTTGCGTTGTAAGTCTGGCACACTAGCATCAGCAGCAGCATAGCCCACTGGCAGCAATAGAAATGGCTTTTCATTCACTGGTCGGTTCAAAATTTTTGTGAGAAAATTCATCGGACTCGGTGTATGTGTTAACGTAACAAGACCGGCATTATGAATAGCAGTAATAAGCATCCCGCAGGCAATTCCGACAGATTCTTGGACGTAGTAGTTTTTCATCTTTTGATCACCGTTTAGGTCATATGTTTTCCTAAACACTACAATTATCCAAGGTGCGATTTCAATGAAAGGTTTGCGCCAATCTGTTCCAAACTGTTTTAAGTCGTTCATCCACTCTTCCGACATACGGCCATGGTAGTTCTCGTATTCTTCGGCCTCGGCCGCTTCTCGAATTTTAGATTTTAACTCCCCATTACTTAGCACACAAAACGTCCATGGTTGCTTGTGTGCTCCTGAGGGCGCAGTGCCCGCTGCCATGATAATGTTTTCGATAACTGCCTTGGGTACAGGTTTAGAATCAAACACGCGGACAGACCGCCTTTTATCCAGTTTGTTATAGAAATTCTGCGATCGTTCGACCATCTCATCCGCCGTCGGGTCCTCACGATGATAAGGTATAAAATTCTCTTCCATGGCTTCCTATTTTACCCAAATCCTGTCTTTCCCAACAAACCTTGGCGCCTGCACGGAAACAACCAATAAAGGTTTGTTGCTTAGCGTTTCAACTGAGTGTACAGTCCCTTTCGGAATTAATATCACGTCACCTTTCTTGATTACACTTGAATCCTCTCCTACCCACATCATTGCTCTACCACGTATAACGGTTACAACCTCAGAATGATTCATATGTTTATGTGGCTTTACCTCGTTCTTTATCCAAATAGCAAATGAACTACTTAAACTATCAGAATAAAGCGGTTTTACATATACGTTAGCGTATGACGTAGAATCAGGTTTAAGTGATTTTGCGCTTACAATTTGCCCTACCGCCAGTTGACTCATCAAGACCAAAACACCAAGGGTAAATATTCTTCTCACTGTCGCTAAAAATTAAATTTATACCAAAAATTCGGCAGTCTTCCGAGTTGATATTCCTTTGCGAAAATTTTAGATCCTGGATTTTCTGGATCATCAAAATAGCTCTCTTTTAATACATTTTTAGTGTCAAGTACGTTTGCAATATCAATGGATATTTCATGTGTTGTCTTTTTCGTGTTGATTCGCAATCCGATTTTTAGATCAAGTCTACTATAATCTTGGAATTGGTAAATGTTACGACGTGAGCCGTCTAGAACAACATTTGCTCCATCTAAAACGGTTGCTGCCGTATCAATTGGCGAATAGCGCTTACCGCCACCAACTGTATACTTCATCCCATAGATTAACGCATTTTTATCGTTCTTACCCATTTTGTGTTCGTAACCACCAAGGAAATTAAATATGTAATTTCCATTAAAATCTGTATTGCGTTCCACACCGTCACTACCTTTATATTTTGAATCATAAATAGACCCAGTAGCCATGAAATAATAATTATTGGTAAAGAACTTTTCTACCGTCACTTCCAATCCTTGGTTAGTTCCGGTACCGCTATTGGTCATTACATCAGGGAAAAATCTTTCAAAACCAGAACCCTGATTCAACAGTGAGAATGAACTAGATATCACTTCAACTGGAACATTATACAGTTGCTGATAATAGATTTCACCTCGAATCCTTAGATTCTTTTTAACCACTTTTTCGTAAGACAATACGAGATGATGACTTTGAGTTGGAGCAATGCCATCATTGTGTGTACCATAGTTGTTACCTACCGAATCAACAAACAACGTGTTGTAAATGTATAGTGGCTGCACTTGGCTGTGCATCCCATATCCAAAACCAATAGTTTCATTAGATCTTCTTCGCCATTTCAATCCGATTCTAGGCTCAATCAATGTCGTATTGCTTTGCGTAAAATGCATTCCGTGTAGACCCGTATTAAGTGTAACCATAGAATTTAATCGATACTTCCAGCTTGCATATCCACGTATCATTAATGGACTATTTTGTGCATTCAAAAGCTCAGTCATCGGTTGTGTTAGGTCAAGTTCATTTTGGACACTATCCAAATAATCTACGAAATAAGCATCTGTTATTAATCCAACTTTCAGGTTACTTCTTGCACTATACTTTTTGTTCAACGATGCGTGCAAGGTGGTTTTGCCATGTAACATTTTTGACCTAGAAACCGGCACTAATGAAACCTTGGTAAACTCGCTAGGGTCCCTAAATATTTTGTTGTGATCTGATAGAACCTGTTGAACATTGTGGGCAAGTACCACATTAAGAGACTTATGATTATTTAACTGTCTCTCCCATGTTGCGCCCATAACACCCATGTTAGTTCTAAAATATTGATCTCTGTCTTTTTGGCCATAGAGTTCTTCAGTTGGCTCAAGGTCATCACTAAATACAATATCTATAGAACTCAATCCACCTAAACCAAAAATGGCAAATGACCCTTTCTTGTTTGGGAAGTTTAGCTTAAAATTTAAATCTTGGTATTTAGGAACAGCGTCGGTTCCAAGATCAATATTTAAAGAACTAAAAATATCGAATGTGGCATATCTATATGACACTATATAAGAAGATTTCTTTTTCTTGTTTATCGGTCCTTCAGCTTGTATTTCTGTACCGAACAACCCAAATTGGCCGCTATATTCCGCCTCATTGTAATTACCATTTCTAAACTTCAAATCGAAGACACCAGAAATTCCATTTCCATATTCTGAAGGGAAGGCACTTGTCATGAAGTCAGAGTTACCAACAAGTTTGTTGTTAATCATGCTAATAGGACCGCCAGTAGAACCTGCCACAGCAAAATGACTCGGGTTAAATATATCAACACCTTCAAAACGCCAAAGCAAACCCAACGGGGAGTTCCCTCTAACAACGATGTCATTTCTTTGGTCATCGGTACCTGCGACTCCTGCATAATTTTGAGCCATTCTTGCAGGATCTTGCCTGCTCCCTGGATATCTTTCTGCCTCCTCAGCATCAAAGCTTCGGCTACTAACAGACACCATTTCGTTATTACTTCTAACCTTTGATTTTTTAAATTGTACAACGGTAGCACCTAAGGTATTGGCAGACTCCACCATTTCAACGTCCAAGTTCACTGCTTTACCACTGGTAACCATAATGTTTTCGCGCGACACTGGGTCATAACCCACATATTCAATGGAAAGACGATGTCGTCCAATGGGCACTTCCAAAATCTCGTAATAGCCCATCTCATCAGTGGTAGCACCAAACCCTTGTACAGTTTCAACCAACACCGTGGCGGCTGGCAATCCAGCTTTCGTATCGGTGTCTACAACCCTACCAGTAATGGTCTGAGTTAATTGCGCAAATAGCGCCGAAACACCAAGTGTAAGGGCAAAGCCAAGCAATAAAAGTCGTTTCATAATTGTTTTCAGATATGTAAATGTAATCAAATAAATACAGGGCGAATATATAGTCAATTGTGATGCTTTGTCACCCATATATAAAGATTCACTGATTTAGTGAAATGTAGCCGTCTAAGGTTAGAATGGACTCTATAATTTAGGCTATCTTGCATTTGAAATGCGCAATGGAATTCTTCTCATAACAAGTCTGGTTATATTTCAGACCAATTGTTTATCGCAATCTGAAGCAGAATTCAAATCACAACACAGGAACATATCACAGTTTCAATCAACCCTTGGAAAAAAATCTCTTATAGGCAAAGACTACGACATTATATACCACAGGCTCTCATTGAATATTGACCCCAGACAAAGGCAAATGTCTGGTTGCGTTACAAGTTATTTAAAGCCGCTCACATCAAACTTTAACAAGATTTATTTTGATTTAAGTGATTCTTTAGCGGTTGATTCAGTTCTATTTCATGGGGTAAACACGGCGTTTAATCATATAAATAGTTCGTTGGAAATTAGGTTAAACAGCACCATACCGCTTGGCCAATTGGACTCCATAAGTGTTTATTATAGTGGCGACCCTACTGGCAACCCATCTAGAAGTTACGAACGTGAATCTGGTCGCGCAAACAGCGCTACCCCAATCATATGGACGTTGAGTCAACCCTATGGGGCAATGGAATGGTGGCCATGCAAACAAAGCCTATACGACAAAATTGATTCGTTAGATATGGAAATAACCATACCAAAAGGCAATAAAGCTGCAGGCATTGGGGTGTTGGTTTCCGTTAAAGAAAAAACCGATTCAACACAAACGTATTGCTGGAAACATCGATATCCGATAACCACCTATTTGGTCGCAACAGCGGTAACCAATTATGATTCATTTTCTGATTGGGTAACATTCAAAAATGGGGATAGTCTAGAAATTCTTAATTACATCTTTCCAGAAAACCGCATATACATGGAAGAAGCTGTAAAAAAGACGATTCCGATTATGCAGTTATTTGACTCCTTGATAGGAACATATCCATTTATTGAAGAAAAATATGGCCATGCAGAATTTTTGCGTGGAGGAGGAATGGAGCACCAAACGATGAGTTTTATGGGGAGTTGGAATTTTGGACTAATTGCTCACGAACTAGCTCATCAATGGTTCGGTAATCAGGTGACTTGTGGGTCTTGGAGTGACTTATGGCTGAATGAAGGATTCGCAACCTATTTCACACTCATAGCCCGAGAGGCATTACAGGATTCGATTACATGGAGGAGTGTACAACTCGGGAGTCAAGAACGTGCCTTGCGAGAAACGGATAAATCCGTTTTTGTAACAGACACTTTTGATGTATCCCGACTATTTAGTAGCCATCTGACCTATAACAAAGGAGCTCAGTTACTGCGGATGATTCATTGGCAGATTGGAGATTCGCTGTTTTATAAAGGCTTAAGAAACTACTTGAGTGCCCCTGAGCTTAACAACAGTTTTGCACGAACATCTGACTTAAAGTTTCATTTGGAATCGACGTCTAGAAAAGACCTCAGTGAGTTTTTTAATGATTGGTTTTATGGCACTGGGAACCCTCACTACACTATTAATTGGAGTCAAACAGGTAAGAATATTGACATCCGTGTCAAACAGACGACCAATGGCGATGTCGATTTTTTTGAAATGCCTATTCAATTGAGATTGAGAAATACAGTTAAGCAAAAAGACATCATTCTAAACCCAAGTTCTTCAAATTTCAACCAATCGTTCGTTGTGGACTTTGCCGTTGATTCAATTGACTTTGATCCCAATTTATGGGTGTTGGCAACCAACGAAGTCATACATACCGATGATGTAAACAAAGAAGTATTAATCTTCCCAAATCCTGCACAGGAATACTTAACCTTATCGTCTTTCGGTTACCCGTTTTCTTCGTATCGGATTGCGAATGTAGCTGGTCAAATAATAGCAGAAGGTCGTTTTACCAATGATCAAAAAATATTTAAAACGATTGACATATCTGGTATCACCAATGGCCTATATCTTATAGAATTTAAGGGCCCAGACACGTCGGTAACTGCCAGATTTGTAAAGAAATAAATATGAAGCCTGTCGCCCTAGATATTACATATGTGCTTGAATGAAATACACGTGTAGCATACTAATAAGTTTGATTTTTTCTCTGTCCTCGTACGGGCAGTCTGCAAGTGATAGCGTCGTTGGCTCTAAAAACAAGTTTCAGATTAAGGTTATCCCATGCAAGTGCGACAGCAATATATATGATTCGATTGCCATGGCAAGTAGCGTAAGATTGGGCCAAAAGTTTGGCTTATCTTTTCATCATGCTTCTTCGTTTTATAGCGCTCCAAAGAGCAGGTCAAATCAGTCGCAGGTTACTAATCCACTACTGGCTTGTCGTCGAAAAAGTTAGATTCAGCACGAGAATAATTTACATTTTAAGATAAAAATCCTTTGTTAAATTGATATACGCTTCAGTATACTCATGTCGTCGTTTTTCTATGACCAATTCTGTCGAACTCAGGGGTGAATCCTCTTGAGTAAATGAAAGTAAAACACGTTTAACAGGCGATTCGTTCTGCCCTCGTACAGTAGTTTTTCTGCTCAAATAGAGTTTATGCTTTTTTGCCAAGGTGATTAATTCCTCTTGTCTGTTCGCAGGTATAATAAAATCGCAATTCCCTGTCGGTCCTAACAATCGTGAAACGACATCAATCAACTCTTTGAAGCTCAATAATGCATCGTGCCGTGCAGCTACTCGGCCCTCTTTTTCTGGTTTTAAAGAACGTTCAAAGTAAGGCGGATTAGAAACAATTAGGTCGTATTTGATTTTAGGCTCAAAGCTTTGAATGCGCAGATGGTGTGCAATCAGCCTAGACGAAAATGAGGAGTTGGTAAAATTATACTTGGCATCAATGATTGCTGAGTCGTCAATCTCTACTGCGTCGACATGGGCATTTGGAAATCTCTGAGCAAGCATCATGGCCACCAATCCTGTGCCTGTGCCAATATCCAAAATTCGATTCGGCTGAGTTGCATAGGCCCAGGCACCCAATAGTACGCCGTCGGTTCCCACCTTCATCGCCGAATTGGTTTGGCGTATGTCAAACTTCTTAAACTTGAATTCAGACATAATAGTCAAAGATCATTCCCCCTGCGTCTTTTGCCTATGACGTAGGATTCAACTTGTGATTAAAAGTTCATTCTTTGAGGCTCTCTTGGCTTGATTACAGGATCTTTAGGCACAAAGGTGATATCTTCAAACGTCATTTTTCCTTTTGGTGATATTTCAACCATAATACTTTGATACGGTTTGAACTCAAAGTTGTGTGTTGTTGTTTTTCCGTTGGCAGTAATCGTTAGATTTCGGAAGACAGACTTATTGGCAAATGACTGACCAGAATAAATCGGATACTCCAAATCCTTGGCTAGCTTTTGTGCTAAAAATATGTGCAGCGTGCCATCGTTTTCTTGTCGGCACCAATATGCAGGTATCGTATCTCCCTTAATCAAAGGCTGGTGATCAACAACGTTTTTAAATTCAGCACTCACGTTTTGTAGCGATTTCAATTCTGTTAACAGTCCTTCAAAATCCTCAGATTTGGTTTTACCAGGCTGACTTGGATCTTGCTTTATGCAAACCGGAAGCCCTTCTTTAGCAAACCCAACTAATTTTCGTAAAGCTCTTACATCCATATATTTAACATCCACAAACAACGAAGAGAAAGATGCATCACCCGCAACCAGTTTGTTGTCAACAAATTTTGCTTCATCCAAAAAATGTCGATTAATCCAAAGTGGATGATATCCTTCCGTTTCCATGTTTGGTTTAATAAACCTCATTTCATATTCACCCCAAACCCAAACACGACGTTTCTCTTCTGGATATGGACCTTTCATGACTCCATCTTCATAAGGTAGGTATACACCGACGTCACTATACGTTTTACCGCTTTGCATTATTCCTGCGACCTTTTCCATGTATGTATTAAAAGCTGGCAATTCTTCTGTTAGGCTCGCCCCTCTACCTATAAAAATAGTGGCAAAGAATTCTATGGTGTCAGAACCTTTAGGGTTGTAGGGCATTCCGTGGTAAAAATGATGATTGGCTCCTTGAGCAAATAGCGCATCAGCAACCATCTTCAAATCTGCCGTTTGTTCCTCTCTCAGATACGTGCTAGGAAATCCATACATGTCTGTAAAAGTTTCGCTTGAAACAATCCTTTTTGAAGATAAACAAGCTGAAGAGCTGACAATTCTAGAGAAATTTGGGTTATTCAACATCCCTTCTGTTTCAGGAATATCCACCAATGAATAAAGCGTCATAATGTCGCCTGGAGCTGCTAAGCATTGCACCCGCGACCAAGCACCAAGTTCCTTGCACTTTCTTACATAAGGCTTATAAAACCCTTCGGTAACATAGTCTTCCAAGTGAAGCATATAATCATATCGAACATCGGGAAAAGAATCCAAACTACGTTCCATAAAAGGAATGATGTCGTAACCGAACTCCTTTTCAAAGGAAATATCGAAACCAGGCGTCCAAATCTTGTTTGTCCCATTCAATTTAATCTCCCAGGAATCGGTAAAAAGTGCTGATTTCGTTCCTTTCAATGCATTTGCAAGCGCTGCGCTGATTGGTTCAGCAAATAGATTAAACGCATTACTGTCTAAGTGGTTGACGACCAGTTGATTTTCTGGCCAAGTCCAACCGAAAGTCAAATATTGTCGAAAAGACGTATCTCCATAGATCTGGGTTGAATGCGCTGCGTCGATGTTACTGCCTGCAACAGGCCACGCGCTACCAAATGTAAAATCACATGCAAGTCCTATAGAATCTGCATATAGTTTGGTATACGTTACCACATCAGACCATTCTGGACTTAGCCATTTTTGAGCCGAACTGTCAATAGCATAATGACGATTGTGGTCGTATTTATACATGTTTTTATACCGATATAATGGATAAACCCAAGCTACTTCAACCCCTCCAAAATTATTGGCCTTAGCCCAGTCCAATTGGTCTTTAATATCTGGCTTTTTTATTTCGGTAGCAAACCACCACCATCTTGTAGACGGTTTCGAATTGGGGTAAAATGGATTGTTTTCAATTGTTGTATCCGAATTACTCTGTTGATTACACGTGGTAAACGTGGACAAAATCACGGTAGAAATAAGAATTATTTGCAGGAATTTCATTTGCTAAAAATAAGAAAAATACTGCTAGAATTATGTTGAATTTAAATCAGTGTTATTAGCAGTGCATTATTTCGACATGTCGCTTTAGGCAGAATGATAAAGTCAGACTCACAATGTTGGCTATTGAGTATATTTACGGCGTGAAAAGAAAACTTCTAAAGATCCTTTTTGTAGTTGCTTTACTTTCTGTAGGCTGGGTAATTGGATACCTAAACGTCCCATTTATTGACCCGTCTAAACACTTTTGGGTTGGGTTTATCGCCTGCTTTGTGCTTATGGTTTTGGGCATGCTTGTTTCTCAGGCACGCCGTTCGAATGGGAAGATAGTGCAATGGTTTGCAAAACATGACAATGCCACTGATCAAAACATTCAATCAAGCTACCGGGCTATGTGGATGATATTGGCAGCATTTGTATTTCTTGCCTGTGCGGCTTTGGCATATGTGATTCATTATCAAACTAAGACCTTAAATGCGTATTCACAAAAGTTCGATTCTAGGTTAATCGAATTAGAAGAACTGTCTGACGCAGTTAACAAAAAGCAACAGGTTGGGCTGATGTCTAATGTATTAACATTAGTTGATGAAGAAATAAAACAGAACCCTGGTGGCCCTTTGAGTAATGCCACAATAGCACGCATCGCTGCCTTTAGCTTTTCGCTAAAACCATATCGATATTTTTATCATGACAGTTTAGGTGAAAAACCTTTAAGCCCCGAACGTGGCCAATTGCTAATGGCCTTAACGTTAATGGATATTGACAGCACGTCTTTTAATAAGATTAAATCGAAGGTTGATTTCAGTTATTCAGATTTAAGAAATTCTAGCTTAAAGCATATTGACTTTAGCGGAATAAATTTAGAATCTGCTGACCTATCCAACGCTGATCTAACCGGGATAAATTTTGATAACAGCCGTTTAAGAGATGTAACCATGAAAGGCGCTATACTGAATGAAGCAACACTAAATAACACCGATATACGCAGTGCGTCGATGGCTTGGATTCAAATGAATAAAGGAGAATTGAAATTCACAGATGCCACTGGCGCTGACCTTTCGTATGGCCAATTTCAACATGCTGATTTAAGTGGATCCACATTTGTTATCGCCGATTTAACCTCAAGCAAACTGACCAACACTTCCTTGATGCAGTCCGATTTCGCCGTAACCAATTTAACTAAGGCTGACCTTAGTAACAGTAATTTGCGTGATGGCCGGCTTATAAAAGCGAACATCGCTGAAACGACATTCAGCTCTTCCATACTGGAAGGGGTAGAGGTATCGTCGGACTGGTTCAGTATTTACAAGGGGGAAACGATGAACAAGCTGCAAGAGCAATACGTGATAGTTGACTCGACGTCAGCCACTGGCTCCACCAAGTTTTATTTAAATACTAAAGACTAGCACCATCATTTCACACTAAAATAGGTCAAGTCATATCTGACCCTATTTATCTTTTTAGCAATTTTATTTAGCAGTGGATCTTGAATCACAAAGGGCTTAGGCACTACATCCGATATTTTGCAAAATACTTGCCAAATCTCGTTCATGTATGCCGTTAATAGGACGTTATCCCACTCGGTATCCGAAGAAATCCCATATTTTACTTTTAACGCAATGCCAATTTCCTGCCCGATTTCATTATTCACTATATCGACATAATTGTCTACTGGGTTATTATTTGAATCGACCAGTTGCTCTACTGAAAAGTTTCCATGAATCAATTCTGGCATGTTTTTCAATTCATGAACATCAGCCACAAAGTCTGCCATCTCTTTTGAAAACGCTGTGGTAATTAATGCCTGAGCAATAATGTGATTATATGTATTGATAAATCCTTTCTCTGACGTATCCCTTGCTGTTTGAATATAGGTATAATCAAAGTTCATATTCGATACACATGCTAACGCGAGATCATAAAACGCTACATCACCTTCCCCAAAAATCAATGGTCTTCTTCTTGCCAGTTTATAAATTTTGTTTAAATAAACACGATTTCGAATGGCGTAAGGCGACTCAATCATTAGGTCAACTGCGTCCATTATCTTTCCATCACGAACCTTTATTATATCATCTTGTGAAATACCTGATTGCAGTTCGGTTTCGATCCCGTCGTATGACAAACGCACCAATCCTTCAATTTCTCCATCTTTTTCGCCATAAACCTCATAGTCTATGTCTACCACTTTTTTTAAATCATCAAGATCTTTAAATCTTGATGCAAGCAATGGCTTACATGTCGGCATCAAATCTATTTTTTGATCTGCCGTTGGTAAATCTTCTCCTTGATTAAAACAAGACCTGGTAATCAATAATAGAATAACAAAAAAAAGGGGTGCGCCGATCGCTGTGTAATTCAAATTATCCAACTTTTAACCAAATATAATTTAACAAAACTTATGAGGCTTCACTTTGCAATTTTTAATACTATGTTGTGAGATTGATTAAATTGCAATCATTCCTTTCATCCCATTTTATTGATGACTCGTATACTCTATTTATTAACGTTAGGCATTGTTTTCACCCATTGTCAAGGGCAAGATTTTGACATTACAGCCTTTGGTGCCGTCAATAGCGCCTCCGTATTAAGTACAAAGCAAATTCAACAGACAATCGATGAAGCCAGCAAACACAAAAATGGCCGTGTTATAGTGCCTAAAGGGAATTTCTTAACCGGTTCTTTAACCTTGCATTCCAATGTAGAGCTTCACTTAAAAAAAGGTGCAATACTACTCGGCAGTACTAATGTTGACGATTATTATGCTTTGTCGCGCACAACGGCTACGTACAATTGGAAATCACTAATACTATGCATAAATGATTCGAACGTTAAGATAAGTGGTCAAGGAATAATTGATGGTCAAGGGCATGAACTAGCTCAAAGAATTGATGATTTGTTTTATGAAGGTAAACTAGACAGTAGTTTATATCAATTTAAAGAAAAGCGTCCGAAAGCACATGTAAGACCTCAGCTCATTCAATTCGTCAATTGCACTGATGTAGCCATTGAATCGGTCACAATAAAGAATGCCGCCAGTTGGGTGCAGGTATATGATCTTTGCAACAACTTACGCATACGTAACGTAACGGTGGAGAGTGTGTCGTATTGGAATAATGACGGCATTGATATAATTGATTGTAAAAATGTGGTGATATCCGACTCTAAAATTAACGCATCAGATGATGGCATCTGTGTCAAATCTTATAAGAGAAACCAAGACCATCAACCCATCTGTGACAACATTCACATATACAACTGCAAGGTGCGTTCAAGCGCTAGCGCCGTTAAACTTGGTACGTCATCATTTGGTGGATTTAAAAACGTCGTGATAGAAAACATCAAGGTATATGACACCTATAGATCGGCAATTGCTATTGAAAGCTGGGAGACTGGCATTATCGAAAATGTCCTTGTCAGAAATATACAAGCCTCAAATACGGGTAACGCGCTATTCATTCGGTTGAATAAAAGACCGATCTACGATCACCTCCCAAGTGGTTCAATTAATAACGTTATGATTCAGAACATAAAATGTGTTGTTCCTTTTGTCCAGCCAGATCTGTATTACGATTTACGTGGCCCCGCACTACCTTTTTTTCACAACATTTTCCCCATTTCCATCTCTGGCTATCCCGACAATCGGGTCACCAACATTTCAATTGACAATATACATGTTATATATCCTGGCAAGGGCTCTTCAACCTATGTAAACGCCCCAATTAGTAGGCTTCAAAATATACCAGAAAGAATAGAAGAGTATCCCGAATTTTCTATGTTTGGCGAACTACCTGCATGGGGGTTATACGCTCGTCATTGTGACGGAATTTCTATAACAAACGCACGATTTAAAATTAAAAGCCCCGATTATAGACCTGCATTTGTATTTGATGATGTGTTAAATCTAAACTTAACAAACATTAAAATTAAAGGTGACAGTAAAGAAAACGGGATAATCCGTTCACCTCAAAATCCTTAAATCGGATTATTTCACCTTCTTAACTTAAGGTCTACTTTTTCAAATTTTAGTGTACTCTTTCCAAGGTCCTTGGAAGTGGCGACAGCCAAACCGCGTTGTTCTAATTTATTAACGGCGGTATAGAAATGATACACTACTCCATTGTGCTTGACTACGTATGGTTTGTGCGCGTATTTTTCATCATAATTTTCTGAAGTGGATATCAAATCTTCCCCAGTCCAATCAGTCCAATGGAGTAAGTCGTAGGAGCATGCAAAACGGTTGAAGGCATCTTTCCTGCCTTTTGGCCAAAACGCCCCATAGTAAAACATAACATACAGGCTGTCTATTTTTTGAATGACGGCATCACCTGTTAATCCTACTCCGTGGTCGATTACTGGATTCCCTTCGTATCGTTTCCAATTAACCATGTCGTCAGACGTTGCTACACCTATCCTTTCAACCCAGTTTTCAAAAGTTGATGTATCTCCTACCGCATTATAGAACATAACAAACTGGCTTCCAGTAGTTTTAGCACTATCCCAAATGATACTGCTTTTATATAGTTTATCGCTTTCCCAAACTCCTGCGTCTGCATCGTTTGTGGCCATTATTGGTTTATCCAATCTATTCCAGGCATGAGCTTCAGTCACATTGCTTTCCGTAAATGCCATCCCGATAGACAGCTTCCCTCGTTCATACCCCATAGAATTACTTCCGAAGTACGACATCCAGTATTTGTTGTCATATTTACTTATGGCATAAGAGCCACCCCAATTGTAATCAATAAGGCTCGGATATCCCGCCGATTGGTTCCATTTGTTATCGTGCACAGAAACATACGGTAATACCGTTCCAATAGTTTCCCAATCCAATAAATTATCACTTTTTGCCAGCCACGTTTCGTACCCCTTACCTTCAAACACTAAATAAGTCATATACCACAAACTGTCTTGTTTAAATATGGTTGCACAATCTATCATACTAGACGTATCGTCGTGAATCATAACCATTCCGTATTTGTAAGGTGTTTTTATCTTGTCATAAATTTGGTGCATGACATCGTCTGATACAGCGGGTTCAAGCTGTTTGGATTGACTAAATACGGTTAGCGCAGTACATAAACAGATTAAAAGAGATAGAAATCTTGACTTCATATTATCAAAACTAAAACAACTTTTGTTCCTAAATGTAAGAACGAAGGTACTTTGGTCGTTTTTAGCTTAGTTACCCCAATTCTCACGATCTAAACTACGGTATTGAATTGCTTCGGCTAAGTGCTCAATTTGTATCGAATCACTACAAGCCAAGTCAGCGATTGTTCTGCTTACCTTCAGAATTCGATCGTAAGCCCTAGCAGATAAATTCAATTTCTTCATTGCCGACTTTAGCAAAATGGAACCAGGCTTATCTATCTTACAGTGTGTTTGGATATTTTTACTGCTCATCTGTGCATTGCAATGCATGTCTTTACTTACTGCAAACCTATTGTCTTGTATGTTCCGAGCATTGACCACCCGCTCGCGAATTATTTCGCTACTTTCTGACGCTCTTTTCTCAATCAAATCATCAAATTCGACAGGCGTTACTTCAATATGAATATCGATCCTGTCTAACAGTGGCCCAGACACTTTGCTAAGATATTTATTCACCACACCTGGCATGCAAACGCATTCTTTATCAGGATGGTTAAAATACCCACATGGACAGGGATTCAT
Organism: Bacteroidota bacterium; assembly: GCA_024679565.1. Classification (GTDB taxonomy): domain Bacteria; phylum Bacteroidota; class Bacteroidia; order NS11-12g; family UBA9320; genus UBA987. The sequence continues at coordinate 10,221 of JAIBDD010000031.1, read as the reverse complement.
AGAACTAACCAGCATAAATGCCGCTGGATAAACCACGGAAAATCTCGCTCGTGCTATAGAAACACTTCTATCTTCTAGTGGTTGTCGCATCACTTCAAGTACAGATCTTTGAAATTCTGGAAGTTCATCTAAAAACAACACCCCGTTGTGCGCCAAAGAAATTTCGCCGGGTTGCGGGTTATTGCCCCCACCCACAAGTGCCACATCACTTATGGTATGATGCGGATTCCGGAATGGCCTCTTGCTGACCAGCCCAGTATTTGGTCCGAGCTTGCCCGCAACAGAATGTATTTTGGTGGTTTCTAACGCCTCGTGTAAGGAAAGGGGCGGTAGGATTGACGGCAGCCTTTTGGCAAGCATGGTTTTACCTGCTCCTGGCGGACCAATTAAAACCACGTTGTGACCTCCCGCAGCGGCGATTTCTAGTGCACGCTTAATATTTTGCTGGCCCTGTACATCCGAGAAATCATCTAAAAATTTCTCGTATTCTTCTTCAAATTGCTGTCGTGGATTGACCACCACTCGATCCAATTTCAATTCACCATTTAAGTAAGCAATGACCTCCCTCAAATTATGGACTGCGAATACTTCAATATCCTTAACAATGGCCGCTTCCTTGGCGTTCTGATGTGGTACCACCATGCCCTTAAACCCATCTTTTGCCGCTTGAATGGCTATGGGCAGACATCCCTTCAGTGGCAATATGCTGCCATCTAAACTTAACTCTCCCATAATCATATAATGCTGGAGTTTGTCAAGTACTACCTGATTGGACGCTGCTAATATGCCCATGGCTATTGTAAGGTCATAGGCAGAGCCCTCTTTTTTGATATCCGCAGGAGCCATGTTTACTACAATCCCATTTCGCGGCATGTTTAAGTTGTTGTTCTTAAACGCAGTGGCAATCCTTAATTGGCTTTCCTTAATTGCATTATCTGGCAGGCCCACCATGTGTACTTTAGTCCCACTACCCACATTTACCTCAACCGTTATAGTAAAAGCGTCAACTCCTTGAACTGCACTACCAAATGTCTTAACAAGCATAAAACAAAAGTATGTACAGCAAAACCGAATAAGAATAATCGTAAATTGCACAAAACAATAACGAATAGCAGATTTATGAGAAGCAAGGTTTTATACACTCTACTGATTGGGTTAACAATAACCGCATTTGATTCAACACATAACACAACCGAATCAGTTAAAGCGTCGGACATCACTGGGATTTACTGGACGTCTGATAAAGACGCCAAAGTCAAAATTTTCTTAGCGAGTAACGGTAAGTATTCTGGGAAAACAATTTGGATGGCCAAACCAAACAATGCTGATGGTTCTCCTAAAACAGATGTCAACAATCCCAACGAGAACTTACGCAGTCGAGAAAGAGTAGGTTTAGTCGCCTTAAAATACTTCGAATATGATTCGGACGATCAAAGATGGGTCAACGGATCAGTGTATGATCCACGAAACGGCAAAACGTATGACGGTTATATGGAATTTGAAGACGGTAACACCAATACATTGCGTCTTAGAGGATACATATCTGGCATGACATGGCTAGGCAGAACCTCGGTATGGACACGAGTAGAATAGTAGGTACTATTTCAATAGAGAGGTGATCTCTTCACTTTGAGGTTTAACCTTTGATCCGAAATATGCTACAAGTTCCCCGTTTGGACTCACTAAGAATTTGTTAAAATTCCAGGACACGTTATAGTCTCCGACCCCATTGTATTTCTTTTGGGTTAACCACTCATACACTGGATGTTGGTTATCACCTTTTACATCCAACTTTTCTGATATAGGAAAAGTAACCCCATAATTACTGCTACAAAACGTTGCAATTTGTGAACTATCACCTGGTTCTTGAAAACCAAATTGATTACAAGGCAATCCGATAACCATAAGCTTATCGGCATTAGACGAATACAAAGCCTGTAGACCGTCATACTGGGGCGTAAAACCACACTTACTTGCCACATTGACGAATAAGATATATTTCCCCTTAAAAGCGCTTAAATCGATCTTATCAGCTTCATTTAAGCTCATTAAGTTTAGTTCGTACAAATTCATACCTTCAACTGGTTTTTCTTGTGTTGTAATTTTTCTACTTGATGTACCACAACCTAGGGCCATTGCTCCTGCCGTGGCCAGACTCAAAATTTTAGTAATTAGTTTCATATAACGTCAAAACAATTGTCAAAAAAAAAGGGAGCGTTTGAAGCTCCCTTTTGACATAAATATTATAATTCTCTTATTCAGAAATAATCTTGAACTCAACTCTTCTGTTTTCGTCCAAAGTAGGAAATGAAGAATCCTCTCCATAACCTTTTACTTCCAATTGAGATGCTGTAACACCGTTTGAGATAAGATAGTCTCTTACCGCAACTGAACGTTTGTTAGACAGCCATTGGTTATAAGAAGCAGAACCTCTTTGATCCGCATGACCAGCAACCTCAATTTTCAAGTTTGGATTATCCTTCAAGATAGTAACAAGATTATCCAATTCAGCTCGTGCTTCAGTTCTAATGTCCCATTTGTTTGTTGCAAAGTAAACGTTGTTGAACGTGTATACTTTACCAGAACCAGAACCACTACCAAGTTTACCGTCTTTGTAATCTTGCATGAACTGTTCGAAAGTTTTGATCTTGTCGTTGATTTCATCGATGTCAACATCATTGTCATCAATGTCATCAGTGTTCTTATCGATATCTTTTCTGTTTTTCTTGATTTCATTACCAAGTGAATCGATGTCCTTATCTTCTTTATTAAGTTTATCGTCTATGTCTTTAAACTTCTTCTTAAGATCTGGATCATCCATTGGACTTCCGCCCCACTGGTAACCTAACATTACTTCATGAGCACCCTTTGTGTATTCACTTACTTTGTGTACAGAGATATCATAAGCATATCCAGCAACAAACTGATCTGCTAGTCTAAGACCAGCTGCAGCTGTTACAGCATAAGCACTTCTGAACATACCACCAATCCAATACTTGTCTTGGTAATTAAGCATTGCGCTGATGTCATATTGTGCAGGAGTATTAGGTGTATATCTTAACAATGCATTTGGTTGTAAGAACCATGTTTCATCGCCTTTAATATCCCAGTTGTAACCTGCGTTCAATACAAACTGACGTGCCATACCATAACGAACCACTTGGTCAGTTACCGTATTCTTAATAGCATCATAAGCCAACTCTCCACCTAAAATTTGTGGTACAGCTAAACCGATGTTGAAATTATTGACTTCATAATTCACTCCCATGTTGGCGTCAAATCCTGTTGCTCCTTGATAAGTTGCAGCAGTAACTGGATCCAATGGGTTTTGAACGGAGATGTCATTTAAGTCAATTCTATTGTTTAGAACACCTAATGCAAGACCGAAAGATAACTTTTGCCCTGAGTTACCAAGGTTTAAAGTATATCTATATGCTGCAGTACCGCCAGTAATGTTAAACTGACCCGCAACGTCACGGTAAACACCTAAACCAAGACCTGCATTGTTGTTCCTTAAAGGACCATCAATAGTCAAAGCTTGAGTTTGTGGAGCTCCTGGTATGTTGAACCATTGGTTGCGGTTAATCAAGTAAACCTGACCGTAAGACTTTGATCCTGCCATAGCTGGATTGTACAAGAATTGGTTGTAATAGTAGTGGCTATACATCGGTACTTGCTGAGCAAATGCCTGTGTTAAACCTAGAACAACGAACGCGATAAATATTAATACTTTTTTCATTTTTCTAATTCTAAGGATTCTTGTCAATTATTATTTAGTCTCCCGTATTACGTTAATAACACCTTTGTACACCAAGTCTGGGAAGTCTGCATGAACAATCACATAGTAGTAAGGACCGTCAGGTAAATCATTACCCTTGTACGTAGCATCCCAGTCATTGTTATAACCAGTAGATCTGTACACTTCCATACCATATCTGTTAAAGATTACCACTTCAGCTTCTGGGTAAGCCCAGATGTTTTCGATAATCCAAGTATCGTTCATTCCGTCACCGTTAGGTGTTACAGCGTTATAAACTGTCAAGTCAAAGTTGTCAAGAACTACGATTCTCAATTGAGCCTCGTTAGTACATCCAAACTCATCAGTTACAGTTACTGTGTAATCTGTAGTCATATCAACTCTTTCAGCCATAACATCAGCCATGTCTGATGGGTTTAAGTATGTTGTTGGAGACCACAGGTAAGTAACACCACCTGATGCATGTAAATCAATTGACTGACCTCTGCTGATTGTATCAATAGACTGAGTCACTTTGTTTCTTGGCCAAGCCTTAGCGTCAGGTAATGAATGTACAACGATTAAGATAGAATCTTCATTCTCACAACCAATCGGTGGAGCAGAAATTCTCACTTTGTACCATCCACTATCTTTAGCAGATACTGAACCATTTGTTGATGTTCCACCAGTCCAAGTCCAATCGTATGTTCTTGCATTAGAGTTAGCAGATAATAATACGCTATCTCCATCACAGAACTCAGTAGGACCGTTAGCCGTTAAGTCAACATCAGGAAGTGCGATCACACTAGCAACCTTAGTTACTGAATTCTCACAACCTCTATTTGATTTAACTCTCAATGTTACATTGTAATCACCTGCAGCAGCATAAGTGTGCGTAGGGTTCTCAATTCCACTGAAGTTAACGTCTCCGAAATCCCAGAAGTATTCGATTATGTTATCCGTACCTGGAACAGTTGATGTGTTAGTGAACACACTTGCTTCTCCGATACATACATCAACTACAGTAAAGTCTGCAGTAGGTGCTGGGTAAATCGTTACGTTTCTAACGATTGTGTCTTTACAACCATTGTTACTCGTTGCGATCAATTCAACACTGAACGTTCCGAAACCAGTGAATGTAAATGTAGGATCCTTATCAGTTGAAGAACCTTGACCTGCGAAGTTCCATTCGTATGTCATTGTACCATAACCAATAGCTGATGCATTAACAAACTGCATTGGTGCATCCTCACAAACAGGACTTGCAACGAAGTTAGATTCTGGTAGTATGTAAACTGTAAGCTCTTTAGATGTAGTATTTGAACAACCATTGTTTGTTACTACAGTAAGCGTTACATCATAGTTACCAGATGCAGCATAATCATGTGTAGGATTCTGATCCGTTGATGTTGTACCATCACCGAACTGCCAGAACCAAGAAGTAATAGATCCGCTAGCTACAGACGACTGATCTGTTGCAGAGAATGTTTCATTCTTACATACATTACTGAATGTAAAGTCAGCTGTTGGGTTAGGATAAACTTCAACAGATTGAGTAACCTCACCTCTACATCCATTATCACTCCATACAACTAATGTTACGTTGTAAGTTCCAGCGCTGCTGTATACATGAGTTGGGCTACCATTCACACTTGAATCACCGTCACCGAAGTACCACTTGTAAGTAGTTATACTTCCTTCAGGAATTGAAGATGTATTGCTAAATGATATCGTGCTGTCTTCACAGTTGTTAACCGCTGTGAAGCTTGCAGCTGGGTTAGGAGTAACTCTAGCTGTTGCACTACTAGTTAAGCCACTGTTCACACAACCATAAGTTGTATTCTCAATACTTACTAATTCAACAGTAATCAACGTTGGGTTACCTGAGTAAGCAGAACCCGTAACGTTGAAGTTAAAGTCACCAGAACCTGTACCTGTAACCGGAGTTCCTACCGTTGTACCATTACGTTTGTAAACAACAGACCAACCGTCAGTTGCAGCAACACCTGTTACACTTAATGTGAACGTTGCTACGTCGTTAGGACAAACCGTTGCGCTACTAGTTACCGTCGCGTTAGGCGTTTCGATAACTGTTACTGTAGATACAGTTGAGTAAGCTCCAGCACATGTTCCACTCTGAACATATACTCTATATAATGTTGTCACGTTAATATTCGTGATTGTAACTGCATTGGCAGTGTTTGACAATACTGTCCAGGTAGCACCATTATCAGTACTATACTCCCAGTTTTGAACTGCTCCAGTTTCACCTGACAACGTAAGTGTTGCAGACTCACCTTCACATATCGTAGATGTAGCTGGCGATAAAGTACCACCAACAGTAGTTGGGCTCACTTTAATTACAGCTGAATCATTCAATACTGTGTTACATCCTAATGCATTATCTAATAGAACTTCAGTTAACTGAACCTTAACAGAACTTGGAGATACAGTACGTCCAGTATTCACTGTGAACGTTCCTGATCCAGTTCCTTTCTTAGTTGGTCCAGCAGTACCGTCGATTTCATAATTTAACTCCCACTTAGTTCCTGTTGCTACGTTGTCGATGCTAGCAGTAAATACTAATACATCACCTTCACATAACGAATCAGGTACAGTAGTAATAGACGCCGTTGGGTTATCAGTAACAGTTACAACTGCTTTCTCACTGATTGTATTAGAACAACCTAAGCCATTCGTTACAGTAACACCAACTATTTCTATTGTAGTTGTAGAAGTGTAAGGTCCGAAAGTGATAGTTTCACTTGTACCGGTACCCGTAGTATATGAACCAGAAGTTCCGTTTTCTTTATAATCAATTGACCATGTAGATGTAGAAGTCACATTACCGATAGACAAGCTAAGGGTTGTTGTAGCTCCAGCACAAATGTCAATTGTTGGGTTATTAATAGTTACAGTTGGTAATTCCTGTACATCAACCGTTTTAACAACTGAGTAATCAGCAGCACACACACCATTCATAACTTCAACTCTATACCAAGTCTTAGTCTGAAGGTTAGCAAATGCTAATGTATCTGAAGTGTTTGCTATGTCATAGTAATTAATACCATCTGTTGAGTATTGCCATTTTACGATACTTCCTCTGTTTCCACTTAGAGATAATACAGCACCGTCACCTTTACATACAATATTCACACCACTGATTGTACCTCCAACAGAAGTTGAATCTACGTTAATTGTAATAGAGTCAGTTAAGGCACTTGTACAATTAGGGTTAGCACTAGTATTCGTAATCGACACCAATCTTAAACCGTTAGCTCCTTCTGTATTAAACTGAGGCATGTTTGCAAGTGTGAACACTCCAGACCCTACACCTGTCGAAGAGATATTTGATCCATTATTCACCTTGTAAATAATTGTCCACCCTTCAGTACTTAACACGTCATCCACATCAACAGTTACAGTCGGAGTTTCACCTTTACAGATGTTTGTAGGGTACGTTTTAAATGTAGCCGTTGGGTTATCAAGAACTGTGATCGTTGTAGTGTACTGGTTAGTTAAGTTACTATTCGCACACTGTGGAGAACCGCTAGTGATAGTCAATGATTGTAATGTAATATCAGTTGTACTTGACAATGTTCCAGTCCAGATTGTATCTGCACCAGGACCGCTTCCACTTAATGTTTTAACAGAAGAACCTTGTAAGTATTTCAGATCCCAATCCATTCCAGCATCAACGTTAGTTACGTTGATGGCAACAAACGTAGACGAACCTTCACAGATATTGCTGGATCCTACAGAAACTATTGTTGCAACTGGTAACTCATTAACAGTAATAGTTACAACTGAAGAATTTTCAGAATTACAAGCTCCGCTCTTCACAATAACTCTGTATTGAGTCGTTGAAGTAAGGTTCGTGTAATTGTAAGTTGTTTTCGTATTGTTGATAGCAGTCCAAGTTGAACCATTATCCGTACTATACTCCCATCCCATTACTGTACCAATAGCATCAGCACCTAATGTCAATGTTCCGCCATTAGTACCTTTACAAACAGTATCGTTAGCTGTTAATGTACCACCTACAGTTGTTGGTGAAACAGTTACAACGTCTTGATCTGTAGGAGAACCTTCACAACCAGTTGTTGTATTAACAATTCTAGTTAATCTAAGCGTTGATGGATGAACCGTCAAGTTAGCAGTAGTAAAGTTGAAGCTACCAGGACCAGATCCAGTCACTGAATCAGCAGTACCACCGTTAATAGACCAGTATACAATCCAATTTTCGCTTGTTCTCACGTCAGCTACAGTCACCTTACCGTAAGCAGGGCTACCAGTACAAACTGAATCAGTTAATGAAATAAGCGTTGCATTTGGCCCATCATCTACTTCAACAGTTGCTTTCGCGTTGTTAGATAAGTTATTGTTCTCACATTGAGGAGTTCCTGAAGTCATCCAGATTTTCTTCAATGTAACATCAGTGTTTGTTTTAATTGACCCAGTGTTAATTGTTCCAGTAGTAAGTGGACCACTAACGCTTAATGTGTCAAGTACAGTACCAACTAAGTATGCTACTCTCCAATCCTCACCTTGAGTATTGGTTGCAGTTACAGTTAAGTTACCAGACTCACCAGCACAAACCGTATCAGAACCTGATATAGATGCTACTGGTAAAGCGTTAACTGTTACAGTTACAGGACTCGTTGCAGCTTCACTACACACACCATTCATTTTTACAACTCTAAATAGTGTAGTAGTTATCAAGTTAGTATATGTATATGTGCTACTTGTATTAGTAATCGTTGACCAGCTAATACCACCGTCAGTTGATTTCTCCCATCTTACGATGCTACCGTTACCACCAGTGTGTGTTATAGTACCAACATGTGCACCATAACATACCGTTGTATCAGATGCAACAGAACCAGGAGTTGTCGTAGCATCAACTACGATATTCATTACAGAACTCAATGAAGAGTCACAACCAGTTGTTGTATTTTTAATGTTTGTAAATCTTACAACGTAAGTTTTATCATCAGTTAACGAAGGTGTTGCAACTGTAAATGTTCCAGGACCTTTTCCTTTAGTTGTTACAGAACTTGCATGAGCATCATCAACTAGGTAAGTCAATGTCCAGTCATCACCACTCTTCACATTTGAAACAGTGAATGTGAATGAAGAAGTACTGTTCTGACAAACCGGAGACACAGTGCTATTTAAGCTAGCATATGGTCTTGGGTTGATATTGACTCTCGCTTGCGCGTTGTTCGTTAACTTATCATTAACACACATTGGTGTTCCAGACACTGTTCTGATTTTTTGTAAGATTACATCAGAATTGGTAGTGAAATTACCAACTCTTAATGTGTGGGTACCAGATCCAGTACCAGTCATCTTACCATACAATGTACCAGTCAAATAATCAATTTCCCAATCTTGAGTAGTTCCTACGTTAGATACAGTAACTGTTAAGTCAACTGAATCACCCGCACAAATTGATGTTGATCCACTAATCGTTGCCAATGGTAATTCTTCAACCTGAATTCTTACTACATTAGAGTGCGCTGTATCACAAACACCTGATTTGTATACTGCTCGGTAATCCGTTGTTTCTAACAAGTTAGTGATAGTCAACGTTGTATTGTTATTTGTTAAACCAGTCCAATTAGAAGTGCTAATCGGTTTGTATTCCCAACTAACCGTTAAACCTTGTTTAGGCGTACCCGTTACTTCAGCAATAGTTGTACTTCCACCTTTACAAATAGTATCAGTAGATGCAACTATAGTACCTGGCTCAGTAGGCTTGTAGATATAAATATCCCAATCATCAGTATTAACCGACTTACAAATACCCAGGTTAGATACATTTAAGATTTCAATAAGTTGAATCTTAGCAGACTCAGCTGTGTTTGAATCTGTATCAACCCAAGTAACACTACCAGGGCCTGTACCCGTAATAGTATCCTCATCACTTTCTAATTCGTAACGTAATTCCCAATTATCCGTAGAAAGAACGTTTGTTACAGTAACTGTAAATGCGATTTTGTCTTGTTGACAAAGTGTATCTGGGCCAGCCGTAATAGAAGCAAATGGTAAGTCAACAACAGTTATTGTTCCATTGCTAGTAAGCGTGTTAGAACAAGCTGGTACACTTGGTGATCCTGTACTTGTTACTTTAATCGATACCAATTGAATCAATGTTTTAGACGTTAGTACACCACTTGTGATTGTATGAACACCACTAGCGTTTTGTGTAAATGATTCGCTGTTACTTACAGTTCCTTCAGAGAAGTAAACCGTAAAGTCAGACCCAACGTCTACATTATCAACAGTGATTTCGAAATCACCAGTTGTTCCTGCACAAATACTATCATCAATGATTTTACTGATTTCAGCATATGGCAGAGCCTTTGGCGTCGCAGTAACAGATGCAGATGCGTCTGTAGAACAAACACCTGATTGGTAAACTGCTCTAAATTCAGTTGTATCAATTAAGTTAAAGAAGAATTGAGTTCCGTTAGTTGAGT
>JAIBDD010000034.1 GCA_024679565.1 Bacteroidota bacterium | reverse complement strand
ATGGTGATTATGGAATATTTGAAGTTGATATCAGCTTTCCAAACCAATACGTAGTTGAAGCTACAGGAGTGTTGCAAAACGAAAGCGACATGTATCCTGGCGATTTGCGTCAGCGATTAGATATTAAAAACTTTGAAAAGAGAGCAACCAGCTACTCTAATCCTATCACGCCAGACGGTTCTACAAAAACGTGGAAGTTTAAAGCGATTAACGTTCATGATTTTGCTTTTACTGCAGATCCAACGTATCGAATCGGAGAAGTTGTGTGGAACAACGTTCGATGCATCGCTTTAGCACAAGAAGAACATGCGCATGCTTGGCAGCCTTCAGCTCAGTATGTTGCCGATGTGGTTAAAGCGTATTCGCAAAAGGTAGGCATGTTTGCGTATCCAAAGATGATTGCTGCTGATGCCCGCGATGGAATGGAATATCCGATGTTAACGCTTGATGGTGGATCATTTCCAGGCCATAAAGGATTAATAGCACACGAGGTAGGCCATAACTGGTTTTTTGGTATGGTTGGAAACAACGAAACCTACCGCGCCTCTTTAGATGAAGGCTTCACTCAGTTTTTGACAGCCATGTCTATGAAAACGATTGATGGTATAAACTATATGCCTAACTATAGAGACGACCAAACAGTATATTTTGGCTATATGGCACACGCCACTGGCGACAATACAGCAAGGCTAAATATGCACTCAGATCATTTTAATTCTGCCGCACGACATGGTGGAGGATATGGCCAGGTGTATTATAAAACGGCTACCATGTTGTACAACTTACAGTATATCCTAGGAGACGAACTATTTGCCGAGGCATTTTCTAACTACTTCAATCAATGGAAGATATGTCATCCGTATTGGGAGGATTTTAGAACCTCAATCATCCAGTATACAGAGGTTGATTTAAACTGGTTTTTTGATGAATGGCTAGAAAACAATTCGTTCATTGATTATGGTATCAAAAAAGTAAAACATGTTGACGGAGATCAGTATGCTATCACTTTCGAACGTAAAGGAGACCCAATGCCAATCGACTTTACTGTTATCGACAAAGCTGGCCAACCACATCATTACTACATACCAAATACCTATTTCCAAAAAAGAACAAAAGCGACAGTGTTACCTAAATGGACAGGGTGGGATTTAATCAACCAAACCTACACGGCTACGATTACCATACCTGGTGGGATTAAAGATGTTCGGATTGACATCAGTGGCCGAATGGCTGATATAAACAGGTTGGACAATAGTAAAAAGACACCAATCTATTGGTCATATGACCGATTACAATACGGACCAACAACTTTCCGAAAATATGTGGCGAAGTACAGGCTTGATGGTTGGTACAACGCAATTGATGGAGTCAAAATAGGGGCGAAATTCTCTGGAAATTACTTTAACCATAAACACCTGGTTAAAGCACGTGTATTGTACAATACGGGTGTTGAATTTTTAGGTACCGATGAAGCTTTGGTTGAAGACAGAGACCCAATTTCTTACGAAGTTGATTACAAGTCGAAGGTTGCCGACCATACCAATCTAAAGCTGTCTTCACGCTGGATGGCAGGTTGGTTGTATAATTCTATTGGGTTAGACAAACGAACCCATAAAGGGATAATAGAGCTGGATTTTGCAAGCGCAAAGCGCAACAACACGAGTTATCTCTTATATCCTGAGTTCGCAAACAACGGCCTTGATAACTGGGTTGACCTATCCTTTACAAGAGCCTATAAGCAGTTTAATGGTGGTGGAAGTTTGAAGTTAAAAACGCAAGCGCCGGTCCTCTTTTCAGACTATGCTTATGCGAGTGTATCTGCTGAATTAAAAAACAATCGAAATGTGAAGCGAATGGTTCTTCGAACAAGAGCTTTTGCCCAATATATTACAGGGTCGAATGTGGCGCCAGAAGCCATGTTACAACTTAGTGGTGCGAATACCTATCAGTTAATGGATAATCGTTATAGTCGAGCTATTGGATGGTTATCTCCAGATCAGTTGGTACACAGTAGAGACGGTAACAATGTTCATCAAGGTGGAGGGCTTAACCTTCGTGGATATACTGGAGTTGCGGCAACAAATATTCAAGACAACGACACCTTCTTTAGTTATGCGGGTAGAAGTGGTGCAGCCATAAATGCTGAGCTTGACTTTGGACGTTATATAAATCCAAAACTGGGTAAGGTTGGACGTATAGTTCAGATTAATCCATATCTATTTACCGACTTGGGAGTTTTGGGTGTGCGAGATGACCTTACCAGCGGTTTAAGAGTAGACGCAGGAGTTGGCGCTAATTTTGCGCTTCAATTCAATAGAAGATTCTCTAGTATGAAACCATTGAACATACGATTCGATATGCCATTTTTCTTGAATAGAATTCCAGAAGAACAATCTGAATATGTTCAAATGAGGTATGTATTTGGCGTGAATCGCGCTTTTTAATGATAAGACTCGAAAACATACACAAACGCTTTGGTTCTGTAGAGGTGATTAACGGTGTTGATTTAACCGTTAATGCTTCTGAAGTGGTGAGTATTGTTGGTGCATCTGGGGCGGGTAAAACAACGCTTTTGCAGATACTGGGAACCTTAGACAAGCCCGACAAGGGTGATGTGTATTATCAGGATCAAGCGATATCAAGTTTATCCAACAAAAAATTAGCGAAGTTCAGAAACGAAAACATCGGATTCATATTCCAATTTCACCACTTACTGCCAGAATTTACCGCAGTAGAAAATGTGTGTATTCCTGCCTATATAGGTAAAAAGTCACGACAAGAAAGCGAAGCACGTGCGAAAGAATTGTTGGATTTTTTAGGTCTATCGCATCGTTTAGAACATAAACCAAATCAATTAAGTGGTGGCGAACAACAACGGGTGGCCGTGGCTCGTGCACTGATGAACAAACCTCTAGTTATACTCGCAGACGAGCCTTCTGGAAACTTAGATACGGAGAATGCCAATGAGTTACATCAGCTGTTTTTTGACTTGAGAGACGAGTTTAAACAAACGTTTGTAATCGTAACGCACAACAACCAACTTGCCGATAGTGCTGATCGCAAAATAGTGATGCAGGATGGTCGATTAATGGGTTAGAAGGCTTCTCCAATGTGAAAGTAAAAGCCCATGCCTTCCGAGGTAAAAGCAACGTCAAGCCGATTATACACATCTTTTTTAGGGAAAATTAAGAACCTGGGCCCAGCGCCAGCTGCCCATCGCAGTGGACTATTGGTGTAGCGCTGAACATCTGGGAATACGCTGCCTGCAGCAGCAAACATGGCAAAGCCCCAACGTTTAGCAAAAGAAAACGGTAACATCCGATATTCTATTTGACCGGCCAATAAGTTTTTATCTCTATATCGACCAAGGTAATAACCACGCATTAAACGTTCACCGCCCATCATGGCCAAAGAATTAAAAGGAACATCTCCGTTTGTGAATTGACCATAGAGTTGAGTAGCCAAAACATTGTTTTTCTTTATTGGGTGATAGAATCTAAAATCCGTAAACCACTGGTCAAACGAAAAAGTACTTCCCCAAGCTGTATTGCTTTTCAAGTAGGCAACTTCCATATATTTCCCATGCCGCGGATTTAAAACATTGTGTATGTTGTCGTATAACAGACCCCAACCTAAAGACAAGTTGGTTGATCCATTACTTCCGGTAGGTATACCAATAGCCTGTTGATTTCCGTCCCACTCAAAATGCACTCGGCTTAAACGTTGAAAGTCGACCTCAAATCCAGTAAATAAGGATGGCGCGATTTGACGTAAAACGCGCTCTCGAAAGCGAAATTCAAACGTGTTAACGACTACTTGTTGGTCAAACGGTCTTTGCGGCCCAATTCCAAAATAGTTGATTGGGAAGTTTTGAAACCGGACTTCACCTAGAAAGAAATACTTGTTTTTGTCGGTATACAGTGCGTGTTCTATTACAGAACCATATTGTTGGGCAAGGGTGAGAAAAGAGAAAGACTTCATTTCTGATAGCCGATTCGCAGTATCTTGTTTGGCTCTGTAAACGAGCAATCCACTTACACCCACTTCCCAGCTTGTTTCTGGTGTAAATGCTAGCGTAGGGTAGGCGATAAACTTTGGTTTAGCCGGTGGACTGGTATCCATCAACGTGTACTTCAAGTATCTGGCCAATATGTTTTGACTACTTGCGCTTATTGGGAATAAGACGAGAAGTGCAAAGACTATAAAACAGTGTCTTTTGATTATTTCCATTTACGGTTAATGATTTTACCTGCGCGGTTTTTAAAACCAGCGCTTTCTTCGTTAAGGTTTTCAGAGATACATGCGACTAACTCCTCATACAATTCTGGGTAAGTTTTGCTTACATTGTAAATGGTGGTCATCGCAAAAACCCGTATAGCAATTGCGTTCGATCTGTTTTGAAGATGGCGAAATGCGGCTTCTACAACCCGCCCTGATTGTTCTTCAGTAAAGGTAGCGTATTGAAACATTCTGAACGTGCATCGTTTCACTGCATCGTGACGATTTGAATCCAACGCATCAAGTAATTCATCAACAAAAGGCGTGACTACACTTCTATTGATATCCGACATGTGACGGATTATTTCAGCACAGGTTTGACTCAAACGATCAGTTCCTGTAAGCATAAATTCAAATAACCAGCGAACGACCTCTTTATCGTTTACATGTGTTGTTGCAAACTCTTGCCAGAAATTTTTATGATAGCTAACGGATAGCTGCTCTTTTAATGCGGTTTTACCCTCTGGTGCTTGAAACTTAGTCATTCAGACGGCTTTTTTAATCAATAAAGGAATTGGTATTAATGTTTGATAGTCGTTTAAGCTGATGTGCCCCTAATCGTGTACAATTTTACAGGTTGGGCACTCATATCCCGAACTTCCTTTTTTTAAGGTTATACCCTTTACGCGTTCAACCACAAATTTTTGAATAAACGCATGGTTGGCTTCGTTGTTGTTTACATCAACCTGCTTGTCTTTATACATTTCTCGTATCACATTGTCGTACTGTTGGTTTCCCCAACAATTAGGACAAAGGCCTTCTGGGGCTACATTGTCGGTTGATTTAGATTTACTAAAGTATTGTATTAGGTTGTTGATTAACTGCATAAGATATTAAAGTAATTAGAAGTCAAATATAAACTTTACTGTGTCCAATTCAGACCTATTTGTGTCGCCGTTATTCTTGGTAGTTGACAAAGTTTTTATTTGGGAATTCGAACAATTCTAGGTCAAAATAAGATACCGAAGAAACGATATGGTCAAAGATGTCGGACATGATGTGCTCGTAATTCTCCCAGCGTTTATCAGCACTAAAGGTGTATAGTTCGATGGGCCATCCTTGCCCCGTTGGTTCCAATTGTCGAACCATTAACGTCATATCCTTATTAATCGCAGGATGATTCATTAAGTACGATTCAATATACTTTCTGAACAAACCAATATTCGTCAAATTTCGACCGTTGATAGGCACAGATTTGTCGACATTATGGCTTGCATTAAAGCGTTCTATATCATTTTGTCGGGTTCCAATATATTCAGAAATGAGTTGTATCTGTTTGAGTCTCTCAAGGTCGGTGTCATTTAAAAAGCGGACGCTGTCTTGTTTGACCTTTATCGCACGTTTAATTCTTCTACCATCACTTTCCATCATTCCTCTCCAATTCCTAAAGGAATCTGAAATCAACGCGTATGTGGGAATAGTGGTAATCGTTTTATCAAAATTTTGAACCTTCACAGTTGCGAGATTTATTTCTATTACATCGCCATCTGCTCCGAATTTGTCGAAGGTGACCCAATCGCCAATGCGCACCATATCATTGATTGAGACCTGAATGCTGGCAACAAAGCCTAATATCGTATCCTTAAAAATGAGAAGTATAATCGCAGAGGCTGCTCCCAATCCTGTTACGAATCGAAGAAATTCAATACCTGTTATAATAGCAAACATAGACATCAACCCAATAATCCAGACAAAAATCATGAATACCTGAATGTAGCTGTCTATCGGTTTGTCTTTTAGGTTTGGGATAGTCTTGAAGAAATCTTCAAGCGTTTTAAGCACGCTTCGGGTGATGACTATAATTAGAATGACACCGAACACCTTAAGGCCTTTATCCCAATAAATGGCATAGGGCTCAAAGTCGGTGAAAACATATGGAGTGACTTTAAAGGCTAAAACTAAAGGAATGATGTGTGCCAGATTACGTGGAAACTTGTTTTGCACTAACAAGTCGTCGAAATGTGTTTTAGACGATCTGGCGATTTTGGAAATAACGGCAACTAAGAGTTTGCGAAGGCCGTAGTCAATCAATAAAACCATAAGTAAGATGACGAGCAGCAACACGACCAGGTTTGTATATTTAGCTGTCGATTCGCTAAATCCATTGTCGATAAAAAACTGATAGAAGGCGTGACTAACTTTATTCAAGATGCGTAAATTTTCTTACGACAAAGTTACCAAAGAAAGGACAACTCCTAGCGTGCGCATCACTTCCATACAAATTAGCTAGCCAAAGTAACTGAAAACGTCTTTGACTTTTCGCCTTAAGACCATTATCTCAGGACTCTGCTCAGTTGACAAGCGAAAAAAGAAAATGTCTTTTTCGTTAGTTTCTGGCTTTGTGAGGTTTCTAAATAGGTCATATTGCTGGACAATTCCTTCTTTTAATTCTTCTCATTAAAATTATCATCGTCTATTCTGGCGAACAAGAAGGATGAAATCGACATGGGTTGTAGGGCAATATCTAACTGAGAAGCTGCCAACCAAAGTCCTTGGACAGCCATTCCAGCATTGATGTAGTCGGTGTTACTGCGACTTGGCATTTTAATCATACCAAGGCAAGAAGCTGAATCAATGGCTTTTTTGGACAGCTTGCCAAATTCATTTCCAGGCCCCTAGTTTTTTGAAAGAATCAGTCCGGCGCGTTCGGTGGCTGTTAAATCAATGGCCATTCCAACAGACAAACCTATAATGCCTATTGTTTTCTGATTTGGTATGGCTTCTTCTTGAGGCGTTATTTTACACTGGTTTCGATTGGTTCTAACTTCAATGAAATCATCTTCGTCAAGTAGATGGACAATATTTTCGAGTTAAGGATAATACGCCCGATTCCCATATTCTTTTGCGTCCTTTCCCGATAAGTAATTTGTAACCTCTTGATTTAGCCAATCTTAAGTAAATTTAATTTTGGGACTTCTATGCTTGAGCAACTCCAATAACTGACCTTGTATTTCATCAATGATTCGGATGTACGGTTTGGCGCTAAGAAGTTTATTCAATTCATTATGATCACTTGGATTAGATAAATCAAACAGTACTGGCTTTCATATTAAATTGTCATGGTGGGTTACATTGGTTTCTAATGACGGCATCTTAACTGGTTGATTTGTTGTCAAACGGCAAAACATTCTTTATTGTGATGATTCCAACAATTTGATTGTCTTGAACTATTGGCAGACAGCCATATTCGTTTTTTTTCATGATGGCAATGGCTTCGGTAATTTCCGTATTTGGCGAAACAGATGAAACATCTTTAGCCATTATCTCACCTACTAAAAGTGTCTTTCCCTTTCCTTGAGATTTGTGTTTCTTCATGTGGGTCCATGTTAGTAGGCCTGATAGCTGTCCGGATTCATCTTCGACAGGTACGTGATGAATATTTTTCCATGCCATTATAGACGTCGCCAAATCAGCATGGTCGTTATCATTCACGCTAAAAACGTTTGTAGACATAATGTGACCAACAAGAAAGGCATCTTCCACCACATTTAGGTTCTCTTCTATCGGCCATTTATCAACTGAAGCTCCACTTTCTTGATTTTTATGCATTGCCTTTGTTAATTGAACAAGGGCATTATCGCTCTTCATTTTTTTGTTTAAGGTCCGATATTGCGCAGTGGTCCATTGAGCTCCTGTTTGGGTAAGGGTGCGCCGTTCGATAACGTGTAACAGTCGATCAATGTCTGATTGGTTGATCCCAACTTTCTGCAGTCCACTTCTGGCCATGGGCAAAAAGGTGTTCAGGGTTAAATCGTAAGTGCTCCTTATTTCGCCATCCCATCTTAACATAGACTCCTTTCCATAACGAGCGGCTTTAATAAAATTCGCTTTCGCGTCTCTGAAATCCATTTGGGTTTTCATGTCGTCGTATCGTGGTGGACGACCTACCATTAATCCGACCCAATAGGCAAAGTTGGCCATTTCGTCTAGTACCGTTGGGCCGCTGGGTATATATCTATTTTCGATGCGTAAATGTGGTTTTCCACCACCTACACCATAGCACGGGCGATTCCATCTATATAGGGTTCCGTTATTTAAGTTGAGCGCATTGAGTTTGGGTATAGACCCTTGTTCCAATTCTTCTAATGCATTTTGCTCGATGTCTTTAGCCAATAATATTTTATGATTGGCCAAATCATTTTTAAAAATATCGGCAGCCGTACCTTTCGACCACTGGTTACCAAAACTAACGCGGGCTTCCTGATTTTTTAAGGCATAACTAGCGTTTCGAGTATCTATACTTTGTTGAAATAGGGCGATTCTTGTTTCACTCCATAGCTCGCGACCCAACAATAATGGAGAGTTAGCACTTACAGACAATACTGGGCCAGAAATAGCCTGAGCCCAATTATAACTTTTTGTAAAATCTTTTGGGTCTATTTGCAAATGCAATTGAAAACTGGTGTTGCATGCCTCAAATAAAACTGAGTCGTGAACGACTAATAACTCGTCGACGCCTCTAATTTTTAGTGTAATATCTGACCCACGTGCTTTTTTTATCACTTCGTTCATCGCCCAGTACCGAGGAGATTGGGTCATGTAATCGAACATCAATTCAGACTTACTGATAGTGGGTAAAATACCGGTAAGCAGTATTTTAGTTTGTTGTGCGTCACACACCGAGGTTGCCTTTTTTAATAAAGAGTCCAATTGATTCTGCATCAACTCAAAGCAGTTTTTTTGCAGTGTAAAAGGATCAAGATTGATTTCAAGGTTATACCGCGCAAGTTCAGTGGTGAAATGCGTGTCGTCTATTAATGGTAATAGGTCTTGTGCATTTTTGGCAGGACGCCAATGCTTGTCGACCAAACAAAACTCTTGCTCTGCGCCAATCCTTGTTATGCCAGATTCAATCAGATTGTTATCAATCATGAATTCCAAGGCCTCAATATCATTGAGCAATTGGCGAATAAACTTTAGACGTGTTTCTCGCGAAACCTGAGTATTTGTTAATTCTTGTCCCATTTCTGGTGCTTCATGTAAAACACAATAGGTCTTACGTTACTTCCAAAAGTATAAGATGGCGACAAGGGGTTTTATGATGAATGACAGTTTGCGCACTGTGATTCATCGGGGCAAAATCAAATTCTACTCTGATACGTGTACAATTGGTAATATCTTCCTTTTTGCTCTAAGAGCGACTGATGTACTCCACGTTCTACAATATTGCCGTCTTCAATAACTAGAATTTGGTCGGCTTGTTGAATCGTGCTTAGCCTATGGGCAATTACAAACGTTGTTCTGTTTTTCATAAGCACGTTCAAACTTTGTTGTATATATGACTCACTTTTTGTATCTAGATTCGACGTCGCTTCATCTAAGATAATGACCTTTGGGTCGGCAAGTAAAGCGCGCGCGATAGAGATACGTTGTCTTTGACCTCCGGACAGTTTAACACCACGTTCACCAATTACCGTGTCAAGACCTTCATCAAAGCGATCCGTAAATTCATTTACATAGGCTCCTTCTACAGCCGACATCAATTCTTCTTCGGTTGCGTCTGGTCGCGGAAACAAGATGTTTTCCCGAATGGTTCCTTCATATAAGAAGTCGTCTTGCAGTACAACGCCTAAGTGCTGGCGATAACTGCTAAGATGAACTTTGGAAAGATCAGTGCCGTCTAAAGTCACTGCACCAGCACTTGGGTTTAGGAAAGTGGCAGCCAAACTGGCGATGGTCGATTTCCCTGAACCCGATGATCCAACTAGAGCAGTTACACTTCCTGCTTTAGCCTCGAATGATATACCATGTAAAACTTCTTTACTTTCTTCATAACTGAACGCCACGTTGTTAAAAGATATGTCACCATTAATCTCCTTGATTGTTATCGTTCGGTCTTCACTTTCATCTTCTTCGGTCATTAACATTAATTCTTGTGTCCGGTCTAACCCGGCCAACGCTTCAGTTAATTGAGACCCGATGTTACTCATTTGGACAATTGGTGCAATCATGAAGCCAAGAAATAGGGTAAAGGATACAAATTCACCTGTGGTCATAGAATTGTTCATGATAAAATAACCACCAATACCCATGATGCCGGCCGACGCCAAGCCCAATAAAAAAGTAGATGAACTTGTCATAACCGCCGTGGCGGTCAAGCTTTTTTTGACGTTTTGAAACAGTCTGTCTACACCTTCTTCAAATGTTTTGTTCTCCTGTTCTTCGGCATTAAAACCTTTAATTACGCGTACACCGTTTAGCGTTTCTGTAAGCCGCCCTGTAACTTCCGCCTTTATCTTACCACGATCACGAAATATTGGCCGAATGTACTTGAACGCTTTTAAAGCGACTACCGCAAAAACAGCAACCGGAACCAAAACGAATGCAGTCATGGTCGCATTTATTTTAATCAGAATGATTAAGGAAATAACGGCTGTAATACTACCGCCAATCAGTTGAACGAAGCCAGTACCTACCAAGTTTCTAACCCCTTCAACATCGCTCATAACACGAGAAACTAATGCACCTGATTTGTTGTTGTCGAAAAAGCTAATGGGCAACGTGAGTAATTTGCGCTGCACTTTAGCACGTAATACGGAGATTAAATGTTGCGCTTCTACGCTTAAAATTCTAGTTAAGGCAAACGAAATTATAGCTTGTAGTAAAATGGCAATACCGACATAGAGTAAAAGAGACGTAAGTGCCTCGACGTTTTGTGAAGGGATAACATCATCTAACAGCGTTTTACTCGCATAGGGCAATACCAGACCGGCCAAACTTTTAATTATAATTAGACCAAGACCTAGAAGGATGATGCCTTTTCGCGGCCAGATAAACTCTTTTGCCGCCCATATAAAAGATACTTTCTTATCATTCATGATTGGTCTATGGCGATTATCAAGCCAAACTACTTTTCATGACGAATCGGCAGAAACAAAAAAATCGCATCCTTTTATGGATACGATTTTTTTTTGATGGTTGGTTCTAGTTTTGGTTAATACATCAGTCTTCCATAGTAAATTCAATATTCCCTTGTTCTACCACTCGGCGAACAAATTCTTTTTTATCATAACCATATTCCTCAAATTCACCTGAGAAAATAATTTTGTTAGATCCTCCTGGAGACAAATCCCATTTATGAAAATCGACTCGTATGCTGTTTGGCAATATCGGCTCCACAAGACTTTTGTTGGATGTGGAGAAATCAATTTTCCATTTGTCAAGCACGCCTCTATGAAAAGTGTAATAGTGTGGCTGACCATCCATTCTAAAGTCAGAAAGCATTGTAACCTCAAGGAAAGTTCCTGTGGTAACCCTGTTGGATGGCAACACGATACTCATTTGGCCCTTACTTTTATTCTCGCCAACTTTAGCATCATCAAAACTATAGTAATTTCCATCTATGGAATAGTTGGCAGATATCGATTTAATTTTATCTGTAAAAGTTACATCGAGTTGTTCCTTTGGTGGGTCAGGACAAAACATTAAGTCTCCTAGGTCAATATTCGAATTCTCAATTTTAAATGGAGGTATTTTTTGAAGCAGGTAGTCCGTTTTACTTCTCAGTAAAACACTTTGCGTAGTTTGTGGTGGTATTTTGATTGTAAATGCTCCATCTGTGGTGCTGGCCGAGTAGCGGCCACCAATCAGTACCAATACGTCGTCTGTATTTTTGCTTTCGCAGTCAATTATTCGTCCGGTCACATACACAGGTATTGGGTAAGCACTGTTTGGGATTATGATATCGTCAACCTTTCCAGAAGAAGGAATATTTATAGTTAACTTATGGGGTGCAACTTTTACTTGACCACCTCTGAGGCTAAGGCTAATATCTCTATTGATAGGCATTAATCCCCTATATCGGCCATATTCATCGGTATTGCCAGAAGCCGACCTGGCTCCATTAACGTTCATATACATGGTTACGAACTTTGCAGGAGAGCCATCTTCGTAATAAATTGTTCCATTTGCTTCACGTGCGTCTATAGGTATGTCGCAATTCCAAAATGAAAAATGTTTAACAGTGCCAACATAAGCATTGCCTACTTTGGTAGCTTCCCCTTCTTCTATCCAATATCCTTTGTCTTCGTCGAAATACCAGAGTGGGGTTGTGCTTGGCGCATCAGAGCTTAAACCAGCCGGTATTGGTGAAGTGATCTCTGCAGTGTTGCCTTCGGCCAATTGTAAGTGCGATCCGTTGTCTCCAGTTAACTCTACAGCCATCATGCCGAACGATGATAGTAACGACTCTCCAGACATGCTAGCTGCACGTAAACTCCCTGGCATAATAGCACCTGCATCTTCAGATGTCGGGTCAATAAATTTACCTCTTACATTTACCTTGCCGGTATACATATCTCCAGATTCAGTCACAAAGCCAGAACCCATTTCTATGTTGACGGACTCAAAGGTTATTTTTCCACCAGCGGCAGCATCGAAACTTCCAACAATGTTTTTTTTCAATAGTTTAATATCAATTAGGTTATTTCCCTTGGTCGGGTAAAAACTCCTACTTCCTAAAAAGTATCCATCCTTGACTACTTTTACGTAGGCATGTTTCGCATATACTTTTGCCTCATCTACATAGAAGAAACCGTTCTCATCTGTTTCTGTAGTCGTGCCCATGATATCGACTTGGGCATCAAATACTGCTTGGTCGTTTTCGTCAACAACTACTCCTGATATAGAATGGGTTTCTGCACCTCCAAGTTCAATATCATAATCGGGTAAAATGTCGTCATTTTCAAGTGCACATTTACTAAAAGACAACAGGTAAAAAATAGAGAGGAGTAACAGTAGTTTTGAGTTTGGTTTTTTCATAATCTTAGGAATTGTTTTTCATGGTTGATAGTTAATTGTAGATACAATGTAGAGAAAAATGGTTGCCTAAAGAAGGCGAGTATAGCCAGTAAAATACAAGTTTATTTAGTTGAAGTCCCGCAAATGCTATAATGTTTCTGACGAATATAAACGTAATATGTCAACGACCTGACAAACGTTTTAAGTTCAAATGACATTGGGGGAATCGCTTTTAATTTTGGGTGAAAATGCTAAGATGTCTTAAGATAAAAAAATGATTTGCAGAAAAAAATAATGACTTTTTAGAAGCGTCAATAAATCCTCATTGTCTTTCGCCCGATTGCGTGACAGACACTCAAAACATAATAGAACAATTGAAGCTTAAGGATGCTTCAACATTTGAAACTGTTTTTGATGAGTACTGCGTAGAGTTGTGTGGTTATGCAAATAAATATGTTGAGGATTCAGACGTTTCTGAGGAGTTGGTGCAAGGTCTATTCTGCAGCTTGTGGGAAAAATTGGAGTCAATAGATGTTCGCACTAATCTAAAGTCTTTATTAACTATAAGAATGCTTTTAAAAGGGACTCATATACGCCGGATTTGTAGTTAAATCCTTATCAGTTAAGGTCTTTAAAAAGTTAACTAAGTCTGTTTTGTCTTGATTAGTAAGTCTTAGCCCCGTTCCTCGAGTTTGTTCTAAAGCTGGGTCTAATGTAGATGATGTTTTAAGACCGTTGTTGTAGTGTTCAACTACTTCTTCTAAAGTCGCGAATCGACCATCATGCATGTATGGAGGTGTTATGGCAATGTTGCGTAGGCTTGTCACTTTAAATTTTCCTTTGTCTCGCACTTTTTTTGTTACCTCTTCTCTTCCGTTATCGGTAAAGTTACCGTCTGAGTCTAATCCATTATTTGCATAACGATCGTTTTCAAAGTTGGCTCCAGAATGGCAATGCGCACAGTCAGCTCCACTTTCATCTGGGAAAAACTCGTTATACTCACCAAAGAAAAGTTTTTCTCCCCGTTTTTGACTTTCGTTAAACGCAGTAGAGTCTTTCAAATAATCATCGTATATCGATTGGTAGGAAACGATTGAGTTCATGAACTGTTCCATAGCTAACGACATTTTTTCGGAGGTAACCTCTTCAGAACCAAATGCTCGGATGAATTGGTCTTTGTATAGCTGGTTGGCTGAAAGTTTGGCAATAACGTTCTCCAATGTTTCATTCATTTCTAAAGGATCTTGAATAGGTCCAAGCGACTGGTCGCGCACTAAATGTGCCCGGCCATCCCAGAAAAATTCATTCTCATTCCATGCCATATTAAAAACAGCCATGGCCTGACGGCCACCTGGCTTACCTTCTACGCCGATTGAAAACTGGGCTGTATCACTAAAAGCAAACTCTTGCAAATGACAACTTGCACATGCCATTGACCCATCTTTTGATATCATCTTTTCATAAAACAGCATCCTGCCAAGTTTTACTCCTTGCATAGTTAACGGATTGTCGGCGGCTATATTTGGTGGAGGCAAATGGCCGTATTCCATCACATATGGTGTTTCGTCTAATGTAACTTTTGTCGGTTCATTGGAATCGTCGTCTTTACAGCTTTGCATCAAGGCAATTATGGCCACGGCAAAAACTGGTAGTATATATTTCTTCATTTATTCGTTCTTTAATATTGTGTTGTTTAAAAATTCATGGTCTGTTAGGGTGTTTAAGAAAGCAACCAATTGCTTCTTTTCTATTTCAGTGAGGTTCAATGGTCGAATCAGGCCACTTTTATTCATGTGATTAGTACCACCAGTATTATAGTGCTCAATTACTGCTTCTAAATTATGAATTGAGCCGTCGTGCATGTAGGGTGCTGTTACCGCAACGTTTCGTAGGGTGGGCACTTTAAAACGTCCTTGATCCTCTGGTTGATTCGTTAGTCTTTGTCTGCCAATATCCGCATAGGCAGCGTATAGGCCGTTATTCTCAAAGGCGTAGTTGGTGAAATTGAATCCACTATGGCAACTGCTGCAGTCGGTTTTTTTGCTGTAAAACAAGTCTTTTCCCGCTTTTTCAAACCCAGTTATCGCTGCTGTTTTATCCTGATATTGGTATTGGTCAAACGGACTGTTTCCACTTATAATGGTGCGTTCAAAGGTTGCAATGGATCGCACTAAAGTATAGTAATCAAGATTGCGCTGGTAGGCAGTATTACTCATCCTTTGATACGTGCTGTCGCTGGCTAAGCGCTTTGTTATTTCAATTATGTTAAACCCAAATTCATTGTGTTCTTGGATGGGAATTAGTACTTGTGATTCTAGTGTTTTGACAGCGCCTTCTCGTGTGTAATAAGGTTGGTAGGCCACATTTGTTAATGTCGGCGCATTTCGTTTGCCTGCTCTTCCAAATACGCCGTCAGTTTTCGCAACGTTATCACTAAAGGCTAAATCTGATTTATGACAAGAAGCACAGCTCACTGAACTGTCTTTAGACAATCGTTTGTCGTAAAACAATGTTTTGCCTAGTAACCACCGTGGTTTAGTAAATCCGTTGTCACTGGGATAAATCACTTTAGGGAATCCGATAGGAACGTCCTGAACCTTGACCTCAGGAAGTGCTGGATGTAATGAAATGTCCTTATGACAGGCGCTAAAACAGAGGATAGTAAAAACGAATGTTATACCAGCCTTGAAGTGCACAGTTTAAATCAAAAGGATGCGTTTGGTCTCCACAGTTACGCCGTTTAGTCGAACAGTAATTAAAAAGACACCTTTGTTGGCAATTGAAACGGTATTTATTCCTTCAGACAATTTCTGTTGTAGAATTGTTTGCCCTGTAATATTCAATATTGACACTTCTGCTTCACCAGCCAGTTTATCGTGTAGTTGAACTATAAATTTACCGGTGCTTGGGTTTGGGTAAACACTTGTCGTTATTAGCGGTTTGGCTTCCTTAATACTTAACGTATTTACATTTCCTTCTTCAGACGAAAAAACGGTGTTTGCGAAATTGCGTAGGAGTCTTACCGCTTGATCCGTAGTGCCATGGATAACTAAGCCGCTGCTTATGTCAATGTTAGCCAATGCTTCAGTGTAGTCTGCATCCAGCTCAACAACTAAACTCCCGTTGTCCATACTGCCTTTTGTAGGTATGCTAACTTTAAAGAAATTCTCATTCCCTAATGCATGTATTTCGAAAGTTGTATTCAAGCTACTACCTGTTTTGCCTTCAATGGCAACAAATCGATAACCAGAAGACCAACCCCAATGCATTGAAGGTGATTTTGGAGCAAGTGCGTGGTTACTTGGCCATTGTGTTGGATCTTGGTTGTTTACGCCAGGATCAACGCCAATAGAAAAGTTGATGGATTCCAACGTTGTGATGTCGAATTTACCTAATTCTAAATCTACAGACGACCCTCCATCTACTAAAATATATACATCGTCAGCTTTCGTTATTTTTCCGCCATCGTGGGTTAGACTCATGGCTGAGATGTAGTACTCTAAACGTTTTACATTAAATTCATTGTCCAAATTGTTGGAAGCTTTTTGATTAAAAGCAAACGCTTGATCTTCTAACAAGTGGTTGATTTTGAATTTTACCGTTGTTTGTGCCGTTGCAGTAAGTGCAAAGGCCGCAACTGCTATAACTACTATTAGTTTTTTCATTGTTTTCTATTTTGAGTTTTCTTTATTAAGTACGTAGTCCATTCCACATACGGGGCACTGTCCTGCTTTATCAGAACCACTTCCTTCGCAATGCATTGGACACACATACGTTGAGGTATATGCTATACCAGTTTTCTTTGAATCTTCTTTTGACGAGCTGCATGCTGCAAGACCGATAAGTGTAAAAGAAAGAATTACTGTTTTAAATATTGTTGATTTCATTGTCTAATTATTATTCAATTGGTTGTGATTCCCAGCATTACCGATACGCGGTAAACCAAAATAAATAATTAGAAGCTAAATAATAAATACTTGCAAGTCAGCTTGGATTCTTTTTTGAGGCCAATCCGGTGGGTCTTCTGTAATGCGGTTGACCGTTGTATTTATGTAACGTGAATTGTAAGCATCCACCAACACGGCATATGCAATAGAAGCTGTGTGTAGGGATTTATGTGAAACAAATACGTTTTCTTCGAATTGACTTTGTGGTGCACAGAAATTAAGGTTTATGCAGCAAGGAAGTCTATTGATACCGTCTTCATGCGTTGTTTCTGTACAACTTCCGACAGCCATTTCTGAGCACGACTCAGCGGGTATGTATATGCCAACCGACTTGATTGCACCTTGACATACATGCGTATTAATATTTAAGCCTATACTGGCTAAAACGATAATAGTAAGGAGCGATATGGATGTAAGTTTTTTAATAACCTTTTCCTGCGTCTCAAATTTAATAGATTTCTGTGAAAAGAACGGGGTATAGGGGTGTGCTGTTTTAAAACGGGTCTGTAAATCTGTGATCCGTCGTAGTTTTATTGTCGTTGAGTGTCTTTAAAAAGGATACAAGTGCTTTTTTTTCTTCATTCGAAAGGTTGAAACGCACGGCTGTGTTTGGATTTGTTGCTTTTAAATGGTCGTCTAACGTGTTTGACCATTGGATGTTATCGCTGTAATGGTCGACAACTTGTTCTAATGTGGCAAACCGGCCATCATGCATATATGGCGGTCTGAGGGCAATGTTGCGCAATGAAGGAGCGATGAATTTTCCTCTATCGTTTTCATCGGATGTTGTATTCTCGTACCCAACGTCTTTGTCGTTTGTTGTTTCCCAAATGTCTAACCCATTGTTTCGAGGTACATCCATCACAAAACCATCAGTGTAATGACAACCGCCACAGTTTCCTTTCTTTAGGTCAAAAAATATCGCCTTTCCTATGTTTTCTTGAGCAGTGAAGTTTGTGAAGTCTTCGGTTTTACTGTGGTTTGTTCTACCAGCATCGTATTTGCTATTAAACGATTGGATAGATCTTACAAACTGAGCCAACGATTTTGCTGTACGATCAACCGAGATAAGGGTATCGCCGTATGCTTTTTTAAATAACACTTTATAATAGGGCTGTTTTTGTAGACGCTTGAGGAGTGCAGCAAGACTTAGCCCCATTTCTACGGTATCTTGAATGGGTTGCAACACTTGTTCTTCTAAGGTTTGTGCTCTACCATCCCAAAAGAAAATACTACTAACCCTAAAACGTGTGTTGGCTATTCCCATAGAATGCCGACCCGTTTTTCCACCTATAAAACCAGTAGAAAATTTTGCTGAGTCTGAAAAACCTATGGATTGTATGTGACAAGACGCACACGAGATACTCATGTTTCGCGACAACAGTTTATCGTAAAACAAAACTCGTCCTAGGGTTGCTCCCCAATTTGTAATCTCATTACCTACTGGTGTGTTGTCTTGTTGTTGGATTAACGATTTGTCAAGTTGTTCAGGTATGCTGATGTTAGCATAAGCGTAGGGTACTTTGGGCAAGTTTACATACTGCGCTAAAATATCATCGTCAGAAATGTAATCCTTATCCCGACATCCGAATAAGCAAATACATGTGGCTACCAGAAAAGTAAGAATACCAATACGCATGGGCTCGAAGATACTATGAGATTTACACTTCTCACAGTGCAGTAGGGTCTGGTTTAAGGCTTAGCGGTTAATGCCGATATGTTAGAACAGCTTAAGGTGCAGATGTGATGGGTCGTTGTTGGGTCTGGTCCAAAGGATTACTCCTCATCGCTTCGGTTTGCTACGCTATTCGTCGAGATCCTTGTCTGAAAGCGAATTCAATGTGGTGTCAATCTCTAATCCAGGATTACTCCTCATTGCTGCGCTCTTCGTCGAGATCCTTGTCTGAAGGCAAATCCATTGTGGTGTCAATCTCCAAACCAGGATTACTCCTCATCGCTGTGCTCTTCATCGAGATCCTGAGTGGCTCCGAATTCCGAAATCAAAGTCCAACCGCCTTTGGCGGTTTGCTTTTTTGTTCCCCTTCAAAAACTCAAGCGAGCTTGGTTTTCTCTGGAAATAAAAAAGTCCACCAACCGATTGGTTGATGGACTTTGATTTCTTAGTGACCCTGCCAGGATTCAAACCTGGAACCTTCTGATCCGTAGTCAGATACTCTATTCAGTTGAGCTACAGGGCCGTTAAAGGGCTGCAAAGATAAAACGGTTTATATAATTATCTAGCGTTTTTGTTCATTTGATGTAATTTATTTCTTATCGTAAAATTCATCTAACAATTCAATTTACCTGACGGATAATTTGTAGCCTTCTATATCTTTGTTAGCAATCCAACAAAATGAGAAAATACGTTTTATTTTGGTTACTCATAACCAGCTATAACCTTATCCAAGCACAATCTGAATTTCACTTTTCAGGATTTGTGACTTCTGAAACTACCGATAATTCATTATCCAACGTCCGTGTATGGATACCGTCAGACTCGATAGAGTCGACAACCAATGCTTTTGGTTACTTCAATTTGATTACCACCAAAGACTCGTTTACGGCTTTTATGGAAAAACCAGGTTTTGTGCCACGCGAAATGCAAGTGGTGTTTCAAGAGGGTGGTGCAACATTGGTTGTTCCTCTACAATCAAATGCTGGTTTGTCTGCCAAACTACTTCGTTTTGATCCAGATGACAATGGAAACTTTAACCTGAGTATAACGCCAATCTTTAATACTGAGTTTACACACTATACACCTAGCTCTTCTACCAATCATGAAATTACTGATATAGAATCTGATAAAATTGTAATGACCAGAGCAGAATTGGATGCAGTTCCGTTTATTTTCTCAGAACCTGATGTATCAAAGGCGTTGCAGGTGAATGCTGGAGTAGAATTTGCCTCAGATGGATATAGCGACATGACGGTTCGAGGTGGAGGATTAGGGCAAAATCAAATTCTGCTCAACGGGGCACCGGTGTATAGCCTTGGCCATTTCGAGGGGTATATTTCGAATTTTAGTAGTACTACAGCAGAAGAGGTTGTGTTGTACAAAGCAGCTTTCCCGGCACGCTACGGCGGCCGACTTTCCAGTGTTATGGATGTGAAGTCAACAGCAGGAAATGCACTTGAGGCTGAGGCAGACATTGCTGTTAGCCCGGTTCTAGGAAATTTTAAGGTGGGCTTACCTCTGGGAAATGGAAATTCATTGGGCGCTACCTTCAGACGATCGTATATAGATTTATTGTTAGATGTGGCTGACCAAGAATTGTTCTATAGAGATTTTAGCGGGAAACTGGATTTAAACTTAAACCCGAAAAACAAACTGACCTTAAGTTATTACAGCTTAAAAGATAAAATTAAAGTGTCTGGGTCTGAATTTAATGATACCAATACCAGTGTTAAAGAGTTGGATTTCACTTTCGACATTACTGTTAAAAATCAAACCACATCTGCAGATTGGCTGCATATATTCGATAAAAAAACAACAGCAAATTTTACGGCTTATTATACGAACTACTCCAATGGTATTACCTTGAGTGAAACGGATTATACAGCACCAATAGGTTCCAATGCGATTAGTGATTATACTGTCCGTTTTTCGGCAGGAGAGGTTGGGGCCCAAGCAGATTTTGAACATCGAAAAAATAAGAAGATGTTACTGCGCTACGGACTCCAAAATAGACTGCATTTGAATAACTCCGGTTCACTTGTCGACAAGCGCTATACGATTGATGGTGATTTGATAACCGACGATCAATACGGTGATACAGTCATCCAATCAGGTATCGAAACATCCTTATACATTGAAAATGAGTATACCTATAACAATAAACTTGGTTTTAATGCCGGACTCCGCACAACCTTGTATTCGTACCATAACTTTACACGCTTTTATCCCGAGCCTCGGTTTTCCGGTAGATACCTGCTATCGTCGACTTCCTCTGTGAAATTCTCTTATGCACGCATGCATCAGTTTATGCATTTGTATAACACGGATGGAGCAGCTACAGACAATTTTGTGGTATATCTTCCCGCAAGTGAGAAGTTGAAACCTCAAACAAGTGATATTCTGTCGTTAGGCTATCATACCAAACCGGGTAAAAGAACAAGATTTTCGAGTGAAGCGTATTACAAGATACTGTCTAATCAGCCAATATTTTATGCGGCCGACTTGTTTGATCGGGACGACATGGAAGCCAATTCACTTGTTGGTGACGGCGCTGTAATAGGTATTGAAAATAGCTTTAAGTATGTTGGCGATAATACCATATTCTGGGCGAGTGCTACTTTTTCGAATGCCACTCGGAAATACGCAGAACTTAATAGAGGCGAGTCTTTTTACTTTGACTACGACAGACGGGTCATTGGTAAAATCGGATACATTGTGAATCTAGAAAACTTCGTGTTTTCAATAATTGGTGTTGGAGCAACAGGAAATCCTTTTACGTTACCAACTTCTAAGTATCGCGATTTAGATGGTGATGTAGTTCTCGCATACGACGAAATAAATAATTTTAGGTCAACGTATCATGCCAGGCTTGATGCCAAATTTGAATGGCACTTCTCAGATGAAGTCCAAAGTTTGGAATTAAGCGTTTATAACCTTTTAGGTACGCGTAATGTGCAATCTATCTTTAGTGAACGCGACGATACTACAACAAACTACAAATACACGGCTTATACGAGGTCGAGTTATTCTTTCCTTCCATTTCTAACGTACCGTGTAAATATCTAATCATGAAAGAAATTATTAAATTAATTACGTTTAGCGTTGTGATTGGGCTATTGCAATCATGTAGCACAGATCAACCTATACCCGAAGGTCAGTTGCCTAGTTTTCAACCAAAACTGGTTGTCAATAGTGCTTTGAATAATCTTGAACCAATTCAAATTAAAATTAGTGACAACGCTGGTGCCTATACCAATGATTTGCCGCTCGATTACAAAGACGTTACCATATCGTTAAAGGCCGACGGAAGTACCGTAACAACCACATACGACGCTGCCTCTAAGAGTTTCTTATCTAGTCAGTCAGCGATTTCCGGTAAATCGTATACCATTGAGGTACAAGACAATGCGGGCGAGCGATCAACCGTTTTTGCCAGAAGCTTTATCCCAGAACAGGTTCGAAATAAATCTATTGGTTACATCGAGAATGGTGGAACGGACATGGATGGTCGACCTTCTGACTTATTGTCTATTGAGTGGACAGACCAAGCGGGTAGCAACTACTATATGCTGCATTTCTATTATTACAGTGAAACGGTAGATCTATTCGTACCGTTTGAATTCCAACTCAATGATCCCTCTTTAAAAGCGCCAGAAACGATGAAGCTAAACGACGGTGGATTTTTGTTTAATGATGTTTTGTTTAACAGTCAAACCAAGAAAATAGAGGTAGTTCCTCCTGGAGGCTTGGTAGCTGCTAACTCAGATGTATTGTATTTAATTGAATTGCGTTCGGTGACTAGGGATTTTTACAATTACTACAAAACGCTTCAGCAATACCGTGATAGAGATGATTTGCAACAGGCAGGGCCTTTTGGTAGTGCAGTAATCGTGCATAGCAATATAACCAATGGACTAGGGGCATTTATAGCCTCAAACATCGAAAGCGATACGATTCGATAATCGAACTACTCCGTAATATTGAGCACTGCATCACATATCGCGACTGGTGTCTCTTCCTGTACAAAATGGCTGGCTTCAACCAGATGAACATTTTCTGGTTCAATATGTAAGTCTTGCATAACGGATGAAGCTTGTACATCCCACTGTAATAATTTGTCGTGTTTGCCCCATACAACGCCAACAGGTATAGTCATATTTTTTAGTATCGCCGAGTAATCGGGTAAAGCGTATTTGGTATTTGTAAAGAATGTATACATGGCCTTCGTTTTACCATGTAACATGGGCCATTGATAGCCTTTGAATTCTGTTTTGGTAAGTTCAGTGTTGTGCAAACTCATTTTGAATAGCTGCTTAAGCATAAACTTGTTGGTGAGCTGACTGCGATAAAGGCTCATCGCGATATGAGCAATAGGGCCGCGTTTCATGCGTACCGGAGGATTAAACCCATCTTCATAAATTATCGTGTTTAAAATCACCAATTCGCTTACACGTGCCGAATCTTGACGCAGCATTTCCCAGGTCACTTGCCCACCAAAGTCGTGAAATACATGACACCATTTATCAATGTTTAATGTATCCATTAAAGCCAGCAATCTGTTTGCATGGGCTGTCGGCGTATATAGATCGTAACCTTTTGGCGATGCACT
Organism: Bacteroidota bacterium; assembly: GCA_024679565.1. GTDB lineage: Bacteria > Bacteroidota > Bacteroidia > NS11-12g > UBA9320 > UBA987. The sequence continues at coordinate 4,062 of JAIBDD010000034.1, read as the reverse complement.
TGCGCCAAACCCCAACATATCGGGAATAATAACGCGCATACCTCCATCTACCAAGCTATCAATCATTTTTCGGTACAACCATCCAGAGGTTGGCACACCATGCAGCAGCATCACTACTTTGTCTGACGTCCCTACATCGAGGTATTTTATTTCTCCATCCGCCGACTGAAATCCATGTTGCTGTTCTTGATACGTGCAATAATCGATGTTGTAAAAACGCAGTGTGGTGTCTTGAGCCATAACATGTTGTCCAATCAATAGTGATATAATCAGTAGAATTGATTTCAAATGATGCTGTATTGTTCTAATTGAAAAGGCCAAGTTAGTCTATTTAGGGATTAACCGGTAGTTGAAAAAGATTAGTCCTTCGGTATAAATCATATAAACAAAAGCGAAGAGACATCAGATTTTAGAAGGAGACTCGTATCCCTTCAAACCTTCAGACATTCATTCCTTCATTCCTTCATTCCTTCAATCTCTCAATCCCTCCTTACTCATTTGGATCCGACCATTTCGGATTGTTGATTAGCGAGTCGTCGTTTAATGTGATTAGAAAAGCGATTAAGTCGCGTTTGTCTTGTTCCGTCCATGCCCGTGCAACAGGTTTTCCATCCTTCGTGTGTTTAAGTAAATCTAAACTTAATGTGGGAGATACATGGAAGCCTGTATCGTAGAAATCTACAACTTCACGAAGCGTTTGAAACCGGCCATCGTGCATGTATGGCGCTGTATGACGTAAATTAAGCAGTGATGGGGTTTTGAATTTACCAACGTCTTGTGGGTCACCAGTTTGACCTGCCAAACCAGGATTAAGACTAGGGTCTTCATTTAAACCATTATTAAAGAAATCAAAATTGGTTGTGAAGGTGGTCAGCGTATGGCAATGGAAACAATCTCCTTTGGTCTCGTCTTGAAAAACCTGTAAGCCTCGTTGCTGAACACTGTTTCGCAAATCTTTGCCCAAATTTGGCAACGATCTGTAGTTGTAAGACGTGATACTGCGCATAAACTGAGCCATTGCTTTGGCCATGTTTTCTACCGTGATAGTAGAATCACAAAAAGCATGGTAAAACATTGTCGGATATTGCTCGGTTGATTGCAGCTTCTTTATCGCTTTAAAAACACTTTCATGCATTTCTACTTCCGACTGAATAGGAAATAAAACGACCTCTTCCAATGAATTTGCTTTTCCATCCCAGAAATACTTGTCTGCCCATGCGGCGTTGGCGATAGGCATGGCTCCACGTGAGCCAATAAACCCATCAATTCCAATGCTAAACTTATTTTTATCGGCAAATGCTTCTGATTGCAGATGACAACCTGCGCAAGCAAGCGTGTTGTCGCCCGATAACATTTTTTCGTAGAACAGGTGTCTTCCCAATTCAATCCCTTCAACCGTCATAGGGTTATCTTCTGGGATTGGCATTGGTGGAGTTTGTGCTGGTAATACAATTGAATAAGGTGTGCCACAGCTCATTATTGGTGCACCAATATCAGGATCTTTAACACAGGATGTTATCGTTAAAAGTGCCGAAATGGTAAGTAGTCCGTATAATTTTTGCCGTTTGTAAAGCATCTTATAGCAGTTGTAAAATGAGTTCAATTTAATTACGGTAAAGATACAATATTGGCCATGATTCGTTGCAGCTACTTTGCAATAATTACTTAACATTGCGCCTCTTAAAAACGATTGTATTTGAAATATTTTTTAACGTTTTGTTCACTATTCGTCCTTGCGGTTTCCGCAATGGGTCAAAAAGGTGAAATAAAAGGATTCGTATACAATCAGAAAACGGGAGAGGCTATACCCTACAGCACTATTGTTGTTGAAGATCAGCCATTGGGTGCACTAACAGATGAATATGGATATTTTACAGTTGGTGATGTTGACCCTGGTAAATACAGAATTGTAGCTATATCGGTGGGTTACGATAGTGTGGTGAAAGATGTCACTATCCGACCTGGTCAACGCGATTTGATTAACCTGTTTCTTACGCCGAATAAAAATACCCTTGGTCGTGTTGATATCGATTTAGAGCGTAAAAAAAATGAAGCAACGGTACGCATCAGTGAGGTGAGTATTTCTCCGAAACAACTGACGCAAATACCTACTGTTGGTGGAGAGCCAGATTTGGTGCAGTACTTACAGGTATTACCAGGAGTTGTATTTAGTGGGGATCAAGGTGGACAGCTGTATATTCGAGGTGGTTCGCCAATAATGAATAAAGTATTGTTGGATGGCATGACCATTTACAACCCTTTTCATTCTATCGGGCTTTTTTCTGTGTTTGATACCGACATTTTGAAAACGACCGATGTGTATTCTGCAGGATTTTCTGCTGAATATGGTGGAAGAATTTCGGCAATCGTAGACGTTCAAACTCGTGATGGAAACAGAAACCAAATGTCGGGTAAACTTAACGTCAACCCGTTTACAGCCAAGGCCTTAATCGAAGGACCTCTTAAAAGTAAAGACAAGGAGGGCAAAGCAAACGCCTCGTATATTGTTAGTTATAAGAATAGTTATTTGGATCAAACGTCTAACTTGTTTTACAACTATGTTGGAGAAAACCAGTTGCCGTATAGCTTTAGTGACCTATACACCAAGCTGTCTTTGAACAGTAAAAGTGGTAGCTTTCTGAAACTGTTTTATTTTGATTACAATGACCTCGTAGATTTCCCTAATACAACAACGTACGATTGGAAGTCATCTGGTTTTGGTGGAAAATTCTTAATGGTTCCACAATCTTCGAAAAACATTATCGACGGATCATTTGCCTATTCCAAGTATAATATCGATCAAATTGAGCAAGACGCTCAACCTAGAAGTTCGGGAATAGATGGATTTAATTTAGGATTGAACTTCTCGTACTTCATGAAAGACGCTAAGTTGAAGTATGGTATGGAACTGAATGGTTTCAAAACGGCATTTCAAATCTACAATGCGGTTAACAGAAGGATTACTCAGGAGAATAATACCACTGAACTTGCGGCTTTTGTAAATTATAACGCAAAAGTTCAGAACAGATTCATCTTTGAACCAGGACTTCGCGTTCAGCTATATGCTTCTTTAGGTAATTCTAGTTGGGAACCACGATTCAGGTTTAAATACCTGATTGGAAAAAGATTACGGTTTAAAATGGCCACAGGTTTATATTCTCAAAACTTGATGAGTGCATCAAGTGACCGAGATGTTGTGAATTTGTTTTATGGTTTTTTAAGTGGACCTGACGAGTTGCCAGACATGGTGGGCACTAAGCCTGTTACACATAGAATGCAAACCGCACGCCATTTGGTAGGGGGCTTTGAAATTGACGCAGATAGTTTGTCGTCGTTTAATATTGAAGGGTATGCTAAAGACTTTACGCAGATCACCAATATCAATAGAGACAAAATTTACGACGATAACCTTGAATATGCCGATAAACCAGAGTACCAGCGCAAGGATTATGTTGTTGAAACGGGACTGGCTTATGGATTTGATATAACGTATAAACGCCAAACAGACAGATGGTATTTATGGTTGGTGTATTCCTATAACAATGTTTCACGAAACGACGGAAGACGAAAATATCAACCACATTTTGACCGACGTCACAACATCAACGTAGTCACATCATACGCCTTTGGTGAGGATAAACTTTGGGAGGCAAATGTGAGGTGGAACATTGGTAGTGGATTTCCCTTCACGCTTACTCAGGGTTTTTACGAGAACTTAACGTTTAATGATGGTACATCTGATGATTACAGAACGGCGAATGGTGATTTTACAGTAGTGTATGACGAAATCAATCGTGGAAGATTGCCTTACTATCACCGCCTTGACGCAAGTGTGAAAAGAACAATTGAATTCCGCAAAGACGGTAAACTAACTGACAAACTGATGGAAGTGATTTTGAGTTGTACCAACATGTACAATCGCGATAATATCTTCTATTTTGATCGTGTTAGCTACAAACGAATAAATCAGCTGCCGATTCTTCCGAGTTTATCCGTTAGCTATAAATTCTAATTCTATTCGCCCTATTTTTGTTTCATGCGGATAAGCCTATTTTTCATTGT
>JAIBDD010000036.1 GCA_024679565.1 Bacteroidota bacterium | reverse complement strand
ACAATTGATAATTAACAATTAACGATTAACAATTAACGATTAACAATTAACGATTAACAATTAACAATGTATTGGATTTTTTAGATGCCATCAAAACCGCCTAATTACATCACCCGTATTACCTTAACAAAACGATCGGCATAGCCTATTGTAGTAAGACTTGAAATGGTAACGCCCATTGCTTCACCCGAAGAAGCGTGTATGAAGTTACTTTTTAGGCCGTCCGGTTCAGAAACGATACCTACATGACCAATTTCATTACGTGTAGGACTTAAAAACAAAAGGATGTCTCCTTTTTGCACTTGCTCTATAGCCACTTCAGTACCGAACTGATCAAACTCAATTGACGAGCGGGGAACCTGTATGTTGAATTGTTTGAAAACAAAGTGCACAAAACCAGAGCAATCAAATCCTACTTCGCCATTTCCTGCGGCAACGTATGGGGTGCCTAAATGCAACATGCCTAACTCAATGATACTATCCGCTATGCTGGTTTTAAGAATTGGCTCGATCTCAACGTCTGGTTTCTCGACCTTTACCGTGTCTTTTTTAACGATTTCAGTTGCGATAGCAATCGCTGGCTTTCGATACGCTTGTTTGAGATATACCAAGGCTGCGATTAATAAACAAGTTGCAGCTATGGTCCAGAGTATGTTGCTTTTTTTTGATCGTGACATAGGAGTTAGACTAGGTTAACGTAAACAAACTGCGCTGAAAGTACGTAAAACACAATGAAAATATTGAAGTCAAAAATGTTTATACAAGTCAATTCAACAGGAAGAATTAAACATTTAAAATTACCTAAGCCTCCTCGTCCGGATACGCGATAAGTGGTGACTTTTTCTTCTTCGCCCGTTCCTTAGCCAAATCATAACTAAGTAATAGACTTGGTAAAACAATTAGGTTTGATAGGAGTGCAACGATTAGGGTAAGCGATGTGAAAATCCCTAAGGCAATGGTTCCGCCGAATGACGAACCTGAGAAGATGATAAAACCAAAGAATAGAATGACCGAAGTATACACCATACTTACTCCTGTTTCATTTAAGGCCTTTTTAACAGATTTCTGAATGTTGTATTTATTGCGTTTCAATTCCATTCGATACTTTGACAGGAAGTGAATCGTAAAGTCAACGGCAATACCAAATGCGATACTAAATACCAAAACGGTACTTGGTTTTAAGGCTACTTTGAAATATCCCATTAATCCTGCTGTGATTAACAGTGGAATGAAGTTCGGAATTAAAGATATGGCAATCATTCTAGCCGACGTAAAGATAGTTGCCATGATTAACCCAATGATTAAGAAGGCAACCAGTAAGCTAATCATCAAGTTGTGGTTCAGGTAATCGTTCCCTTTTAAGAAGATTATTGACGTTCCTGTTAGCGATATGCCCCGACGTTCGCTAGAATCAACTGGAGTGAAGGCGTACTCGAGTTCGGTGTGATAGATGGTATCCATAACAGTTGAATCCATATCACTTTGAACTATTTCGATTATTGAATCGGTTACGATTTCATTTACTACTTCACGCTGGAAATTAAAAACCGTATCAGCAATTGCAGAGATTTCGTTTTTCAACTCCTCAATCCGTTTTGAACCAACGTCAGCCATCTGTACAGAAATCCTAGCCTTTTGACGTGTACTGTCAATCATCGAACCCATCATTTTCTGATCTGAATGTTCAGATTGGGTAGGGAATAAACCAAGAATACGAGACAACTCCAATGCGCTTGGAGTTCTATAATATGCTGGGTTTCCACCATTCATTTCTTGACGGGCGAAATTGATAATCTGAGCGATTGATATCGAACGCGATAGTTCCGGATATTTTGAGAGCTTGTTGGTCTCAAAATCGTTCATCTTCCGAAGAAGCTTGGGGTCTTGAATACCGTAAGGTTCTCGCGTGTCAATCACGATTTCGAATGGCATAACACCGTTTACGTTTTCCTCAAAAAACTTGAGATCGGTGTAAATCTGGTTACTTTTAGAAATGTCATCTACCATGTAACCAACCGCTTTTATTCGGCTTAAACCAACAAACATCAACACAACAACAACAATGGTTACGATGTACACCTGTCGTCGTTTATTGGTTACGATATGGCTAAGTTTAGCGATACCCGCATTTAATATTTTGTTGTCCAGATGTTTGGTTTGTCTCAACGTTGGGTTCGGTAGATAGCTAAATATTAAAGGGATTAATACAATAGCAATAACGAACACCGACATAACACTCAGAAATGCAGTTAAACCGAACTCTTTTAACACCGTACTGCCCGTAAGCACAAATACGCCAAAACCAATACCTGTTGTAAGGTTGGTGAAGAATACGGCGATACCAACACGACTAATTACCCGTTGAAGGGCTTTCATCTTGTTGTTGTGCATTTTGTATTCGTCGTGGTACTTGTTAAGCAGGTAGATGCAATTGGCAATTCCAATCACCACAATCAGAGGCGGTAATAGGCCAATAAAAGGTGTGATTTTAAAACCAAGCAATACAACGATCCCAAAACTCCATATTACACCAATGGCTACTACCAGCATTGAAAATATCAATGTGTATAGCGAACGGAAAAAGAAAAGAAGAATTAATGCCGTAATTAGCATCGATAAGCCGGTGAACAATTGTAGTTCACTTTGCACCATGCTAGAAAACTTGGTTCGGATGTAGGGTAAGCCAGAAAAATGTGCTTCTACGCCATGACTCTCACATACAGATTTTACATGGGCTACTACACCCGATACAAAAGGGATCCGCTTCTTTGAATCTAATAAGTCTTTATTAAGCGTTGCCGCCATCAAGGTGAAGTTGGAAGAATCTTTTACCAAAATGCCTTGATAGAACCTTAAATTTTTAACTTCCGCTAACAACGAGTCTACGTCTGATTGCGACTGTGCTTTGCCTTTAATAACTTCTTCTTGTTCGAAAACTTCAATCAATGAGGAGTCTCCCTCGTAAATAGTTATTTCTTGACCAATAACCATTTTAGGAACGTTGGCGATAGAAAGGATTTTCTCTATACCATCCAAACTTTCGATAGAATCAGATAAGGCGCACCACGCATTAAAAAATTCAGGGCTATTAATCTTATCGGTATTGATACCAATGACTAAAACGCTACCATCATCACCAAAGGTGGATTTGAACTCTTGGTATTTTACGTAGTCAGGGTCGTTGTCGGGGATGAATTTTGGATTGTCGTATTGCAGCTCAACATCCTTAGCTTTAAACGCCATGAATGCTGTGAGAAGAGCGAGAACTGCGATGAGTAGCAGTCTATTTCTCAGTACAAATACGGATAATTTCTCCCACATAATTTAAGGGCTGCAAAAATACGGATAATACTTGTAGAAAACGCGCTAGAATAAGGCGAATTTGAAAGTCTGCTCTGCTGGATTCAGTAAACTAAAATACGCGTTGTATACAACTGGTTATCAGGTGATACAATATTCAAAACATACGAGCCGTTACGTAAATCTGGGATTTCGAATGATTTGCTTTCAATATTCAACGGGCTTTCCCAGACCAATTGACCAGAAAAATTGTACATCGTTGCTTTATGATTACCTGATTTAGGTAGCGTTATAAGAACGGTTTTGGTTAAAGGGTTTAAGTGCCAAAAAGCATTACGTAAATAGGTGTTATTTTTTGCGATGGAAACTGAACTACATGTTTTGATTAACGAGTCTACGGTAGTGCGAATTGCCGGCAATAAACGGTATAGTGAATCGCCAGGGCATGCCGTAGCACAGCCATCTTGATGACCGGCAATGTGATGTAATTTGGTTGATGAACCTGAAGGGTGATTGCTTTGCTCAGTTGCCGAAATGCCATCTTTGTTGCACTTCCAAGTAAGCAAGTGTTCTAAGGATAGAATAGAGGCATTGGTGGGTCGGATCGACTGGTAGTTTCCTAATACACAAACACCCATGGTGCTCGAATTCTTTCCACAAAAATGAGCCCCTTTGATGTTATCTGTACTGTCAATATTTTGATGTTCTCGACCCTCAAATATGGATCCGTCTTGGGCAATAACGAAATTGTAACCAATATCATCCCAACCGTTTGTTTGGGTATGAAGTAGGTAAATGTTTCGAACCACATTGACATAATCATGGTTGGTATTTGAACTTGCTGCGTGATGGATCACACAGTGATTTACTTGATGTTTTGTTCTGTTTCCAACGGGTTCGGGCAATCCTTTTCGCCAAACCGCACCTTTTACAACGTCCGGTTTGTCACAAATTTTTGGTCTTTTTTTGAAGTGTTTGTTGGACGTAAGTTTGATTGGTGGAGCATAAAACAGATATATCTTAATCTGACCAGCTAAATCACCCGAATAAAAATTGAATCGGTATTGCACAGATTCGGGAATAACAAATGGCGAACGACGCTCATCACCAGGTTGATCTGATTTAGGAATGGAATCTAGTTTGAACACTTCACTTTGTTCAGATACAAAAACAGCGTTAGTGAAATCTGTGTTGTGCTCAATTTCAAATACGAAACTGGTATAGGCAAAACCAAAGTCTATGTCTTCATATTGTGTGTTCGGGTCAACATGAAGGCGAAGCACCTTAACGAAGTCTTGGTCTTCAGGTATAGGCCGCCTTGAGTCTGAGGGTGTTTTTGCCTCAGTGAAAGTTGGAACAGGGGTGTATGAGGACGTTAATCCTAATAAGATTAGGGCCAAGCCTGCGAATAGATATGGTTTACCCTTTCTCAAATTTTGTTTTTATCACAGTTTGTAATTCATCCATTGCTGTTTTGTTTCCTGCAATGATTTCACCACCAAAGATATAGTCATCTTGCCCACTGAAGTCCGAAACGTTACCACCAGCTTGTTGAACTATGTAGGCTCCAGCAGCCACATCCCATGGGCTTAAACCGACTTCAAAAAAGCCATCAAACTTGCCGCAAGCCACGTATGCCAGGTCAAGAGCCGCGCTACCTAGCCTGCGTACACCTCGTGTGTTTTGCATACAGTGTGCTAATACTTCTAAATAGCTAGGCACATCCTCAAACGTATAATACGGGAAGCCAGTAGCAATTAAGGTATCTGCAAAACGCGCACGATCGCTTACTTTAATTGTATTCTCATTTAAATAGGCGCCGGTTTCGTCTGCCCAAAATAGTTCGTCTCGGTTCAGTTCTAGCACACAGCCAAAAACTACCTTAGATTGATGTTGGAGCGCAACGCTAATGCTGTATGCCGGAATTTGATGGATGAAATTTGTTGTGCCATCCAAGGGGTCAATTATCCATTGGTAGTCACTTTCAGATTGTTGCCCTGTGTTTTCTTCTGCGATGATAGAACTACCCGGGATAAGTTTTAGAAACGACGCAACTAAAAATTTTTCAGTAGCCACATCTATATCCGTTACCAATTGATTCAAACCTTTGGTGTCGAGTGTTTCAAATTGGTTGTGGTTGTTGTCGAAAAACTGACTTTTGGCCTGTTTTATAATCGATTTTATGTCTTCTGTAAATTGCATACTATTAACGTAGTAGTCTATCGCAAACTATCGCTGTTGCTACACCAGCGTTTAAGCTTTCAGCACCACCCGTTTTGGGGATGGTTATGTCTATATGTTTTGTCGACAACAAAGCGTCTGAAATGCCATTCGCTTCGTTACCAACGACAATAATGCCTTCTTTGTGTTTTGGCAGAGTATAAATGGACTCTCCAGCCATTTGCGTAAAGAATACTTGCTTCTTACTTGACTCACATATTTCCAATAAGTTGGCGTAGGTTACATGCACGCGTGTGAATGAGCCCATTGTACTTGCAATGGTTTTAGGGTTGTAGAGATCAACTGTTTCTAAAGAAGCATAAATAGACGTAATGCCATACCAGTCGGCAATTCGAATTATTGTTCCAAGATTGCCTGGGTCCTTAATATCGTCTAAACATAGCACCCATGCAGAATCAGAAATCGAGTCAACAGAGTGGTTATTGGCCACTGCAATAACAGGAGACGCCGTCTTGAAATACGACATCCTTTCTAAATCCGTTTTACTTGCTTGAACAACGTTCAACGCATTGGTATTGGTATTGTGTTCATTAATCCAGTCAGGTAGCGCATAAATCGTGTCAATCTTATACGCACTGTGGATGAGTTCGTCTACCGACTTTACACCCTCAACGATAAATTGGCTGTATTTTTGACGATATTTCTTTCGGTGAAGAGACTGAACAAATTTTATTTGATTTTTGGTAACCAAGTTGGTCATAATATTATGGCTACAAAGGTAACGTTAGTTTTGTTTAGTGTTTTGGCATTGTCTTCGTGTAAGTCAAATAAGCTTGTGCCCGACAATACATATTTGCTTCAGAAAAATCGTGTCGTTGGGGCTAACGAGGCGGTAGCAGAAACCGATCTTTTAGACCAGGTCCGACATAAGCCCAACAGGAAGTTAATTATCTTTAAGGCCCATTTGTGGGCCAACTACTTTGGTAAGCAAGTGGGGTTAAATAAAATTGGGGAACCTCCAGTTTTGGTCGACACCTCAGCGGTAAGACTAAGTGCAGAAAACATTGAGCGGTATCTCGTTAAAAGAGGATATTTCGACAATCAAGTGACCTATGTGGTTGAGCAAACCAAATTTTCAAAGGCATTTAAACTACGGAAGCAACGGGTAACGTATTATGTAAAAGAAGGTGAACCTTACATCGTACAAAAGATAAACTATCAAACAACAAATAGTGAAATTCTAGGCTTGATAAATAGGTCTAAACGCGATGCCAAAATAAGCATAAACAAACCTGTCGACTTCGAAGCGCTAGGCGAGGAGCGGTCGCGCATTAGCGATTTACTGCGCAACAATGGTTTTTACAGTTTTAATCCGTCGTTCGTTGCATTTGAGCTTGACACGGCCATAATGCCTAGGCAAGTTTATGTAGACATAAACATAAGTGATCCAGACAGTTTTGCTCACGCAAAAAAACGTATCGAAAGTGTACGGGTGGTTTACCAAACAGGAATACAGTCATTTGACACCATTCGAAACGTTAAGCACAACATTACGTTCGTTATGAACGGAATGGATATTTCACCGGCCGTTATTGCGAACAATATTCTACTTAAAGAGGGAGATTATTTTAGCCAACTTGACTTAGCCACTACGTATGAAAGACTGGTCAGTCTAAATCTATTTAGCAACGTTGGTGTGAGCATTGAAGAAACGGATGTAAAAAAAGGCCTGTTGGACGTTACCGTGGTGCTTAAAACGTCACCCAAATTTGACTTTGTTTGGCAGCCTCAAATCATTTCTACTGAACAACGCTTTAGCAATAGCCAATCAAGTAGAAACTACGGTTTGGCAAATGAGTTTTCACTTAAAAACAAAAACGTTTTTCATAATGGTGAGGAGTTTAATATAAACATCCGTACGGCTTTAGAAACACAGTTTACGTCGGACAGTAACTCGGCATTTAGTACCTTTATTCAGGAGCTAAATACAGAGCTAAAAATCCCACAACTCCTTTTCTTTAGGAAAAGAGGTAATGCTTTAAAAATCAACTCAGTAAGTACAAATTTTAACGCAAGTTATTTGTTTGAAACCAACCCGTTCTATCGCAGGAATTTCTTCCCCCTATCTTATACCTACGAACTGGCCGACAAGCGTTTTCGGTTTACATATTCACCCTTATTGGTGAGTTTAAACGAGGCTACGTACAAGCAAAAGTTATTCGATCAAGCCAGTGCAAGTTACCTGCAAACCTTAGAAAGAATATTCACGAACAATTTAATTACAAGTCAGCAGATTGGTGGGTTTTATACAACCAAAACGGCTGATGCCAAACGGTATTGGTCAATTCGCTCTAACCTTTTGGAGGTGTCGGGCATATGGCTACCACGAATTACGGATTACGGAAAAGCGTTTGGTGTTAACCACTCTACCTTTATACGAACAGATGCGGACTTACGGTATCATGTCATTTTCAATGAAAATAATGAGCTAGTGCTACGTGGTTATGGAGGTATTGGGGTACCTATAGGAGAAAAATCTGTGTTGCCTTACGAAAGACGTTTTATTAGTGGTGGGTCTAATTATTTGCGTGGTTGGCGTTTGAGAACTGTTGGTCCGGGAGCGTTTTCTGCTGCCGATAATTTACAATTAACACGAACAGGGGAATTGGGGTTATTAGGAAACTTTGAATACCGTTTCAACATTATTAGAAATGCCATAGACCTTAACGGGGCGCTTTTTGTAGATGTCGGGAACGTTTGGAACTTAAAAAAAGACACACTTTTCCCTGAAGGAGAATTTAGCCCGGATCGTTTTTTACAGGAGTTCGCGATAAACTCTGGAATTGGGTTTAGATTGGATATGAGTTTCTTGTTACTCAGGTTTGACTGGGGTGTGCCTTTATGGGACCCCAACTTCCCACTTGAAGATAGAGCAGTAATTCAAGGTGCATTTAAAGATGGATGGATTTTTAAACGCCCTGTTTGGAATATCGCAGTGGGTTATCCATTTTAAAAATGTTGGCTTACTTTTGCGCAGCGTAATACACATGAAGAATAAGTTTACAATACTCCTTTTAGCTATGTTAACATTTGCAACCAGTTTTTCTGGCTGTAAGGATGAAGATGGAAATTCTAAAGGTATCAATCTTTTTAGCTTACAAGATGACATTGCATTCGGAGCACAGGTAGCGGCAGAATTAGAATCTGACCCAACCAATTTTCCGATATTGGATAGTGCCAATTATCCAGAAGCTTATGGACATTTAAGACGCATTACCGCAACTATTTTAAACAGTGGTAAAGTGACCTATAAAGATGAGTTTGTATGGCAAACTAAAATTATTGAAGACGATTCAACCTTAAATGCATTTTGTACGCCTGGTGGTTACATCTATGTGTATACAGGGCTAATTAAATATTTGGCAAGCGAAGATGAACTTGCTGGTGTTATGGGACATGAAATTGCACATGCCGATGAGCGTCATTCAACAGAAGCCTTGACAAAACAGTATGGCACCGATGTGTTGTTTGCGATATTATTTGGGAACGATCAAGGAACATTGGCTCAGGTTGCCAAAGGTATGATCGGTTTGAAGTATAGCCGTAACAATGAATCTGAAGCTGACATGCGGTCGGTTGACTATTTGTATCCTACCGAATATGATGCGCGAGGTGCAGCAAGATTTTTTGAAAAAATAATTGCCCAAGGTGGTGGAAGTGGACCTGAGTTTTTGAGTACACACCCCAACCCTGAAAATAGAGTTGCCGATATTATTTCTTATTGGGAAGATAAAGGTGGTGAGGCAGGTGAGCGATTTGAAGATCGGTATAAAGACTTTAAAAATAGTTTACCCTAGTTGGCAATAGAAAAGCATAACAAGCCTTTTTGCCATTGCAGAAAGGCTTTTTTTATATAAGAGTTACATTAATGGAATTACAAGAAAAAAGTTATCAGATCCAAGGGGTTGATTTACTTAACGTAGCAGACGAGTTTGGTTCACCGGTTTATGTGTATGACGCAGATAAAATTGTGAAACAGTATAAAAAGCTTTGTGATGCGTTTAAGGGAGTTGATTTAAAGATTAAGTACGCTTGTAAGGCACTAACCAATATAAATATTTTAAAACTTCTGCGTCAGCAAGGGTGTGGTCTCGATACGGTTTCGATTCAGGAAGTTCTTCTTGGACTAGAAGCGGGTTTTGAGCCAAGCGAAATTCTCTATACGCCCAATTGTGTTTCTTTCGAAGAAATCCAAAAAGCTGTGGATGTTGGGGTTCAGATAAATATTGATAATATCTCCATTTTGGAGCAATTTGGCAACGAATATGGATCAACAGTCCCTGTATGTATTCGGTTAAATCCGCATATCATGGCTGGTGGCCATTCACATATATCAGTTGGGCATATCGATTCGAAGTTTGGGGTATCTATTCATCAAGTACCACACCTATTAAGAGTTGTTAAAATGTACGATATACAGGTGAACGGACTCCATATGCATACGGGTTCTGATATACTTGATGCAGAGGTATTTTTAATTGGCGCTGAGCTGTTGTTCAATGTAGCCAAAGAATTTAGGAACCTCGAATTCATGGATTTTGGTTCTGGATTTAAAGTGGGTTATCGGCCTGGTGATGTTACTACGGATATAGAATCGTTAGGAAAGAAAATTACGACACGTTTCAATGCCTTCTGTAAAGAATATGGCAAAGAATTGGAGCTATGGTTTGAGCCAGGGAAATTTTTAGTAAGTGAGTCGGGTTTCTTTTTGGTTCGATCTAATGTGATTAAGCAAACCACTTCAACAGTTTTTGTTGGGGTAGATAGTGGTCAAAATCATTTACTAAGACCCAAATTGTACGATGCTTATCACGAAATAACAAACCTGAGCAACCCACATGGCACAAAACGGATATACTCTGTGGTTGGTTACATCTGTGAAGCTGATACGTTAGCATACGACAGACAGTTAAATGAAGTGCGTGAAGGGGATGTTCTAGCTATTCACAACGCAGGAGCTTATGCCATAAGCATGAGTTCTAATTATAATTCACGATTCCGGCCAGCGGAGGTACTTATTTATAATGGTAAAGCCCATTTGATAAGAAAGCGTGAAACATTCGAAGATCTGATGAAGACTCAGGTTAGCGTAGAAATCTAAACCTATTTAGTATTCGCTAAAATGTGATAATGGATTCGTCTTCTTGACGTTTGCGTTTCCAACGTTTGTGTGTCCAAAGCCAGTTAGAAGGCTCTGCTAGAATTTGCTTTTCTAAACGCCGTGTATGTTCAACACTAATGAAGCCAAGAGGTGTTTCATTAGGTTTGTCTGTAATCAAAGACAATTCAAAGCTGTAATGCCCACGTTTTGTGCGTTGTATGGCTCCGTAAACTACGGGGTAGTCGAATTTCTTTGCATACCGTTCGGTGCCAAATGCTAAGGCAGTTTCCTGGTTTAGGAATTGTGTCCACACTACATTTTTGTTATAGGTAGGACTTTGGTCGGCGCCAAATATGGTTGCTGTCACTTTGCTGCTTTCTTCTTCGAAGTAACGTGCCGAATCTTTTGTAGTAACCATTTTGATCCCAAATTTGGTTCTTGATTCAAGCATTACCTTGTTAAAAAATGCATCGCTCAGTTTCGAGAATAAGGCAACAGATTGATGTTTGATATATAAATCGAGGCCAACCGCAATAATTTCCCAGTTGCAGTAATGACCACCAACCAATATGACGCTTTGTCCTTTATTGGCAAATTCGTCAAGCAACTCTGGATTGACAACATGCAAACGCTTTAACGCTTGACGCTTTGATATGCTGAAAAATTTTACACTTTCTACAATTAAATCAGCAAGGTGATTGTAAAAACGAGAAGCGATGGCTTTAATCTCTTTTTCCGATTTTTCGGGAAATGAGGCGGTGAGGTTTCCCATCACAACGGCTTTACGATATCCAATCACTTTATATAAAACAACGTATAGTACGTTCGATATACCATACAATACACCAAATGGCAACCATGATAGTGGTTTGATAATTAGGTAATATAGGACTTTACTCATCATCGCTATTGGTCGATATGTATTAAGCCGTCTGGCACCGTAACTATGATAACCCGCGAATCGTCATTGATATCTTCCACAATTGCGTCGACAAATGGAATTAGTAATTCTTTATCTCCGTAGGTTACAAGAAGCAAATCTTGTGCGCTGTTTTCGATAACTTCTTTTACTGGGCCAAGATTGCCTAGGTTGTTGTCCACTACCTGATATCCAACTACTGAGTCGTCATCTTCATCCGTATCTGTATCTAGGATAGGAAGGTAAAGCGCTTTGTTTAGAAATTGCTGAGCATGCGTTAACGTGGTAACGTCTTGCAATCCAACGATAAATGGATTTTTGGTAGAAATTTCAGTCATAAAAAAAGGAACCGGCTTATGATCAAACATCATAAACACAGGTTCCTTTTGATTAATTTCTATACCGTTGAATAATTCAAATCTCATTTTGCCTTCATACCCGTGGGTTTTGATGACACGACCCACTTCTGTTAATTGGCCGGATGAGAATATCATGTGAATTACTCTGCTGGTTTTTCTTCTTCAGCTGGAGCTTCCGCTTCTGCTTTTGGTTCCTCTGCTGCAGGCTCTTCTGCTGCAGGTTCTTCCGCTGCAGGAGCTTCTTCCGCTAACGGAGCTTCAGTTTCTGCAGTTACTTCTTCAGCTACCTCTTCAGTTGCTTCCTCAACTACTGCTTCTGTTGCTTCTTCGGTAACTTCGGCAGTTGCTTCTTCAACTTCTTCCGCTAAAGGAGAATTCTTAGCCAAGATGGCTTTTTCTCTTTCTTCTCTAACCTTAGATTCACGTTCAAAAATTTCTGCTTCAGCTGCTGCTTTCGCGTCTGCTAATTGCGTCTTTTTGGCATCAATTTGAGAAGATTTTCCTTCCATCCAAGCGTTGAACTTTGTTTCAACATCTTCAACAGGAAATGCTCCTTTTGCTGCACCTTTCAAAAGGTGGTTTTTGTACATCGCACCTTTGTAACTTAAAATTGCTCTTACCGTGTCTGTAGGTTGAGCTCCGTTTTGTAGCCACTGCACAGATTTGTCAAGGTCGAGGTCAATTGTCGCTGGGTTTGTGTTCGGGTTATACGAACCAACGCGTTCAATAAATCTACCATCCCTTGGAGCACGTGCATCCGCCGCCACAATGTAGTAAAAAGGCTTTCTCTTACGCCCTTTTCTTAATAATCTTAATTTAACTGACATATAATATAATTTGTTAAAACGCTGGGTCTCCATTCCAGCGGGCTGCAAAGGTCGTATTAGTACTTGAGTTATACAAGTAAATTGGGTACAAATAAAACAGTGCAAAAGAAATGAAATAAGTCAAATCAAACAATGATGTAACTGTCTCATTTTGAGTGAAATGTGGGCGTTTGATGTTGGAAATGAAATCGCTTATGAATGAGATGCAGAATATAGATGGTTTTCTAGGAACAAATTGCAGTAGAATTAACAGTGTATTGATGTCTTCAAGAGCGAGGTTAATAGTCAGGTTTCATCAACATTTTGTCCGTATTAATCGAATAGCTATAATCGGTGAGCGGTATGACGTAAATTTGGAAAAATTTTAAGGTTGATTGAATTAAACGGCATAGAGAAGTCTTACCAAACAGGATCTAACACACTCAAAGTGTTGAAAGGGATTGATATCGATATTCAAGATGGGGAGCTGGTCAGCATTATGGGATCTTCCGGATCTGGTAAATCAACGTTGCTCAATATTCTTGGTATTCTGGATTCTTATGACTCGGGTTCATATGAAATCGATGGCCAACTACTACGCGACTTATCCGAAACAGAAGCGGCCAAATTTCGCGGAAATTTTATTGGCTTTGTTTTTCAATCCTTTAATCTGATACCATTCAAAACAGCTTTAGAAAATGTGGCTTTACCTTTGTACTACAAAGGCATTAAAAAGCGTAAACGTCATGAAATGGCACTCGACTATCTCGATAAAGTAGGCTTAAAACCATGGGCGCATCATAAACCAAGTGAACTGAGTGGAGGCCAAAAACAACGCGTAGCGATTGCTAGAGCACTGATTACAGAACCCAAACTACTTTTAGCTGATGAGCCTACTGGTGCTCTTGATTCGGTAACATCTCAAGAGGTGATGGACCTGCTAAAGGAGATCAATACAGCAGGTAAAACGGTAATCATCGTTACCCACGAGCAAGAAATAGCAGATCAAACCGACAGAATAATCATGCTTAAAGACGGTCAAGTCCAAACGGGATAATGGAAAGGCTTTTCGAGATATTAGAAAGTATTAAAACAAATCGGTTAAGAACTTTTTTAACTGGATTTAGTGTTGCTTGGGGTATTTTCATGTTGGTGATACTTCTTGGACTAGGCAATGGGCTACAAAACGGAACGAAGGAAAAGTTTAAAGGCAGCGCCATCAATAGTATTTTTATTAGTCCTGGTCAAACGAGCATAAGCCATGAAGGTCTTCTTCCAGGAAGAAAAATAAAGTTTAGAAATGAGGACTATGACCTCATGAAAAAGGAAATCGCTGGTATCGATAAAATATCTGCAAGGGTGGCCAAATGGAGAACATTCCTTGTTTCTTATAAAGATAAATCGGCGGGGTATCGGGTACGTGGTGTACACCCTGACCACCAATTCGTGGAAAAAACCGATATCGTTTCAGGTCGGTATGTTAACGAATCTGATTTGAAGGATAACCGTAAAGTATGTGTGATTAGCAAGGTTATCCAAACTGAACTCTTTGGAGAGCAAGCAGCGATAGGTGAGTGGTTGAGTTTAAGCGGTACTCAGGTTAAAGTAGTTGGAATCTTTGAAGACGCAGGTAGCGAAGGAGAAAATGGAGTGCTTTACATGCCCATATCGACGGCGCAACTTGCCTTTGGCAGGGCAGATAAAATTGATAGAATTGTATTCACTACCGGTGATGCGACGCTTGAAGAAACTCAAGCTATGGCCGACAAAGCGCTAGATTTGATGTCTGAGAAATATCATTTCTCAAAAGACGACCCGAGGGCAGTAAGAATTCGAAACAACTACGAGTCATACAAACGGATCGCTGGAACCATAGATATAATGAAGTCTTTCTTTTGGTTGATTGGTGTATTCACAATTATTGCTGGAATAATAGGGGTGAGCAACATCATGTTAATTACCGTTCAAGAAAGAACAAAAGAAATCGGTATTCGTAAATCTATAGGCGCAACTCCGCTTTCTGTTGTTTCTATTATTGTTCAAGAATCTCTGCTCATTACAGGATTATTTGGTTACATCGGTTTGTTTATGGGGGTTTTCTTATTAGAACTTGTCGCCAAATTTTTGCCAAGTACTGGGGCTGTGATTAGTAACCCTACAGTTGATTTTCAAACGGCCATTATCGCTTTAGTTGTATTAATTGTTGCTGGAGGACTGGCTGCACTACGTCCGTCTATGAAGGCAGCACAGATTAAGCCTGTCGTAGCACTGGCTGCAGATTAGCCTTTCCGAATTGTATATTTGGGCATTAGGCCCTAAACAATGCTCATATCTATTTTTGCTATTATTCTTGGCATACTCACCGTTTTGATGTGTATTCAAGAAAGTGCGAAACGAAAGATTTCATTTTCGGTGGCACTTCTTTACTGCATGGCACTAACGCCAATCCTTGGTTATATCATCATATTACACAGACCATTACGCAATCCGTTAAGCTGTGAATCTTGTGGTAGTGAATTAAATGAAGCTAGTTATTGCCAAACCTGTGAAAGTCAAAAATCAGGCGTTCTAAATACTCACGTTGACAAGCATCTTGCAGATTAAACCAACGCTATGTCTATTGCTGAGTCTTTTTATTTTGATAAGCAAGAGCCAGTGAAGAGCTGTCTCCTCGCGTTACGTGATATGATAATACACTGTGATGCTGAAATAGTGGAAACCGTCAAATACGGAATGCCCTGTTTTTGTTTAGGTAAACGGGCGGTATGTTACTTATGGATCGATAAGGCATCAGGATTTCCGTATATACTTTTTGTTGATGGCGATAAACTTCATCATCCAAACCTTGTGTCGGGCAGTCGTAAGCGGATGAAAGTCCTTTTAATAGCTCCAGAAAAAGTCATCCCTGTTCAACAAATTCAGGATGTGCTTCAATCTATGTTAACGCTGTATACGTCTTAAAATTTGGTACAAAAAAAGGCCCTTGACGAATCAAGGACCCTGAGTATTTATTTAAGCTCTTATTTTGCGTCGAAGCCGTAATGACTTGAATACGATTTCAACTGTTTGCGTAATCTTCTTTTAGCCACAAAAATGCGTGTTTTAACAGTACCAATTGGAATGTCAAGCTCTTCTGCAATTTCATGATACTTAAAACCTTCCATGTTTAACTCGAAAGTAATTTTTAAGTCTTCTGGTAATGTTGCTATCGCCTCCTGAATGTCTTCAGCAAGAAACTTGCTTTCACCACCATTTTCCGTACTGTGATTGGCAGAATCTAAAAAGTATGTGTTGTCTGTAGTATCAATAAAGGTGTTACGACGCATGATTCGTCTGTAGTTATTGATAAAGCTGTTACGCATGATTGTATACAACCAGCCTTTGAGGTTTGTACCCTCTTTGAATTTAGTTTGGTAGGTTAACGCTTTTAACATCGTTTCTTGAACCAAATCGTTGGCATCTTCCGAATTCTTGGTTAACTGTAAAGCGTAGCTGTTAAGCGCATTATGTTCGTTGTGAATTTTTGTTGAGATGTCCATATTTCTGTTTTTTTTGTTAGTCCAAATATATAAGTGATATGTGTATGTACAAGTAATTATTCGTCATCCCACTGTAAAGGTCTATTTTTAGGGTTTAAGTATCTTATTATCAATAGTTTAAAATGTTATAAATAAAGCCTATCTGGGTATGTGATTTTCTTATTTGTTTAACTTTTGATTAAAAACGTGCAACAAAAGGGCCAAACTGAAACCACGACAGAATAGCATTTATTGTCCATTTTTGTCATGAATTTTTGTCATCTTATATCAGAATATATTGAACTACGATTCGACTTTGTCGATATTTGCACGAATCGTTTTACCCTTCGGTTTTTTTTATGAAAGTATCAGTATACAGAAAAGCACATTTCAACGCTGCACATCGCCTGCATGTGGCAGATTGGTCGGATGAGAAAAATAAATCTGTTTTTGGCAAGTGTAATATGCCAAATTATCACGGTCATAATTATGTGATGGAAGTTAAACTCACTGGTGATATTGATCCCCAAACGGGATATGTCATGGACTTAGGTATCCTAAAGTCAATAATGGAGGCTGAGGTAATTGAACGGTATGATCATCGGAACTTAAACTTGGATGTACCAGATTTTAAGAATTTAAATCCAACGGTAGAAAACATTGCAGTAACGATTTTTAACAGACTAAGAGAAAAAATAGATGAACAACTTGCCCTTGGTTTGCGTTTGTATGAAACCGAAAGAAACTTTGTTGATATAGAAGAATAACACAATGGACGATTACACCAAAACTCCTTTAAAGGCTAATGCCTTTGATCTAACTGACGATCAGAAAGTTGAAAAGATTGAGAAACATGTTGAATCTATACTGGATATCTTAGGCATGGACTTAACCGACGATAGTATTTCACAAACGCCAAACAGAGTGGCGAAAATGTATGTTAAGGAAATCTTTAGTGGTCTAAATCCTGCCAATAAACCATCTGTTACCTTATTTGAAAACAAATACAAGTACAGTCAGATGTTGGTTGAAAAGGAAATTGCGGTTTTCTCAACGTGTGAACATCATTTGGTTCCAATCTATGGTAAAGCCCATGTTGCCTATATTTCAAACGGCGAAGTAATTGGTTTGTCAAAGATCAACAGAATTGTGAAGTATTACTGTAAAAGACCTCAGGTTCAAGAAAGGCTGACACGACAAATAGCAGCAGAATTACGTATAACGTTGAAAACAGAAGACGTAGCTGTAGTAATTGATGCGACTCACATGTGCGTTGCCGCTCGTGGAGTAGAAGACGTGAATTCTTCAACGGTTACAGCAGACCTTAGCGGACAGTTTCTAAAAGAGGCTACGCGAATGGAATTCTTGCGTTACATCGGATACTAATTTCGTCCCGAAACATTTTTTTGACTTTCTTTGTCCGAATGAATCATTTGGATATGCGAAACAACGCTTTATTAACCTTATTGGTGTTAATCTCTTGTGCGGCCTTTGCTCAGCAACCTACCGCAGAACTATCTCAATACCAGTCTAGTACGAATAAATTTTATTGGAAAAACAGAACACCTATTCCGGGTTACTGGCAGCAAGATGTGCATTACAAAATGAACGTCGTTGTTGACGACAAAGAGGAATCCATAGGAGGGACAGAACAATTAACCTATTGGAATAATTCAGATGACGAATTGACGCGCTTATATTTTCATTTATACCAAAACGCGTTTACCCCAAATTCTTATTTAAAAAACATGCGCGACGCCGATAAAATCAAAAGTGTATTTGGCGAACACGAGCGCAAAGGTGTCAATACCGTAATCAACTCGTTGGCAGTAAATGGTAAGGCGATGAAGTACACCATCGACAATTCCATTATGTATGTTGATTTGGATGCACCCTTATTGCCAAATACAGGCGTAACTATCGTTATCAATTTTAAGACGTATTGGGACAAAGACGACGGTGGCAACATTCGCAGAAGAATGAAAACCTTTCGCCATGGTGGTGAAAATGACAACACCTTTCTGCATTTTGATGGTGTTCATTGGTACCCAAGAATTTCAGTTTATGATAGAAAATTTGGTTGGACAACAGACCAACATTTAGATAAAGAATTCTACCATGATTTCGGGCGTTTTGAAGTCAATTTAACCTTTCCTCAAGAATACGTATTAGATGCTACAGGTGTTTTACAAAATACCTCCGAAGTACTACCTAAGGACTTGAGAGAAAAATTAGACATAGGAAATTTCAAAGACAAACCTTTTGATTCTGAACCATCAGTAATTACTCCTAGAGTAAAAGGAAAAACAAAAACTTGGAAATTTATAGCCGAAAATGTACATAATTTTGCATTTACTGCTGATCCAACTTATAGAATTGATGAAGTAGATTGGAATGGAATCAAATGCATTGCTTTAGCACAAGAACCTCATGCATCTAAATGGCAAATGTCTGCTAAATTTTTAGCAAAAATAATTGAAGTATATTCAACTGATTTCGGCTATTATCAATGGCCAAAAATAATTGTTTCAGATGCAAATGATGGAATGGAATATTCCATGCTTACACTAGATGGTGGAACTTACCCAGGTCATCAAGGGTTATTTGCTCATGAAGTTGGTCACATGTGGTTTTACGGAATGATTGGATCTAATGAGACCTATAGAGCAAATATGGATGAAGGATTTACACAATTTCTTACTGTATGGTTTATGGATAAAATGTCAAAGAAAAATAAAGCTGTCAGTATCGAAAAATTAGGATTAGAATCAAACAGATATTTACGCTTGTATTACCCATATTTAAAAACAATTTGGGGAGGTTGGGACCACGAACTAAACACACATGCTGCAGATTTTCATGGAGGAATAAGACACGGTGGTGGATATGGTTTAGTGTATTACAAACAAGGAGTAATGCTGTATAATTTGCAATATGTTTTGGGTGAAAAATTATTTCTAGAAGCTATGCAGTACTATTTTGAAAAATGGAAATTCTGCCACCCCTATCCTGAGGACTTCAGGAAAGCAATAATTGAATATACAAAAGTAGATTTAAATTGGTTTTTTGATCAATGGTTAGAAACTACCAAATTCATCGATTACGGAATTACCAAATACAAAAAAACTCATAACGAAGGCGAATACGAAATTACTTTCAAACGTGATGGCGAAATGCAAATGCCAATTGACTTTATAGTTACAACTAAAGAAGGTGACACTTCTGAATTTCACATTCCTAATAATTGGTTCGTAAAAGAAACCGATGCTACCGTTTTACCAAAATGGTATGGATGGAATTTGTTACAACAAGAGTACACTGCTACAGTTCAAATAAATGGCAAAATAGATAACATCATTATTGATCCAAGCCACACTCTAGCTGATGTAAACTTAATGGACAACTCTATTAAAGATTTGGTAGTTTATAAATTTGATAACTTCAAACCTGTACTTCCTCGTTGGGATAAAAAACAAAATTTCTTCCGACCTAACTTATGGTACAATAGTCTTGATGGAGTTCAAATTGGTATAAATGTTTCAGATTTTTATTTCGATCAAAAATCTAAATTTTCGTTTACTGCTAATTACAATACTCGCTTATTACAAGATCAATCAATTCCTGAAGATTATAGAAAACAAAATAATCCTGTTTCTTTCAACATGGATGTTACACGAAATTTGAATTCAATCTCAAGAGAGCTATACTCAAACTTACAATCCACTTTTAATGCAGGAATTTGGAATACACAAGTTGGTTTAGAAAAAACGTTTAGAGAACAAGATTCTAAAAATAAAGATT
>JAIBDD010000032.1 GCA_024679565.1 Bacteroidota bacterium | reverse complement strand
AAAGCGAAGCTTTTAGATTCGTTGATCCACTGCTCGACCTCTCAAGATCGCGACAGCAATCTTGTCCGTATCGGATGCTTGCTTTAGATTTTTTGAGCGATTGAAGATGGAAAAGCGAAGCTTTTAGATTCGTTGATCCACTGCTCGACCTCTCAAGTTCGCGACAGCAATCTTGTTTTTCTTCTCGGTCAAACCATCAATGACTCGAATTAGACAATGATGACGCACTTCGTTTTCATGTAAGTACGTTAAAGTAACCGAGCATAGAATAAATGTATCTTTGCTTTTAACCTAAAAAGACATATTTCTTACTTCTAGACTAACCCAACCGGTTTAATCGAATCAAACAAAAATTATGGTCAAAAAATATTTGGTATTTTTTGTGTTCGCATCACTCATTATAATCGCTTCTTGTAAAAAAGAAGATGCCGTTGTTGTAGCTGATCCATTGGATGGGTTGAACCTGCCTGCCGTTCCTTTTGATTACGAGAATATAGAGTTACCTGCTCATTTTCTAAACAATGATTTTCCATCAAATTTTACGTTTCAGTTTGCGGCCATTGAAAGTGATAATACACCAACCACAAACCCCACTACCAATGAAGGTGCGCTTTTAGGACGTGTCTTGTTTTACGAATCAAAACTTAGCGCAAACGGTACTATAGCATGCGCGTCATGTCACAAGCAAGAACTTGGATTCTCGGATGATGAAATTCTAAGTCTTGGTTTTGAAGGAGGTAAAACGAGAAGACATTCTATGGGGTTGTCTAACGCAAGGTTCTATGACACAGGAAAGTTTTTCTGGGATGAAAGGGCTGAAACCTTAGAAGACCAAGTATTAATGCCGTTTCAAGACGAGGTTGAAATGGGGATGACATTAGAGCAAGTGGTGCAAACTGTTAAAGATCAGAAGTATGCGGCAACACTATTTAAAGGGGCATTTGGCGATGAAAATGTAACGTCTGATAGAATTGCAAAAGCGCTGGCGCAATTTGTAAGAAGTTTAGTGAGCGTAAATTCAAAATATGATCAAGGAAGGAGTCAGGTATCTTCTCCCTTGGCAGATTTTCCAAATTTTACTGCAGAAGAAAATTTAGGTAAGCAGATTTTTAATGCAAGAAACCTAGCTGCGCCATCTTGTAATAGTTGTCACTTGAGCGAAGCTTTTGTTGCTCCCATTCTGTCACAAAACGGAACGACGATTGGAACCAACAATGGCTTGGATGCTAGCTCAAGAGATGATCAGGGAATATTTGAAGCAACTGGTATGAATGGCCATCGCGGCAAATTCAAAGTCCCATCGTTAAGAAATATTACACTTAGGCCACCTTATATGCACGATGGACGTTTTGCAAACCTGGATGAGGTGATTGACCACTATAGTACCGGCATTCAAAACCATCCAACGTTGCAACCCTTCCTTAAGGATCAAAATGGGAACCCCATTAAGTACAATTTTACAAATGAGCAGAAATCTGCATTGATTGCCTTTCTTGGCACATTAACGGATACAGAGTTTATTAATGATGAGAAGTACAGCAATCCTTTTAACTAATTTTGTTTAATAGCAGCATTAAAAAAATTATGCGAAACACAATCATATTTATTTCATTCTTGATTGCACTGGTTGGATGCTCTACACCAAAAACACCAGATTTTAAAAAAATTAAAAACGCTCGTGTTACTAATGTAAGTGGCAAACGGTATACGGTTACCGCCGATGCCGTATATAACAACCCGAACAGTATTGGAGGGAATTTGGTTGGGATGGAGATGGACGTAATCGTGGATGATGTGTTAATCACACACTTGAGCCAAACCAAGTCGGCCGTGATTCAGCCAGAAACAGATTTCGAGGTACCTATCACTTTTGATGCAGACATTACCAAAATCATTGGCGAGAATAAAGGGTTCTTAAAAGGCATGTTAGATAAACTGCTAAAGGAAGAGGTCGATGTAAACTACAAAGGGCATTTAGAAGTGCAGTTTTTAAAGAAACGT
This sequence comes from Bacteroidota bacterium, assembly GCA_024679565.1. Classification (GTDB taxonomy): domain Bacteria; phylum Bacteroidota; class Bacteroidia; order NS11-12g; family UBA9320; genus UBA987. Next base: position 28,568 of record JAIBDD010000032.1, on the reverse strand, counting down.
TTTAAAATACCTGTTGATTATACGGAGGCAGTTGCTGTGGGCGTTAATTTTGATTAACCCAATTAACTATTTGGAAACCCATAATAGGCCCCATTTTTAATTCACCTTATACTTTAAATCCAATTCTTGTAAGGCGTTTATCCAATCGTTGTTGACGTTGATTTTATATGTTGTTGAGAACATATCGACCATATATTTATCTTTTGCATCAGCAATTTCTAGGTTTAAACTGGCATTACCCTTTTCGGCGCTCGCTAGCTCATGTAAGCGGTTAACAAGGTCCTCGTCGAGTTGCTCAATCTTGATGGTTAACGTTAACTTTTCTAAATACTTGTCGCGAATATCATGTAAGAAGTCGATGCTTAAAATCTTTACTTCCTTTACCGTGTCGTCATAATACCTGCCTTGAATTTTAGCCGTGATGAACAACATAGAGTTAGGTGTTAAATATCCCTTAAACTTGGCATAATCGTCACCAAATAAGGCAAACTCAAAGGTTCCAGTAAAGTCCTCCAAATTGAATATGCCGAAAGCCTTACCGTTTTTACTCATTCGGCTCTGGTGGGCGGTTACAATACCAGCGATTTTTAAACCGCTCTTGTTTCCCATTTTGTCGAGCTGACTTAAGTCTTCAAGTCTGGTATTGCAGAAGAAGTCAATGTCGTTTTTATGATTATCAAGCGGGTGCCCCGAGATATACATACCAATGATTTCTTTCTCACGGTTTAAACGCTCCATTTTGTTCCATGGTTCTACCTCTGGGAACTTTGGTTCGCTAAGTGAAACGGCAGAATCGCCGCCGAATAAAGAAGCCTGTGAAGTGGCTTGCTGGGCTTGAAACTCGTTACCAAAACGCAAGGCAAGCTCAATACCATTAGCCCCATCATTCACTTTTTCGACCAATAACGATCTGTGATATCCGTCAAATTGGTCGAACGCTCCAGCTAAAGCCAGACCTTCTAAAGATTTCTTATTAACGGTTCTTAGGTTTGCTCTTCTCGTTAAGTCAAACAAGCCATCATAAAATCCGTTTTCATTTCTTTCTCTTACAATTTCTTCGGCCGCAGCTTCACCAACGCCCTTAATGGCAGCCATGCCAACCCGAATATTTCCTTCTTTATTAACCGAAAAAGATAATAGACTCTCATTGACGTCTGGACTTAAAACCTCCAAACGCATGTTTCTGCACTCCTCCATAAACATTGAGAGTTTTTTGATGTCGCTCATGTTATGGGTTAATACAGCAGCCATATATTCGGCTGGGTAATGTGCTTTTAAATATGCCGTCTGAAATGCAACAACAGAATAGCAAGTCGCGTGGCTTTTGTTAAAGGCGTAGGCCGCAAATGCTTCCCAATCCTTCCAAACCTTTTCCATCATTTCGGCTTCATGTCCGCGTTCAGCCGCACCTTCGATGAATTTCGGCTTCATTTGGTCAATGATGGATTTCTTTTTCTTACCCATCGCCTTTCGCAGACTGTCTGCTTCACCTTTTGTAAAGCCCGCAAGTTTTTGCGACAACAGCATCACTTGCTCTTGGTAAACCGTAATTCCGTAAGTTTCCTCAAGGTATTCTTTCATTTCCGGATCGTCGTAAACGATCTCCTCCCTACCGTGTTTTCGATTAACAAAGTTGGGTATGTATTCCATTGGGCCAGGGCGATACAAAGCGTTCATGGCAATAAGGTCTTCGAATTTGGTTGGTTTTAATGACCGCAGGTGTTTCTGCATGCCCTCACTCTCAAACTGAAATATTCCTACCGTTGAGCCACGCTGAAACAACTCATATGTTTTTACATCATCCAACGGAATCTCGTCTGGATCTATCTCGACACCATGACGTATTTTTACCAATTCAATGGCATCTTTAATTATGGAAAGTGTCCGTAATCCCAAAAAGTCCATTTTTAAAAGACCAGCGTCTTCTACTACACTGTTATCAAACTGGGTGACCAGTAAGTCAGAGTCTTTAGCAGTTGTTACGGGGATTAAATTCGTAATCTCTTCTGGAGTTATTATAACACCGCAGGCATGGATGCCCGTATTCCTAATAGAACCTTCAAGCGATACCGCCTGATTTAATACCTGACTTTCTAGATCGTTGCCATTTTTAATGGTACGCAGTTCTTCAACCTGAACCATTTGGTCTGAATTCAATTTCTTTTTAAGTGCTTTGATATCTTCATTGAAGATTTTATTCAAAGAAATGTCTGGCACTTTTTTGGCAATTTTATCCACTACTGGAAGTGGTAAGTCGAGAACACGTCCAACATCACGGATACTCGACTTTGCAGCCATCGAACCATAGGTGATAATTTGGGCAACATTGTTTTTACCATACTTGTCTATCACGTAGTCAATTACTTTCCCACGGCCAACATCATCGAAATCAATATCAATATCGGGAAGAGACACCCGTTCGGGATTTAGGAAACGCTCAAATAGAAGGTCATATTTGATTGGATCTACATTGGTTATACCCACACAATAGGCCACCGCCGAACCGGCGGCTGACCCTCTGCCAGGCCCAACAGCAACACCAAGGTTGCGAGCCACTGTGGTAAAATCTTGAACAATCAAGAAATATCCAGGGTAGCCTGTATTGGCAATTGTAGCCAACTCAAAGTCAAGGCGTTCTCGAATAGTTTCTGAGATTTCTCCGTATCGTCTTTTTGCCCCTTCGTACGTTAAGTGGCGCAAATAGTCATCTTGATCTTTAAAACCAGGAGGCAATACAAAGTGTGGTAATAACACGTCTTGCTGCAACTTGGGTGGAGTGATTTTGTCGGCAATTAAATTCGTATTGTCGATGGCATGCGGAACGTCTTTAAACTTTTCCAGCATTTCGGCCTGAGACTTGAAATAAAATTGGCTGTTCGGAAATCCAAATCGAAAATCTCTTCCTTGACCTACAGGCGTGCTTTGTAAATCACCTGTATTGATACAGAGCAAAATGTCGTGTGCATTGTAATCTTCCTCGTCTACATAATGAGAGTCATTGGTTGCAATAGCAGGGACATTATATTTTTCAGACCATTTCAGTAACACTTGGTTGACGTCTTCCTGGCTCTTGCCGGTTTTGTCTAGGTCTTGTAAGTCGTGACGTTGTAATTCTATGTAGTAATCCTCCCCAAAAATATCTAGCCACTCTAAGAATACTTTTTCGGCTTCTTCTTCTGATTTATGAAGAATGGCTTGTGGTACTTCAGCTCCAATACAACAGGTTGTGGCAATAATGCCTTCACTATACTTTTTAATGAGGTCTTTATCAATTCTTGGATATTTTCCATAAAGGCCTTCAATAAAACCCAGCGAGCAGAGTTTGGATAAATTTTTATAGCCTTGCTGGTTTTTTGCCAGCATCAATTGATGATAACGTTTGTCTTTTTTGCCCCCGGTAAATGAACGTTGGAAACGATCTTCAACAACATAAAACTCACATCCAACGATTGGTTTTATTCCTTGTCTTTCAGCCTCAACAACAAATTTGAAAACGCCAAACATGTTGCCATGATCGGTTAGGGCTACAGCCTTCATTCCATCTGCTTTTGCTTTGGCCATCATGCCTGGAATACTGGCAGCACCATCAAGCAATGAAAATTGTGAATGGCAATGGAGATGGCAAAAATCAGGCATACTGGTGGAGAATTTTGATGTGTATTCGAAGATAAGTCGGTGGACGTTAACTTTTGGCAGTTTGTATAAAGTGTGGATTATAATCTGTGTACGGCTCTATTTAATAGCACAAGGAAATAGAGAACAGAGACGATAGACGATAGACTTTTTTAGTAGGAGTTAGGAATTGGCCACTAGGCATCAGGGCAACTATCATTTAATCTTTCATTCAAGTATTCAATCCTTCAATCCCTCAATCCCTCAATCCCTCATTCCCTCAATCCTTCTAAAACATCCCTATCTTTGACGCATGACGCTTACAGAACAAATAAATGAGCAGTTAAAAGCTGCGATGAAGGCTAAAGATCAAGCAAACATGCGGTCACTTCGAGCAATAAAATCAGCACTGTTAATCTTAAATACTTCCGGTGGAGATGGTCCTACCGAGGCAGATGAAATTGCCGCATTGGTTAAAATGGCGAAACAAAGAAAAGATTCGTTAGCGTTATATGTTGAGCAAAATAGACCGGATTTGGCTAAGATAGAAGAAGAGGAGTTGGAAGTGATTGAAACGTTTTTACCCAAACAACTTAGTGAGTCTGAAATTACGGAGGCTGTTCAATCGATAATGGCCAAAGTGAATGCACAAGGCATGAAAGATATGGGTAAAGTTATGGGTATGGCTAATCAGCAACTAAAAGGAAAGGCCGACGGCAAACTCATTGCTGATATTGTGAAGAAACAACTCATGTCTTAATGGGTGATGCAGACCAATATGTAGTCGGGCAGCAAAATATGATTGCTCGTTTTATTACAAACGTTTTTGGACAATTCTTTGGCTATATAAAGCGCTATGTCAAAGAAGAATTTGATTGGAAATATCTTGCATTTTTAATCGTATTTCTTGCTGGATATATTTATTGGGCTTACCCCGATGGAACGTATGGCGCCTATCGTACATTTAGAAATGAACAGATTGGTAAAGTTGGACTTTTTTGGTACCACTTCTGCTTGTATGGATTGCCATTTTCTGTTGCCTATGGCGGTTATATTGTGTCTAAAAGGAGGTATGACTTACTTAAAAACCCAGGGTTTATAATTCTGTCATTATTTGCAGTTGGTGTATTTAGTTTAAGGCAATACATCGTGTGGAAGGTGCATTTGGAAGGATTTGATGTCGGCCGGTTTCCACATTTTTCAAATAGAATAATTGGAGATTTACTAAAAATGGCCGCAGCAATGTTGCCAATAACGGTGTATTGGTTGTGGGATAGAAAACAAATTGAAAGCCCTTATGGCTTCACAATAAAGAATTTTAACCTGAAACCATACTTCCTGATTCTGCTAATCATGCTTCCGTTTGTGGTAGGCTTTGGTCTAACAGATCATTTTGGCGGATATTACCCAAGAGGGTTGAAAAACTTGACGTACTACTTTGGGTATGGTGTTGATCCGCCATCTGCATATTTGTTGTTTTATGAATTGATTTATGGATTGGACTTTGTTTCCATCGAATACTTTTTTAGAGGATTTTTGGTCCTTGCGTTTTTGAAATATGTAGGGCCAGGGTCAATATTGCCAATGGCCGCTTTTTATGTGTCAATTCATTTTGGTAAACCGATGGTCGAAACCATCTCTTCTTTTTTTGGCGGTAGCCTTTTGGGGATATTGGCTTTTTATTCCAGGTCTATCTGGGGTGGAATAGTTGTGCATATGGGTATCGCATGGCTAATGGAATTAGGCGCATTTTTGGGTAAATCGAATGCTTAATTATTAGTGTTTAATTATTAGTTGTTTAAGTAACATTTGGTGTTGCATCCATTAAAAATTCAACATTAAACACTAAACATTATTAATATACTTGTAAGGTGAACTCTTTTTTAAATACACCTATTGAATTCCTAAAGGGGGTTGGGCCGCAACGCGCTGAGCTTCTGCAACAGGAAATTGGAGTTTTTACGTTCAATGACTTTCTTCAATATTATCCTTTTCGTTACGTTGACCGTACGCAAGTTCACCTGGTGAAAGAATTGACGCCAGATATGCCTTATGTTCAATTAAAAGGTAAACTATCTCAATTAAAAGTACTTGGCAATGCCGGCAAACAACGTTTGGTTGGGAAGTTTAGCGATGGTTCGGGATCTATTGATTTGATCTGGTTTAAAGGGGTTAAGTGGTTACAAACAGCGCTTAAGTCTGGTGAAACATATGTACTTTTTGGTAAGCCAAGTGTGTTCAATCGAGGCTTGAATATTGCACACCCTGAGTTAGAGTCACCTGATTCGCAACTTGGGTTGCCTCGATTTCAAGCGGTTTATCCAAACACCGAAAAGTTAAGAAATCGGAAGATTGACAATAAGGTTTATCAAAAGTGGTTTACTAATATTTTTACCAATCCTGGTTTTCAGGTTAAAGAGTATTTGCCTGAGAAAATACTTGCACGGCAAAATCTAGTATCTCGCGAATTGGCACTTAAATGGGTGCACAACCCTGCCAATCATACAGAATTAAGTGCAGCATTAGAACGTTTAAAATTTGACGAATTTTTTCTATTGCAACTCTCCATTTTGCGACTCAAGAAAGACCGCAAGGCATATCCTGGCCTTGTTTTTAATAAAATTGGCCAGTTTTTTAATGCATTTTTTTCCGAACAACTCAGCTTTGAATTAACAGGTGCTCAAAAGCGGGTAATTAAAGAAATACGCAATGACTTGGGAAGTGGGCAACAAATGAATCGATTGTTGCAAGGCGATGTGGGTAGTGGCAAAAGTATTGTGGCCATCCTTTCATTGCTGATTGCCATCGACAACGGGTATCAAGGGGCATTAATGGCTCCAACAGAGATATTGGCCAATCAACATTATGATGGATTTAAAGACAAACTCGAAGCCATTGGTTTAAAGGCGGCACTTTTAACCGGCAGTACAAAAACTGCAGAACGTAAGGAAATATTTGAAGGCCTTTTAAATGGGGATATTCACCTATTAATTGGCACACATGCGCTGATTGAAGACAAAGTAAAGTTCAAGAATCAAGGTATGGTCGTGATCGACGAACAGCATAGATTTGGCGTAGCGCAACGTGCTAAACTATGGGCTAAGTCCAAACATCCACCACATGTATTGGTGATGACGGCTACACCCATTCCTCGCACATTGGCCATGACCGTTTATGGCGATTTGGATGTGTCTAAAATAGATGAACTGCCAGGAGGGAGAAAGCCAATCATCACAGCGCATCGTTCAGAAAGTCATCGTTTACGGGTTAGAGGATTTATTAAAGAACAGGTTGATGCTGGTCGTCAAACGTATATTGTCTTTCCGCTCATAGAGGAGTCTGAAACGCTGGATTATAAAAATCTACAAGAAGGTTTCGATCACCTTATTGAACATTTTGAAAGGCCTAAGTATCAAATCGACATGCTGCACGGCCGGATGAAACCGGATGAGAAAGATGCTGTAATGTTGCGGTTTAAAGATGGTGTAAGTCATATCCTAGTATCTACAACTGTAATTGAAGTGGGCATAAACGTTCCGAATGCAACGGTGATGGTTATCGAAAGTGCCGAAAAATTCGGTCTTGCACAATTGCATCAATTGCGTGGACGAGTGGGCCGAGGGTCTGAGCAGTCGTTTTGTATATTGATGACAGGCAATAAATTGACGAAGGTGGCTCGCAAACGACTGTCGGCTATGGTAGAAACGACGGATGGATTTGAAATTGCAGAGTATGATTTGAAACTGAGAGGGCCTGGCGATATGGAAGGTACACGGCAAAGTGGATTGCTGGACTTAAAATTAGCGAGTATCACCAAAGACCAAGACTTACTTGAAAGAGCAAGAAATGAAGCATTCTTGCTTCTCGAAGCTGATTCCACCTTTGCAAAGGCTGAGCATCAATTACTCAAAAAACACTTACAATCAGCCAAAGGATTTGTTGATTGGAGTCGAGTCAGTTAATCGAAATTAATTCATGATTAACCAGCTGCAACCAGCAGCGACATAATTCATGTCGTTGTTCATACCAGTTCCAAACGACCAATCCAACTGAACTTTATCGTTTACCAAGTAGGTGAACCCTGCATCAAAGTTGTATTCATTTCCACGAACAGGTGTTATCTCGTTTACATTGATTAAGCCGTAAGGCTCACAGTACACCCCAAGCTTTTCTGTTATAGCAAAACCAAAGGCTAAAGAATAGCTTAGGTCATCAATACCATCAATAGAATTGAACCCTATATTGTAACCAATGCTGAAGTCTTCAGTGATTGAATGAGAAACGCACAATTTGCTTATCGAATACAATTCGCCAACAGATACCGATTCCGAACCAGTTGGAAGGCCAACGTGGGTCATAAAGGCTGCTTCGGTTTTAGCTCCTTCTTTTCTATACAATTGCACTTTTGTGCCCACTTCTAAGTCACTCACCGCCGACTTGTAAGGCGATTTTGCCACACGAGGGTTAAACGTACTGTTTAATTCAATTTGATTAAGTACACGAAGCTCAATCTGTTTTGTAATTCCAAGTCGGAACAAGTTCGTTGGAGCCAAAAGCTGACGATCTAAGCCATTGTAACTAATACCTCGATAGGCAGAGGATGTGCCGTTAGACGTTAATTGGAAACCAGTTTCTATTTGCAGACTTTTCGCAGGAACGGTTGATGATGCCTCAGTTTGATCTGGGCGATCGGTTTGGATGGTTTGTGCCAGTCCTTGACCACACAGGAAAAGTGTAAACACACTTGTCAGTATCTTCTTCATATAATCTTACTACGCTTTTTGGTGGCGAATACCGGATTGCTATGCGATCCGAATGATCCCCAGTCCAAGTCCAAAGTCCTATAGGGCCATTAATCATTATAAAGTTCACTTACAAGCGAGCTTGACGTGCCCTTTATGAACGATTAACCACTTCGTGGTCTGTTCTTGTGGAGAATACCGGTCGCCTTCATTTCTTTGTAAATATCTAATTGTCAGTCAATTATTGACTTTGTGAAAATACAAGTGAAACATTTTTTGAAGGACTCCAAGTCGGTCACCTATGTTGAAAAGTTTGACTGCTAATCATCTTATTTGTCAGTACATCAAGTGTTTTTTTGATTTATTCCTCCAGCCAGCTTCATTTCTGTATTTTACAAAAAATATTTTTAAATCACTTTGATTTTGATAATCTACAAAGTATAACTTTTTATCAGATTGATTTCCGTAATCAGTAAAAAACCACAATCCCTGGTTACCGTTTACTTGGTTAGGGTATTTAACTTTAAACACCTTTAAATCACACTGGTTCTCATATTTTACTACATAAACCTTCAGATCAGATTGATTAGAATAATTAACTGAATGTACCTTTTGTGAGTATGATAGAATTGGAATTACTATCATGGTAATTAATAAATATTTTTTCATTAATTATAAATTTTAATGACTTTTTATGCTAAAAAGCACGAACAGCTCTTACCCAGTAACCAGAAGATTTAGCTCTAGAACGTTGATTACCAGTAAAGAAATTTTGCATCCATGCATTTTCGCTATTATCCTCAGTTGAACTCCAATAGGTGTAAGGAGCAAAACCACCAATGTTATTTGAATCAGCTAAATTTTGCCACATCAGATCTAATTCATCTTTTGAAGGTAGAAACCAATCGCTATAACCACCCAGATTGAGATTTGCACATACATCTGCTGCTGTTTCAGCTGAAATACATCCTAGCTCAATATCAATTGTGTTCTGATAGCCTGATCCGACTGCAGAAGAATCAGCTCCATTAATATTATTACCTGTACATCCCCAATTTGAACCATCGGTATTGGCAGAAACGGTAGATTGATCTGAAGTTGCAGCAATTAATCCTCCTCCATTTCCATCTAGGTAAAATATGATACCACCCTGGAAAGTATCTCCAACTGATTTTTGGATTGTAGGTGACTGTATTGGATTTATTGATTCATCATTTTTATCACAAGAAATTAAAATAAAACAAATTAATAATGATATAAAGCCTATAGTTTTATTATTCATAATCCAAATATATTGATTTAACTCAAGTTTCTTTTTAGATTAAAAAATTAATATTCAACTATAGACTTTGTAGGTGGTAAAATAAAGAGAGATGAAAATAGTGGAGAATACCGGATTCGAACCGGTGGCCTCTTGACTGCCAGTCAAACGCTCTAGCCAACTGAGCTAATCCCCCTTTTAAAGTTTAGGTCAAATCTAAGACAATGCCATTAACAATTATGGATTATCAATTATCAATTATCAACTATCAATTGTCAATTATCAATTGAGGATTATCTATTGTCAATTACCAATTACCAACTATCAATTTGGAAAACCTACATATACTCAGCAAAAAGAGCTCGCAGCTGTGCTTCATTGAGCCCACCCATTTTAGTTTTAACTTCTTTGCCGTCTTTGAACAGTTTTAAAGTTGGGTAACCTTTTATGTTATGAGCAGTAGATAAACTCACGTTCTTTTCAGCGTCGATCTTAACAACTTTCAGTTGGTTGTCTTCGTACTCACTTGCAATCTTTTTCAAATGAGGCGCCATCTTTATGCACGGTCTACACCATGTGGCATAAAAATCAACGACCACAAAAGGTTGTGATGAAACCAAGCTGTTGAAATCTGCAACACTCATATCGACAATTTCAGCATGTGCCTCATTTGCCGTAGATTCTATCTGTTCAACACTGTCCGGCTTATCTCCTGAAGTTCCAGTCTGTTTGTTTTGATCTCCGCAACTTGTAAATAGAAATGCGGAAACGGCCAATAATGCTAGTCCTCTGTTAATCATATTTATACTTATTAGTTCTGATTGGTCGTCGTCAGTTTTGTTGTCTGACAAATAATTGGTGTAAAGTCGTTGCTCTACGTAAAATACCTAAAATCGTGACCCGCTTTTAACTGAATTAAGAATTCATACATCAGTTTGATACAACCTTCTATATCGGCGTAGTCTACCATTTCAACAGTTGTGTGCATGTATTTTAATGGAAGAGATATCAAAGCAGATGCACGTCCAATATCACTAAAGGCAAAGGCATCTGTGTCTGTACCTGTAGTCCTGCTTGCTGCCATGCGTTGAAAACTGATTTTCTTTTTTTCTGCCACATCAATAACCATCTCCAGCAAGTTGTTTTGAACAGCAGGTCCGACAGTTAAGCAAGGGCCATTTCCACATTTTGTGTCGCCTTGTTGTTTCTTGTTATACATTGGTGAATGTGTGTCGTGGCACACATCTGTAACAATGGCTAAGTCAGGTTTGATACGTCGACTTACCATTTCTGCTCCCCGTAAACCGATTTCTTCTTGAACAGCATTCACAACGTAAAGCGTATAAGGTAACTTCTTTTTGTTTTCGTGAAGCAATCGAGCTACTTCAGCAATCATAAATCCACCAGCGCGATTGTCTAACGCACGACCCACAATATATTTTTTGTTGAGTTCCATAGCGTCTGCGTCAAAGGTGGCTACTGTACCGACATGGATTCCCATTTTTTCTACTTCATCTTTGCTGCTTGCCCCAACGTCTATCGTTAAATTCTTTACAGTTGGTTGCTCTTCCTTTGCTCGGTCACGGACATGTATCGCTGGCCAACCAAAAATGCCGTCAACCTTGCCTTTTTTCGTATGTAACTTAACACGCATGCTCGGTGCAATCTGGTGGTCACTTCCTCCATTTCGCACAACATAAATATATCCGTTATCGTCAATGTAGTTTACAAACCAGGCTATTTCATCTGCATGTGCTTCGATAACAACTTTGTAGTCTTGGCCTGGGTTTATTACACCATATGTGGTCCCATAAACGTCAACCTCATACTCATCGATATATGGTTTTAAATAGTCCAGCCAAACTTTTTGTCCAGCTGTCTCGAACCCAACAGGTGAGTTGGTATTGATATATTGTTTTAGAAAGTCTTTACTCTTTTTACGCATCTTGTCTGTTTTAGGAAGGCAAATGTATGTTTTTGTAAGTCTATACTTCAACCAGAAGTATGTAGTTATTGTTTTTTTACGTCAGAGCCAAACATCCAAAAAGGGGTGTCTTTCATGGCTTCTTTAGACTCAGATTCGAGAAAACCGCCGACCACTTCAGGCGGTTTGCTAAAGAATGGTTCGAACTGTTCAATTTCTTCATCCTGTAATATATTCCATTTAGTGTAGCCACCCATAAAAGGGGAGGGTAATGCGAACACGACTCTACTGATCTTATATTCTCGTATCATGAACGAACACATCGGGCAAGGTTCGCAACTGGTGTATAAGGTGTATCCACCTAAGTTGGAACTGCCTGTTTCGTTGTGTGCGTTATGTAATGCGATAACTTCAGCATGCTCGGATACTTTGTTAGCGGCATCATTCAAACCTTCAGCAATAAGTACATCTCCTTTTGCCACGAGGCTGCCGAACGGGGCATCAACATCTTGCCAGCTTTGTTTGGCCAGTTCGATGCATCGACGCATAAAACTTATGTCTATTTCCGATTGATTGTGTTCCATTATTAACCAAATTAAAGCATAAAAAAAGAGCCGAACAAAGTGTCCGGCTCTTAATCAATAAGTTTATTTAAGCTTTAGTCAACTTCGCAACTAGGTTTTTAATTTTTAATGTGCCTTTGTCTGAGATATAGTACATCACCGGTACAATAACCAAGGTAAGGAATGTTGCGAATATCAGTCCATAGATTACAGCCCAAGCCATAGGACCCCAGAACTCTGCATTCTGTCCTCCCATATAAATATCTGGCTCAAAACTGGTCAATAAGCCAACGAAGTTAACGTTGAATCCTACGGCCAATGGTAAAAGACCAAGTACAGTGGTAATAGCGGTAAGCAATACAGGACGAAGTCTTGTTTTACCCGACTCAACAATGGTTTCAACAATTTCATTAGGCTCAAGTTTTCCTTTCATTGGGTCTAACCCATTCTGTGCCCGTTTACGTTGTCGTAACAAGTTGGTATAGTCCACCAATACAATGGCATTATTCACAACAATCCCCGCCAGCGATATGATACCAATGCCGGTCATCATAATCGAGAAAGTGGTTTGTGTTAATGAAAAGCCTAAAAACACACCAATTGTACTAAATAGCACAGACAACAAAATAATAAATGGTCCGGCAACCGAGTTGAATTGTGTCACGATGACCAAGAATATTAAGAATATAGCGAGTTGCATGGCGCCAAGTAAAAAGGCCATAGATTCCCCTTGTTCTTCTTGCTCTCCAGAAAACTTAAACTCATAACCATCTTTCATCTGATGGTTTTCCAATAACTTTTTGTATTCAGCTACCAGTGCATTTGCATTTGCGCCTTCTTCAACTTCAGAAAAGATGCTAATTACACGGTCTAAGTCTTTCCGTTTTACAGAACCATAAGTCGAATTGTATTTAACATCTGCAACGGCAGATATAGGTACCTGACTAATTTTCCCTGTAGCCATGTTTCGAAAGGTGATTCGGGTGTTCATCAAATTATTGAGGTTGTATCGATATTCTTCTTTCAATCGAAGTTGTATTTCATAATCGTCTTCGCCCTCCTTATATTTTGAAATTTCCTTTCCTAGTAAGGCTGTACGAATTGTTCCGGCTATTTGCATGGTGCTTAAACCAAATCGTCTAGCAGATTCTTGGTTAATCGATATCTCCAATACGGGTTTACCTAATTCAAGGTCTGTTTTAAGTTGGTCGACTCCCTTAAGGTTAAGATCTTCCATCTTCTTCTTGATTTTTTCAACCTCTCCAATAAGCGTTAAATAGTCTTCACCTTTTACTTCAACATTAATGGGCTTTCCTACAGGAGGTCCCATATTGTCTTTGGCAAACGTGAGTTTCGCTTCTGGAAAATCACCACATGCGTCTTTAATGACTTGCATCACGTCACTTGTTGTGCGATCGCCTTCCATCAAGTTTACACGCTTTTCAAATTCAAGAAAAGATATAGTAATTCTAGCTTTATGAGGAGATGATCCACTTTGAGGACCTTCGTTTGGATCAGCCGTTTTTTCTCCAACTTGTGTTAAAATGGCTTCTAAAATAGCGCTGTCTGGTTGTATTGCAGCCGCGATTCGTTTCTCTAATTTTTTAGATATTTCATTTGTTCGCTCAATGTCGGTGCCTAAAGGTGTTTCCACATATACGTTTACGTAGTTAGGTTGGCTATCTGGGAAGAATACAATTGGTGGTGGATGAACAGCAAACACACCCAACGTTACGATGAATAAAATAACCATTCCAACCAAATAAATAACTGGTCGCATCCCACTTAGTGCCTTGGTTAGAAAGTTTGCGTAAGCAATTTCTATTTTGGGCATCACGTTGTTCATAAACCAGTTTCCCACAGGTGTTAAGTAAAATCTATTGATTATGGATATGATAACTCCTGCAATGAAAATACCACCAAGAAGCCTCCAACCAATCATGAACAACATCACAGCGACTATAACTGTAATACCATTTTTGACCCAAAAACTAGATGACTTCGATTTCTCTTTATTTCCAATTTTGATATAATCAGAGGTCAACACTGGATTAATCACCAACGCAACAAAAAGTGAAGACGATAGAACAATTATTAACGTAATAGGGAGGTATTTAAAGAACTCTCCCATTACATCTTCCCAGAACAATAGCGGTATAAAAGCGGCTACTGTTGTTACGGTAGATGCGATAATGGCTGTTGCCACCTCTCCAACACCTTCTTTAGACGCTCGATCTTTTTCTTTTCCTTTTTCTGAAAATTGTCTATAGATATTTTCGACAATTACAATCCCGTTGTCCACCAGCATACCTAATGCCAAGATTAACGAGAACAGAACCATCATGTTTAATGTAGTGCCTGTAAAGTTTAGAATAGCGATACCCATTAACATCGACATCGGAATTGCCATACCCACAAACATGGAGTTACGTACACCTAAGAAAAATACCAATACACCAACAACCAGGAGCACACCCATGATGATGCTATTCTCCAAGTTGTTGACCATGTTTTTGGTCATCTTACTTTGATCATTCGTTATAACAACTTCTAAATCTTTAGGGAAAATGTCGGCTTTTGCATCAGCAACGATCTGCTGAATTTTTTCTGCAGCGTTTATCAAGTTGCCACCACTTTTCTTTATGATGTCAAGCGTTACAACAGGGTTGCCATTTAATCGGGCAAAACTGGTTGCCTCTTTTGGACCGAATGTGACGTCACCAATATCACGTAGATAGACGATGTTCTGGAATTCATTTTTAATAATGACATTTTCGATATCTCTCCAGTCATCAAATTCTCCATCAATACGTATGTTTCGTCTTGTAATGTCGGTTCCTTCGATACTTTTAATGTCGCCACCACTCATGGTAATGTTTTCGCCAGCAATGGCTTGCTCAACATCGTTAAGTGATAGCTCTAACGCCTCCATTTTAACTCGATCAATGGCAATCTCAACTTCTTCTTCGTTAAGACCAGAAAGGTCAACGGAAGACACTTCTGATAAAGCCTCCATTTTATCTTGAAGAAACTCTGCGTATTCTTTAAGTTTCTCTTGTGGGTAATCACCAGAGACGTTGACGTTCATCACCGGGAATTCAGAGAAATTCATTTCCATTACTGAGGGATCAGCAGGTAAGTCGTTTGGTAAGTCCATTGAAGCACGATCAATTCCGTCCTTTACTTCCTGCAACGCTTTTTCACCTTTGACACTCAATTCAAATTCTGCTATGATAACAGAGAAGTCTTGAATGCTAGTGGAAGTCAACTTTTTTAGACCCGTGATAGAGTTAAGTTCTTTTTCAATGGGTCGAGTCACCAAGTTCTCCATGTCTATAGGAGAGTTGCCTGGATAAGCCGTGTTTACATAAACGATTGGCTGTTTTACTTCCGGAAAACTCTCTTTTGGCATTGAGTTGTAACTCCCCAATCCAATGATAAGGATGATTGCCATCATCACATATACACTGATTTTGTTGTTTACCGCCCAGCTGGAGAGTTTAAACTCTTTTATTATTTCTTTCATTTCACTTTGTTTTAAAGTTGCGCTCGCTGCGCTTAATCTTCAGTTTTAGGTTCGATGATTTTTAACTCATCACCAACAATCACACTCGCAACACCTTCTGTGATTAATAAGTCTCCTTCCGAAAGACCTGACTTGATCAACGTTTGACTTGGAAATTGTTTTTGGATTTCGATAAAACGTTTTTCAACTATTTTTTTCTGTCCTTGCGTTTTTACCACAAACACAAAGGCTTTTTCACCGTCAGTTCTCACCAATTTGGTTGGAATGCTAATGGCCTCCTTGTCAACGTAATCATAAGCTGTAATAAGCGTCAATAAGTTTGGCTTTAGCTTATCTAAGTTTTTTGATGGTTTTACGTAAACTACGAAAGTTCTATTGTTTACATCAATTACGTTACTCACGGCTGAAACCGTTTCTGTCATTTCCAATCCTAATGATGGGAAATTCAATTGTACAGATTGCCCTTTTTTGATTTGACCGATATAACGTTCAGATACATTCGCTTTAATCTTGATGTCTTTAAGGTTGACAATTCTAGCTACTGGGCCACTCGTCATCCCACCCACTAATTCTCCTGGGTTGGCCATTATTTCATCCACCGTTCCATAGATTGGTGAACGCAGTGTGTATTTACCAAGTTGAGCACGTGCCGTATTTAAGCTTTTCTCCAAGTTCTCATATTGATTCTTGGCTTGCAGATATTGCATTTCGCTTCCAATCTTTTTATTCCATAAACGCTCTTGTTTTTCGAAGTTAATTTTGGCTAAGCTTAACGCATTTTCCAATTCGCTAATTTGAGAACCGGCAATTGAACCATCAAGAGTCGCAATAACCTGACCTTTAGAAATCCGTTGACCTTCTTTAACCAATACAGAAACCACATTTCCTGGTACCTCAGGTGAAATCAATACGTTTTGGTCAGACTCTACTAAACCTTGAATTTGAAAAGGATTTTGAAATGCTCCTGTTGCGATTTCTTTAACTTTCACTGGGAAAGTTTTGGTTCTAGCAGTGGTGTCAAGCTCAGTAATTTCTTCTTTTATTCCTGCGATTACATTTTGAATAGAATCTAGTGCTTTTTCAGCATCTACTAATTCTGTTCTTTTTTTGTCTAAATCGCTTTCAGGTTTTGAAGCACAACCCATTATAATCAAGGTTGCAATGGCGAATAAATTTAAATATTTCATGAATTTCATTATGTCTTTATTTAGTATTTGGTTGGCTAGTTCCTAAAGCCGTTTGTAATTCTATTTGTGCAACGATCACTTCGTATAAAGCGTTGCTGTAAGCTATTTCAGCCTGGGTTTGGTCGGTTTGGGCTTGAATAAGTTCGAAAGATGATCCAACACCTTCATCAAATTTAATTTTTGAAGTTTCGTAAATCGATTGAGCTAAAGCCTTGTTGTTTTTCTGATTCTCAAGGTTTTGCTGTTTCATAGTTAGATTCATTTTGGCTTGCTCTACCTGAAACATTAACTGATTGCGTGTATGGTTATAGGTGTGCTTGTCTTTTTCGTACGCCACACGTGCCTGAGATATTTTAGATTTTTTGTAAAACCCGTCAAAAATGGGGATGCTTATGTTTACTCCATACATTGTGCCAGGGTTCCATGTTTTGCCTAAACCTTGAAACTCTGCTGATTCTGCAAAACTATTTTGTTGGTATGTGGCGTTTAATCTAATCGTTGGATAATAACCTACCTGGTAACGTTTAATGTTTAAGCTGTCCAGAAGCAATGTTTGTTGCATTATTTTAGTTTCTATCCGGCTATCAATGCTGAAATTGTCGGCATTGATGTTGGTTTGTTCTAATAAGTCTTCGGTAAGTTCAATACTTTGATTTACGTCCATGCCAATATTTACCTTTAGCATATTCATTAAAATCTGTTTTTGAAGTGCTATGTTGTTTATCTCAGTTTCCAAGTTTGACTTTGCAAATTCAAGTCTATCGACGTCCAGTTTTTCTGCATACCCCGCCTCATACAAACCTTTCGTTTCGCGAAGTGTGTTATTCAAATTGCTTAGACTTTGTTGAAGCAAATCAGAATTTTGACCAGTAATAAGGGCAGCGTAGTAAGATTTTTTAACATTGTCGATTGCAGTGATCTCTGTATTTTCTTGCAGTAACTCCGACATTTTAACATAATGTTTTGCCGCCTTCAGTCCAAGGAAATAAGTGCCGTCAAATAAAAGTTGGTTCAAATTGGCCATTGCGGTTAAAGAACTTGGTGCGCCAAATGCTAATGTTTGAGGTTCTCCTGCTTTAAAACGATCCGCTGGAAGCAAGTCTTCTGAAATCAGAACACCGTAAACAGCTGGTGAGATAAAATCAGGCAACTGTTGCGCAGCAATTTGAATGTTGTGCGTGAAGTTGCCATTAACGCTAACTTGCGGCAGCCCTGTAGCAATAATGCTTTTAACTTCTTGTTTGCTGTCTTCAACCGAAAGGCTGGCATTTTTGACATCGGCATTGTGCTTCATGGCGTGGTCAATGGCCTGCTCAAGGGTTAAGGATTGGGTTTGCCCAAATACACTTAACGTGATTAGGCAAAACAATAATGTGGTAAGTTGTTTCATTTGATTAATCGAAAAATGATTCTTTATGTGAGTTAAAATATGCGTTTCCTTCTGGCGTCATGATGGCATGAAGGTGATAGTCGAATAGTTGGACGAAAATGGCAACACGGTCAAAATCCTTTGAAGGGAAGGTGTCTGGGTTTACAGAAGCATCTATTAGGCAGATATACAGTTTTGAAATAATTTCAATATTTAATTCAGGTCTGTATAGTCCTGATTTTATGCCTAATTCAAGGTTTTGGATCACTTGGTTTTTGATGTATATGTTTTTATGCTCATCAAATAATGTCCAGCTTGACGGATAATACTTCTGTACGTCAAACATGGTACTCGGATTCATTTGCGAGAAATTTCCAACAACGTGTTTTGCAAGATTTAACAACTGCTGAATGGGATTGTTCGTCTCATCCATCATTTGCGTGCAGAAAAATTCGTCGGCGCATAGATGACGCTCAAACGACTGCTTTACAAGATCGCGTTTGTCAGGAACATGCTGGTATACTGTTTTTTTGCTTATGCCAACTTTTCTGGCGATGTCGTCCATGCTAACACTTTTGATGCCATAACGCATAAACATCTCAAGCGATTTTTCTAATATCTGTTCTTTTACATCCATTAACTGGGCGCAAAAGTAAAGCGGAAACTTTTAATGTGTTAAAAGTTTCCAAAGTTTTTTATCGATTAACAATTGTTGTTTGTCGGAACCTTAATGGGTCTATTTTTTCTTTGGTTTTAAACCGTTCGTATGGTCCAAACTCTTTTGAAAAAATGTTGCGAGTAGGTCTTGATCGTTGAGCAAATTTTCTGGAACACAGATGAAATCCTTTAGTATCTTACCATGTTGCTGCATTAATTGAGCTTCATGACTTTCGGTAAGTGTTTAATGTCTTCTTGAGATAGCCGAAAAGCCAAATTCCCGTCGTTACCAATAAATGAAGTCATATAGGTATTGGCAGATGTGTAAGGTGTTTTTTTCCCTTGCGTTCTACATCTGGAAACATGTCTAACAAAGACGCATATACATTTAATATAATTTCACGGTCCATGATTGGCCAAAAGTATGAATTGTTAATCTACTGGACAACCGACGAAATTTTCAACTTAATTTGCACCCGTAAACATGGCTACAATAAAACCTTACATAATTGGTATTGCAGGCGGAAGCGCATCTGGTAAAACGACTTTAATAAAGCGATTGAATAAGATGTATAAACCGGGTGAAATCTGTGTGATTTCACAGGATCATTATTATAAGCCGCTTTCTGAACAGGTTATTGATGAAAATGGGGAAATAAACTTCGACTTACCCGCTGGTATCGACTTTGGACGTCTAGTTAAAGATATTCGTAAGCTTAAAAAAGGGCAGGATGTAAGCATCGTGGAATACACGTTTAACAACCCAAATGTTTTTCCTAAAGAGATTACTTTCAAGGCTTCTCCAATACTGGTGATTGAGGGCTTGTTTATCTATACCGACAGTAAGCTTGATGCATTGTTTGATCTGAAGCTTTATGTTGAGGCGAGTTTAGATGTTATGCTAAAGCGCAGACTCACTCGAGATGCAAAGGAACGCGGTATGACGCAAGAGCAAATTGAATACCAATGGAATGAGCATGTTATGCCCGCTTACAACCAGTACTTATTGCCGTATCGCGATAACGTGGATTTGATTATCGTGAACAACACACATTTTGATCGCAGTTTCCAAGTGTTAAGCAACCATTTAGATCGGCTTTTAAAGGCATAAAAATCGTATCGAATTCTTTGTCTCATAACCCTTTTAGAGATTAAAAAAAACCGTTACTTTTGCGGACTTCCGAAAAACGGGAAGACATACATAAAATATATTGATATAGACGAATGAAGAACAAAGGATTTGTACAGTTTTTGGTGATTCTGTTGGCCATAGTTTGCCTTTACCAATTGTCGTTTACACTGGTTACTCGAAATGTAGAAAAAGGAGTAAAAGAAGATGTAATCGCAATAGTTGGGTCAGATACGGTTCCGGCATATGCCCGTGTTTACAAACAGCATATTGATTCAATTCAAAATGAAAAGGTTTATCCACTGTTTGGTTACACTTACCAAGACTGTAAACAACGAGAAATCAATTTAGGTCTTGACCTTCAAGGTGGAATGAACGTAACCCTTGAAATCTCTACACAGAGTATGGTTAAAGGTCTTGGAGGAGAAGATGAAGATGCACAATTTAATCAAGCACTAGAGCGTGCTGAAGCAGCATATAAAGGGCAAGGAAGTTTTGTTGACTACTTCGCCAAAGAATATGAAGCGATTAATCCAGAAAAAGGACTTGCACGTATTTTCTATCGAAAGAACAGAAAAGCTGAGCTGCCAAACCAATACAACTCTTCAAACGAAGAAATTTACGATTGGTTAAAGAAGGAGGAAATAGCGAAAGTAGGAGAGACTTACGAAGTAATCCGTACACGTATTGACCAATTCAATGTTACCCAACCAAACGTTCAGCGTTTGGATAATGGACGTATTTTGGTTGAACTTCCTGGTGTTGACGATGCTGACCGTGTAATTCAGTTACTGCAAAGTTCAGCACAACTTGAATTTTGGGAAGTATATAACAACGACGAAGTATATAAGTACTTCGAAGATGCAAGAAGCATCATTTCTGATAAGCTTAAAGCACAGCAAGAAAAGGATTCAACTAAGGTTGAAGAAGTTGTAGAAGCTGATGAGTTTGCCAACACAGAAGGTTTGAAAGTAGAAGGTGATACCGTTATCGATGAGTTTGCTGGATTAAAAGAATCTAAAGACAGCACCGATACATTATCTACTGACTCTGTTGCACAAAAAGAATTATCTAGAGAAGAGCAACTTATTGAGTATCCGTTAATGTCGAGAATGGCATTGCCTCAAGATGAGTCTGGTAACGTAATGATTCGAAGCTTTATCGGATTTGTTAAGAGTACTGAAGTACCATTTTTCGAAGAGCAATTTAAAGACCCTGACGTTCGCGCTCAATTCCCAGATGATTTAGTGTTTAAGTGGAGTTTTGACGAAACAGAAGATGGATTTGTAACATTATACGCTTTAAGAGGTGTTAACGGTAAAAGCCCAGTATTAGACGGCGACGTTATTGATAATGCGCGACCTACTATCAACCCAAATGGTGCGTATGAAGTTACCATGTTAATGAACAATACAGCTGCAAAAGAATGGTCAATCATTACTGAGCAAGCGTCGAGTAAAGCGAATAAAGAAGCGATTGCCATTGTTCTTGACAATAAGGTATACAGTGCACCTACAGTACAAGGGAAAATCCCTAACGGTAGTTCAAGTATCTCAGGAAACTTTGAGATGGAAGACGCTGAAGATTTAAGTAACATATTAAAAGCAGGAAGATTATCAGTTCCAACACGCGTTGTTGAACAAACTGTTGTTGGGCCAACGCTTGGAGCAAAAGCGATTAATGCAGGTTTAGTTTCATTAGCCATTGGATTTTTAGCCGTTATCTTATTCATGATGTTCTATTATGGTAAGGCTGGTATTTATGCAGTGATTGCCCTATTGGCGAACTTGTTCTTTATACTTGGTGTACTTTCAGGATACGGTGCAGCACTTACCTTACCGGGTATGGCTGGTCTTGTACTGACCATTGGTATGGCCGTTGATGCCAACGTGCTGATATTTGAGCGGATTAAAGAAGAACTTGGTTCCGGTAAAGGCTTTAAGGCCGCCGTGAGACATGGTTATAAAGCTGCATTGACATCAATTATTGATGCGAACGTTACAACGCTTATTGCAGCGATTATCTTAATGACCTTAGGTAAAGGACCTGTTGCTGGTTTCGGTATCATCTTATTGATTGGTATTTTATCTTCATTATTCACTAGTATTTTGTTAACTCGACTATTTGTTGAGCGCGACATTGCTAAAGGAAATGAAATCGCATTTAATACATCTGGTAGCAAAAACATGCTACGTAAATTCAACTTTAACTTTATCGGTAACCGTAAAAAATTCTACCTCGTTTCAGGACTGATTATCTTGGCCGGAATTGGTTCAATGGTATCAAGAGGTGTTAACACTGGTGTTGATTTCAAAGGGGGATGGTCATATGTTATGGATATCAATGGTGCTGAAAACACTGAAGACATTCAAAGTGCGATCAAGCCAGAGATTGAAAATACAGATGTTGAAGTGAAAACATATGGTACAGAAGGTTACTATAAAGTAACAACGTCTTATCGTATTGCCGACAAAGATTCTTTGGTTGGGCAAGAAGTTAAAGCTGCAATCATTAAAGGATTATCTAAGTATGGTGTGACTGACAATTCTGTAATGTCTGAATCTAAAGTTGGGCCAACTATAGCAGAGGACATTAAACGTGACTCAACGTTAGCGATTATATTGTCTTTAATCGGGATGTTTATATACATCGTAGGACGATTTAGAAAATGGGGTTACGGACTTGGTGCTACTGTTGCATTGTTCCATGACGTTTTAATTGTATTCTCATTGTACTCTATTTTACCAATGATTGTTAATTTCTCAATGGATGTGGATCAAGCGTTTATTGCTGCGATTTTGACGGTTGTAGGTTATTCGATAAATGATACAGTGGTTGTATTTGACAGGGTACGTGAATTCCTTGGGTTACACAAATACGAGAAGAACACATCTGGCATTATTAACGATGCGATTAACCAAACTTTGAGTAGAACATTGGTAACATCATTGACTACATTACTTGTTGTTATTATCTTATTCTTATTTGGAGGAGAAGGATTGAAAGGATTCACATTCGCATTGCTTATTGGTGTGGCTGTAGGAACGTATTCTTCTATCTGTATCGCAACACCAATCGTTGTAGATTTTATGCAAAAGAAAGAACAATAGGCTTTTAAAGTCTTTATATAGTGAAGGGTTCGCCAGTAGGCGAACCCTTTTTTGTTTAATAGCTATTTTATTTTTCGATTATGCTTATCAGCCTATAACCCGCTCCTTCTTTTTGGGCGCAAAAAGAAGGCAAAAACGCTCTCCAGAAATATGCTGCCTTCCGCTCTTTCGTGTGCCAAGAAAATCTAATAAAAGAGTTCAGTCGTACGACTGAAAATGCAAGCACTTTTATTGATTTTCTAAAGCATCCTCAATTCCCCCCATCGCTAGCCCGCATTTCTGGCAGGCCAGTGCTCTACAAATCGTGCATAATTGAGGACGACCTTTGAAGTTTTCTGTAGAAGCCAAGAAAGGCTTTTGCGTGGAGGATCAGCGCTAAGCATTCAGGAAAGCAAAGCGGCTTTGAATGCGGGGAGAAAATGCCTTTCGTAGAGTTCAAAGAAAATTTCAGAAGTCTTGATTTTTTTGTTTCGTTTTTTTATCAAGAAAAAAATGAAAGAATGAAAAGCAGGTTATAGAGCTGCTAAGCCCTAAAAAACAAAATAGCGTATCCGACTATTGGCAGAATGGTAAGATCTTGAAAAATAAAAAAAGCTCCGATAAACGGAGCTTTTTTACATTAAATCAAATGCGACTTGATTAAAATGTATTGATCTTTATGCGTTTTGAAATTTCTTCTACATCGCTTTTAAACTTGCGATCTGTATCCATTAAGTCACTTACCGTTTGGCAAGCGTGTATCACAGTTGAGTGGTCACGGCCACCGAAGTGCATGCCAATTTTCTTTAATGGTGCTTTTGTTAATTGCTTAGCGAAATACATGGATATCTGACGTGCTTGTACAATCTCACGCTTACGCGTTTTAGATTTAAGCTGCTCGATAGATAGTGAATAGAAATCTGAAACCAGTTTCTGTATGTATTCGATAGATATTTCTCGTGAAGCATTTTTTACAAAATTCTTCACCATCTTTTTGGCTAGGTCTAAATCGATGTCTTTACGATTTAAAGATGCCTGTGCTAGTAATGAAATTAATGCGCCTTCCAGTTCACGGATATTAGAATCGATGTTGTGTGCTACGTACTCAACAACTTCAGCGTTAAGCTTGATGCCATCTTCATACATCTTGTGTTCAAGAATAGAAATTCGGGTCTCTAAATCAGGAACCTGAAGATCTGCTGACAGACCCCACTTGAATCTAGACAATAACCTTTCGTCAACATCTTTTAAGTCTCTAGGAGCTCTGTCAGATGTTAAGATTATCTGCTTACCGTTTTGATGTAAGTGGTTAAATATTTGGAAGAATATTTCTTGTGTTTTTTCCTTCTTAGCAAAGAATTGTACGTCGTCAACAATTAGTACGTCAAGCAATTGGTAAAAATTCAAGAAGTCGTTGTTGTTTCCGTTTTTACAAGAATCAACGTATTGATTTACAAACTTCTCTGAAGAAACAAACAAAACAGATTTGTTTGGAGATACTTCTTTAATACGATTACCGATAGCATGAACCAAATGCGTTTTACCCAGTCCTACAGAACTAAAAATCATTAAAGGATTGAAAGCAGTTCCTCCAGGTTTGTTTGCAACAGCAAATCCTGCAGATCGAGCTAACCTATTACAATCTCCTTCAATAAAATTGTCGAAAGTGTAGTTGGGGTTTAACTGGCTTTCAATGTTAATTTTCTTTAACCCAGGTATGATAAACGGGTTGTGAATGTTCGCATTAACGTTTAGTGGAATACCCACTTCGTTCTTGTTATTGTACCCCGCATTTCGGGTAGGCATGTTAATGGTGTAAGCATGTGGATTTCTGGAGCTTGCGCTGCTGTTATCCACAATGATGCTGTACTCTAATTTTGATCCAGCGCCTAATTCGCGATCGAGAGCCTTACGTAAGAGTGTTACATAATGTTCTTCTAACCATTCATAAAAAAACTGACTAGGTACTTGAATCGTTAAGTTTTTATCCTCCACCTTAAGTGGCTTAATTGGGTCGAACCAGGTTTTGAAACTTTGGGGATTTACGTTGTCCTTAATTAAGGATAGACAGTTCTTCCATACCTTTTCGTGTTCTGCAGTCATTTAAGTTTTTAGTTATTAGTCATTTAGCGTTTTGTGGCAAGTAATGCGATACCGTCAGCCTCAAATCGTGGGTAAAATTGTCTAAAAAAAAATTAGAAAAAAAACCAAAGTCGCTTGTCTTTTAACTAATTTTTACCATACAGTTTTGAGCTTTTTGGTCTTCAAAATAGCTATCTGCTTCATAATCAATTTTCCCAAGATTAATCCCTGCCCATCCTGTTTGTAAGATGTTAACAACTTTACTTCGTTTGTTGATAACCTCGATTGGCCGTTCGATAAAGGTATGTGTATGCCCTCCTAATATCAAATCTATGTTGGCTGATTGCTTAGCAAAAGTGATGTCTGAAACCTTATCTGTCTTATACTCAAAGCCTAAGTGAGATAAACAGATGACTAAGTCGCATTTTAATTTATTTTTCAAATGGTCTGCGACGTCATTAGCATGTTGAATTGGGTCTTTATATTGAACGTTTCCAAATAATTTTTTTGATACCAAACCGGTCAATTCGATACCAACTCCCAAAACACCAACACGCGTTCCTCCTTTTTTGAAAACTTTGTACGGTAATACTTTTCCATCCAATTTGGTCCCTTCAAATCCATAATTACAATTAAGGAATGGGAACGACGCAAATGGCATTTGTCTAACAAGTCCATCTATTCCGTTGTCGAAATCATGATTACCCAAGGTGGCTGCATCATATTTCATCTGACTCATTAATTCAAATTCCAGTTTGCCTCCAAAAAAATTGAAATAGGGGGTGCCTTGAAAAATATCACCTGAGTCTAATAATAACACGTGTTTGTTTTCCTGCCTTATCCTCTCAATAAGCGCCGCTCGTTTGCTTGCTCCTCCCAATCCTTGGTATCTGCCTTCGTCCATCGGAAACGGTTCTATTCGACTATGCCAATCATTGGTGAAAAGAATAGATAAGCTTGAGCGGTTCTTTCCAACCGATATAAGCGGACTTGAAGCAAGTGCTAATCCCATGGCCGCCTTAGAGCCAGACAATATAAAGTCGCGTCTATTCATTATTTGGATCCCAAACGATTCGTCCGTCAATGACTGCTTTGAAAGGTTCTTTCTGTGTGGTTTTGGAAAATTCAGCAATTAATGCAGTTCTAATCAAAATATTGCTGTTGAACCGTGGTTTGGATTGGAAAACAGTGTAACCATCTCCACCGTCTGCCAAATAGTTCGACGTAAGAATGTTATATGATTTTTTTACGTTAAGACTGTCTTCCTCAAACTGAAATATCGCCCCACTTTTGTAGTTCATTATTTTGACGTGACGCTTAGCTCCGATGGGTTCACCACTTTTTGTTAGGATATGACGCGCCAGAGATTTTAACTGCTCTTTACTTAATGTAATAACGACTAAAGTGTTGTCGAAGGGCATGATTTCATAAATCCTTCCTACTACTATAGGTCCTTTGGGTAATGGAGCACGTAAACCACCGTAATTCAACACACATAGATCTATGTCGTTGTTGATATGACTAGTTCCATAAGATATAAGTAAATCCGTTATACCATTTCCTAAAGCAGATTCTGGACGGCTTTTGATCAGTTCTTCAGCAGAATAACCAACAACAATGTTCATTTGGCTGTCGATTTGTGCTTTATACGGTTGAATTAAATTGTCTATACGCTTGCTGCTCTCCTTCCATGATGAGTCTAAGGTGTTTAATTGTCCACCTACTTTAGCTGTGTAAGGTAATCTGTTACAACCCAAAGCAGCCAAAATGAGGCATATGTAGAAGTGTTTAGAAAACAATTTCAAGTTCTTTTTTTAAAAAGCCAATAGTAGCCTCAGCCATATTGCTCTGGCTGTTTTCTAACTTAGTTAAAATGGCTTTACCTAAATCAGTCGCCACTGAGGTCTCAGTCATATCTGAGAAGCTATGCGCGATTATTTGCAAGGCTTCTTCTTTGCTTAATTTTATCATCTGCCACGCCTGCTCACTCACATAGAGCTGCTGCGATATGTTGTGATTGAATTCGTCGTGTATAGACTGTGACAGCATAAATCTAAATTCAGAAGCGCTTTTTGCTGGATCTGCCATACGCATAACTAGATTGTCTAAGCGTATACGTTCAAGTAAAATTGTGAAACGTTCATAGGCTTGAAGTTTGATAGCACTGAGTTCACTTGATCGCTTCGATTTGGCTTTAAGCTCTTTCCGCTTATAATCTTCATCGAGCATCTTTTTTAATATGAAGTAAGTCACTAAAAATACAATAGCTGCTGGTAACAGGAATTGCATAATCTCAATAAAAAACTGCCATGTGTCCATCGCCAATATTGTCATATATATAATTGGTAAATAAGGTGTAAAACTAATTGTTTAACGTATGGGTTGCCCATTTTAATCTCTAAAAATTAATAAATTTGTATGGAATGGAGAAAGAAGAAATAGCCGTTGAGGCGCCGATTCGTTTTACAGAAGGAGCAATAGAGAAGCTTAGTGAAATTAAAACTGAGCAATCGGAAGATATTGCGCCGTTTCTGAGAATTGGTGTTAAAGGAGGAGGCTGCTCCGGATTGTCATACTTGTTGGCGTTTGATCAAAAGGAAAAAAATGACAAGGAATTTCTTATTCAAGATATACCCGTTATCATGAATCAAGCTCATGTTATGTATGTATTAGGAATGGAGGTTGATTTTGAACATGGTCTGAATTCACGTGGCTTCACTTTTAATAATCCTAACGCTACAGATACATGTGGGTGCGGTGAAAGCTTTTCAACTTAGTTTACGAATTAGTTGAGTCTAAAAATATATGTCTGATACACCTGCTATGCCTGAACTAAAAGCGTCTTTTACCGACTTTCAAGATTTTGAGTTGGCGTTTTTCGCTGCGTATAAGGCAGAAGATGTTAGGTCTGAGGCTATAGCCGCAGAAATCAAATCTCGAAACTTAGGTGACCATAAGGTTCAACAGCTTATAAATGAAAAGTTGTCTGTAGAGGTTCGAGACCATAATCGAACAACATGTCCAAGGTGTACCTCTCAAAGAATTTTGACCATGAAAGAGGAGTTCCATGGAAACAACAAAGCTTTTGGGTTGGATTCGGGAAAACCATTAACCTTTATTGAATACAAAGTTTGTGAGGTATGTGGTTGGAATTTTTCTGTTGATGAAACGGAATTTGAAAAAAGAGATAGAGTGGTTCGAACACTCGTGTCGGTGGCCGTTTCCATTTTTATTGTTTTTGTGATTGCCTATCTTTTTGGCTGGTTAACGATCTAGTCAATCAATTCAATAAAAAAATCCCACCAACCAAGGCTGATGGGATTTTGTAATGTTATTCGTTTATTACTCTGCGATAACGGCGATATCAATATTAGCCTCAATACCTCTATGCAAACTGATTTTTGCTGAGTAATCACCTAATTCTTTT
>JAIBDD010000001.1 GCA_024679565.1 Bacteroidota bacterium | reverse complement strand
ATATTTTTAATTTTAAAAAAAGGACAAACTTGTAAGCCGGGTTCTGTACCATGACCAAAGTCATAATGCCTATCATTTATCTAGTCGTGACGTTACCGTCACGATCAATCAACCTACCCTCCTTAGTTGCCGAAGCATTGAGCGGGCAGCTCTAAAACTAAGGTTTACTTGGTTTTTCAACATGCAAGGTTTGTACCGTTTCGATGTTGCCACCGAAAAGCGTGGTCTCTTACACCACGTTTTCACCATTCCCTATCCGAAGACAGGATGTTATTTTCTGCTACACTTGCTGTCTTGCAACCTTTCAGTTGCAATCCCCCGAAGTTATCGGGGTGCATTGCCCTGCGTTGCCCGGACTTTCCTCGTACTGGCACATGCAAGCACGCGATAGACCCGTTTGTCCAAGACAAAAGTAAATAAAATATGTACACAATAATTGACGGTTAGTCGCCGCTATGCTTCAGTAGAGCGTAAACCGGAAGATGGTCACTATATCCAGCTAGATAGTTTTTGCCCCCAAATGTGCGTAATGGGAAGTTCTTATATTTTCCTGAGGCCTGCTTTAACCACTTTTCATTTCGAATTTTACCCGACTTTACTACGTAATCCCATGATTTGCCATCGAGCAGGTTGTCGTTTATTAAGATTTGATCCAGCATATTCCAAGTGCCTCTAAAACAATAACTGCCTTTTTTCTTATCATTCAACCGACTCATAACGTTGAAAAGTTGTTCATTACTAATTGTCTTATAGTTACCAGTTGTGTTCAATTCAGTCAAAACACTCTTGTTGTCTGGTTCATCGTTAAAATCTCCTACCACAACCACATTGGCTTTTGGAGTAAGGCGCAACAAACTGTCTTTAAGTTGTTTTAGTGTTTTTGCAGCCTGTATACGCTTTGGCTCACTATCGGCAAGTCCTCCTCGTCTACTTGGCCAGTGATTTACGAAAAAGAGAAAGTCTTCATTACCGACAACACTTTTCATTTTTACCCACAAAATGTCGCGTGTAATCTGCTCAAATTCAGATAAATCAACCCATTGTACCCCACTTTCGACCAACGTCAATTTTTTAGGATTATACATTGCGGCTACATCGATTCCACGCAAATCACTGCTTTCGTAATGAACAAGCTCGAAGTTGAGTGTGCGCAAAGGATTTGTTGCCAGTAAATCTTCAACCACTTTTTTATTTTCCACTTCACATAACCCAAGAAAGTCAGGAGCATACTCGCCATCAAATGAGGTAATTACCCTCGCCAAATTTTGTAATTTGGTTTGATATTTATCTGTATTCCATTTTCTGAAAGAGTCAGGTAAATATTCTCCGTCAAATGTTTCAGGATCATCGATGGTGTCGAATAGATTTTCGACATTGTAAAAGGCTACACCCATGTAATGTGGCTCTTTGCATGATGAATAAATCATTGCAACAATGAAACATATGCCAAGTAAAAGTGCTGTTTTGCGCATCGTTCAAAAGTACAATTGTCAATCAAAATAGGCGATATATACTTCGTGTTTATGATTTAATAAATAACAATAGCATCGACTCAATTGCAACTTGTAGTTTTGCGCTATGACGTTGATAAAATCGATATCCGGATTTAGAGGAACTATTGGTGGAAAGGTGGGCGAAAATCTTACACCCATTGACACCGTAAAATTTGCTGCAGCCTTTGCAACGTGGTTGAAGGATCAAGATGAAGGCAATACCATCGTTATTGGTAGAGATGCGCGTATTAGCGGTTCGATGATTTCAAGCTTAGTAACTAACACCTTAATTGGTATGGGAATGAATGTGATTGACCTTGGGTTAAGCACAACCCCTACGGTTGAAATGGCTGTACCTAGCTTACATGCGGCGGCAGGAATTATTCTTACTGCAAGTCATAATCCAGCACAGTGGAACGCCTTAAAATTATTGAATAGTAGAGGAGAGTTTATAAGCGCAGAAGATGGTAAACAGTTGCTTCAGATTGCTGAAGGAGATGATATACATTTCGCTACCGTTAATGAGTTGGGTGAAGTAACCCATGATGATACTTGGATTGAAAAACATATTGACGCTATTCTTGATTGCAGTGAGGTGGATAAAGATGCGATTGAAGCGGCAAATTTCAGTGTGGTGGTCGATGGTGTTAACAGTACAGGTGGTATAGCGATCCCCGCAGTTCTTAAACGTTTAGGTGTAACTCAAATAACTGAATTGTATTGTGAACCTACTGGTGATTTCCCACACAACCCTGAGCCCTTAGCCGAAAATTTAACCAAAATTTCTGAAGTGGTAAAGTCCAAGAAGGCGGACTTAGGCATAGTTGTAGATCCTGACGTAGACCGACTTTGCTTCGTTATGGAGAATGGGGAAATGTTTGGCGAAGAGTATACGTTAGTTGCTGTATCTGATTACCTATTGAGTCTTCAACCTGGCAACACTGTTTCCAATTTATCGAGTACTAGGGCACTGCGCGACGTGACCGAAAAGCATGGAGGACAATACACAGCAAGCGCCGTTGGCGAGGTGAACGTTGTAGATAAAATGAAAGAGACACAGGCCGTTATTGGAGGTGAAGGAAATGGTGGTGTCATTTGGCCAAAGCTTCATTATGGCAGAGATGCACTTGCTGGTGTGGCATTATTTTTAAGCCATTTAGCGCAAACAAAGTCTACGATGACGGAATTGAAAGCATCCTATCCGTTATATGAAATGTCCAAAAACAAAATTGAACTTACTCCGGAGATGAATATTCCTGATATTCTACTAAAAATGGGAGAGAAGTATGCCCATGAAGACACCAACACCGTAGATGGTTTAAAAATCGAGTTTGCGGAAGAATGGGTGCACCTGAGAGGTTCAAACACCGAACCGATTATTCGTATTTATGCAGAAAGTAAGTCGGCTCAAAAGGCCCACGAATTGACAGAAAGAATAAAAGCAGAAGTATTAGCGCTTTAGGCTATTCTTCGTCCTTCTTTTTCTTGTCTTTCTTTTTCTTCTTTAGCTTCTTCTCACCACGACCTATGGTAACATTAATACCTGTTCTCATATTGATGGTGTTAGCTTGTTTATGCGCAAATAGACCAATCAGGTTGTCGCTAACGAAATAAGTTTGAATTGGCCCAGCATTGAGGCTAAAACCCAATCCTGCGTTAACGAATGAGTTGTTTGCAACAGAATATGACAAGGATACACCTAACACTTTGGTTAATTTAGAGTTCCAACTCAATGTAATGGCTGGATCAAGGGTTTTTTTATAGACACTACCATGCAAGAGAACGCCGGCATTGTGATTCTTGGTGAGATTCAGATTCCCGCCTACGTAAAACTGCGCAAATAAACCTGTAGTAAAAGACTCGGTGTTATTGTCTAACCTAAACGTAGATTTTAACGTGTCGCCCAATTCATTAAATGCAGTCTCTACGTCATCGCCATCAAAATCTAAGGCGTTTTCAATGTTAAGACCTGTAAATTGATATGTTGCACCAGGGGTTCGTGATTTCCAATTGTATGTATTGGTGTTCCAAGTAATACGTCCGAGGTTAGTGATACTTGCGCTTAAGGTAAGTTTATTATTGAGTTTGTAAGTCGCTCCAAGATCTAAAGCCACTCCGCGATTTCCGCCTTTAAAAATGGAATTTACAGCATCCTGAAATGTCATGGAGTCAGTAAATTCAAATGTAGAATCAAAAGGAGATATAGAAGGTAAGCCACTCAATGAGTTTGCCGAATTAATTTGAACATCTGACTGCAGGTAATAATCAAATGTGTTCGGGTCTGTAGTAAAGTTAAAAGAACTCTCCTCTGTAGATACAGTTGCGATGCCCTTTATGAAATGGACCCGTCCACCTACGGTTAACTTGTCGTTCATTAGTTTACGGCTATATCCAATACCGACCTCGGCATAAGACATCATGTCTAAACCAAAACCAAAGTCGAATTTACGGTTGAGGTTAGCGCCACCATTACCTTGGGCAATAAATTGGAAGAAATCGCCTGGAGCTGTAAACCTAACATTGTTGACGAGTGATGTGTTAAAAAAGAAATAGTTCTTTTTGAGCTTAAAACCGAACGAAAACAAATCCATGGCATTCGAAATGGAAATGAAATTCTTTTTCTTAAACCCATCCGTGAATTCTCCCAACATAAACGTCGTATCGCCATTTTCGTCAGGTCTAATTGCGTCAACTACGTCGCCTAGTTTAAAGGCGCTTAGCCCGAAATCAAAGTAGTTTGAGGAAATGCCCGGCAAGCCGACAAATATTTTAGCATCCGATTGATTGGCCGGGTTAACATAAAATTTTTGTGGAATGGGCTTCATGTTGTACAAGGTTAAATTGTTTTGGCCTTGTACATGTAGTAATCCAAATAGGGTAACAACGGCGGTAATAATTAATCTTTTCATGGCTTATTTCGTTTTAAGATTAAATACCCCTTTGGCTTGTATACCCAATTTGACACTTATGCCGTAGTCACTGAAGAATTTAACTTCAGGTTGCGGTGTGACGCCCTTATATGTGCTTAGATTAGCCTTAATTAAGCCGACCTTGGATTCTCTTATTTTGTCAAACCTTTCTTTATTCAACGTGATGTCTAAAGTATAAACGGCGGGTCCTGTAATTTTACCGGTACCATCAACGGCAACACTTCTAAGCAAGAAAGTGTCATCTTTAAAAAGGGAATCAATCGTTGCATTATTTTCGTCCTGGAAATACAATTGAATATCTACATCTAATGGGAAGTCGTTTTCTAAAAAGAGTCGAAGTGTAACTTCGTCCAATTCTTCAACATCTTCCATATCGTTAAATGTACTGTCAAGCGATACTTCGCGGCTTAAGGTAATTCCATCAGCAGACCCATGAAGCGGGATGTCAATGTCTACACCAACTACCAGTTCACTGTTATATGTTATAAAATTGCGTTCCGTAGTTCCTGGCGGATTGAGTTGGGCTCCGTAACCATATAGCAAATACTCGGGTACATTACTGACAACATCGGCGATGTTACTGTTGCTCTTATTTAGTTCAAATGAATCCACCAAAGTTTCACCTATTTGTTGTTTGTTTGGCGTTGGTATTACCAATGGGTCTGGGTATCCGTTAAGGGTAATCTTTCCTTTAGACTTCGAGTAGCTCGAAAATTCACTAATTGTGGCGTTAATCGGAAGACCGTAAGAATTGGATAGTATGATCTTAATCCTCGGATCACCAATTCTGAATTCAATATCCTGAAGTGAAGAATCCACCCCTTTAAATAAGTCGAGTCTCAAGGTGTCTGCGGCATCTGGAGAAATGTCTGAAGGTTTCACCAAACCATATAAAACATCATACTCATTGTAGATAAAATCAGTTACAAAGCTCAGCTTGTTATTAGTGGTAATTGGGTTGCTGCCTACCTTGGTTACTGTTATTTTAAATTCAGCTAACAGTTGATCAAAGTCTTTGTCACCACTTTTTGTTAAGTTAAAAAATGAATTATTAAGGTCTTTGTTTTGTTTAGAGGTGACCGTACCTGAGCCATCATAAGGCAAATCAAAAGCAAACTTTAATGGTAGGTCGTTCTTTTTTATTTCAGGAATTGATATTTCCACTTTAACATCATGCTGAATATCGGAAACCAATTGGGTCATTACACCACAAGCACCCATAACGATACTGTCAATTTCGGCATTATCAACGCCAAAATTAAAGAGTGTAGTGAAGCTAACTTCAGCACTACCAGTGTTGTTTAGTTCATTGATATGGAATTGCAGAAGTCCAAAAGAGCCATCAAAGTGCTGCAACGGTATACGCACAATTTCATTGGCTTTCAAACTTGCCAGCTCATCGCGATAAACCACGTGAAATAGATTGTCGTCATCTACTTCAACAAACGCGGTTGAACTTTCATTAAAAAAGTCGCTTATGGTTACACGTGTGTTTACCATGGGTACGGCAATCGTGGGGTCCCACTGCACTTGTTCCACACTATCGATGGTTTTGAATGTTTCTTGGATGTCTTTTATGCAACTCGAAAAAACACCAGTACATACAACTACAATAAGTATTCTTGAAAGCCTCATGTCAACTAGTTTTGAAGACGCAAGATACAGAATAGTGACTTTGCCAAAAAGGGTTGTTTCCTATTTGTGGTAATCAAAAGACAAATACCAATAACTGCCAAGTAGTAAACAGTGTTAGTGCTTTTAGGCATGACCCTTAGCGCTTAAGTAGCGCTCAGCGTCCAACGCTGCCATACAGCCAGTACCGGCTGCTGTAACAGCTTGTCGGTATATTCTGTCCTGAGCATCTCCGCAGGCAAAAACACCTTCTACGTTTGTTTTGGCTGTATCAGGTTTGGTGATGATATAACCTTGATCATCCATATCTATAATGTCCTTGAAGATTGCCGTGTTTGGTGTATGACCTATTGCCACAAAAAAGCCTTTTAATGGGATTTCTTTCTTTTCGTTGGTGATGTTGTTGTGCACACGAACGCCTTCAACTTCCATATCACCCAATATCTCGTCGGTTTCCGTGTTGAACAGCACTTCAATGTTTGCTGTGTTTTCAACCCGATGCTGCATTGCCTTAGAAGCACGCATTTCGTCACGTCGAATCAACATGTATACTTTGTTACAAATTTTAGAAAGGTATGTAGCTTCTTCTGCTGCAGTATCCCCTGCACCCACAATGGCTACATCTAGACCACGATAAAAGAACCCATCACAAACCGCGCAGGCCGAAACACCACTTCCGTTTAAACGAGTTTCGCTTTCTATCCCCAACCATTTGGCCGAAGCACCTGTCGAAATAATAACTGATTCTGCCTCAATTTCATGTTTGTCATCCACCCAAACTTTGTGTGGCGCACCTTTTGAAAAATCTACCTTCGTAATCATCCCGAAACGTACATCTGTTCCTAAACGAACGGCTTGCTTTTTGAAATTGTCCATCATTTCAGGCCCCATAATGCCATCTGGATATCCAGGGTAGTTTTCAACGTCTGTGGTTATGGTTAACTGCCCACCTGGCTGCATGCCTTCGTACAATACTGGCTTCATATCTGCCCGTGCCGCATATATGGCAGCTGTGTATCCAGCAGGTCCACTTCCGATGATTAAACACTCTATTTTTTCGACGTTTTCTGACATTTGTAATATTTTATGCAATTATACAATGAGCAGTCGCAAAAGTGGAAAGAAGTGGACAAACTGTCGATGATAAAAATCAATAGACAAATAATTATTTTCGATATGGTTAGCGTAACCTTTATCTATTACCTTGCTACAGCCAATTATTTTTATGAAAATACGCAATGCAAAACCAGTAGCAGCTATCTTTTTAATCCTGACTTTAGTTGGATTAAGTGGATGTACGCCAAATTATACTGCCACAGACCTGCATGGTAAGTGGCAGATTACAGAACTGGATGCAGACATGCCCGAATTGTCTCCAGCGATTATTCAAGCTGGAGAGGAGCTCGCGCTTTCGACCATATATGAATTTAATACGGACGGGTCAAGCGTCGAAACATCAAATTATTACCCAGAAGGCATTCTTGGCCAATGGACGTTTAACCAAGATAGTATGTTATTATATATTACAAGCACCGATGAGGCGATACCATGCATTGGCAACTATAGCGTAGAATTTCTCATCAAGCGTGTTATAAAGATGACCCAAGATTATCAAGAGCTTGGACAACTCTCTATGACCTTAACTAAGCGTAAAAATTAAGGATAAGGCGATTGACGACTTTTAAGTGAAGCGCTTTGTTATGAGTCAACCTTGAACGCCTACTGAAGCTCCGTAAGTGTTGGTTGTTTTATTCAAGCATTCTCATGACATTTCATCCAATCATATAGACGATATTTGCTCGATTTTGTAGTATAATAAATCACGTATGTATAAAAAGATTTTCCTATCATCAGTTATAACACTGCTTATCAATCCAGTTTTTGCGCAGTTCATCGACAGTAAAACAGAAGTAGTTAAGCAAGAATTTATTGATACACATAAACTCTTGCCTGCTGATTTAATTGATTTGGAGGTAACGGATGATTACATGGATAAATCATCAGAATTTAACCATGTTTATGTTAGACAACAGTTTAATAAAAAACCTATTTTTAATGCTGTTGCAAACGCTTTAGTCCTTAAAGGTAACGTACGTTATGTATCCAGAGGTTTGTATGCCAACCTACAAAGTCTTTCTTCAGATAATTCATTTAATCTAACTGTAGAACAAGCGTTTAAAGCCCTCTTAAGTGCTGTAGATCATACGCCAGAAGAAGTGATGGGTGTAGATTTTACACAAGGCGACAACAGTCTTTCTTGGATTGATTCTTCCAATGTTGACTTTCCAACCACAATAGAGCAAGGCTATTTTATAGAAAATAATATTATCAAATCTTGCTATTTTGTTCAGTTCTTTAGTTACGAACCGGAACATTATTGGAGTGCATTCGTAAGTGCTTCAACAGGTGAAATAATTGTGAACTCTGATAATATTGTACGATGTAGTTTTGGAAACCACAACGAATGTCATCATGAATCAGATTTTACACCTCTGCGACCAATTGTTAGTGAGGTACAAAATAGCACCAGGATTCAGGCGGATGCCAGTTACCAAGTTTTTAACTACCCAATTGAAAGCCCAAACCATGGAAACAGAACTATCGTTGAAGATCCTGCAGATTCTGAATCATCACCATTTGGATGGCATGATGTTAACGGCGTTGCCGGTGCTGAGTACACAATAACACGTGGAAACAACGTGTGGGCGCAAGATGATTTAAATGGAAACAATGGTACCGGATCTAGTCCAGAAGGAGGCTCAGGACTAACTTTTGCTGCAGATTTTGATGTAAATCAATCCGCCACTAACTATATCGATGCATCAATTATTAACTTGTTCTACTGGAACAATTTGATGCATGATGTTTGGTATATGTACGGTTTTGATGAAGTTTCAGGAAACTTTCAAGAAAATAACTATGGAAATGGTGGATCTGGAAGTGACCACGTTTTTGCAGATGCCCAAGATGGAACTGGCACAAACAATGCAAATTTTGCAACACCGGCTGACGGTCAAAACCCAAGAATGCAGATGTATTTGTGGGGGGATGGAACAACAATAGATGACTATTTTCAAATTGACGAGCCATCGGCGATTGCTAGAAAATATGCATCAGCGCCAGCAACCATTGGAGGAACATTGACTAAAACACCAGTTAAAGGGAATTTAATTTTGGTAGACGATGGAACTGCGAATGGTTCTGAAGGGTGTAACGCATTAATCAACAACTCTTCATTAAGCGGTAACATAGCTGTGTTTGATAGAGGCAATTGTTCATTTGTTTCGAAAATTACCAAAGCGCAAAATGCAGGAGCAATAGGTGTTATTGTAATTAATAACGTAACAACCGCACCTATCGCTATGAGAGGGAATGGTGCTGGAGCATTGACAATTCCTTCAATAATGATATCACAAGCAAATGGAGGGACTATTAAAACTAGAATGGCCATGGAGCAAGTTGAAGGTTCAATGTACGACTCGAGCCGAATTGAAGGGAATTTTAGAGATAGCGATTTTGACAATGGTGTTATCACACATGAATATACGCACGGAATTAGTATTCGACTAACAGGTGGACCAGCAAATAGTGCCTGTTTACAGTCTAACCGATACCAGGAGCAAATGGGAGAGGGCTGGAGTGATTTCTTAGGTTTGATTATGACCCAACATAAAGACGACGCTCCAGAAAAAAGAAGAGGAATTGGAACATACCCACGAGGCCAAACTATTAATGGTGGCGGCATCAGAGTTTACCCATACTCAACAAGCTTCGCAGTTAACCCAGTAACTTACGACTACATAAAAAATGCACAATTTACAGTGCCTCACGGTGTTGGAAGCGTTTGGTGTTCAATGTTATGGGACCTGCACTGGGCATTTATTGGAGAATATGGATATGATGACGACTTGTACAGAGGTACTGGTGGAAACAACATCATGATGCGCTTGGTATTAGACGCAATGAAACTTCAGCCATGCGGCCCAGGTTTTGTTGACGGTAGAGACGCTATATTAAAAGCTGATGAATTGCTAAATGGAGGTAAAAATAAGAAATTGATATGGTCTGCATTTGCAAAACGTGGTTTGGGTTATAGTGCTGACCAAGGTACTTCAGCTAGTAAGGCTGATGGAGCAGAAGCCTTTGACCTTCCGCCTTTCCTTGATGACTATAGCATTCATAAAACTGGTGTACAAAGTGCAATATCAAATGAAACCATTGATTATACCATTAAGGTGGTTAACCGTGGTGGTGTAGACCTAGCTAAAATAGATGTATTTGATAGTTTAGGGATTGAAGCACAGTTTGTTACATCGGATGGTAGATGCAACTTAGATTTCGATAAAGCCAATAACACTTTTTCGCTTACAATCAATGATTTAAAAGCTGGAGACAGTATAGAATGTGGCTACTCTGTTAAGGTCAACAAAGAAGCTGGAGGGAAGATGGCATGGCTAGATAATGTAGAACAGGATACTGCAAATTGGACGCCAACAGTTGATCAGGGTTCAATTCGTTGGCTGAGAACACAAACAGAATCAAATAGTGGCTTTTTTAGCTGGTTTATTCAAGACGTAGGTACAAGTTCTGACGGATGGTTGGAAAACACATTTGACCTCACAGAAATGGCTAATCCAAATTTGATATTCTCGCATTTTTACAATACCGAGAGCGCCAATGACGGTGCTGTTGTCGAAATACTTGTGAATGGTGATTGGATTGATTTGGGCGACAAAATGATTCTTAATGGGTACAACGCAACTATAGACGCAAATAATACAAGTCGTATAGCAGGAAGACAGGCTTTCTCTGGAAACTCTAATGGGTTTGTTCAAACCAATATTGATTTAAGCTTTTATCAAGGTAACGTGGTAAATATTCGTTTCCGAATGGTGTCTGATCCTGCAGTAGGTGGGAGAGGTTGGTACATCGATGATGTAGCCTTATGGAATAGATTTACCTTGTTGTCAAATCTCGCTTCTGCAACCGTTGACGGTGATGCTGTTTTTGATTTAACTCAAACCGAGATTATTAAATCAGATTTGCTAGACACGATTGTGGTTCCTAATGTGGATGTAAACGAATTGATTCAAGTATTTCCGAATCCTATTGTAACTGATTTTACAGTCAAATTTGAGTCTAAAATTGAACGCAGTTTAGATCTGCATATCTTTAATGCCACAGGCCAAGATATTTGGAATGGAACGATTAAGTCCAACAATGACTTACTAATTCCGGCAAATCATTTAGCCGCGGGCGCGTATTACTTAGAAGTTTCTGATGCGGATAAAGTCCGCATATTCAAGCTGTTAAAGCAATAGGGAGAAGACTTGTCATAGCGCCAATGTGCCATTTAAGGCAGTGTTGCCATAAAAGCGCATACGTGTGTAGCTAACCAATCTTTGACTTAGGATTCTAAACGAGAAGTGGGTCTTAGATGCGCTGAATCCATTTGCTGTAACCTATTTATTATCAAGTTTTTAGTAAATTCGTGAGTTAGTCAAAAGTATGCCCAGTAATTCTATTAAAAACACAATGCTTAAATTAATATGCGTATTAATTTCTTTCCTGTGTTCTACAGTGTGGGTTTCCGGCCAATCTAAAGTTAACATAACTTCCAAACTCCCCAGCTCTATAGGGATTTGTGGTGCTTCTCAAAAAATTGAGATGGATGTAAGAAACATTACAACTGGGAGTGTTTCTGGTATATCTGTTACACTAACACTGCCCTCGGGTATTTATTATGAAAAAGGTTCGGTATCAGGGACCGGAGTGACTGAAAAGTCGACAACAAATCTTCAAAAACCAGAATTTAATTTACCCAACCTAACCATTACTGGCAATTCTACGTTTGAGGTAAAAGTTATAGCAGATTGTGATCTTACAGGGTTTTTAACGAGTGGTGGGATTCCAACAATTACGGCGGTTTGCACGTATACAGGGGGTTCTGTAAATCACAAGTCACTTCCTTTATCTGTCAATCAACCTTCTATTAATGTAAGCAGTATCACAAATCAATATATCTCTGCCTCACTGGGTGAGTTGTTTGTGCGCAAGTTGACAATCACCAACGGCGGTAAAGGTGGAGTCAAGGGTTTTACGGTGGCTCAAACTTTCGAGTCCGGTTTAAAAATTGTTAGCGTACGAGGTGGTGCTATAACCAAGGCTGGATTAAGGTATACTTCATCTTTTGATACTTCGCATATCAAGTTGGTTGGAGATAAAGATATTTATTTAGAGAATGGCGAATCCATCGAAATCATTGATTCTATTATTGTAAACGGATGTAATTCGTTAGCTGAAAGTATAAAACTATCGTGGGGTTGTAACAATAAAACTTGTAAATCATTGTCGTACAATGCGCAAGTAAGTTTAAAAAGCAAAGCGCCAAATCTTGTATTTAAACCTTCAGCAACCGTTAATACTTGTTACGACGATGCGCTTCCTTCAAAGGCACAGTTGATGATTGTAAATGCCGGTGACGATACAGCACGCAACACCAAAATATCCGTATTTCAAACCGCCAATACAGGTTTTTGGGGAGGGAATAGATCGGCGATAGATACTTCTTCGTTGGTTATGAAGTTTGGGAAATCCGGACGTTCCTTAAAAGCAGATATAACAAGAGTTAGACTCAATTTAAATACAGGAAATCTAGCTTGTTTGGGATCAAGACCACTGGCCTCTATGGACTTAGTTTTGCCAAGCATACTGCCTGGAGATACGGTTTACTTAGATTGGAACAGCATTTCATGTTGCACCAACAATTGTATAGGAGGTGTATATGCGCATCGGTGGAATTTTAGCGCAACGTATGAAGACCAATGCCAAAAAACCATTACCAAGGCTGAAACGCGTGGGTCGTATGGTCTGTATCACAACTTGAAATTCACCAGCTTTGTACCTACAGACATCGTCGACAAAGACACTGCAAAACTAATTTTTACGGTTACTACAGGTGGATTAGTAGGTATTTCGGCCAATTCGGTGTTAGATGTGTATTGTGAGCTCCCAGCGGGCATAAAACACTCATTAAACAAAAAAGATATTGAATTCCGTACGCATTCTGGCGGAACTTGGACACCGAATACGGTAAAAATGGTTGGGGATAGTTTACATGCCCAGTTCAAAGGAGTACCGTCAATCACCCTAGTTCGATCGGACTTGGTGATAAAACTGATTGGAGATTGCTCAAGTGCCAGTTCGAATAAATCACAACCGATATCATTATTTGTAAATTATACTCCGAATGCAAGCTGCACCAACAGTTGCGTATTTAAGAGTTTGTGCTTTACTGGGAACATTAAAGTACACTGTGATAATAGCTGCGCTTCAGGATTAAAGTTTGGGGATTTTAGTATGCAACGCATTAGTTACGGATTGCCAGACAATAACAACGACGGTATTGCAGATGGAGCCGGCCAAGTTGATTTAGACAAAATAAGAACCGAGAGAGTTATGTTTGGCGACACCCTAT
This sequence comes from Bacteroidota bacterium, assembly GCA_024679565.1. Classification (GTDB taxonomy): domain Bacteria; phylum Bacteroidota; class Bacteroidia; order NS11-12g; family UBA9320; genus UBA987. The sequence continues at coordinate 138,139 of JAIBDD010000001.1, read as the reverse complement.
TGTCTGTTTTTAAGGGCAAGATCAATCGTCAAGGATCTATCACCACATGGACAAGACTCACTGCCACATCAACAATCCGTTATGGCAGGTACTTAGAAGTGGCTGATGCGCGTGTTCGGATTCTAAGAAGAGGCAGACAGCTGTATTCATGTGATGGTATTAAAACATCAAGCACCTCAGTAGGGGTTAATCGAACATTTAAGTTTGACTTAGGTGTTCCGAATCTAATTGCCTCGAAATGTCCGCTTTACAGTGGGTTTTCTTATGCAACTACGGATAGTGTTGAATTGTATGTCAAATATGTGGTCGCCACCAACCCGGGTAATTTCTTTAGAGAAATAAAGGTAGAAAGTGATTTCTATTTGCACAATACGCCCAATCCAGCGTCGTATCAAAAATACCAATGCGACAGTTTTTCTGGAAACTTTCAGTTGGTTGGGTCCTATTTTACAAATTGCTGTAGAGGGGTTTATGCCGCAAATAGCTGCGGTGAAATTACTGTCACGCAAAATTATTACTTAAGCGTTGGTAATTGTTGTAACAATTATCATGGTGGAAATATGTTTCCGAGCGAATACAGAGCATGGGCCAAGCCAAATAAACTCATAATTATTCCTCCAACTGGTTTCGACGTGGTGCACACCAGATTGTACGATTACAGAACAGCCGGAACAGGTAAGTCCAAATGGCAATATGCCGATACGATTAAACTATCGAGGCAGTTGGGTGATACCTTAGAATATGATATTGGACACCTATACGAAGACAAGGGAGGAAGCTTTAAGATTAGTGACGATGGTTTTGTCGGTGTTTGGTACTGTAAATTACGTCCGAATTGCTTGGCAAAACACGGTACCTCAATCGTGCAATACGGCATGGAGTTCCAGCAACTTGGATTTTTAGGAAATCAGTTGGAACGTCACTATACCACTACACATAACGATCAAGTTGTTTACGAAAAACCTGAGTTAAATCTAAATACACTTTCCGACCTTGTTAACGCTGATTCAGATACAGCCGTATGGCAAATTGTGGTGGACAATAGTTCTGCAAAGTCTAATTCTAAAAACATTTGGATTGCGGCTGCCAACAATGGGAATACAAAGATTGAAGCAGTTATAGACATCGCGACAGGAAAGGCTGTCAAACAGGTGAATGGCATATTCCAGTTAGGTGATATCAATGCGCAAAGGAGTGCGAACTATTTAATCAAAGCCACATATCAAAGTTGCGACAGAGACAGTTTTGTATTGTCTTTAGGCAACGATTGCGACGGGTACCCGCAAAGTTTAGCTTCAGCTAGATGTGTTGATTTGCAAAAAACGCTTTCGTATATACCCCAAAACACCCTATTAACTCCGTCTATTGTAAAACAAGATACCATCATTGATTTATGTGCTTTGACAGATTTTGAAATCGAAGTTAAAAACCTGTCAAATGCAAGGGCATTCAATCTGTATGTAGACCTCTTTTTACAGTCAGGTATAATTCTGAAAGACACCGCATATTTGTTTTTGCCTGGTTCTTCAGACTCCATCAGACTCCTTAATCCAATAAGTCTTCGTGGCGGAACATACCGATGGGACGTAAGCAAATACAGCACTTATCTGTCTGCCGAAGGTTTGGCTGGGGTCACTTCAACGGCAGTTAATTCTTATAAAATTAAGTGCACTGTAAGTACAGATTGTGATTATGTGAGTTCCACATACTTTTTGGCCCGTCCTGGTGGCCAATTGCGCTGTGGAGATCCTGTATTGAGCAACTATGCAGCAAGTAAACCGATTGACATAAAGGGCATAACCAAACCGTATTTCAGTTACATTGAGTTTGACAAAAAGCCAATCGATATCTGTAACTATGACGGAGATGGTCAGTTTCGTTTTATAAATTTAGGCCCAGATACCACGGGAATTAACGATTACATACAGTTGCTATTACCGGATGGTATCTATATTGACACAACATTTATAACTAGCGTCTACAATGGTCCGAAGAAAAAACCAACTGTCAAAAAAGGTTTAAAGTACACTGGCTTGTGGGAAGTACCTAGTGGGATAACAGTCGGTGATTCGATGGTGTTTAAATACCGAACATATGTTAACCCTGCAGAGCTAGATTGTGGGAGCACCCAAATAATTGCACAGTCTGTGGTATTGCAGCCCGCACTTTGCGTTAAAGACAGCACGTACTGCGACATTAACGTGAGCACAAGTAACGACTTGCAGCTCGACTCTATTAAAAAAGGAATTTATCAAGTACTCATCAAAAAAGCCGAGAGTATTGCATCATTATCTGGAGAGCTTATTCGTTTAAATTATGCCGTTACCAATAGTGGCAGCAAGAAAGAAATGGGCAACTTGATGCAGGTAAAAATTGTGGTGGACAGCAATGGAAATGGCAAATTAGATGTTGGTGAACCTATTATCGCGCGTGATTCAATATGGCAATCTATCAATACAGGTCAACAAATACTTGACACCATGCAGTTTGTTGTTTCAAGTCAGGATGTGTGTAATTTATTGGTTGTTATTGATAGCACCAATTGTGTCTGTTCCCAAACCTATCAGCATATTGGTACGGTACATTTGAAAAATGCGGGTAGAGACACTACGGTATGTTCCAGGACAAACGTTGTTGTCGGGACGGCGCCTATGCCAGGTGTTACATACAAATGGACAACTGCTAATTATATTCTTGAACCTGATAGCAGTCAAACCATATTTGCGGCAGTAAATAAGTCATCGGATGATTCTGAATATAGATTACTGCTCGAAACGGATAGAGGACAATGTACCTCCACAGACACGGCTTACATCACCTTGCATCCTGCTATGTTTTTAGACCTTGAAGACACGATTGATATTTGCGCTGGTGAACGGGTAATTGTTGGAGACGTTCCAACTGGCGGTGTTGGGTTCAAATCTTATTCTTGGTTACCTACGGATAGTTTGCAAAGATCCACCAGTGTTAAAACCTGGGCGAACCCAACGAATACAACCAACTATACGATTACAATAACGGATTCAAAATTTTGTCAAATAAAGGATTCAACACGAATCGTTGTACATCAAATCCCAACAGCAAAATTGAGTATTGAAGACACCTGTGTTGGGGTGGGTTATACTATTGGACATCAATCTGTTATAGCCGATATTGGCCTTGATACGGTTCAATATATGCTGGCCAATAACGACACGTTTGTAAACACAACTCCTGGTTTTATCCCAACGGATGACAACCCGTTTGAGATTCAATTGCTAATACGTGATAGTTTTGGTTGTACAAGTAGCGACACACAATTTGCAAGGCCATATCCATTACCGATTTCCGATTTCTCTGTCCAAGATATTTGCCAATTTGATTCTGTTAAAGCAACGAACATGTCGTCTATAAAACAGGGTTTGTTAACATACAATTGGCAGGTTAATGCCAGACAGTTTGCGGATGTAGATTTGACGTATTCAGAAAATAACTTTGGAACTTTTGAAATTGAACTCGAAGCTGTTTCAGATAAAGGCTGTACAGACAGTCATATAGATACGATATCGGTTTACGAAAAACCAATTCTCGATCTAGTGTCTACGAATAATTGTTTGGGAGATACTTCTTGGTACAAGACCAATATAACATCCACATCAGGTGTGGGCATAAACTCCTTTGATTGGAATTTTGGTGATGGTGTTGTGTTGAGTTCTACACGTGACACAAGTTATATCTATGGATCTGAAGGAAAGTACACAACTGTGCTTACCGTTAGCTCAGATAATGGCTGCAAAGACACGAGCCGTGTAGATGTTGTTGTACACCCTAATCCTGTGGCTAGCTTTATTGTATCTGACGCATGTTATGGTGATTCTGTCATCCTTAATGAATCGAGTTCAGTGGTTACAGGTAAATTAACTACAAGATACTGGAATACTGGTGCAGGTTTCCTTCCTGGATCTTCTCGCAAGGCCGTGCTGTTTGGTACTCCTGGGGTGCATAATATTCAATTAATAAGTGAATCAGACAGTGGGTGTGTAGATACGAGTTCAATACATCAGGCACAGGTTAAATATACGGAGAAGCCAAATCTAACAACTTATGGGAATTGTGCCGAATCAGAATTTAGTTTTGAAATTACACCCGTTCAACCTGATTCGATGTCAACTGTAGTCTGGGATTTTTCGTCAAACTCTATTTCTGGTGGGATTAGGCTTGATCAACAAATATTTATGACGCCTGGCACGTATCCAGTAAACGTCACCATTAATTTTAATAATGGCTGTACTACAGACTCTCTATTTGACTTTGCAGTCGATCCAAAACCAGTTGCCCAGTTTACGTGGCTGACGCCATGTGATGACAACTTGGTGCGTTTTACCTCAGAGTCAACAACTTCGGCGGGGACATTAACAAGTTTTGATTACGATTTTGGCGACGGAAATGCGTCAACTGATGCAAATAGTAATACCCTATACTCGGCCCTAGGTACTTACACAACCGAGCTTATTGTTTTAAATAGTTTCAATTGTTACGATACTGTTAGTCAAGATGTTACGGTAGATCATATTGTTAAACCACAGTTTGATATATCTGACATCTGCGTATATGATTCGCAATTGGTTAAGCAAACAATATTGGATTTGGTAACGCCAATTTCTCGAATTGAGTGGGACATGGGTAACGGCCAACGGATCTTAGGTCAAGATAGTTTTGAATACGTATATCAGAATCCTGGCACGTATAAAATAACCATGCAGGTTGAAACGAATGCAAATTGTATGTACTCTGCAACTAAGACGATAGATGTGCATGACTTGCCTACCGCAGGATTTTTCATGAGTCCGGAACGAGCAGATGTGGTAAATAGTGAGGTTGAATTCACCTCTAATGCCGTTGACGCTGTGAGCTATCAGTACGATTTCTCACATGGATTTGAGTCTACCGAAAAGGACTTTATGTATCGCTTTCCTGATACTGCTACCTACATCATTACGCAAACGGTAACGAATCAATACGGATGTAAAGATTCATTCACTGCTGAAATTATCATCGACTTTGTCGTTAACATATTGGTTCCTAGTGCGTTTCATCCCGACAATGACCCGATTAACAACACGTTTGCGCCACAAGGACTAGGCATTGGTCGATATGAAATGAAAATATACAATCGATGGGGTGAGCAAATCTATACAACAACCGAAAGTGAACCTTGGGATGCGGAAAACACAATCCCTGGCACATATTTCTATTTGATTACCATCTATGACTATCAAGACATTCCGCACTATTTTAACGGAACCGTTTTATTGGTGAAGTAGATTCAACACTTGTATATAGAAACAATATATTCGCGAATAATCGTTATTAACTTATGAATTTAAAACATCTACTGGTTTCAACTCTTATACTTTTTAGTTGTCAAGCGTATAGTCAAACACAATTATACGGTACATGGACAGCTCATTGTTCGTTTGAAAACGGGAATCAAAAAAGTATGACGACGTCAAGTTTGTGCCCAGTGAAACAAACTTCAGACTCTTCAGTTACAATATCTAGTATTCAATTGAAGGTTGACGCAACGCATCTAACTTTTGGAGAAGATAAGACGGGTATTACCTATGTTAAACGATCGAACAACAACGCAATCTCTTTCGTCAAAGATCGAACGCCTTATAGTTTTGACATACTTGGCACTACTTCAAGCAAATATTTGATTTTGCGAGGACATAATGGACAAATGTTATTGCTAGAGAAAACAGAGGACTAAAATTGATTGAACTTCCAGTTGGTTGATCGGGTAAACAAACTGGCAATAAAGTGAACATTTTTAACATGGGCCTGCTACCTTAGATTATAGGAAGATTATTTAGCACTAAACAAGTGAAAGTTCTACAGGTCAATAACTTAAGCAGATATCAAAAACAATTTGCCCGCGACGTATGGAACAATGAATACCCACAAACCTTGTTTCACCGTACAGATGATACTTTCGACGCATATCTGAATTCTTTAGATGATGTGAATCATTATTTTATTGAAATAGACAACGTAACTGTGGGTTGGTTTATGGATTTTGTGCGGCAAGGCGACAAATGGTTTGCCGTCATAATTGATAGAGCATCTCACGGAATTGGTTTAGGTCAGGAGGTTCTGCAATACCTTAAGACTAGCAACAGTAGTTTGTATGGATGGGTAATTACTGAAGACTCCAATTATGTGCGAAAAGATGGTTCGCCTTATCTATCGCCGCTGGCTTTCTATCTCAAACATGGATTTGAAATTTGTGAAGGCGAAACATTAGTCACCAACAAGATCAATGCGGTTAAAGTGGTTTGGCGAAGATGAAATTATGGCCAAAAAAAAGTCCCGTTAATCTATGACTAACAGGACTTGGGTATATATAATAGAACTTGTTTTAATAATCGTCGTCTCCGAAACCGGTTCTACCGTGTCCTGAGATTTCGTATATAGTGCCCGGGTCGTCAGCAAACTCCACTTCGAAGTAAATGCTATCTACCTGAACGCCAGTTTTTGACCGACCTCCGTCTGGGAATACTTGTCCTTTAGTAACGCGAACTTTGATGTCATAACCATCAACTAAGTTGGTTAAACTGTCTGTTCCGTTTGCTAGTCCGAATGTTTTAGAATCAACGTTCATTGGTGCTTTTACCTGGAAATCCCAGAAATTAGCTTGATCGTTTAAAAACAATTCTTTACCGTCTGCCGCAGCAGTGGTTGAAGTTAGGAATGTATGATATCCTAAACCATAGATATCAGCTCCATCTACTGTGTACCTTACGTACCACTCTCCAGCTAATTCGCTGCCAGGAAGTACTGTAGGTTCGTACTCTCCCCAATCGTCACATGCTGTGAACGTAAAGGCGATAGCACTTAATAGTAATATTGATTTGAGTTTTATTTTCATTTTGTTACGTGCTTAAATTAAAATGCTACTTGAGTTAGTGTTACGTCAAAATTGTACTCAGTTCCACCTGGTGTAATCCATTGGCTGATAAAATTGATTGTTTTAGCTCCAGCATCAACAGTGAAGCCAGAGGTTGTGCAATCTCCACCAAATGATTTTACGCCAAAGTCAGCAATTGAGAAGTCATTTGTTGCGATGTCGTTTGCAGTTACTACCATTCCAGGTGCGATATAGTTTGGACCATATCCACGACCCATATTGTAGTACCCACCAATACCATCAGACAATTCGTACGTTCCATCAGTGTTTTTCCAAATGATGATATACGACATATCCGTGTATTGTGGTCCGGCAGAGCCATTACGTACTACGGTAGAAGTGTACAGGCCTTCAATAGAAGACGTTAAATCTCCGTTGTTGGCAACAACTACAGTTCTTCCAACGGTTCCAGCGAAACCATCCTTGTTTGTAGCGGAGTATGTGATGTGATATTCATCAGACGTATTAACGTCAAGTGCACCACCAGTGTAGGTGCCCATAGAACTCGAGGCAACATCAAGATCAGCACCGGCTTCAGTAGCCGTTACGCCTGGATCAGTAAAAGCGTCTCCAAGTTGATGTATGATGAATGCATCACCATTCATAGTGAAATCAGGATAGTTAGTAACACGTGAGATAGACTCTGTGTCGTCTTTACATCCTACAAAGCATACGGCCAACAGCGATAATAAGATTAAGGGTTTTATAGATATATTTTTCATTTTAACTGTATTATAAATTATTATTTACTCCACCATACTTTTTCACCAATCCCACCACCTGGCTGACTTGGTGTGTTTGTATTACGTGATACTTCAACATCAGGGAATAATAAACGCTTTGGTCCTTTACCTGCAGGTAAAACAGAGCCTATCGAAATTGTCAATTCGCCAGGATCTCCAACGCCTGCAGCATATTTTGGGTAACCAGTTCTATTCATTTCAAAGAATGCTTCAAGGTTTTGGCTATTACACATAGCAACCCATTTTTGTAGCATTATTTGCTCCCATTGCTCGTCCATAGTTCCACCAGCATTCCATTCGTAAACACCACCAGCACCATGATATGTTGATGATCCAGGAACACCTAACATATTAAACGAAGCATCAATACCTGCATCATACGCTTCTTTAGCTCCAGAACCTCCATTAAAACGAAGATTCGCTTCGGCAACTAAGAAGTTTACTTCAGCAACAGTAAAGAAGTAAACAGGATGAGTGGCCGTAATGTTTGGTGTAGCCAAGTCGCCAAAACTAATATCGCGATTTGCGAAATCACCTTGCTCTTTAGCTACCCATTGGCCAGTACCACCTTGTACTAGTAATGCATCTATTCTGTCATCCGTGTTGTCAACTAAGTATTTAACAATAGAATTACTTGCAGCCTGATTTACGCCTCCTAGTCTATCTACTTGGATTTCGTAATATGGGTTACGTTTGTTTTGCTCATCAGCAAATGCAGTCATCATCGCATCCTGCGAGATGAAGTTATTGGCAGTAACTAAGGCTTTAATGGCTGCTTGATCACCTTGAGGTGTCGCAGACTGTCTCATATGAATACGTAGTTTCAGTGTATTCGCGAATCCAATCCATTGCGACATGTCGCCACCAAAAACCAAGTCGTCTGCCCCTGGTGTAGTTCCAGGCGTGCTTGCTTGCATATCCATGGCGTCATCAATAGCCTTCAATAAACCTGTATAGACTGCGCTTCCTTTATCCCATGTAGGAGAGAAGTTAGCATCTAAACCACCTAAAGCATCAGAATAAGGTACTTCGTTATACAAATCTGCTAAGAAGTGGTAACCATACGCTTGAACAAGCGTTGCAATTAAGTAGTAGTTACCTTCTCCATCAGCCATTGCTTTGTTTCGGATAGTTTCAAGGTCATTAATGCCACCGGCATAAATGTCTGTCCATTCACGATCAAAGAAATCAGGTGTGATGTTGTATTCGTCTATATCTTCATACTGACCTGCATCAGGACTTTGGGTATAGTATTGAGACCAAAACCCGCCAAGGTTATGGTAAGATCCACCCACTTGAATACCAACAGATGATATACCAACTGGAAGGATTAGATCTAACGTTGCATCAGTAGGGTTATTTGGATCATCATTGATGTCTAAATAGTCCTTGCAACCTGCAAATAGCAATAAAGCTGCTATCGCGATTGTGTTATATTTATTTAAAATCTTTTTCATTCTGTAAACATTAAAAATTAGCTCTTAAAGCGATTGAAATAGAACGTGTAGTTGGATTTGCACTAAATTCACCAAAACCAGCGTTAACACCTGTACCAAACGTTGATACTTCAGGATCAATAAATTGATTGTCTGTAGGTGTGAATAACAATAGGTTTCTTCCGATTACACTAACTGTCATGTTGTATGCTTTGATTTTATCAGCATATTTAGATGGGATCTTGTAACTAATTACTAAGTCACGAAGTTTAACAAAAGACTTGTCAATTACGTTTTGTTTATCAAAAGCAATAGCTCTGTGGTAATCATCCATATGTGCTGGGTCAACAGCAGTTAAGTTTTCAGTATAACTAAAAGTTCCATCACCATTGTCAATCTCATTCACAGAACCTGGAACCATAAATGGCTTACGGTTGTTATACGTAGTTTTAACACTGTTTCCAGTAAAGTGGCTAATGTCTGACGTTCTAGAGAACATCAAACCACCTTTTCTGATATCAAAGTTGAATCCTAAACCAAACCCTTTCCAAGTAAAGTTGTTAGAGAATCCCATGATGAAGTCATACTGAGAATTACCGTAGAATTCTTTTTCAGTTGCTGCAACAGGAACACCGTTACCGTCTACAACTGTTTTCTCTTCGCCATTCACCATCACTGTTTTTGCAACACTACCTTCAAATACGCCGATAGGCTCACCTTCAACGGCGAAGTAACCTACAGTTGTTAATCCTCCTAATGAGAATTTCTCAACACCATTAGCTAAAGAAACCACTTTGTTTCTGTTGTTAGTGAAGTTAACTGAAGAAGTCCAGTTGAAACCACTTCTTTTTTCTGATTTTATAATTTTACCAGTAATAAGTAGCTCAAGACCTTTGTTCTCAACCTCAGCAACGTTGGCATACTGACTTGTATAACCTGACGCAGGAGATAAAGGCACAACAAAGATTTGGTCTTTGGTGTTACGTTTATAGTAAGTAACGTCTACGATAAGTCTGTGGTTTAAGAACCTTAAATCACTACCGATTTCAAATTCTGTTGTGATTTCTGGCTGAAGACCTGGGTTACCTAAGGTATTACCAACTTCGAAACCGTTAATGTTTCCAGGAATAGGGAATAAGTACTCTCTAAATGGTTGATCAATAGAACCAGCAACATATACTGGCTTAGTGATATACACTGGAGCGTCATTTCCTGTTTGACCAACACCAATTCTCAACTTAGCAAAGTTTAATGTTTTCTGTGCGTTCTTAGATAAGAACTCAGAGAATATCCAACTTAAGTTAGCTGATGGGTATGTAAATGTGTTGTTTTCTTTTGGTAGGGTAGAAGAAGCGTCTCTTCTCACACCTAAATTCAAGAACATATAGCCTTTATAGTCAAACGTACCTTGAACAAATGTTCCAACCAAACGTCTTAACGTATTGGCCTGATTGATTATTGGAGTCGCAGAACTGTTTTTTAAATTGTAGAATCCTGCAATGTCTAAACCAGCTACACTAGAGTAAAGTGAACTAGTAGATCTTTGGTTAACGTTTAACCCAACAAACCCGTTGAAAGCTAAATCGTCGGTAAGCTGGTTTTCGTAGCTTAATAGTACGTCGTGGTTGAATTGGTTTGCGTTGTACTTAAAGTTACTTACAAATCCAGGGTCATCCACACTACCACTGTTTACACCTTCTGGCAATAATATTGCTCTGTATATGTCTGAGTTAGAATAGTTTAAGTCGTACCCAAATCTATAAAGCAAGTTCCAGTGATTTTTGATTTTAGCTGATGCTTGTACATTACCGAACAGTTTATCTGTTTCAGACGTATTACTGTTCTCATAGAGGCTAAAGTAAGGGTTAGTAACACCATAGGCAGTAAAGTATGTTTCTGGATCATAAAACTTAGCACTATAATCTTCCATATCCGTAATTTTTAAATCACCTGGAATTTGCATTAAGTTGTTTACCGTTGTACCACCTTGACCTGTAGGTACGAAACTGTTTTTAGTAGCCGCGTAGTTCATAGAACTAGATAGTGTTAACCATCCTACTTTACGAGATCCTCTTAAAGCCACAGAGTTCCGTTTGAAATTATCAACGTCTGTTGGCATAATACCGTCTTGCTCAAAGTTTGCATAAGACAAGTAGAAAGTAGATTTATCGTTACCACCACTTAAAGACACGTGGTTGTTACGGGCAATTCCTGTTTCGAAGAAATTTTCCAAATTATTTTCAACTGGGCTATACGGTTTTAGTAATTGAGAGTTATCAACCACTCTACCCCATACACGATCAGAACCATCGTATTCTGGTCCCCAAGATCCGTTTTCGTCTAACCAATTGTTTCCGTCCCATCCTTGACCAAATTGATCTTGGAAATTAGGAGCTCTTAAAATTCTAGAGAATGTGTAGTTACCTGAATAAGATACCCCAAAGCGTTTCTTTTGGCCAGGAGCAGCAAAACCAGATTTTTTGGTTGTGATGATAATTGCACCATTCGCTGCACGTGAACCATAAAGTGCAGTTGCAGCCGATCCTTTAAGGATGTTCATCGACTCAACGTCTTCTGGGTTTACAGCGTTAGCACCATTACCAAAGTCATAACCGCCGTTAAGTGCATCTCCTCCATTTGCGCCGTCTGTCGCTGTCGAGTTGATACTTACGTTGGTCATTGGTACACCATCAATAACGAATAACGGTTGGTTACCCTGTGTCATTGAACTAATACCTCTAATAAGAATTCTGGTAGATGCACCAGGATCCGTAGAGCTTTGTGAGATGTTAACCCCTGCAACTTTTCCTTGCAAAGAATTAAGAATACTTCTTTCACCAGATTCGGTTAACTCTTTTGCTTTAACTTGAGTCACTGCAAATCCAAGTGATTTAATTTCTTTTTTAACACCAATAGCGGTTACTACCGTCTCTCCGAGGTCGAATAGGGCCTCTTTCATGGTTACATTAACTACATTACCTGCAGTTAGCGTTACAGTTTCGGTATCGAAACCTACGAAAAGAAATTGAAGTTCATTTTTCCCAGTTGGTACATTGATAGAATACTTACCATCTGAGGTGGTTACGGTTGCAACATCTGTGCCTGTAACCAAGACACTTACCCCTTCAAGAGGAATGTTACCATCCAACGTTGAAACTGCTCCGGTTACGGTCCGACTTTGTCCATAGGAAAAATGGGCCAAACACACAGCAGTAACAGTAAGTAGATACTTGTAAAGTTTTAATTTCATACTGTTTTATACTTAATTACTGTAAATTAAACGTTAAATTAACGTAAAGTCAACATTACTATGACATAAATTTAATTGTACGATGACACAAATAGGGGGTAAAAAATGGTCGCAATGAGGCACAGCGTGCCTTAGCGCTCAAAAATTATTTCAAAAAAAAAAATGTAAAATTTGACAAAAGATTTATATGGATTCATTCTACGTCATTAAGTCTAAACATCAGACATTGAGTAGGTCTGTCGCAAGCGACTTAATCATGCATTATTTCTGAGTCATTTCACTGATTTTTTCATATTTCATAAATATGATTCTTCCTGTCAACAAGTCAAATTGATTGTGGAAGCTTCCGGTTTTTTTAATCTTGGTCATTATCCACAATACTGGATATAAGATTAACAGAAGAAGGGAAGTGGTTTGACGTTTGTCAAACGAGTATGTCGCACGCTTAAATCCGCGTTTAACCGCGAGGTAGTCATATTGGTCTAGCGTTAAAGACGCAACATGTTGCAAACCATCATAATTAGTTATCTCAAGAGGTTTAAAACTATAAAAGAAACCAGTAAACAGATAGCGAATCCGTGATTTTAAACTCAATACATTAGGCGTAGAGATATACACCGACCCTCCTTTTTGAAGAATTCGATTCGATTCTTCAAAAAATACCTCATGGTCTTGAATATGTTCCATGATTTCCATGGCTACAATGGCATCGAAACTCTTGTCTTCAAAAGGCAGGTGTTCTGTGACGTTGGCTTTTTTACAATCTACTTTGTCGTAATAGAATATTTCTGGAAACAAGTCGCATGCACTAACGTCGTAACCCGCTTCAAATAATTTCTTTGTAAAAGCGCCATGTCCTGCACCACAATCTAGGACCTTTATTTTCTCACCCTTTGTGTTCTCCACAAAGTATGGCCAAAAAGCTTGATGAATGCCCGGTATTGAAATCGGGACAATGTTTTTATCAGACATATTACAGTAAGTTTATTTGGTCTCCAGTCGTGAATTTTTTATCGTCTTCGTCAGTAGAATCTTGCTCTGGTTTCTCCTCTTTAGACGTTTCGTTTTTAACAACGTCTTTTGGTGCTTCTTCTGCAACTTTCTCTGCGGTATCCAAATGGAGGGGTTCGTGTTGAATGGATTCAATAGGTTCTTCAACTACTTCCTCTGGCACCTCTACATCGCTAATTTTAACAAAATGGTCGTAAGTCAACTTATTTCCTGTCGATTTCCACCCCTTAATATCTATGAAATCCCTAAGTACAATCTCTTCTTCCGTTTTCTCCTTCTTGTCGTTTTTAGTAGCAAGTAAAATGGTTGCATTTGGTTTGGTTGACGCATAAGTCAAAGTGGAATTTCGCCCTTCATTGATGAAGTAGAATTTCTTTCCAACTGTGCTCGTCTCAATGTTAAACCGTTTTACAAAATGCGTTTTTTGTTTGGCATCGTAATGAATGGCTGATATCGTTTTATTGGCATTGAATTTTTCAATTAGAAAAACGTCTTTCGGGTTGTAATGATTCGTTAGCTCATGACTGGTAAGTTGGTAATCGCCGCTTCTATAAACAACTAGAATTAAATCATCTGTATGGAAACTCCCAAGCAGGACTCCTCGGCTATCAACGTTTAACCGACCAATAGCGGGTTCGTACCAAATATCTCTTCCACCTATTGTTGACTTACCTTTTTGTTTCAATTCCACCTTGCGTAAGCGGTATTTGCTGACCGTATTACCCTGTGAGCCTCTACCTTTTATGGCTAATTCTGCAAAATCAAACTCATAGACTTTCTTTCTCGCTTTGGCGAGTCCATGCAGGTATATCGTTATAATTTCCGCTTCTCCGTTTGGATTTGCGCTGAAATACTGCACTTTCGATTTGTCGTTTTTACCCACATTGTATGGTTTGTCGCGCGTTATAGAGTTGACATTAAATCGTTTAGCAAATGTTTTGCCAGAAACGCCATCAGTATACACACAATTGTATACTTTTCTATCATCACCTTTCCGCCAAACAGATACATGAATTATATTTTTACCAAAGAATGCCTTCGCACTAACCTTACTTACCGTATAATTTCCATCGGCAGTAAAAACTATAATATCGTCGATATCAGAGCAATCGCTGATATAGGTGTCTTTTTTAAGACTAGTCCCAACGAATCCTTCTTCAATATTGGCGTATAATTTTTCGTTGGCAACTGCAACGGTGGCGGCTTGAATGTCGCCAAATTGACGTTCTTCCGTTCTGCGTTCTTTGTCTTTTCCGTACTTCTTAAGCAGGTTTTTAAAATAGGCTATGGCGTAGTCGGTAAGGTTTTCTAAATGATGCTTAACTTTTGCTAATTCATCTTCAATACCCTTTAGTAACTCATCTGCCTTAAACGAATCAAACTTACTAATTCGTTTTATTTTGATTTCCGTTAGCCTAACAATATCTTCTTGTGTTACTTCTCTTCTTAATAATTTTTTAAACGGATCTAAACCCTTATCAATGGCAGACAAAACACCTTCCCAGGTCGTTTCCTCTTCAATGTCTCGATAAATACGCTCTTCAATAAATATTTTCTCAAGCGAGCTGAAGTGCCACTTCTCTTCTAATTCACCTTTCTTAATCTCAAGTTCTTGACGAAGTAAGTCACGTGTGTTTTCTGTATTGATTCTAAGAATCTCATCGACAGACAAAAAGTGGGGTTTGTTTTCTACAATTACGCATGCATTCGGGCTAATAGATACTTCGCAATTGGTGAAAGCGTATAGGGCATCGATGGTTTTGTCGGCAGAAATGCCTGGTGCTAAATGAACTTCAATCTCAAGTTCTTTTGCTGTATTGTCTACAACCTTTTTAATCTTGATCTTGCCTTTGTCATTGGCTTTAATAATACTATCTATTACTGATGTCGTAGTTTGTCCATAAGGGATTTCTCGAATCAGTATGGTTTTTTTGTCTTGCTCTTCTATGCGTGCTCGGACCTTGATTTTCCCACCTCTTCGCCCTGAATTATAGTCGGAAAAGTCGGCCATACCACCAGTAGGGAAATCAGGAACCAAAGTCGTATTCTTTCCCTTTAAAATAGCAATGCTTCCATTTATCAATTCCACAAAATTGTGTGGCATTATTTTGGTCGACAAACCAACTGCAATACCTTCTACACCTTGGGCAAGAAGAAGAGGGAATTTCATTGGAAGCGTTATAGGCTCATTTTTACGGCCATCGTATGACTTCTGCCATTCGGTAGTTTGTTTGTTAAATGCTACCTCAAGGGCAAACTTCGTGAGCCTTGCTTCAATATACCTAGGTGCGGCAGCTCGGTCGCCTGTACGTATGTCGCCCCAGTTTCCTTGGGTGTCAATCAACAGGTCTTTTTGGCCAAGATTAACTATAGCATCACCTATTGACGCATCCCCATGTGGATGGTACTGCATCGTATTACCAATGATGTTTGCCACTTTGTTGTAGCGCCCATCATCCATTTCTTTCATGCTGTGCAGTATTCTACGTTGCACTGGTTTAAGGCCGTCTTCAATATTTGGTACAGCCCGTTCCAGAATTACATACGAAGCATAATCTAAAAACCAATCTTTATACATGCCTTTTAAGGCACGTTCAGTAGCTTCCTCACCCTCGGGTACGTTGTTCTCCTCGTTTTCTACTGTATTTTCTTCTGACATTACTTTACTTTCCTATTCAATCTAACATCAATTACGCGGCTTGCATCTCATCTTCAAGCGCGTCAAGTTCAACTTTTAAGTTTTCAATGATAAACTCTTGGCGTTCTGGTGTGTTTTTACCCATAAAATATTCCAACAGTTTCGGTATAGAGGTTTCTTCATTTAATATGATGGGCTCCAACCTGATATTTTCCCCAATAAAGTTACCAAACTCATTTGGTGAAATCTCCCCAAGACCTTTAAATCGAGTAATTTCTGGGTTAGACAGTTTGTTTATAGCGGCAACTCTTTCTTCTTCACTGTAACAATAGATTGTTTCCTTTTTGTTTCGCACTCTAAAAAGAGGTGTATCTAAAATATATACATGCCCGCCTCGAACGAGGTCTGGGAAAAACTGCAGGAAGAATGTTAGCATTAGTAAACGTATATGCATACCGTCAACGTCGGCATCTGTAGCGATTACGACGTTGTTGTACCTTAAGTTTTCTATTCCTTCTTCTATGTTCAACGCATGTTGCAATAGATTGAATTCCTCGTTTTCGTACACCACTTTTTTGCTTAAACCATAACAGTTTAATGGCTTCCCTCTAAGGCTAAAAACGGCCTGTGTTTCTACTTTTCTACTTTTTGTAATGGACCCACTGGCAGAATCTCCCTCCGTAATAAACAAGGTGGTCTCCAGTCTACTTTCTTTTGAAGAATCACCTAAATGTACTTTACAGTCACGCAGTTTCTTGTTGTGTAGGTTGGCTTTTTTTGCACGCTCTTTTGCGATCTTACGTACACCTGCCATATCCTTCCGTTCACGTTCAGATTGCTGTATTCGCTTTAAGATGGCGTCCGCAGCTTGCGGGTTTTTGTGTAAGTAATTATCAAGGCGTGTTTTAATAAAGTCGCCTATAAATGCTTTTATACTTGGCCCGTCTGGTCCTACATCGGTGCTCCCGAGTTTTGTTTTGGTTTGTGACTCGAAAACAGGTTCTTGCACACGCACGCTTATGGCTGTCACAATAGAAGCTCTAATATCGCTTGGCTCAAAATTCTTACCATAAAAGTCACGCAATGTTTTAACGAGACTCTCTTTATACGCGTTTAAATGCGTTCCACCTTGCGTGGTGTGTTGACCATTTACAAAACTGTAGTAGTCTTCACCATAATGACTGTCGTGGGTTAGTGCCAGCTCAATATCGTCACCTTTTAAATGAACTATAGGATATCTTAATTGATCTTCATTAGACTTTCTGGTTAACAGGTCTAGTAAACCGTTTTTCGAAAAGTATCTTTTGCCATTAAACCATATGCTAAGACCAGCGTTTAGATAAACGTAGTTCCATATTTGATTTTCTACAAAATCACTAATGAATTTATAATTTTTGAAGACTCCTGAATCCGCAGTGAACGACGTAAATGTACCGTTAGGTTCATCAGTCTTAATGTCTTCTTCATTTGTAAGCACCCCATGCTCGAAGTCGACAAGCTTTGACATACCGTCTCTGAACGATTGAACTCTAAAGTTCTCCGATAACGCATTTACTGCTTTTGTTCCAACACCATTTAAGCCAACCGACTTTTGAAATGCTTTTGAGTCGTATTTACCACCGGTATTGATTTTAGAAACACAGTCGATTACTTTACCTAATGGAATGCCACGACCATAATCCCTAATGCGCACTTCGCGTTGATCTATGTCAATCTCGATTTTATTGCCATTACCCATAACAAACTCGTCAATCGAGTTGTCAAGTATTTCTTTCAATAAAACATATATCCCATCATCAGCAGCTGACCCATTGCCAAGTTTGCCAATGTACATACCTGGGCGTAACCGTATATGTTCGCGCCAATCAAGGGACTTAATACTGTCTTCGTTATAAATGATGTCTTTCGCCAAAATGCTATGATTAATAGAACTTCCGAAAATATAAATATGGCTTTTGATTGTAGTGTGGATAGCGGTTTACTTATAAACAAGTTGTTCAACAGGTTTATAAAAAGGGGTGTTTGTGATGTTTCGATGCATTATTCATAAAGATTGAAAGCCTTTCGCTCAATTCTTAAATGCTATCGTGAATTCGTATTCAATAATATTATTACATCTTTGAGTATAATGAAGTATATATTTTTAACTCTAGTATTCCTCTGTTTTTCGATAGCTACATTTGCTCAGTCTTGGACAAAACTAAATTCGTTACCTACTCGATTAACATTTCCGGTAGTTGACGTTATCGACGGAAAAATACACGTTGTTGGTGGGGGAGGTGTTAACGGTGCAACAGACTTACATCTTCGGTATTCACCTTCAACTGATAGTTGGGACACTTTAGCTCCTGTTCCGTATTTAGCGCAGCAACCAGGTGGGGGAGTAGTCAACGGTAAACTACATTATTTTGGTGGAGGCTACCCTAACAGTGGTACTCGACTTGATGATCATTATGCATACGATCCTAAAACAAATACATGGTCAAAACTGCCCAACGTACCTATTAAAAGAGTCATCCATAAAACGGCTGTTCTAGGCGACAGTATTTACGTATTAAGTGGCCAACCAGACAAGAAACGTGTTGATGTGTTCAACGCCGTTACCAGCACCTGGACACAGTATAATGATTTGCCAGATAACAACTTTTGGTATAGCGGCATGACTACATATAATGGCAAAATTTATCGTTTTGGTGGCGGTGGAAGCATTTCTGCTAGTGAAGCAACACACGTATACAATCCCAGTACTGATGCATGGTCGAGTCTTGCTGCGTTGCCCAAATCGCTACACGCTCCAGATGCCGAAGTTCTTGGAGATTCTATTTATATAACAGGAGGTTATACTAGTGGCCGGTATATCGCAGGCACATGGATTTATGATATAGCAAAGGATGCTTATTCTCAGGGTCCGTACCTGAATTCGGCAAGATCTTATCATAATATGGTTCGGGTTGGAGACTGCCTATATAGCATTGGAGGAAACAACAACAGTAACGCCGACAGCACAGCGGTAAGTGTATTACGTTTTTGTAGAGGAGATGAATACGTTTCGGTTGCTCAAAAAAGGGTAGATGCAAATCTGCCGACTATAACTATTTCTGAAACTGACATCCATATTGTTAATGAATCAAAAACAAACACTGAAATCGTCTTAAGCATATACAACATGGCAGGTGTGAAAATATATGAACACGTGTATTCGACGAACCATCAGGAGGAAATAATTATTGACAAGTCACGAGTTGTTGGCAGTGCTGGTATGTACGTCTGTCGTGCAAAAGCTGGCGGTGCTCAATCTTGGTTGAAGTTTGTTGTTAATTAAGACCGATTATAGACTGTAACATTTCGTCAACCATATTACGTTTGACGTGTTATTTTTGAAGTAAGAACACCGGAAATGATATCAAAAAAAGTAGAAACCGCATTAAACGACCAAATTAAAAAGGAAGCAACGAGTTCACAGTTTTACCTAGCCATGGCTTCATGGGCTGAAACTCAAGGTTTTAATGGGATAGCCACGTTTTTATATACGCACAGCGATGAAGAACGTATGCACATGTTAAAGCTTGTAAAATTTGTCAATGAAAGGGGAGGAGTTGCTATAATCCCAGCACTTGATGCTCCACCGGTCGAGTTCAATTCGATTACCTATGTTTTTGAAGAATTGCTTAACCACGAAGTAATGGTTACTGAAAGCATCAATAATGTGGTGGATGTGTGCTTGAATGAAAAGGACTATACAACACACAACTTCATGCAGTGGTATGTTTCTGAGCAAATTGAAGAAGAGGCCCTGGCCAGAACAATTAACGATAAACTGAAAATGATTGGTACAGATAAGGGTGGACTCTATCTTTTCGATCGAGATTTAGAGACCATGGCTGGTACCACTGGAGGCGAATAGCACAATTAAACGTTAAAACGGAAATGCATGATATCTCCGTCTTTAACCACATATTCTTTTCCTTCTACACGTAGTTTGCCAACTTCACGGCAGGCTGCTTCTGAACCATGTTCAACGAAGTCGTCATAAGCCATCACTTCTGCACGAATAAAACCTTTCTCAAAATCTGTGTGGATTACACCCGCAGCTTGTGGTCCTTTCATTCCCTTTGTGATAGTCCATGCACGTACTTCTTTTTCTCCCGCAGTAAAATAGGTGCAGTAGTTTAGAAGGTGATAAGCCGATTTAATTAATCGTCCAACACCACTCACTTCTAAGCCCATTTCCTCTAAAAACATCATCTGATCGTCGCGCTCCATAGTTGCTATATCAGCTTCAATAGCCGCACTTATAAAAAGAATTTCTGCGTTTTCATCAATGGAAGACGTCAGTTGTTTGGTGTAGTCATTTCCTGATATCACTGACTCTTCGTCTACATTGCACACATACATAACGGGCTTAGACGTAATTAATTGGAAAGTCTCCATTAACTCCAATTCATCCGATTCCATATCTAAACTTCGGATGGATTTGCCACTTTCTAAATGGGCTGTTGCCTTTTCAATTAATTCAACCTGCTTGGCCGCTGCTTTGTCGCCTGACTTGGCGATTTTATGCAGCTTCTGCATCCTAGTCTCAAGTGTTTCGAGGTCCTTTAACTGAAGTTCTGTATCAATAATTTCCTTGTCTCGCACTGGGTCAATGCTGCCATCAACATGCACTATGTTGGGATCGTCAAAACACCGCACCACGTGTATAATGGCGTTCGTATTACGAATATTGGCCAAAAACTGGTTTCCTAATCCTTCACCTTTGCTAGCACCTTTTACAAGACCAGCGATATCAACAATTTCTATTGTTGTAGGCATCACACGTTCAGGATTTACCAAGGATTCTAATTTCCACAACCTATCGTCAGGAACTGTAATGGTTCCAACGTTGGGTTCTATGGTGCAAAACGGGAAGTTTGCACTTTGCGCTTGCGCGTTACTTAAACAATTAAAAAGCGTTGATTTACCTACGTTTGGTAGTCCGACGATACCTGCTTGTAATGCCATGGATTAATACTTAGAATAAGGCTGCAAGTTTAGCGATTATTTTCAGTAAAAATGAGATGAATTAATCGCATTCATCTCTGTTGTTTATCCTAATTTTTCTTCACGTATTCTGTTAGAATAACTATTTGTTGGTCATTCACCCGGCCTTCTATATGGTCGGTGTTGTCTGCTACCAGTTTTATGTTTCGTACCGCAGTTCCACGTTTAGCAGTAAAATTCGCGCCCTTAACATTTAAGTTTTTTATTAAAGTAACACTGTCGCCACTTTTTAGTGCTGTACCATTGCTGTCTCTATGAATAACTTCAGTACCATCCGAAACTCCCCGTTTGGCCCAGTTCAATTCATCATCTTCCATGTACATCATTTCAATAAGATCTACCGGCCAACCTTCGTTACGTAATTGGGTTAACATTCTATAGGCGACTACTTTAACAGCCGTCACTTCACTCCACATGCTATCGTTTAAACATCTCCAATGATTTGGATCTACCGCGTTTTCGTCTTCGAGTTGAGTTTTGCAATTGCTACAAACAGCAACACAGTTTTCAGGAAGTCCTTCTGTTTTTGGCGTAACTAAAAAAGATGAAATTTCGCCTTCTATAGCGCATAATTCACAGGTATTGTTACTCCTTGATTTTAATTCTTCTAATAAACTCATTTGTCACTTGTTTGTATGGCGAAAGTAGGCAAGATTATTTACTTGAATGGATTAGATTTGGCAAAAGCAAAATATCCAAAATACATGACAAGACTTTTTTTGTATTCAATCATTTCGATTACCTGTGTGGTATCGATTTGTTCTTGTCGTTTTTTAGAAGAAAAGCAAAAAGAGAGCGACGCAAAGTCTGATAGTATTTCGTTCAAAGAACAGCTTTTAGATGCCCAGTTAGAGCCTATCAATCCTGAGATTATGAAGCATTTACTTCAAATGAAGCACTTGCTACCTAAACCGATCAAAATACCAGTAAATTCATTTGAACGGGAAAATCCAATCGTTGATGGCGTCCCGATAACCGATCCTTGTTACGACACCCCAGAACGCAAAAAAGTATTAAACGGATGTGACTACACATCTACGTTGGTGAGAAATACGTCCATCCAAATTGCGGCTAATAATCCAGGACAGTACAATATAGGTCAGTTGTGCGATTTGTTTGACTATACGCTAAAAAACTGGACGTATATTAATGATCCTATTCAATTTAATTACGTAGCCAAAGCGTCTGAATCTATTGAGCAAAACTATACTGGTGACTGTGATGATTTTGCTGTACTTATTGGGTCCATGATTATGTCGATAGGAGGTGAAGTAAGACTTAATTATGCTTGGAACGATTCTGCTGGACACGCTTTTGTAGAGGCCAACTTAGGAAGAGTACCATTGACACCAATTAAGCACTATATAAGGCAACGTTATGGGTTATTATTTAGCGACGTTGTTTATTTGAGAAGAGATTTGAAAACACAAAATGTTTGGTTAAATATGGATTGGTTTGCCAAACATCCTGGAGGACCTTATTACGGCCACCATCATGGTATTCGGTTTTTTATTGCATATCGTCACTGCGAATCATTTGAAGTCGCAGAGAACGGCACAATTAAGGTCTTTGAGAACTAATTATCGCACATCCGGACTGCTACTCGCTGAAGCCTTCTTCAATTTAATAAACCCTACGGCATGCAATAATTTCATAATGAGGTAGGTTGGGTCAATTTCGAACCATCTTACCCCAAAATTAGCGTTTGAACCATTCTTGTGGTGGTTGTTGTGATATGCTTCGCCCATCATTAAAAAATCAAACGGAAGAAGATTTTTTGACGTGTCTTTTAGTTTGAAGTTAACATAACCATAAATGTGCCCATACCAATTGATGATTACCCCGTGTATGGGTGCCATAAAAAACGCTATAGGAAGAAACAACCATTGCCACCAAGCCGTAACGAAGAATGCAAAAAAGGTGATGTATCCAGCTGCCCAAAGGAGCCTAGATATGCGAGAGCTTGCCATTTTGTCGAACCACAGCCATTGAGGCACGTTTTTAGTAAACTTGTCATCTACTTGCACCAACTGCTGATTTATTTCTTGGTATTTATTTTTTGTTCGCCACATCATCGCAAACAAAGACTTGTCGAATTTGGGAGAGTGTGGATCCTTTTCGGTATCTGCATAGGCATGGTGCATACGGTGCATTATGCCGTACCCATAAGCACTTAAATAGTTGGCTCCCTGAAAAATCCATGTTAAAACAAACACTACTTTTTCGGCAGGTTTAGACATCGTATACATCTGATGTGCTGCGTATCTATGAAGAAAGAATGTTTGAAAAAACAATCCACCATACCATAAAATCAGCATGAATATTATTACAGTCATTTATTCTCTTTTGTATCCACCTTATTGTGGATTGGTTTTTTACGTTTTTAATTAATCTACGCCTAGATATTTATGTGTCTGAAGACAAACTTGCCATTCAGGGTTTTCTAATATAAAATCTACAATCAACGGGTGCATTTGTTCATTTTTACTCCATTCGGGTTGTAGATATAACAAACAATCGTTGCCAACTTCTTTTTGAAATGATTTAGCCCACTCAAAATCTGATTTATTGAATACCACGACTTTTAATTCGTTTGATATTTTAGCATATGACCCGACAGGGGCTTTGAATTTTTTTGGACTAAAAGTTACCCAATCAAAAGAACCTTTAAGTGGGTGAGCACCTGAAGTTTCGATATGGACACGTTTTCCTGTTTTTTGGATTGCTGATGTCAATTCAGTTAAGTCATGCATCGCAGGTTCTCCGCCTGTGATAACGACAATGTTGCAAGGATAATTTGCCGCCTCTTCTGCCAATTCTTCTGGCGTTGCAAGTGGATAACCCTCTGCATCCCAACTCTCTTTTACGTCGCACCAAACACATCCAACATCACACCCTGCTAAACGAATAAAATACGCTGCATGTCCGGTGTATTTGCCCTCACCTTGAATGGTGTAGAACCGCTCCATTACAGGCAGCTTCATGTTAATTACTAAATTTGAGGTTGTGTGACTTTAGCGTGTTTTGCATCAATCCAATAATGGTCATTGGCCCAACGCCTCCAGGTACAGGTGTAATATATCCCGCAACTTTTTCTGAAGATTCAAACTCTACATCTCCCTTTAAGACATAACCTCTTGGTGTGTCGGCGTCTACGCGCGTAATGCCAACGTCAATCACGGTTGCTCCCGGTTTAACCATATCGCCAGTAACAAACTCAGGAATTCCTAAAGCAACAATCAAGATGTCAGCAGATTTGGTGTAAGATTCTAAATCCACCGTTCTACTGTGACATAAGGTAACTGTGCAGTTTCCAGGGTTGCCACTTCTAGACATCAGGATACTCATTGGGCGACCAACAATATTACTTCTTCCAATAACAACGCAGTGTTTACCGCTGGTTTCAATTTTGTATCTTTCCAATAATTGAATAATGCCATAAGGCGTAGCGCTGATAAATGTATCTTGTCCTTTTGTAAGTCGTCCTACACTTACATCATGGAAACCATCAACGTCTTTCGCTGGATCTATCGCTTGAGTTACTTTATGTTCGGAAATATGTTTGGGTAAAGGTAGTTGAACAATCAGTCCGTCTATTCCATCGTCATTGTTAATCTCTTCGATTTTAGCAAGTACTTCCTCTTCAGACGTTGACTCAGGTAATCGTACGAGCGTTGAACTAAATCCAACCTTTTCACAAGCCAATTCTTTGTTTTTGACATACGTTTTACTCGCACCATCTTCGCCAACCAAAATGGCAACCAAATGAGGAGGCCTAACACCTTTATCTACAATGGTTTTAACCTCTTCGGCTATCTCTATTTTTATCTGATCTGCGACCTCTTTTCCTTTTAGTAACATAGTTGTCAATCTAATTTTGTCGGCAAAAGTAGGCATATAGGAATAACTACGTTTACTATTACAGCGAATTATTGACCTACTTTGTACGTACACTAATTACAATCGCGTTGTATATATGATTAAACGAATTGCATACATATCTATCATGGTTTCTATGATCACTGTTTTGATGGTGGAAATGGGCTGCAGGAAGAACGCTATTGAACCCCGACCAAATGATTTTGGGTATGGATATTTCCCTTTGAATATTGGCAATACATGGATTTACCAAGTGGATTCTATCGATTATGATGCGTTTGCAAAAACGATAGATACCTTTAGATTTTTGGTAAAACAGGAAATAGTTGATACAATCATAGATAATCAAGGGGTGAGAAGTAGTATTGTAGAGGTGTCTCGGACAGATTCCTTAAATGGTGCGTTTGTGTTTGATAGAAACATGGTAAAAAGAATTACAGCGTTCAGAGCGGAGGTTTTAGATTCTAATGTCCGTGTTATCAACTTGGTATTCCCTCCGAGTTTATATAAGTATTGGGATGCCAATGCCTACAACACGAAAAACAAAGAGGAGTATGAAATTTTAGAAGAAATGTCGACTGAAATAATTGATACCACGATGTATGTGAATACATTGCACGTTGTGCAACGCGATGAAGCGTTTAAAACACTGCGTAACTATGGTATAGAAAAGTACGCCGAGGATAATGGGTTGATTTATGCAAGACAGATATTTTGGACAAAAAAAGCCATAGGAGATACCACAGAAATTCCTGAGGGATATGATTACACCTATACATTGAAATCATTTGAAAAATAAAGTATTCATAAGCGTGTTGTTGGGACTGGTTGTCACCATTACCTTTATGTCTTGCGAAAAAGATGTAGCTATTCCTAGGTATTCAAGCTTTGGTGATGACTATTTGAAGTTACAAGAAGGCACCACGTGGATATATGTAATAGATTCTGTACAGATGGATTTAATTGACCCGATGCAGCATCAGATGTACTTTCAGAAGGAGGTAGTGAGCCATGTTGAGATTACGCAACGTAGCGCAACATATAAGATAGACGTTTATCGCACATCCGACACCACAATTGACTATAAGAAAGTTGATGTATACACCTTACAGCTGTATAACGACCGGGTAGTGCATATGGGTAGTGATTACAACATTATTGCATTAACCAATCCGCTTGAGGCCGGGGCCAAGTGGTATAATTTAAACAATACTTGTTTGAATGCGCAGTCGATAATTGATGATCAATTAGACCAATTCACGCATAATGACAAAACCTATTATGATATTATGGATGTGGTTCATTACGAATATCACCACAATGATATCTCTCAATCGCATCGTTCGTATTACGGCAAGGGAGTAGGGTTGATTTATGAGTTACGTTATGATCGTTTACGCAACACCAAAACCACAATAACCAAATCTCTGCTAAACTATGCGTATTAGCGCGTTGATTATTATTCTCAGTATTGTAGGTTGTAGAGAAATTGAAGAACCAACAAGTATTGGCTTTGATTATTTCCCACTTGCACTTGAAAATGAATGGATATACAACGTTGATTCAATTCACTTTGATGACTTTACACAACAGTCTGACACGTATTCGTACTGGAGAAAAGAGGTAATTGTAGAAATAGCAGACATTACCAGCGAAACAGATAGGTATTATGCAGATGTTTCGTTTCGAAGTGATACAACAGATTGGCAATACTTTAAGACCATGCTGATGTATAAGAATGATATTCGTGCGGTCAGGTCTATTGATAACAAGCCTATCGTTCACCTTTTATTTCCAGTAAAAGCAAGAGTGTTTTGGGATGGCAATCAATTGAATAGTGCATCAGAAGATCGATTTCGGTACATCAATACCCACAAAAGCAGAGCAACTCTTGCCGAGTCATTTTCAAACAATGTGTTTGTACAACAAGCCTTTGATACTACAATAATCGATGAAGATATAAGATGGGAACTTTTTGCAGAGGATGTTGGACTGATCGAAAAGCAGACCATTTCATTAGAAAAACAACAGAATAAGCGCAAAGGGTATGAATTACGCTGGAAACTAAATTCATTTACTAAAAAATAATTAGGTGAGAAAATATACAGGATTGCTCTTGGTTGTTATGTCGACTATGAGTTATGCAGCTTCTAAAACGACATACCATTTCTTTGTTCAGTTTCACGATAAAGGCCTAAACTACGTTGATATCACAAAGCCAGACTTTTTTATGTCTGATAGAGCATTAGAACGTAGAACTCGTCTTCATATACCCATCGATTCTTTAGACTTGCCCGTCACAGCGGCTTATATAAACAACATCCGTAAGCCTTCAATTCAAGTGAGGTATGTTTCTAAATGGCTTAACGGAGCGGTTATTTCAACTGCCTCAATGGACACCGCTTGGCGTTTGAAAATTAAATTTTTCGTGGATGATGTAGTCTACTTGGGCAAAAGCATAGAAAAAACAAATAGGTCTGGAAGGCAGGAGGAATTGGCGCCAGATGATTCGTTTAAACATCAATATGGTGACGGCTTTCGACAGTTAGACATGCTAAACGGTACCGATTTGCATAAAGTTGGTTTTCTTGGAGACAACATGATGATAGCCGTGTTTGACGCGGGATTTCGCAAAGTGAATAAACTAAGTTTATTCTCACAAATATTTAATAATCAACAAGTTGTATATACAGAAGATGTCGTTGATTTGGAAAAAAACGTCTATGATGATGACGACCATGGATTGCATGTTTTTGGTTGCATTGCAGCCAACAAATCTTCAACCATGATTGGGGCAGCTCCAGCGGCAGATTATGTTTTGATTAGGACAGAGTCCAACAAGTATGAAATATGGTTGGAAGAATTGAATTGGGTTCGCGCAGCTGAAATTGCTGACTCTATGGGGGTTGATGTGATCAACTCTTCATTGGGTTATAACCATTTCGACGAAACCCGTTTAAACCATTCTCATGCTGATTTAGATGGTAAAACGACCTATATCAGCCGTGGTGCGGCTATTGCGGCTTCTCGTGGAATGCTCGTAGTTAATTCTGCCGGGAACGATGGAAATAAGAGTTGGGGAAAACTAGATTTTCCTGCCGATGTAGAAGACATACTTGTTGTTGGAGCCGTAGACCATAATTTGGAAGCACCGGCGTTTAGCTCACCAGGGCCAACTTCAGATTTTCGGATTAAACCGGATGTGGCTGCACTGGGCAAACAAACATATGTAGCTACCACGTATGGTATTGGTACAGGGTATGGGACGTCTTATTCCTCTCCAATAATTGCTGGCTTGGCTACCTGTTTGTGGGAAGCTAACAAAACACTTACTCCACTCGAAATCAAACAAATTATAAAACGCTCAGGGCATTTGTTTTACAAT
The DNA here is from genome assembly GCA_024679565.1 of Bacteroidota bacterium. Lineage (GTDB taxonomy): Bacteria > Bacteroidota > Bacteroidia > NS11-12g > UBA9320 > UBA987. The sequence continues at coordinate 109,808 of JAIBDD010000001.1, read as the reverse complement.
CCAGACAATGTGATTGGGTATGGCGTTCCAGATTTTGATTTGGCCCTAAAAATGACCGGTAAGCACCCATCATTCGATTACACAAAACGGCAAGTCATAAACTTTAACAAAACAAAATATGAGCATGAAGAATCGGTGAGTATTTACGCACCTGATTATGTGAAAGGGTTTTGTGCCGTAAAGCAACAAAAGCGATTCTTGTTTTTCAAATACTTTAAAACACGTTCAAAAACGGAGTGTACGTTAGACCCCATTGGTTTTGGTCGGATGCAGGTACTGCTTTACAACATTCCAAACGGCAAAAAGGTAACCTTATCGTTCTACGCTGAAAATCAAGCTGGAGAAAAGACGGTAGTAAAGGAGTTACAAGGTGAATTGAATGACTAATTCGTAATCACTTTTTGCCAAACAAATTTGTCTCCTATTTCAATCCTGAACCAATAAAAACCAGGTACAAAATGAGTGACGTCAACTTCAACTGATTTGTTGTGGTTCATCTTTAGAACTTCTATGATACGTCCATTTGCGCTAAATACTTCGACCGACTTAATTGTACTGTTTGTGGAAGATATGAATACGGTGCTGTTTGAAGGGTTTGGATAGAGTTTTATGCCATAGGATTGAATCATAGGCGTTGAGCTATGAAAGTCGACAACAAACGACCCTGTCAAGGTATCGTTAGTCAGCACTTGATCTATACCAAGTCGAGTAATCAAAAACATATCATACGTTCCTGGTGTTGTGGGGGTGAATGTGCTGTCAAAACCAACGGTTATTGCACTTCCAGAGTCAAGCGTGATGTTTTTATTGGAGTTATATAGTTGTGTACCATTCAACGAAATAATATAGGAGACACTAAACTCACTCCGTTGTGCACTGTCTCCCAAGTTACGGAACTGGCCTTTTGGCGCGTAAGTTCTATTGGCAAAAACCAGAGAATCTATTTCTGGATACACAAAGGCGATTGACGCTACATCGTTTTGAAGTGAAACAAAGAAATCGCGCTCTAATTCATTGTCTGAAACAATTTCATCATCTACGTTCTGAATCGTCACCGTCATCTTGATTTTACCAGTAACCAAAGGCACAAAAGGCATTGGTTGAATCTCGATAGAAGTTTCAGATAATAAGACCGTTATAGAGTCAGAATCGCGATACACTTCTGAACCATTATTGTCAAATGTTACGGTATAATAGACAGGGTTGCTAATATCATTTAATCCCGAGTTAACAATACTAAATGAAGGAAACACTGTGTCTATATTGAGTTGATACACTTGATTATGAGTAGGTAACGTAATACCACCCAAGGAAATTGAATTTTTCGCTGATGCATTAAAGTTTGTCCTCAATGTATCATTGCCCGCCTCACCGTCTGTTGGAAGTTTAATAAAGCACACTGCGTTATACGCATCTTTGATGTTAAAGAATACAAAATCAGGGAAGTTCACGTCGGTACCGTTATCTATGGCCAGAGTGCTTCCTATAGTAGTTGAATCAAAGTACACCTCAGCTCCTGTAGAATTAACTATGCGATAAAACAATTGAGCAGTGGCAGGAACAATGGTGTTGCCAATATTTACAACAGTAACTTTAGGACTAATCGTGTCACCCAGCAAGTACAAGGAATCCTTAACAGGGTCCTTTATTGCCACTAATGCAAGGTCTGTTTTAGTTTTAATAAAGAACTGAGTAGAAATCCGATCATTTGTCGTGTCTTGATCACCTGCGATCCAAGTCTTCGCATCAAATGTTAAAGTTTGCGCTTTGTTTGGGGCTTTAAAATCTTTAAACAGTGCTTGAATTGTACTGAATTTAGGGAGCGATCTAATCACCGTGTCACGATAAATCACCGACCCGGGTTCATCAGTTATGGCGCATGTAACAACTGTGGAGTCTTGGTCACCTAACCCAAAATTGCGGTAATTTAGATAGGGCCTAAATACTTGATTTCGTTCGTAAACCGAACTGTCTCTCGGGCGGATGACAGAAACTATGCCTAAGTCGTTGCTTCTAACAACTTCAACCGTGACGCGAGCGGTATCATTCACTGGGAAACTATCAATTGCATTCCAACAGAACACTTCGAATATGACGTCACCTGCAAAAGGTATGGTAACAGAATCGAACGCAAGTATCTGACTACCTCCACCAGCAAGGCTTATGGTTTGAGTTTGCTCCTTAGCGATTTTAGTATCTTGGCGAATTCTAGAGGTAACGCGTATGTTAGACTGATCTCTAGAGCCAAAATTGACCATCCGTACGGTAGGGCTTACTTTGTCTTTATTTAATTCATAACGTGCGCCAGCAATGGGTTCAAAGAAACTCTCCACCTGAATATCGTAGTTTACATAGATGCTAAAATCGATAGCCAAACTGTCATTTTCTATAGCCAAATCTCCTGACAATTTGGTGTAAACCAGCATGCGTAAATCACCATAATTTCCTAACGAAAATGGTTTGTCGAACGTAATTTCTAAACTATCCTCAGCGTCAAGGGTAATGATCTTAATGCTTTTGTATACCACATTATTGAACTGGTCGAGGATTTCGCAAACAACGTCAAATGGGTTGTTTTGATCTTTCACACCGTAATTGTACACGATGGCTTTGGGTTTGATGCTATCACCGATACTAAATTCAAACGTATCTAAATCAGCAGGATAAGTTATACCTATAACCGCAACGTCGTGGGAAATTTGGATTCTGGGTTGAATATCAAAGTTAAAGTCAAAACCGGGTGAAAATGAGGTCCAGTTTGTATCTCGGGCGGGTGCAGCAAAATAAAAAACACCAGGTCTTACGGGTGTTTCCGCTTCGTAATTAAATGCGATATTCTGTGTGCCTAGCTGACGAATTCCTACGAAATACCCATCACGGACTTGCACCTTAGGCAATACGGGTTGGATGTATTGTCCTCCATTACTCAACAATGTGTCTGACGTGTATATTTCCTTTCCAGGCCCACCATTTGAATCTTCTTGCCATATACCCAACATAAAAGGTAGGCCTGAAGATGAGAAACCAATTTTTATTTGATTAATGTAGTTGCTATCGGTATAGTACTTTGCAATAAAATCTCCTGAGCTACCATTAAACCCGATACCAAACGCTGCATTGGTAACAAATGGATTGTTGTGGCTTAAAACGTTGTGTGAGATTTTTCTCATAAATACAGTAGTGTCGTCCAAGCTATAAGGGTCTCCTAAACTCCGGACAGTTACCGTGTCAACCCCTTTGTTTTTAGGCTTGTATGTATGTGAGAATAACATTTTGTCACTGTTGGTAAGCAGTGTATCCACATACACCGTGTCTCTGAAACTATTCGCACCAGATATCGCCACTTCAAATGGGTGGTTGTGTAGCACTTTCTTTCCTGTGTTGCGCACATTGAATTTAATAGTATCGACAGGAGCCATTAACAGCGCCAACTCACCTAAAGCGTACACATTGTTTACTGCGGCATTGGTGTCGTATCTTGGAAAATGTATTCGTATTGAGGGTTTACGTACTTGTGTGAATATGGTCGAATCAGGTGCTTGATTGACACCAAAAATATATTTGGTTTCATTATTTGAAACGAATCCCGTAACAGTGAAGTTGTTTTCATACGCCCAGAGTGGGATAAGGCCAACTGGCTGAGCGGTATTTTGGTAAAACTCCACTAAAATCTTTAGGTGACTTCCTTGTGTTGTATCAAAAACAAACATTGTGTCAAAAACAAACGCTTTGTATCCCGCTGTTGCGTCAACTATAGACTGTATAGATCCGTCGAATACCTTTTGAACGCCCTTTCTACTGGTTTCTGTAGACCAACTTTGAATATTGCCAATACCAAAATCAGCAGAGTCAGACATGCCAACATACATTTTGAAATTAGGCGTACCTGCATATACAAAATCATTGGTTTTAAAGAACTCTATCATTCGAATAGAATCTCCATGAGCCAAATCACCTAATGTAGCTGAAGGGTAAATGTATGCATGCCGGCTAAACGCATTGGCACTATCCGTTCTGCAAACCATCGGGCCATAGGTGTTACTTGTAAAGGTAACTGGACCTATGGTCGTGTATTGAGCGGTGGAGTCTTGCCACATCAAAAGGAGTATAGATAGGATAAAAATACTACGGGTAATTAGGATCATTAAATCAAAAATAACCTAAAATTAAACGCTAAATGACTGCTCAGCAAATAATGATTATGTTTTTACTATACGTATCTCACTAGAAACAAGTATCCTTGAATCTATGACGAATCATTTGCGCTCAGATAATGAAAACGCCAACGACTTAATCCATGAGACAAGTCCATATTTACTTCAGCATGCCTATAATCCTGTGCACTGGAAACCATGGAATGAAAAAACCTTGGACTTAGCCAAAAAAGCCAATAAGCCAATATTAGTATCCATTGGCTACTCTGCTTGCCATTGGTGTCATGTTATGGAGCATGAGAGTTTTGAGGACGAAGAGGTGGCTGACATAATGAATGCACATTTTATATGTGTCAAAGTAGATAGGGAGGAAAGGCCTGATGTTGACCAACTTTATATGAATGCTGCTCAACTTATAACTGGTGGCGGGGGATGGCCATTGAATTGTTTCGCCTTCCCGGACGGGAAACCCTTTTATGCAGGGACTTATTATCAAAAAGACAAATGGCTTCAATTGCTAGAAACGATTAAAAGAGAATGGGAGGAAAACCGAGATAAGCTTAAGGATTATGCAGACAAATTGCTGAAGGGTATTAAATCTACGTCTAACATAGAACGTGTAAATGGTTTCGTCAGCAATAAAGATGCAGTAATGCAATTGGTGGATGAATCCGTCGGCATATGGGCTAAATCATTTGACCACGTTGAAGGAGGGGGCAATAGAGCACCCAAGTTTCCTTTGCCTAATAATTATCAATTTCTCAGTCGTTATGCCTCGTCAAGAAAAAACATACCGCTACAAAATTATGTAGACCTTACGCTATCCAAAATGGCTCGTGGTGGCATTTATGATCAAATAGGAGGTGGCTTTGCGAGGTATTCTGTAGACAACAAATGGAAAGTCCCGCATTTCGAAAAAATGCTATACGATAACGCACAGTTACTTGAACTGTATTCAGAAGCTTATGAAGTTTCCAATAATAAAGAATATCTCAAGGTTATTAAACAAACGAGCGATTTTTTAAGTGCTGAATTATTGGGTCCTGATGATTTATTTTATTCTGCATATGATGCTGATAGCGAAGGCGTTGAAGGGAAATATTATGTATGGACGATTGACGAGATTCACATGCTTTTTCCAAACAAATCTGATTTAATAAAATCATACTTCGGGTTAAACGAAAGAGGCTATTGGGAAGCCGACAATTTTATTTTATGTAGAACAGCGAACGCCGAAATACTAAAAGCATTTGATATAAATGAAACGGAACTAGAAAGTGAGGTTAATAAAGCCATTAAGGTACTGTACGAAGCACGTACCAATCGCACAAAACCTGGGTTAGACGACAAATGTCTGACGAACTGGAATGCTTTAACTGTAAGTGGGTTATGTGCAGCGTTTCAGGCAACCAGCAATCAACAATATATAGAACAGGCAGAGAATACGATGTCGTCGATATTGAATTATCAGCTAAAGGAAAATGGCAGTTTATTTCATAGCTATAAAAATGGAAAATCAACGATTAACGGTTTTTTGGAAGATTATGCCTCGGTTATCCAAGCGTTGTTGCACTTGTACGCCGCTTCTTATGACGCCGATTATGCCCAAAAAGCCAAAGAGCTAACCGATTATACGCTAAACCACTTCTATAATGACGGGTCGATGATGTTTCAGTTTACCGATCATCAAGCCAGTGATTTAGTTGCGAAACAAACGGATTACTTTGACAATGTAATCCCATCATCAAACAGCATAATGACTAGGAACTTGTTGCATCTAAGTCAGCTTTTTCTTGACGTAAAATACAGAAGTATTGCGTTAGAAATGATTGACCTAATTGCTCCAAGGGTAACTCAATATGGTTCTGGGTTTAGCAATTGGATGTTGGCCATGCTCGACGCCTTTGGAGGGCATAAAGAAGTTGTAATTGTTGGCGAGAAAGCACTTGCGTTTGCCAAAATCATAAACCAAAAACGAAAGCCAAACTGGACCGTTGTCGCAAGCGTTGGGGGAGAAGACCTTCCGATTGTAGCGGGGAGATTGCAGGCAGGAAAAACGCTTATTTATGTTTGTGAGGACAATGCATGTTTAGAACCAGTCGCATCTATAGAAGCAGCACTAGACTTACTCGCATAAAAAAAGCGCCCATTACTGAGCGCTTTTTACATAATCTTTATATGTCTATTTAACGACGGTCATTTCTTCAACTAAATGTCCTGCGCCTGAGAATACGTCAATCACCCATAACGTGTAACGAATATCAACAGAAATCGTACGTTGTAGTTCTGGCTCAAAAGCTATATCTCCGCTCATCGCTTCCCAGTTACCGTCAAATGCAGTACCGATTAGGTGTCCATCAGCATTGATTACCGGACTACCAGAGTTTCCGCCAGTAATGTCATTGTTAGACAAGAAACAAATATGCAAGTCACCGTCTTTGTCGGCATAATCACCATAGGTTCTACTTTTTGCTAAGTCTACAAATTTTTCTGGTAGGTTAAACTCAATATCACCAGGAACATATTTCTCTAAAACACCGTCCATAGTAGTAAAGTAGTCATAATGTACAGCGTCAGCTGGGTAATAATCCTTTACAGAGCCATAAGTTAGCCTCATAGTGCTGTTTGCATCTGACGCATATGCTTTTGTAGGATTCATCTCCTTTAAGCCTTTGACGTATAATCTTTTTGCCTTAGCTAAAGATTCATTTGAAGCCATTACTGAAGGAATTACTACAGAACGATAGTGGTTGATAAACATGGCCATCATCTTGTACATTGGATCTTTTTTAAGCTTCTTTACGTTTACTTTATTTAAGAATGCGTTGGTTTTTGCTTTGTCAACAAACATGGATTTTTTGAAAATAGACGCTGCCATTTTATTAAAATCACCTTTGTACTTAGACACCATTTTTTTGAAATCTGCTGGTTGCTGGTCTTTTGGAATGTCATTGCTGTAATGCATAAACATCGCTGCACATACCTCTTGATCCAATTCCTTGATGTAGTCTTTGTAATGTCCATCCACTTTCCCCTTTAGTCCTTCAGCCATTGCACTTACTTTTTCATCCGTCAATTTAGGATTGGTCAAAGCACTAAATCTATACGCATATAAAAGAGACTCTATTCCGATTATTGCTTCTTCAACAATGTAAACTTGTGACATTTTGTTTTGATGCAGGGTGTTAAAACCTTGCTCGTAAAGGGATATGACGTTACCATATTTTGCTTTACGTTCTGGTGTTGCATTGGCCCAAGTGTTAAAAGCCTTTTCTTCAGCTTTCTTACGATCAGCGATTTTCAACCTTTTTAAACCACGAGTTTGACCCATGAAGTTTTTCCAGTAATTACTTACACCAGCATACTTAGAAGCATACTTTAATTTGTTTGATTCATTCATAGACATGTATTTTTCGTAGATGTCTAATTTTTCTCTACGTACTTTAACGCGTGCAGGAAATTCCGTTTCTGTAGCGAAATTGATTCCATAAGATGTTAAGTAACGATCAGTGCTTCCTGGGTAACCAAAGATCATGGCGAAATCGCCTTCTTTTACTCCTTTGGTTGATACTGGTAAATGGTGCTTAGGTGTATAAGGTACATTGTCTTCACTGTATTCAGCCGGCTCATTGTTTTCGTTTGCGTACACTCTAAACATAGAGAAATCGCACGTATGTCTTGGCCACATCCAGTTGTCAGTTTCACCACCAAATTTCCCAAGAGATTGAGGTGGAGTACCTACTAATCTTACGTCAGGAAAAGTTTGGTAAATGAAAACATAGTAATTGTTTCCTTCGAAAAACACCTTCACCTGTGCACTAATGTGTGCTTTTTCATCAGCATATTCTTCCTGAATGGCAGACATTCTTTTTTGAATTTTAGCTGATCGATCAGCTAAGCTCATGTCGTCTGTCAAACCCTCTGTAATATCTTCAGTAACATCCTCAATACGTTGTAAGAATGAAACAGAGAAGCCAGCGGCTAATTCATTTTTCTTTTCTTTAGCCCAGAAACCACGCTCTAGGTAGTTTTTTTCTCCTGCAGAACTCAAACTCTGAATTGCATTGAACCCACAGTGGTGATTGGTTAAAATTAACCCTTGTGAAGATATCACTTCACCGGTACAAAATCCACGTCCTAGGCGCACAATAGCGTCTTTTAAACTTGAATTGTTTACATCATAGATTTGCTCAGGTGTTAGTTTTACACCCAAACGAACCATTTCGTCATACGTTTGACCTTGAATCAAATGTGGCAACCACATTCCTTCATCCGCTTTAGCTTTAATACCAAACCCTACAATTAATAAGGCCAGTACGAGGTAAATTCTCTTCATTTTTTTATTGATATTATTTCAACTATTTAAACAGTGCACGAAAATAAGGGATTAACGGTCTCATTGAAATCTATAAGACACACAGACACTTTTAATCGATAATTATTAATTACGGCGACTCTCATCTATCACACAGTTGATTGGTAATTAATTCGCTCTATTACAACTCAACATCTAGTTCTTCTAAAACAGCGTCTGCGCCACTAACATACTTCATTACGTAAAGCACGTAGCGTATATCTACGCCAATTGACCTGCTGTAAGATTCATTCCATTCGAAGTCGTTAATGGTAGCTGAAAAAGCACGATCAAAATTAACTCCAACCAATTCTCCTTTTGCGTTCAATATAGGACTACCACTGTTTCCTCCAGTTGTATCGAGGTTGTACAATATACCAACAACTACCTGACCTTTGGTTGGGTGTTTTAAGTTGTCATTGGCATTTACAGTCTTAAATTTCTCCAAAATGTTTTCTGGCATATAGTAATCTCCAGAAGGCTGAGCTTTTTCCAAAATACCATCTATCGTTGTGAATGGGTCGTTATTTACCGCATCGCTTGGGCTATATCCTTTTACGTAGCCGTAAGTTAACCGCAGTGTGGCATTCGCGTCTGGAATAAAGTTTCCACCATAATGGTTCTGCTTAATATCTGCCAACCTAGGCATTAAGGCATCTAGTTCGGCACTAATATCAACCCAGTCACGTCGCATTGTTGTTACCTGTGGGCCAAAAATTGCTGCTAAATCTTGTATTTTATCTTTTGCCTTTATGAATTTCTTGGGGTTGTTTTCTATCCAATCCAGTGTCTTCGTTTTGTTGGCATATTTGCTGTTATTCCAGATTTTGGCAATAGCTGCTATAACTTCCTTTTTTGACGGATTGTTAAGATTTAGATATTCTAAAGCTACATCAGCTCTTCCATCTCCAGATTTGAATATGCGGTATAATAAGGAACCAAATAAGGTATAATCCATTTCTGTCGAAACTACTCTGAAGCCTGATTTCACTCTTTGCATAAGTTTGCCACTGTTCTGTATCCAACTTTTTCTTTCTGATTTTTCTAGGGCATCATATTCCGCTTTCAACGAGTTTCTCATGTGGGCTGCGTAATACATGCCTGAAGCAGAATACATCTGATTAAGTAAAATGTAGTCGTCTGCCATTGCATTTTTGCGCTTATAAAGCGCTGCAATACGTGGAATAACCTCGTCGTCAGATGGGTCGCCATTGGCCATGGCAAACTTCTGTAGTTTATTCTGCTCTTCAAATCTATTATTAAGGATAGACGTTCTTCTCAGTCCTTGCATCTTGCCTTTAAAGTTTTTCGTGGTATTACTTAAAGAGGCAATCGTACTGGCGTACTGCAGCTCTTTAGCCACATTGCCTTTAGCATCTTGTTTGAGCAGCGCAATTCGCTCGTCAAACCAAGAAGATATAAGCGGAAGTAAATGATCATTTTGATAGGTCAAATACTGCGCTGGGAAATGTCGATACGTGCTGCCAGGGTAGCCCAAAACAAACACAAAATCATTCTCTTGCGTTCCATTTACATCAATCTTAAGATGTCTTTCTGGTTTGTATGGCTTACCGTTTTCGTAGGCTCTTACAACGCTAAAGTCACCGTTATGACGAGGCCATATCCAATTGTCTGTTTCGCCACCAAACTTACCTACTGCTTTAGGCGGAACGTATACCAACCGTACGTCGTTTAACATTTTGTAACGAAACAGCGTGTAGTACTTACCGACGAACATCTCCGATATTTCAATTTTTAGATCGGGATAAGATTCTTTTTCAGCTTCTGTAATCGCTTTAATATTGTCTTCAATTTTCTGTTGTTGTTCTTCCGGAGCTGATGTTGGATCAACATCTTTCAATACGCGGTCACTTACATCGTCAAAAGACAGTGTAATCTTACAAGGCAATGATGTTTTGATTTCTTCCGCTTCATCTTTTGCATAAAAACCATTTTCCAAATAATTGTGTTCTGGTGAACTTGCTGAGGCAACCGCTCCAAAAACGCAATGGTGGTTGGTAATAATTAATCCTTTATCAGAAATAAAAGATCCCGTACATCCACCTAGTCTTACAAGCGCATTGGTTAATCCAATTTTGCCTGGTTGATAAATATCAGACTGAGCCATCTCAAGGCCCGCCTTTTTTAAATCTAAACTACCCAATTGCGCAAGGGGATACATCCCTTCTTCGTGGTTTGCAGGAGTGAATGCTAAGAAGCTAAAGGTAAAAATAATCGCAGCCATCTTGCTGAACTTCCGTATATTAAGTTTCATAAAAGTTTTATTCAAAGTAAGAGGCATTAATAAATGACTTGAGTTCTGGATTATCAGCATTTCTCACTTCACTTTTTTTACCTTCCCACCATTTGTTGCCGTTATTTATAAATATGATGTGATCACCAATATCGAATACGGTTTTCATATCATGTGTATTGATTACAGTTGTCATTTGAAATTCTTCGGTAATATCTTGCAGAAGTTCGTCAATCACCCTAGAAGTCACTGGATCAAGGCCTGAGTTCGGTTCGTCACAAAACAAATATTTAATGTCTAATGAAATGGCCCTTGCTATGCCGACTCTTTTTTTCATTCCACCGCTAATTTCCGCCGGAAATTTTGCATTAATCCCCTCAAGGTGAACTTGTTCTAAACAAAAATCGACACGATCACGTCTTTCGGCCGGAGTCATGTCGGTGAACATTTTTAATGGGAACTCAATGTTTTCTTCTACTGTGTAGCTGTCAAAAAGAGCATTACCTTGAAACAGCATACCAATCTCTCGCCGAACATCCCTTGTTTCCTTGTTTCCAAGTTTATGAAAGTCTCTGCCATCATAGATTATCTGGCCTTGTGTTGGGGTTAACAAGCCAACCATGCATTTCATTAATACACTTTTTCCACCACCACTGGCACCAATAATTAGGTTGGTTCGGCCAGGTTTGAATTGGGTAGTTATGCCTTTTAACACGGCTACATCGTCAAACGATTTATGTAAATCTAAAAGTTCGATCATGCTATAGTAACAACTGGGTTAAGAGGTAATCTGAGAATAATATGAGTACGGCACTATATACAACGGCCTTTGTGCTGCTACTGCCAACTTCCAATGCGCCACCTTCCGTTTTGTAACCATGATAAGAGGAAACGGATGTTATGATGAACGCATAAACGAATGCTTTAATCAACGAGAATGCCAAATTGAATGGAAGGAAACTCTCTCGAGCACCTTGGATAAATTCATCGGGTGTTAAAATACCACTAGCGTACCCGGCGAATATGCCACCTACATTACTTAAAAATATGGATATAATAATAAGGCAAGGAAACATTACGATACCAGCAATAATTTTGGGTGAAGCAACAAATGCACGCGAATTGATACCCATAATTTCTAATGCATCTATTTGCTCACTTACTTTCATGGTTCCAATTTCAGAAGCAATGTGAGAGCCTACTTTGCCTGCCAACACCAAACACGTAATAGTAGGGGCAAGTTCAAGCATTGAAGAATCACTCACAATAGAACCAATTACCGGGTTAGCGACTAAAGGGCTAACCAACTGATACGCAATTTGTAAGGTAGTTACGGCACCTTGAAAAATAGCAATAATGACTACAATAGCCAACGATCCGACTCCGATATTTTTCATTTCCAGCATTGTACGTTCCCAATAAACGCTAAGTTTCTCTGGTCGAGAAATCATGCGCTTTAAAAACATTAAGTATGTGCCGAAATGGTTGAAAATCTGCATAGTTATTTACTGCGGTAAATATATTGGTAATATCTTTTAGCAATTGTTTAATCAACTAGATTTGCCATAATTGTGGAAATAAATTCGATAAATATGGACAAAAGGACAGTTTTAGTCACAGGTGGAACACGAGGTATTGGAAAGGCTATTGTTATGCGTTTTGCCGCTTTAGGGTATAATATCATTACTTGTGGCAGAGATAAACAGTTGCTCATTGATATTGAATCTGAATTATCTGAATTGGGAGTACAAAGCTATGTTCAAGCATGTGATTTGAGAGACAAAGGTGCCATTCGATCATTTTTTGAAAAGGCAATCTCAAAATTTAACGGTGTGGACATTGTGGTTAATAATGCTGGCGTCTTTTATCCGGGTGCAATAACAGATGAGGAAGATGACCTTTTTGAAATAATGATGGAAACCAATTTGAATGCAACCTATTATTTTTCTAAGGCCGCAGTACCTTACCTAAAAAAGTCTACGAAAGGACATTTGTTTAACATTTGCTCAACTGCGAGCATAACGCCTTATAAGAATGGTGGAAGTTATTGCATATCGAAATACGCACAATACGGATTAACCAAAGTTTTAAGAGAAGAGCTTAAAGAAACAGGTGTTCGTGTTACGGCCGTATTACCTGGAGCGACACGCACAAACTCTTGGGATGGCACTGATTTGCCTGACTCAAGATTTTTAAAACCAGAAACAATTGCTGATTTAATAGCGCACAATTATCAATTACCTAACGAAGCAGTAGTGGAAGAAATACTCATCAGGCCGGCGTTAGGTGACATTGATTAAATACAACGATTACTACATTCTGACACTGTACACGTATTTTGTTATGTACATTTGTTGTGAAAGCATATTTTTGCAAAAAGTATTATAAAAAAGGATAATTAATGAAAAGTTTATTTACAAAATTATTTGCTACGGGTTTCATCGCTACTTCTGCTGTTGTAGCCGTTGGACAAGTTAGTGAGGCAGGAAACACTGCAAACCCTTTTGGTAAAGAATTCGTTGCTGATGATTTAACGCAATTCACCAAAGAAACTCTTAAGAAACACGGTAAGTTAGCCGTTGATGAGTGGTACAGCTATATGGGTGCTCTAGGCGAAAATGGTGAAGCATATACATACTTCACAGGTACGTCTATGATGCCTGACTCTTTAGCCGTTCAAATTTTTAGAGACGAAAACGACGCTCCTTATGCTGATCACGTTGGCGTATTTAGTGTAGGTCAAGTTTTTGATCCACAAAGTGAGCACTTTGCCTTGATTCCTGAAACTCCACCTTTGTCGAGATTCAACGCATACACCGTTGACTCAATTGCGTTTTTCTACAAATACCGCAACGAAAACCCAGGTGTTACAGACACGGTTTTGATTCAGTTTTTTAACAACAGTGATGTTGCAAGATTAACATGGCAAAGTGACCAGTCAAGAACTGCTGCACCAACATATACGCCAGCAATTAACAGAAGTTCAGACGCAACTAAGGAAATCAAAGTACCTATCTCTGAATCTACTGATGGATTTTATAGCACAAGCATAGCCTCTTTTTCTGGTACGATGGAAGTTGCAACTGGATTGCCAACTACTGGCGCATCTAGCTTAACGGCATTCACTATTTCGTTTATACCTGGTATGGCTTACGAATTTGGTGATACGCTTATTAATGACTCATTGGTTACTGGTGATACTAAGTTGAATACTTTTATGCCACTAATCGTAAGACAAGGAACTGTAAATAATCCAGCTTTCTTGAGCGACACAACAATGAATCACGGTGTATTTGCATTTACTAACCAACGTTACAGCTCTCCAGCTGCACAATGGTATTTCCCGTACAACCCACCAAACAACTTAGCAAGACAACACGTATATAGCTTATTCAAAATGTCTTCAGCTAATGTATCTGTTGACGACTTAACTAAAAGCGGATATGGTTTAGGTAATGCATACCCTAACCCAGCATCTTCTAACGCTGAAGTAAACATTCCATTTACTTTAGGTCAAGCGGGTACAGTATCTATTGAAATGTTTGACCTAGTTGGAAAGAGCATTTCTAGCGCTACATCAAAGCTAACTGCAGGTGAGCACGTTGAAACAATGAGCACAGGTAACTTAAAGCCTGGTATCTACCTTTACACAATCAGTGCAGGTAACTATACAGCTTCTAAGAAGTTTACGATCAAATAAGAATATACTTTATCATATATAGAAATCCCGTTCTGCAAAGAGCGGGATTTTTTTATTTATACGCCACGGTAATCTCTCTCTTGCCCATTGGACCCGGAGGATTTGTCACTTCGAATCCGATAGATTTTAAATCTCGTTTAAATTGTCCTTGTGCACAATAGGTGGTCAAAACACCGCCTGCTTTTAAACAGGCATATAATTTCTTTAGGTTTGATAGGACCCAAGGTCCTTTTTGTTTGTTTGGTGCAAACGCGTCAAAATAGATGACGTCATATAACTGATTCGCTTCCCAATCTTCTAGTTTTTGCACATAAACCGATAAATTGAAATCGGCGTTTATTTGATTATCTGTGTTCGAATTGTGAATTTGGCTCATCATACCTACGGGAAGACCTAGTATCTCTTCGTAATTTAAAGACAGCTGTTCTGCTTTTGTCAGCGGGTAAGGTTCCAGCGTGTCGTAGTTGATCGAGACGCTGTTTGCAGAGGCTTGTTTAATCGTTAAGGCAACATTGAGTCCTGTTCCCATACCAATTTCTAAAATATCAATCTTAGGTTTTTTAGTAAGTGACATACCATGATCAATATATACGAACTGAGATTCTTGAACAGCCCCTTTTTTACTATGGTACATCTCGTCTAGCTCAGGTATTTTTAGCGACGTTGAACCATCTGCTGTTACTACAATTTCGCGTTTTAATACTTTATGTCCCGTACCCAAATTGTCGTTCATATTATGTTAATTTGCCGCATTATTTATGACAAATAACGCTGTTTCAATCGTAATCCCAGCATATAACGAGGGTAATACAATTCATTTGATTTTGGACAAAGTTCGCGATGTCGAACTCATGAATGAACTGTCAAAAGAAATCATCATCGTTAATGATTGTTCTTCTGACAATACCTCGGAAGCTGTAAAAGCGTATCAGGATAAAAACAAGAGTCTTGACATTCGATTACTCGAGCACACCGTCAACAGTGGCAAAGGAGCCGCATTGCACACGGGCATAGCAGGAGCAACAGGCAAGTATGTCCTTATTCAAGATGCCGATTTGGAATATGACCCGTTTGAGTATAACGACCTTTTAAGACCCTTAGAGGAGAATGAAGCAGACGTTGTGTACGGTTCTCGCTTTATGGGTGGTAAACCCCACAGAATTTTGTTTTTCTGGCATACCTTGGGTAATAAGTTCTTGACCTTGCTTAGCAATATGTTTACCAACCTAAACTTGACTGACATGGAAACTTGTTACAAAGTGTTCCGTCGAGAAATTATCCAGTCATTAGAGTTGAAAGAGAAACGATTCGGATTCGAACCAGAGGTGACAGCTAAAATGTCGCGTGTGCCTAAAATCAGAATTTACGAGATAGGTATTTCGTATTATGGGCGAACTTATGAAGACGGGAAGAAGATAGGATGGAAGGACGGATTTAGGGCCCTTTGGTGTATTGCGAAATACAATTTGTGGTCGAAATAGCAAGCAACCTAACCCGCTATTAAACGCTAAATCACTCCAGAGGCGACAGATATTTGTCGATCACAAAACGCATATTCATCTTTATTATTACTCGCCACTATAACGGTTTTACCCTTCGGTAAAAACCCAATAAGTGATTGATACCATGCAATCCCTTGATCATCTAGATTCGAACATGGTTCGTCAAGTAAATAAACAGATGCCTCTGAACACAAAGCCAAAATGAGTTTTAGTCTTTGTTTCATCCCACTTGAGAAATTGGATATCAGCTTTGATAGGTGAGGAGCGAGACCTGATTCTGTCAATGCCTCGTCAATAGAAACATCGCTACGTTTAGGTTTTAAACTAAAATGAAAGTCAATGCTTTCTTGTAATGTAAACTCTTCAATTAATTCAAGATAAGGCGCCGATAAGGTATAATGCTGGTGCCATTCTGTTAAATCGAGTTGATCTCCTTCTAGTGCCCAGTTAATCTTACCTTCTGATTCACTTACAAAACCGCAAATCATTTTTAACAGGGTCGATTTTCCGCTACCATTTTTACCTAAGATGGCAATTTTGTCGCCTTGGGCGACAGTAAAACTGAGTTGCTTGACTATCCAATCACGCTTGAAGCGTTTGGAGACATTATCAATAATGATTTTAATCGGCATACTAGCGCGATAAGAAACCCTTCATAATACCACGATCAGAGCTCTTTATAAAGCTGATAATTTCGTCACGTTCTTTAGTGGCAGGCATTTCTGCTTCGATTTTAGCCAACGCTTTAGCATTGTTTAAGCCACGCAGGTATAACATTCGGTAAATTTCTTGTATTTCGGCAATTTTTTCGGGAGCAAAGCCTCGGCGTCTTAAGCCTATTGAATTTACACCTTCGTATGATAATGGTTCTCTAGCCGCTTTAGTATAAGGTGGCACATCTTTTCTAACCAAACTACCACCACTAATCATAACGTGTGGGCCGATTTTAGCAAACTGATGTACCGCAACTAAGCCACTCAATATCGCATTGTCTGATATGATCACCTCTCCAGCAATTTGTGACGCATTTCCAATGATAACATTGTCGCCAAGTATGCAGTCATGAGCAATATGTGAATAGGCCATTAATAAGCAATTGCTTCCAACTACTGTTTTGCCCTTAGCTGCCGTTCCTCTGTTTATAGTAACACATTCACGAATTGTGGTATTGTCGCCAATTTCGACAGTTGTTTCCTCGCCATCAAATTTTAAATCTTGCGGAATTGCTGAGATTACAGCACCCGGAAAGATTCTGCAATTCTTGCCAATTTTGGCCCCTTCCATGATGGTTACATTAGATCCAATCCAAGAACCTTCTCCAATTTCCACGTTTTTATGAATCGTTACAAATGGCTCTACAACAACGTTGTTTGCAATCTTTGCTTCAGGATTTACGTATGCTAATGGTTGTATCATTTCGGCAAAAGTAACTTATTTATTTTCTACTATTTGTGCCATCATGTCGGCTTCACAAACCAACTTACTTCCAACAAAAGCTTCACCATGCATTAAGCACAATCCACGTCTTATTGGTGCACGTAATTCCATTTTAATAATCAATGCGTCGCCAGGCACTACTTTGCCTTTGAACTTGGCATTTTCAATCTTCACAAAGTATGTACTCCATTTTGCTGGATCTTCTTTATCGTGCAACACCAAAACACCACCAGCTTGTGCCATAGCCTCTAATTGCAACACACCTGGCATCAATGGCTCACCAGGGAAATGACCTTGGAAGAAATACTGATCACCTGTTATGTTTTTTACACCCATAATTGAGGTGTCGGTAATCTCAATCACTTTATCTACCAACAAAAAAGGAAATGTATGTGGTAATATTTTTTCAATCTGCTGATAATTAAAAATGGGTTCAGCGTTCGGGTCATACTGCGGGACGTTCTTCATACGTTCACGTTCTTTTTTTGTTTTCTCTATAATGCTCTTGATCTTCTTTGCAAATTCAACATTTGCAGCGTGTCCAGGCCTCGCAGCCATTATCTGAGCCTTTAAAGGGGTTCCGATTAGCGCTAAATCACCTATCATATCTAACAGTTTATGTCTTGCCGGTTCGTTTTGAAAACGCAACTCAACATTGTTTAAGATCCCTTCTTTTTTAACTTCCACTTTGGGTTTGTTAAACAGTTTAGCCAACTGCTCTAACTCACCATCTTGAATTACACGATCTACAATCACAATCGCATTATTTAAGTCACCACCTTTAATCAAATTGTTGTCTACCAACATCTCTAATTCATGCAAGAAGCAAAAGGTTCGACAACTAGATATTTCAGAGTCAAATTCAGACAGGTTAGTAATAGATGCATGCTGACTGCCCAATACCGGTGAATTGTAATCTATCATCACTGTTAATCGGTAATCGTCTAATGGCATAGCCACCATTTCTACACCTCTATCTTCCTCTTCATACGATATATTAAAGGGAACTTCGAAATACTCTCTGACTTTATTCTGCTCAACAATTCCAATCTCCTTTAATTTGGCAACAAAAGGAGCGGAGCTGCCATCCATAATAGGGGTTTCAGGTGAGTCTAACTGAATAAGCACATTGTCAATTTCAAGACCAGCTAATGCCGCCAAAACATGCTCAACAGTATTAATGCGCGCACCATTCTGTTCTAAGGTTGTTCCTCTTGACACATCAACAACATGATCAACCAAAGCGTCAACAATAGGTTGTCCTTCCATATCAGTTCTCTGGAACTTGTATCCATGATCTTCGTCTGCAGGCAGGAAGGTCATATTGACAGAACCACCAGTATGTAAACCAGTTCCTGAAACTGTAAATGACTCTTTAATAGTCGTTTGCAACTTCTCCATATTACTTGTCTTTGTTTTTGATTATTAATTTCTCCAAATTATCCACCTTCGCTTTTAAGCTTGGAAGATCTCTAAACACCACTTGACTTTTCAACTCGTCTTTTAGTGGTTGCACAGGTGTACCAAACAGTCGGGTATTTTCTTCAGAAACAGATTTTACTAATCCGCTCTGTGCGCCAATTTGCGTTCCTTTTGCTATGGTTATATGTCCTGCAAAACCAACCTGGCCACCAACAATACAATTTGGACCTAACGTCGTACTTCCTGAAATTCCAGTTTGTGATGCTATAACAGTGTTTTTGCCTATCTCCACATTGTGGGCTACTTGAATAAGGTTGTCTAACCTTACACCATCTTCAATAGTAGTAGAGCCCATAGTAGCTCTATCGATACTACAATTTGAGCCGATTTCCACATTATCGCCAATAACGACATTACCAATTTGAGGAATCTTCACATATGTGCCATCTTTTTGCGGAGCATGTCCAAACCCATCACTTCCTATAACAGTGCCTGAATGAATTATGGTGAAAGACCCAATACGGCACTCGTGGTAAACACTCACATTCGCATAGATTAAACAGTCGTCGCCAATGGTAACACCATCACCAATAAAGCAGTTTGGGAAAATTTTAACGTTTTTGCCTATTACTACATGTTCGCCTATATAGGTATTTGCCCCAATGTAGCATGTGTCATCCACGTTGGCAGATTTCGACACTATTGCTCCTGCCTCAATTCCTGATTTAGAAACACCCGGATTAAAGTATCTATTTAATACGGCGCAAAATGCCATATATGGGTCGTCTACAACAATCAGTGTTTTATCCAAAGACGCCTTCGCTTTAAAGTTGGTATTTACCAGAATAGCGGAAGCGGAAGTGGTATAGATGAACTCTTCGTATTTTGTGTTGGCAAGAAAAGAAAGAGAGTTCGGAATGGATTGGTCGATTTTCGATACTCCGAAAACAGTTTCGGTCATAGGGCCTTCAATCGTACCACCCAGAAAATCAGCCAGTTCGGCAACTAAAAGTTCTCTCAATTTCTCTTAATTTGGCGCAAAGTTAAAATTATTTCGGGCTACAAACGTAATACTTTGTTGCAATGCTATTGGCACTTACAAAATTGTAATTCACCGAGGCAGTAGCCAAATCAATTAACTGGCCAGATTTTCTGCGAATTATAATGTTCTCGTTTTTTGACTGATACGCTGCATTCGACAATTCACCATTCGTAACCAGGTACTTCGCGTCTTCATCAGATATAGACAGTTGGGCACTTGCTTTATGATACATAGTGGTTAAAACGGACTCTTCTAAAGGTTCGTCTAGTATGCGCACCTTAGGGAGTTTGCGATTAATCAAACTAGCCGATAGGTAAGATAGCACCTTATCCGAATCGTGCTGCCAATTCTTTAAACAAACCATTATATCCAAGTCATCTAACTGACTAAATTTATGCAGCACTTCTGATGAAGAAACAACTTGTTCGCCATCTATATAATTCGATATAAAAAACGAAACATTAGGTAGGCTAAAAATTGACTTCCCATCAAGTGTCAAATCTCTAGCACGTTTAAGAGCACTTAAAAGAACACTGTCAGCCGCAATAGCCGTTTTATGCAGATAAACTTGCCAGTACATTAATCTTCGAGCCACAATAAACTTCTCTACCGAGTAAATGCCTTTTTCGTCAATAACCAGTTGGTCATTTTCGACGTTAAGCATTTCAATGATACGTTCTAAACCAACTATGCCTTCAGAAACACCTGTATAAAAACTGTCTCGTGTAAGGTAGTCTAAGCGATCTACATCTAATTGACTGGAAACCAATTGGTGCAGAAATCGTTTCTTATAACTGTCTTTAAAAATTTCGATAGCCATCGACAAGCGACCACCAAACTCGTCATTCAGATGTTCCATAAACGCTAATGAGATAGCCTCGTGAGAAATGTTATGGACAAAAGCATGCTCCATTACGTGACTGAATGGACCGTGGCCAATATCGTGAAGCAAAATTGCAATTTGTGCGGATTCAAGCTCCTCTTCTGACACCTCAACACCTTTCGATCGCAATACCGCTAGGGCTTTGGTCATTAAATGCATGGCGCCAAGGGCATGATGAAACCTTGTGTGATTGGCTCCAGGGTAAATTAAATTCGTTAATCCAAGTTGCTTTATGCGACGGAGTCTTTGAAAATAAGGATGCTCAATCAGGTCAAAAACCAACTCACTATGGATGGAAATAAAACCATAAACTGGATCGTTGATTATTTTCTTTTTGTTCACTGCTGCAAAGCTAATCTTGTTTAACAAATACTAACCATGTCTACAATTTTGTCTTTAAATACCCTCTTTTTGTCCATAGGTTGCGTAACGTTGTACTAAGCAAAGCACCTTTGCAGTTATAAATTGAATTGATCCTAATTAATGTCAAAAATTCAAATACTTTGGGCCGACGATGAAATAGAACTTCTTAAGCCACATATACTTTTTCTTGAATCCAAAGGTTACGACGTCACTACCGTTAACAACGGGATAGACGCTGTAGAATATGTTCAGGCGTCACCTTACGACCTCGTTTTTCTTGATGAAAACATGCCCGGCATTGGAGGTTTAGAAGCCTTAAACCAGATTAAAGAACTTCGTGAAAATCTTCCGGTAATAATGATTACCAAAAGTGAGGAAGAACACATTATGGAAGACGCAATCGGGTCTCAGATTGCGGATTACCTGATTAAGCCTGTGAATCCTAAGCAAATCTTACTGTCAATTAAAAAAACAGTAGACAATAAACGCTTGGTAACAGAGAAGGTTACCTCTAAATATCAGCAGGAGTTCCGGAACATCATGATGGCCTTGATGGATCACTTGGATTTTGACAAATGGAAAGCCATTTATAAAAAAATGGTGTATTACGAGTTGGAGATTCAAAAGAGCAATGAGACGGGGATGGAAGAGGTGATGGAAACACAAAAAAGTGAGACCAACAGAGAGTTTGCGAAGTATATTGAAAAGAATTACATCAAATTTCTTGACTACGACAACGCTGATGCACCCATCATGTCTCACACATTAATGCATCGTTCGATTGTGCCTGAAGTAGGAGAGGAGCCTGTTTTCTTGTTTCTTATTGACAACTTGAGGTTTGACCAGTGGAAGTTTATTCAACCTCTGATCTCTGAATTATTCAGGGTGGAAGATGAAGATATGTACTTAAGCATCCTCCCAACAACTACTCAGTACTGTAGAAATAGCATTTTTGCAGGTCTCTTGCCAGCAGATATCGAAAAACGATTCCCTAATAAATGGAGTAATGACGAGGAAGAAGGTGGGAAAAATTTACACGAAGAGGACTTTCTTAAAGATTTACTGCAACGTTTACGCACTGATGCTAAAACGAGTTACACCAAAATTGTACACCTAAATCAAGGAAAAGATTTGGTAGATGATATTCCAAATCTATTTGACAATGATTTAAATGTTGTGGTCTACAACTTTGTTGACACCTTGTCGCATGCCCGTACCGACAACAAGGTAATGCGAGAATTAGCGGAGAATGAGGCGGCTTATCGCTCGCTGACGCTGTCTTGGTTTGAGCACAGTCCTTTGTATGATGCCCTAAAACGCATATCTGAAAAGAAAGCAAAAGTGATTATAACTACAGATCATGGTTCAGTAAAGGTTACAGACCCTGTAAAGGTTATTGGCGATAGAAAAACGACAACAAATTTGAGGTACAAAACAGGTCGAAACCTGAATTTTAAAGCCAAAGAGGTATTTCTCATTAATGAGCCGAAAAAAGCCGGATTGCCTGTCCAACACCTTAGCTCTAATTTTATTTTTTGCAAAAACGCTGACTTTTTTGTCTATCCAAATAACTTGAATCATTATGCCAAATATTACCGAAACACCATACAGCATGGCGGTATTAGTATAGAGGAAATGATGATTCCACTCATTAAACTATCTAGCAAGTAATGCATTATGAGGTTGAAAGTGAAGAAGAGCTCCAAACCATAGTCCCACAATTATGGCAAGAAGCGTCTTCGCGCAACATTCTTCTTTTTCGAGGTGATTTAGGTGCTGGAAAAACCACACTGATCAAAGCACTAGGCAAACACTTGGGTATTACAGATACTATGAGTAGCCCGAGTTTTGGAATCGTGAATGAATATCAAATCAACAACACGTTGATGTATCACGTCGACTTATACCGCATCAAAGACCTGAACGAAATATATGAATTTGGTCTTCCTGAAATTTTGGATTCTGGTGCTATATGTATGATTGAATGGCCAGAAATGACTGAGGAAATATGGCAAGACTATGATTATTCAGACATATCGATAACAGCAAAAAAATCAGGTGCTCGGCGTATCTTTGTTAAGTGACTCGCTTAGCTGTTTTCTTTTGTTTCATTATGTGTGCGGTACAAGGTCGTGCACAGAAATATAATCCAAATATAAATGAGGCACTATCAGGTATTAATGACCCAGTCCAACTTGTTCGCCAGTTTGAGTCATTTGGAACAAAATCCCCAGGAAGTACGGAGAAGTTCCATACGGCTAGATGGATAATCGACCAATACCAACAGCTAGGTTACGACTCTATTCGGTTAGATTCTTTTCTTGATGCAGGCACAATGGTTCGAAACATTGTTGTTACTAAAACAGGTCTAGACTCAAGTTATATTGTTGTGTGTGGTCACTACGACACACGTAACGGCCCTGGCGCAAGCGACAATGGCTCTGGAGTTGCTGCAATCATCGAAACTGCCCGTGTAGTTAAAGATCTTAACACAATTCGAGGAGTTCAATTTATTCATTTTGACAAGGAAGAAGATGGCTTTGTTGGTAGCGACTACCATGTTAAGCAGGTAATCGGCCAACAATTCGACTCTAATCTGTATTTGGTCCTAAACATTGATCAAATAGGCGGTAGCAAAGGACAACCTGGAAATGATCAAATAACTTGTGAACGCGATGAAGACAATAACATCTCTTCAAACAATGCACCCAGTTGGCTTATTACAGACACTATAGCCAATTTATCAAAACTATATACGACGTTAAAGCCAGAAATTGAAAAAGCTTTTTTAAGTGATTATATACCTTTTGAGCTAGAAGGATACGTCATAACAGGGCTTTACCAAAGCGCGTCTGACGTTTTTGGTCATAGTGCAGCAGACACATTGGAAAACATGGATACCGTGTCTTTTAAACAAGCTGTGCGCTTAACAGTGGCGTCAACCATACACTTTGCTCAAGTCGACAAATTTATCTCAGTAGAAGGGGGAGACCTAAACGTTTTCGCTTTGTACCCAAATCCTACCCATTCCACTTTACACATTCGAAGCCATGATGTGGCCGTAAGTGTCGTTATACGTGACATCACTGGTCGGATACTTCTACAACAGCATCCTTTAGAGAATAACATGGACATAACACTTAACGGATTTCGTGCCGGAAATTACCTCGTTTCTTTATCATTTAAGAATGGATATGAGGCTACAAAGCGCTTGGTTATACTTAAGTGATTCTATTCTTCTTTTGAGTCAAACATGTGACTTGAATTTAAGTTATTTTCCATCTCTAAAATCCGTTGAAAAGACTTCCTTTGCAGCCGAATATGGAACTCTCATTTTTAGGCGCAGCCAGACAGGTAACAGGTAGTATGTATTTGCTCGAAACACAGAGCAAGTTCCGCATACTTATCGACTGTGGATTGAACTACGAAAAGGATGTTACACGGGAGTCTAATGCTGAATTTCCATTTGATCCTAGCTCAATCGACGCTGTTTTATTAACGCATGCACACATCGATCATTCTGGTAATTTACCTACCTTATTTGGTCAAGGATTTGAGGGCCGTGTATTTTGTACAGAGCCTACATCTGCGTTGATAGACATTTTGTTGTCTGATAGTGCCAATATAGAATCTAAGCGTGTCAACAAAAAGCGCAAGAGAAAGCAACCCACTAGACGTCTATTTGGTCACAAACAGGTTATGGATGTGATAGACAATGTGGTTACCATCAATTTCGAAAAACCATTTGAATTGTGTCAAGGCGTTATGGTGGAATTCATTCCTGCTGGCCATATCCTTGGCGCTGCTAGTATAAAAATTTCGGTAACCGAAAAAGGAAAAACCAAAACACTAGGATTTACAGGAGATTTAGGTAAGTCAGACGCCAAAGTTGTTGTTGCCCCAACACCAATGACTGGGCTGGATTACTTAGTAATGGAGGCTACCTACGGAGCCAGACTGCACAAAGAAGAGAGATCTGCAGAAGAAACATTGGCTTCTTACATAAAAGATACCTGTATCGATCAACCAGGCCGATTAATTATCCCAGCTTTTAGTGTTGGTCGAACTCAAGCCATTTTGTTTGCTATAAACAACTTGTTCAGGTCGGGAGATATTAAACCTATTAGAGTTTTTACAGACAGCCCTTTGGGCATTAATAGTGGCAACATTCACGACAAATACATTGGGTATTTAAACAAAGAAGCGCGAGATTTTGTACAAGAATATCGTGATCTGTTTAGGTTCCCACATTTGGATATTGTCGAAGACAAAGAAGACGAGGAGGATATGCAACGGTATTACGAGCCAAACATTATAGTTTCTTCGGCAGGCATGCTTGAAGGCGGTCGAATTCAGCGCCATATAGCCAACAACATCCAGAACCCCCAATGCAACATTCTTATTGCCGGATATTGCACCCCAGGCACACTAGGTGCTAAACTTCTAGAAGGCCAGAAAGAAATCAGAGTAAACAAACATGAAAGAACCGTTTACGCTAGAATTAGTAGGACTGATGTTTTCTCGGCGCACCCCGATCAAAAGGGCTTAACTCAATACTTTAAACAAGTACAAAACAATAGTAATTTACAACGTGTATTTTTATCACACGGAGAAGTTGAAGGATTGGAAGCACTAAAAGCTTCTTTACAGCCTGATTTTCAAGAGATTGAAATACCATACGTAAACGAAAGTTATTCGTTATAGCTGTTCGATTTATTACCGCTACTCAAATACAAATAAGCAACTGTAAAATACCCACAATTTGTAGGTAAAATGTTGGTATCTTAGCCATCTAAACGTCAGCATTGGCAACACTTAAGCTTAGTTTTACCATCTTAACAAAATTATTTACGTAATGGATTATCCAAACGAAAAGATTATACCAATCAACATTGAGGACGAAATGAAGACGGCGTACATCGATTATTCGATGTCTGTAATTGTTTCCAGAGCACTTCCCGATGTTAGAGATGGCTTAAAACCGGTACACAGAAGGGTGCTATATGGCATGACCGAATTGGGTCTTGCGAGCAATCGTTCACATAAAAAATCAGCTAGGATTGTAGGAGAAGTTTTAGGTAAGTATCACCCACATGGTGATTCTTCTGTATACGACACAATGGTTAGAATGGCCCAAAATTGGAGTCTTCGTTATCCGATGGTTGATGGTCAGGGTAACTTTGGCTCAATTGATGGAGATCCTCCAGCAGCTATGCGTTACACAGAGGCTAGAATGAGAAAAATAGCCGAAGAAATGATGACCGATATTGATAAGAATACGGTTGATTTCCAAACAAACTTTGATGATTCGTTAAAAGAGCCGACAGTGCTGCCTTCAAAGATTCCTTGTCTTTTGGTTAACGGTGCTGCAGGTATTGCAGTGGGTATGGCTACCAACATGGCTCCGCACAACTTGACGGAGGTTATAAATGGCACGGTCGCTTACATTGACAATAGAGACATTACCATTTCAGAATTAATGGAGCATGTAAAAGCTCCTGATTTTCCGACGGGTGGGACCATTTACGGTTACGAAGGTGTGCGTAATGCTTTCGAAACGGGCCGCGGTCGAATTGTGATGCGTGGAAAGGCCGAAGTTGCTGTAACAAAAACTGGGCGTGAGCAAATCATTATTAATGAAGTACCGTATCAAGTAAGTCCGTCTCAAATAATTGTTAAGGCTGTAGATTTAGTAAATGAGAAAATAATAGACGGTATAGCTGAAATTAGAGATGAATCTGATAGAAACGGATTACGTATTGTATTCGACTTAAAGCGTGATTCAATTCCAAACATCGTTTTAAATCAGCTATTCAAATTTACTCCGCTACAAACCTCATTTTCAGTAAACAACATTGCGTTGGTTAAAGGCCGGCCAGAAATGTTGAACCTGAAGCAAATGATTGAGTATTACGTTGAGCACCGTCATGAGGTGGTTGTACGTCGTACAGAATATGATTTAGAAGAAGCACGTAAAAAGGCGCACATCTTAGAAGGATTGCTTATTGCACTGGATAATCTTGATGATGTTATCGCTTTAATCCGGGCGTCTGCAAGCCCAGAGGAAGCCCGTAACGGCTTGATTGATAAATTTAAGTTAACCGAGATTCAAGCTCGTGCAATTTTGGACATGAGACTGCAGAAGCTTACGGGTCTGGAGAGAGACAAGATTAGAGCAGAGCATGCACAAATCATGGCGACGATTGCTCGATTAGAAGAAATTTTGGGTAATGAAGAATTGAGATTTGATATTATCAAAACTGAACTCATAGAGGTACGTGATAAATATGGGGACGAAAGACGTACCAACATAGAATTTGATAGCGGAGACTTAAATATTGAAGATTTAATTCCAAATGATGATGTTGTGATTACAATATCTCATATGGGGTACATCAAACGTACTTTGCTGTCTGAATATAGAACACAAGGTAGAGGAGGCGTTGGAAACAGAGGGGTGAGACACCGTGATGAAGACTTCGTAGAGCACCTATTGTCCGCAAAAACGCATAACTATATGTTGTTTTTCACAGAGCAAGGAAGGTGTTTCTGGATGAAGGTGTATGAAATACCTGAAGGTGCCAAGGCAACAAAAGGGCGTCCTATACAGAACCTTATCGCCATGCCAAAAGAAGATCAAATCAAGGCGTTTATATCGGTAGAAGGGTTGAAAGATGATGAGTATCTAGACAACAACTTCATCGTTATGTGTACCAAGAATGGTATTATCAAAAAGACAACATTGCGCGCTTATTCACGACCTAGATCTAATGGTATTAATGCCATTACCATTAAAGATGGTGACGAATTGCTAGAAGCTAAATTAACAGATGGCAACAATGAAATCTTAATGGCGAAGAAATCAGGGAAAGCTATTCGCTTCAATGAAAGCCTTGTTCGACCAATGGGAAGAACGGCTGCTGGTGTACGTGGAGTTCGTTTAGAAAATGAAAGTGACGAAGTGGTTGGCATGGTTTGTGTCAGTAATATAGAGGACGAGACCATAATGGTAGTATCAGAAAAAGGTTACGGAAAACGTACTGCAGTGCAAGATTATAGAATCACTGGCAGGGGAGGTAAAGGCGTAAAAACCTTGAACATCACTGAAAAAACGGGTAACCTTGTAACGATAAAGGCAGTTACAGACGAGGATGAGTTAATGATTATCAATAAGTCTGGGATTGCAATTAGACTACCACTAGACGAGCTAAGAGTTATGGGTAGAGCAACGCAAGGTGTGCGTTTGATCAAGATGAAAGACAGCGATCAAATAGCATCTGTTGCTAAAGTGAAGCGGGATGATGAAGAGGAGGAAGGAGAGGAGATTGAAGGGGTAGAAGGAACTACAGAAGAAGAAAATGGTGCTGAATCGTCTGATAATGTAGACACTAATGACAACTAAAACAAATATACGACACACAATGAAACGACACTTGATCTTAATTGGAGTTGCCCTTGCGTCAGTAATCGCAAGCGCACAACCTTCTAACGTTGAGTCAGTAAAAATGAGCTGGATAGCTTCACCTGACGAAGACAGAACCGTAGAGGCTTTGCATCAGCGTATTGATGAAAACATCATCGATATCGAGAAAGCGAAGGCACATGTAAAAACAGCGAATCACTACAAGATGTGGTATTATCGAGGATATACTTACCTGAGATTGAATAACGACGGGAGCGAGGCTCAAAAAGCGAAATACCCTAATGCGTTAGACATCGCTACAGAATGTTTCTTTAAAAGCATGGAGGTTGATGTTAAAGGTAAGCTGATTGAATTGAGTAAGCAGCAGCTCGTAAATTGTGCGGTAGGTCATTACAACAATGGAGTGTCTGCTTTTAATGCAAAAGAATATGATAAGGCTTTGACTAGTTATGAGCATGTTTTAAGTATTTATCCGCATGACAAAGAAGAGTTTTTGACCAAAAAAGCTCAAATCAATAAAGAAACAATCATTTTGTACTCAGCATATTCAGCTTCAGGGGCAGGAAATAATGCAAAAGCAAAAGAATTGATTCAACAGTTGATTGACAATTCATATGCTGATCCTCGTATTTATTCAGAAATGGCGAATATCTTGTTAAACGAAAAGGATACCACAGGTGCATTAAATTACCTGGCTCAAGGTAGAGAGATGTTTGAAAGCGACGCGAATTTGATGCGTATTGAGCTTCAATTGTATATGAAGCTAGGTAGATCACAAGAGTTGATTGACAAACTAGATAAAGCAATTGAAATTGAACCAGAAAGCGCGGTACTACATTTTGCTCGCGCAATAAACTTTTATAACCTTGGTAACGATAAAGAAGCAGAAGCCAGTTATTTAAAGGTTATTGAGTTGGATCCTGATTATACAGATGCCAATTACAATTTAGGTGTGATATACTTGGATAGATGTAAGCCAATTGCAGATAAAATTGACGAAGTAAGTTATGATGAAGGTTTGAAGTACGAAAATCAAATTGACTCATTGTACGCGAAGGCTGCCGGACAATTCCAATCTGTTATGGACAATGCTGACCACAACAACGCACAGAAATTGGATCTTGCTAAAAATTTAAAGAAGTTATACGGCAGATTGAAGCAAAACGATAAGACTGGAAAATATGCTCCGTTGTACGACGAAATGAAGTCATTAATTAAATCCTTAGAAGGATAGAAGAATAAGGCCGTGTGAAATCATGGCTTTATTTATTGCTACACTAGTTAACATAATATATATTATGAGCAAATAGGATTAAAGAATAAAGTAGGCATTTAACTTCGAATCTATTAATCTTGCAACATGATTAAAAGCTTTAGAGTTATTGCCTTTCTGGAAGGTGTATCTTACATATTACTCTTGTTTATCGCTACTCCAATTAAATACTTTGGAGAAGACCCAAGCTACGTGAAAATGCTAGGCATGCCACATGGATTATTATTTATTGCCTATATCATTCTGGCCATGGTAATTCGTGCTGAGCAAAAATGGGATAACAAAAAGACTTTTATCGTGCTAATCGCGTCGATAATTCCGTTTGGAACATTTTACGTTGACAAGAAGTATTTAAAGTAAAACAACGCCGACCTTACTCGTCGTCGGCTGGGCCTAATTCCAAAGCCTGAATATTACCTATCGCATTGCCAGCTATGCCTTTAATAGAGCCATACATGGCCACCGTATTGTTAATCACGCGCTCTATTTGCTTCTCGCGTGACTTCCAAATACGTTGCATCGATCTTCTTTCAGAATCTAAATCCGTTTGCATTGTTGTAAAACCATCTACAATCCCTTCAATTTGTAATTTAAATTCATTACTTGTCAAGAAATCGTACAACATACCCATTTTATCTCCTTTATTGGCCTGGGTTTCGACGCTTTGGTCTAACATCACAATGGATTGTCTAAGAACCTTGCTCAATCCTTTAAATTCTTCAAAATTACAGATCCAAATTCCATCTTTTAAGCCCAAACGATCCATATCACTAGGCATTACCTCTGTAACCAACACGCCAATATTGGCATTTCTGTCTCTAATATCGTCTTTAAACTTCTCTATCCATGCGTTTTGAAAGTCTTTCGTACGCTTGCTTTCGTAGTAAATTTTACCACAATTCTGGCGTAACCGTGTATTTACAATTTGCATGCAATCTCCACCCCTTGCGCCTTTCTTAATCTCATCCACCGTGTCTAGCGGGAATTCTGCCATTAACCACTCTTCAATAGCCAACTCTTGTATTTCTCCTTGAAGTTGCATGGACCCTTGCTCCTGCTTTCTCTTCATGTCGTCTGTCAGCTTTTTTTGGTCCTCTAACTGCTTGGCTAACTCTCGAAGTTTTAACTCGTTTTTCTCCTGCTCTAGTTTCTGAATTTTTATACGCTCCTCTCCTAATTGCGCATTTAGTTTTTGCTGTAACTCAACCTCTAGTTTGTCTTTTACTTCCGCTTTTTCTCTCTTAAGCTGTTCGATTTCCGCTTTAGTTCTATTGAGCTCCTTAATCTGTTCTGACTTTTGAGCAAGCTCTTTTTCAATCAAGGCAATACGTTCTGACTGCTCTTCGTCAATTTTGGTCTGAATTTTTATTTCCTGCTTTTTGGCTTCTTCCTTAAGTTTCGCCTCTAAGCGCTCACGAAACAACTCATTTTCTTTACGACGTGTTTCTTCAAACGCCTGTTCTTTAAGTTGAAGTGCTTTTTGTTGCTCTTGCAGGACTTGTTGATTTCTCTTCTTTTCTGCTTCGTACTTGGATTTTAGACTTTCTTCAACTTGATGCGCAACTAAGGTGTTAACATCAATGTTTTCACCGCATTTCGGACAGACAACTTGAGTGGATTGATCCATAACACAAAAATACGATTGCGTAACAGTTTAATGAATTGAACCTTTAGATTGTTGATAAAGAACAATTGTCCACTTAATCGTTAATAACCTTACTCGATTCCATTTTTAGCAACACTTAGCAATTCTTGTAAACGCGGTGATGATAAGTTTTTACCAACTATCGCATCTTCCAAAACACTTTGCGCTTCAGCGTATTGTTTAACGCCAATTAATGCTACTGCTTTGTATATGTAGGTCATTACTGAATCAGGTGCGACATATTGCATCATATCTATATAAAACAGTGCTTTATCGTATTCCCCTACTTGAATTGCTTTTGGAACAATTTCATAGACACTCCCCCCCTCGTCCATGTCTTTCTCTGAAAGCTTTGATTTGTAATCGTATCCTGATTTAGAGGTTGTTGGTAGCCCATTACTTTTAAACTGATTCAGTTGTTGTTTGAGCACAACCGCATCAGCGTTTTGATATTGAATGGCACTATCTAAATAATTCAATGACTTGGCCTTGTCGCTTTTTTGCCAGATCAATCCGAGGTGATAAAACGCTTGACCAAATAATTTTTTTTTATCCGTGCCCCCTGAGGTTTTTTTCCTTAAATCGAGTATCCTGTACAGGTCTTTTTCGGCGTAGGCAACATCTCCCATGTCAGCAATCAATAAAGCACGATAAAGATAGATTTTAGTTTCGTTTGGATTCATTTTTACATGTGCATTGAACGTTTCCAAAGATTTTTGCAAATGTTTTCTTTTGTGATACATCCGGCCTAATTGCAGAAAGCTATAATGATATTGAGTGTATTTGATATCGTGTTTATACAAACTCATTTCATTTTTCCAAGTTCCAACTTGTTTATAAGAAGTGATTCCATAAAAAACAAACAGCGGCACAAAGACCAACATGTATGCAGTCTTTACCTTTATGTTGGGATACGAAATCACCATCATTTTTATCAACGCAACCAATAAAAGCGCAAGTGCGATAATTGGCAAATACATATAACGTTCTGCTAACATATTGATGCTCACTGCGAAAAAATTAAAGTGCAGCCCAATATTTACAAAAAACCAAACCAAGCTAAAAATTAAGAGTCTCCCAACATCCTTTCTACGATATCGAAAGGCTAAAACGACCAACAATAGTAATACGACCAATGCGATTAATCCTTGCCATACATAACTGTCTGGCAATAGCTCACCTGTTATTTGATCTGGACTGGTTATAAAGGCGCGATATATGTGAAGCTTGGTTTGATAAAATGGCTCAATCAAATAAAAATATAAGGTCTTAAGCCGTATGATTATATGCTCTTTAATTGAATAAAAGGAATAGAACTTACTAAACGTATCTCCACCCGATTGACGAGAAGATATACTTATCAGTCCAGCGGCAATTGATACCCCAAAAAAGGGCAGTATTTGAAGTATCAGTTTACGATTCCATTTTCTAACTACGAACACGCAGAGCAGCATTAATGTGAATGGAAAAACAATGGATGCGGATTTTGTGAGTGTAGCAAGGACGTATAAGAACAATACTTTGAACAATGTAGCTGCTGTTATTTTACCTTCGTCTTTCTTTATATGAAAAACAAAAATGTTTGATGCCCACAAAATGAAAAAAGCGTAAAGAAGTGTACTCCTGGTAGATATCCACCCTAAAACTTCAGTCTGAAAGGGATTGATGGCAAAAAATGCCGTCACAATTAATGGTATGTACTTTTCTTGAAATAATGCAAGCACTAAGCAATACACCAAGACAATATTTAATAGGTGTAGAATCAAATTTGTAACGTGATGAACTTTAGCGTTTTTACCGAAAATGGCATATTCAATACCGAACGAAAAAGAGGCTAAAGGTTGGTACGAACCAACGTAGTATTTTGTGAAGTAGTTTTTAATTGAAGAAAACGTCAAGGTCTTAACATCTTCATTTTCAACTATTTGTTGATTATCATCCCATGTCATTAAGTACTCCCCTTGAATACCATTGCCAAAAACTATCACGGCTAATAACCAAATGATTCCAATTCCTTTCTTATCAACGGAGGTTAACGACTTTAGGATTTCTCTCATACTATTACTGAACACTCAAATATAAGACTCTAAACATATATGTAAAGTGGTTTCTACTTACAAAAAAGCCACCAGTCAGTAGACTGATCGCTTTTTAATATATACCTGAAAGCAATTACTTTTCAAGCATTTAAACGTTTTCTCACTACTCTTTGATGAATTTAAACGATTCACCAGAATCGATTATGATAAAGTAGATTCCCATTGTTTGACTCGATAAATCAAGTTGTAAGGCTTGCCCTTCAATGGTGTTGGCGTAGCTTTAATTGTTAAGTTGATAGTGATAATGCTATCGCAGCCTCCGCCATTTGTTATAGTATCGATATACGTGCCTGACCTTATCCAAGTATAATTTCCACTTGGTGAAACCAACGAATCACAACCTGCAAGTTTGGTAACTACCCCAGACTACCCCAGATGAAGAGATTTTACGGATTCTGTTGGAGTGATCATCTGCTACATATACATTCCCAGCATCATATACACCTACATCATATGGCCGAATAAACTGAGCTGCAGTAACTGTTCCATCAGCATAACCTGAGTCTTATCAACTATGATAACAACCTATTCACAATGAGTAAGATTTTCGCACAATTGGCAGCGCAATAACACTTAATTAATCTTATGATTAGACGCATGCGCTTCACCGTATCTTTACATATTTTCGCACCATGTCCGTAGTGCAAGGTTTGCTTTTTGGTTTAGCCATGATGTTTTTCATCGGCCCTGTATTTTTTTACCTGTTGCAAATTAGTCTTGAACACGGTACCAGAAGTGGCATATCTGCCGCCATTGGGATTGTGATGAGTGACGCAGCAGTGATCATTTTGTGCTACTTCTGGGCCTCTAAGCTATTTGAAAATGGCACCAAGCAAAACGAGTTTTGGTTAGCCGTAGTTGGAGGCGCTATCTTGGTGGTATTTGGTTTAGGGTACATTTTTAAACCTAAACTCCCAGGAACAACAGTGAGGGTAAAAAAGAAAAGAGATTATGTGACATTTTTCACTAAAGCATTTCTAATCAATTTCGTAAACCCATTTGTTTTTATGGTTTGGATTGCCATGATTGGAAAAGCAAAACTAAGTTATGACACTGAATATAAGGTAGTTATGTTCCTTTGCGCTGCTCTATTGGGCATCATCACTACAGACACGCTGAAAGTTTTTGGTTCTAAATATTTGCGTAGGGTTATTGAACCTCACTTCTTAATTAAACTGTATAAGGGTATTGGCATCTTGCTCATTGCATTCAGTCTAAGACTCTTTTACCACGCGTATTACCTGTAGCATTGAATTTATTAGTTTGTCAAATCCGCTATATTTGACTTGATTAAAAGAGTAATAGTATGATTTTAAATTTCCCCATTCTGGTGTTAGCTGCTTTAGTGCCAATGATTATTGGGTTTATTTGGTATAACCCAAAAGTGTTTGGCAAAGCTTGGATGGAGGCATCTGGAATGACCGACGAAAAAGTAAAAGGTGGAAACATGGTTGTTATTTTCGGGCTAGGTTTTGTCTTGGCATTTATGCTTTCCTATGCCGTGAACGGTATGGTGATTCACCAAAATCATTTGTTTTCTCTTTTCTTTGGACAAGAAGAATCCTATAACCAAACGATTGAGTATCTCAATGCAAATCATGAAGGTTGGATGAGAAACTGGAGAGATTTTAGACATGGCTCCATACATGGATTTTTCGGCGGACTTTTCTTTGCTATGCCGGTATTATAACAAATGCTCTATTTGAAAGAAAAGGGCTTAAATATGCTTTAGTTAACGGTGGATATTGGATAGTAACGCTTACCCTAATGGGTGGCGTTATTTGTCAGTTTTCGTAAATCGATTAACTCAAATTTACCAATAGCCTCTCATTCTATGAGGGGCTTTTTTAATGCCTCTTTATCTCCCCTGATTCGTTCAGATAGTACCGCCATAAATTCAGGTATATCAGCAAAGGAAAATTTAGGATCTACCTGCTCAACAATCCACTCCCCGCTCCTATGTACCAGCTTGTGTGTAAATACAAACTCATCGCTACCTTCTTCAAATTCGCCAAATCGAAGATCACACAACATCAACGTATCTTCCTTTTCTCGTATAACGTACCACCCCTTCGTTATTTTAAGTAAACGTTTAATTTGGGGTTCGTCCCGAATAGAGTCGATTTTATACTGATCTTTCTGATGACCTATAAAAGAGATATGTTTATCCTTATCAAAGAATGAATAGTATCCAATCAAGAAAGAATCTTTCGTTTCGACATTGGCTGTCCACAGCATACTGTTAAACATCGTAGGCCGATTTGATATGGATGTATAGTCAATGTTTTGGTCCGTCAAACTATTCTTAAACGTATGAAACGTCAACCCTTTCAGCCCAATCGTTAGAAGCATATACGCACTACTCAAAATAATGCCTAAGTTGTTCAGCTTTGCCCGCCTTTTTGTCCCTCGACGTGTTACCAACGCCGCAATAACCAAAACTAAAAATGGGATAGTGTAAATCGGGTCCACCACATTAATGTTATTGTATGCAATTCTTAAGTCTAATGGCCAAAAGAATTGGGTGCCCCATGTGGTATGGCAATCAAGCAATGGATGCGTGACCAGCGCCATAAAAAACATCCAAGTCCATTGTTTTGCCGTGGCTTCATTTTTTCTAGATCTATGAAACCGATGTAACAGCCATCCTAAAGCTATAGAAGCCACAATGCTAAAGAACAGACTATGCGAGATCCCTCTATGCCACTCAAGTGCTGTGATATCATCTAAAAACGATCGCCCAATCACATCTAAATCAGGGATTGTGCCCGCAATGGCGCCCCAAAGCATTGCTTTGTTCCCAACTTTCTTGCCCAGTGTAGCCTCTCCAACTGCGGCACCGAGTACGATTTGCGTTAATGAATCCATTACTGTTGATATAAAACCGCTTTAAACGGTTTTCGAGTTCCGAATTTACTTGGCTTTATCAATCCTACAATAGGCTTTACCAACTTGTTGGTAATATGGTTTTTATGCTTTACGTACAGCTTCATATGTATAGGCTCTGCGCCAAGTGTACTTTTGATCTCCTCTGCAGTTCTTCCAAGTCTTAACTCTTGCAACCCACAGTCAATCGTGTATTGAATGAAGTCGCATAACATTCTTTGGTAGATGGCGTATTCGTGGTTGTATCTGTAATCAATCCCAACAAAATTGGCATCAACCACTTCATTTCCTTTAAAACAGGTACTAAATCCTACCAATTCGTCTTGGAGGAAGTAGCCTGCCAAACGAAAGTCTTTTGGCATAGACTCGGCAAACATTCGGAAAGTGTCTGCTTTCAAATTGCCAAACCGGTAGTCAGCACGCTCTAATACATCACCGTACAACTGGTCTATTCTATCTTGGTATTGGGCAATTTCTTCTGGCGTTAAGGGTTTCATTCTCAAAGCACTAGACTTTTTATAGATGCCTTTCACCTTGGTTCGAAACTTCGTTACCAAGTCACACAAATAGTCATCGAACGATTGCCAATTGGGTTTCATTTTAACCACCATGTTTACATCAATCTCAAAATGACTGAAGCCATCATGCTCTAACACTTCCATCCCATTAAAGCTCTTTGGCCAGAAATCCTTCAATAGGATAATAGAAACGCCATTATTGGCTTTTTTCTCGTCGCGTTTGATTCGGTTTAAGGCTCGGCTTAAATTACGCTTGGCCATATCGTTTGATACAGTATCGCAAAATATAAAGCCATTTTCACCCGTCGAAAATGCATTGCCACAGAGCAATACGCGAGCATCTAGATTATGAATGAATTTTTCTGAAACGTAATGACCAAATCGATCATGAAGATCATCGGTATTCAAGTCATCATTTGTAAAACGAAGTAGCTGAACTATAGCCACCCCTAAAGGCTGAAACGTTTCACTGTAGAATAATATATACCTAAAGTCAATACGGTCGGCTAGTGTCGATTCAAGTGCCTTTAAATATGGAAGCGTCAAATAAACCTCATTGGGTGGCACAATCGCATTCCAATGTTCTTGGTTCAACAAATTCACTGAGTCAAAAATACTAAGCTTCAGTTCAGCTTGATTATAAGATTCTTCGTGACACGTCATGAGGAAATATTCTATTCTCTATTATTAATCAATTCGGTAATTTTTTCATCCAAAGATCGAAAGATATTAAACGACCCATCAGAGACCTCAAAAACAATTTCAAATTTGTTATTTATTATCAAATTTTGAGGAAATGTTTTCACCACTCTGGTTTGCAGTTGATCACTGTACTTGCCAGCATTAGCCACTTGATGATAATTAAACGGAAAACGTTTTAAGACCTGGTTCATATCATTTGCTCCTTCCTCGCAAAATCCTATAAATACAATTGATGTGTCTTCGGCGTATTTAGCTTGTAACCTATTTAACGCAGGGATTTCTTGAATACAGGTTGGGCACCATGTTGCCCATACATTTACTACTACTATTTTATCCTTGAGATTATTGGAGTTAAGCAGATACCCATCGGCTGTCTTTAATTTGAAAGATGGGGCTGTATCGCCTACGTTTGAACATGAACTTCCTAGCAACAACAGGCCTATGATTATGAGGAAGTAATATTTCATTCCTTTTGTAACACCAGAAAAGTTCGAATGTTTCAATTGCC
Source organism: Bacteroidota bacterium (assembly GCA_024679565.1). GTDB lineage: Bacteria > Bacteroidota > Bacteroidia > NS11-12g > UBA9320 > UBA987. The sequence goes on along the minus strand of JAIBDD010000001.1, from coordinate 71,643 downwards.
CTTTATATATGTTATAAACCTAAACAAAGTGCATTGAATAAAGCATTGTCACTTATAGATGCTCCATTTTGTATTAAATCAAAAATTTCTTGTTCTCTTGCCTTAGCGTATGACTTGGTAGTTGTATATATCTGAACATCCTGACTGAATTTGGCAATTTCGGATACCTCCTTCATCGCAGTAAAATCTACCTCCGCACCCTGCGCATCTATTCCTACCAATACAATCTGTTCTGGCTGGCAATAAAAACACATAATTTCATTTTTTGTGATGCGCTCTAGGTATTTGACTTTGCGCATAGTACTGGCGTAAATAACATCGCTAAAGCTGTCAATCATTGCCGATGCTGCTTGTGGATTTTCTTTCTTAAGCTTCTCCCAATCATCGGCTACAATGCCGTTTAAAACCAGAAAATCTACAAATTCTGTTTCCAAGGCATCAAGTTCTTCTTGTGTTAATCGTTTAAACAGCATCTTACGCGAATCCTTGAAGGTCTACCAATTTCTTATACTGTCCATTGTTGCTTATCAGAGACTGATGCGTACCTTTTTCAATTACTTTTCCTTTTTCAATGACTAAGATTTGATCAGCGTGTTTTATGGTAGATAATCGATGCGCAATTACCAATGACGTTCTGCCTTTCATTAGGTTTTCAATAGCTTCCTGAACCAGTTTTTCTGATTCAGTATCTAAGGCAGAAGTTGCTTCGTCAAGAATTAAAATGTCTGGGTTTTTTAACACTGCTCTTGCTATAGCTAGTCTTTGTCTTTGACCACCACTTAGCTTGCTCCCCCTGTCTCCAATATTTGTGTTATACCCGTCTTCCAATTGTTCAATGAACGTATGTGCATTGGCTATTTCGGCAGCATGTTGAACAGATTCTAGACTTGCCTCTTGATTACCCAACCGAATATTCTCGAGAACAGAATCATTAAACAATATGGGCTCTTGAGTAACAATACCCATTAAACCTCTTAAATTTCTAATCTTCAAGGACTTAACATCGTGGCCATCAACCAGAATTTCTCCTTTTGACACGTCATAAAACCTTGGTAACAAATCGGCCAATGTGGATTTCCCGCCCCCACTAGCACCGACTAGTGCTACGGTTTGCCCCTTCTTCATGTCAAAGTTTATGCCTGATATAACTTCATTGTCGCCATAACTAAAGTGAATATCTTTATAACTAACTCGGTCTTCAAAATGGGGTACTGTCTTTGCATCCTCTCTATCAACAATCTTGTTCTCCGAATCAAGTATTTCGGTTAAGCGCTCAAAACTTGCTGAAGCTTTTTGCACCCTAAAATATGATTCGGTTAAAGACTTTGAAGGTGTTATGAGTTGTGAGAAAGCAACTATATACAGGATAAAGAACTTACCATCAATGGCATCCGTTTGATTCAACACCATTGCTCCACCAAACATCAATATGGCTGATATCACCACTGAGCCTAAAAACTCACTCACCGGTGATGCTGCTAACTCTTTTCTGTGCAACTTCAACATCAACTTAAAGTGTTGCTCATTTTTGTTATCAAAGAATCCCTTAATCTGATGTTCGGCGTTAAATCCTTTTATCACTTTTAACCCACCTAGAGTCTCTTCAATAACGTTTATAACCTCTCCTAATTTCTTTTGTCCTTTTTGAGCTGTACTCTTTAATCGTTTGGCAATACGACTAATGATATACCCACTGACTGGCAAGATTAATACTGAAAAAAGCGTCAACCGCCAGCTAATAACCACCAAACTACTTAGGTAAATTAATATGTAAAATGGATGCTTAAAAAGCATCTCGATAGCCCCGACTACCCCCCACTCTACCTCTTTTACGTCATTGGTCAGTCTACTTATGATGTCTCCTTTTCGCTCATTGGAATAAAATGAAACGGGTAAATCAACAAGCTTACGATACACTCTTTTTCGCAAATCTCTAACAACACCACTGCGTGTGTACGCAATCGTGTAAAAAGACAAATAGTTGAAAACGTTTTTCAGTAGAAATAAGATGATTATCGCAAAACTGAAATAATACAAGCTTTGCTGACTCCCCTTTTCTTGAATGAATAACTTGAGTTTGTAGTCGATAAAAGACTTGAGTTGCTCTGGTTCCCAAGCAAAGCCTGCGGGCTGAATAGCATCGGCTGTAGCAGGATCAAAAACGACGGCTAAAAATGGAACAATTGCAGCAATCGAAAATAATGAGAATATGGACGCTAAAGCGTTAAATATTACATAACTCCATTGGCGTGAACGATATCCACGAACAATTGCTAAAATACTTTTGAGCTGTTTCAAATCGTGGGCAAAATTAAGGTTTATGGATTGAGAATGGTGAAATAAGATTTGTAGTATTCACACGGTGTAGCTTAGATATTAAAATACAGAAAGCCAAAACAACCTAAATCTTCAACCCTTCAATCCTTCTGACATTCAATCCTTCAACCCTCACCTAATACTGCCACAGCTTCGAAACCGTGTTGTAAAAGTCAATACCAAACTTTACACCTTGACTAAAGCCAGTGTTAGAGTTCTGTCCAGCTGCATAGTATACGCCAAATCGAAACATTTGCTTAAACATCCTGACTGGGCGTTCTAGACCAACTAGTAATTCTGCATGCCCCACACTACCTCTTGACTCTTCGTTCCCAAGTGTTAAATACCCACCTTCTAAGCCTAACAAATATCCACCTGTTGCTAGCTGCAATCCAGTGTTTTTTATTACAGGTACTTTGCGCAATAATTGGCCATTGAAATGGTGCATCAGTCCTGCCTGAAAATACCCTTTAGCCGTTTGATACCCGCGCGCATCGAGCACTTGACCCGTTTGCAATGGGTTCGAAAAATAGTATTTGTCCGAACCACGGATATATTTCAATCCAGACAAACGCACCTCCCTGCTATTGACAAATCGACCGGCTTGAGCCTCCATTCGCGTAGTACCCAACTTAAATAGTTTGAACACATACTTGGTTCCTAACTGTAGATAGTCAAAATTGACATCACTCTTCAGGAATGGTTTAATTCCTTTGGTATACGTCAAATCGAGCACTGGATATTTGGAGCCTGTTATTACCTTTTTGTACGGACGAATCTCATATTGTTGCTTAAAGGTAAAGCGAGCCCGCATGGTTAATACAAGTTCTTCGAAAGGGGGGAAATCTTGTGGTTCACTAAAGTCTGGAAATAAATCCCAGAGTTCGTCTAGTTTCTTACCATTAAAAGGCGCGTATTTGTTGTAATCTAGATATGTCGTTAAGAAAAAACCATTCCACCATTCTTGTTCATGCCCGATACCATATCCAATATTTTCAACGAAATTAGAGGGGCTTAATGTGCTTGAGATATTTGCACGGGTGTTCAACATGGTGTACCTATTGGTATACTTCACCCGCACACGACTAAACTTTTTAGGATCGTACAAAAACCTTGCTTGAATATGGCCACGTACATTTTTATTGGTTACACCGTAATCTACTCCCCCATTTATACGAATGTCTTTTTCTTTTGTCCAAACCTTTGTGTAAGCGCCACCTATGGTGTGTCTATACCCATCAATATTGTTAATTTGTACCTGTGCAATTAATGGCAAGAGAAACCATCTAGTTCCTTTTTCTCGGTTTCTATGAACAATGCCGTTTAATAAAAAGTCGGAGATGGTAAGCGTATTGTACATACTGTCTTGTACGTCTAAATAAGCATCACTTTTATGGTGGGCTACAATACTGTCTTGAGTTTTGATAAAATCTTGCTCAATTTTTTTCAACCCGGTCGGTCGAATTGAGCTCCAAAAGTCTAACGAGGCATCATAACTACTGTCTTCATAAACAACTTGCCCCCTATTCATAAATCGATTACTAATGGTTGGGTTTGTTACATAATTTTCATAATTGGCCAGTGTATGACCATACGTATTCTTATGCTTCCCGTTCTTAGTTCCATAATAGAACTCTTGTCTTATCGGCACTAATGTGGTATCGCCAACTAGATCGTAGTCTTGTATCACCGTAAAACGATCGAAAAACGACAAAGAAGCTGAATTGATGTCTAGGTTGACCGATTTTATGGTATACGTTTTTTTAGAGATATAAATAACCCCCGAGAACAGTGCACTAAGGCTATATTTAGGGGTCACTTTAATTTTGGCAATGTATTCATCTCCCTCATAAAAACTTTCTTCGAGTTTGTAAGTGTAAGACAACAAAGCGGCATTGCTAATAGGTGATGTATAGGGCATTTCGCCAAGCGTAGAAAGGTCCAACCTATTTTTCAAGAAGTCAAAATTGCCATCCGTAATTTTCGTAAAAAATAATTCAGGTGTAATCACTGTCCCTAGTTGAGTTGGGTCAGATTCGTTAAAACTTACTGACACTGTAGAGCCCGAGTTTTGTTTCTCCGATAAGTCTTTGTACGCTTTTTTAACCTCTTTAAAACGTCCATTTTTATAGTATACATCCGAATACGACTCTATAAAGTTTACTCTCTTTTTGGTCACTATTTTGGAGTTAACCGTATCGGGTTTTTTAAGATTTTCTTTCTCAATGGATGCCTTTATATAAACATTGCACCTATACGACTCCAAATTCTGATTCAGTGTTTTTTTTCGCTTTATGGCTTTTCGAATGATCGGATATGCTGGGTCTTCATCGCCAGACTTAATGACCAAAGTATTTAGAATCTCCTCGTTTTCGGATAATTCAAAATCAACGGTCAAATTTCGTTTGACCACAATCTCCTTTTTCATGGCCTTCATGCCAACGAACTCGCATATTAAAACATAGGTTCCTGAACCCAACTCCATGTAATAATCGCCTTTGCCATTAGAAATCACACCATACGTAGAGCCAGACACCCTGATGCTTGCGTGCCCAAGTGGTTCTCCGCTAAATGTTACTTTACCTGTAACTTGATACCCACTACTTGACAATGCAATAAAAGCAAGAAAAAAGGTGGCAAAAATGGATCTCATAGACATTTATTCAGGTGTAGAACGCGAAAATTAGACAAAAGTTACTTTGATATTTATGTATAGCCGATAAGCTTACATAGATTTGGGTTAAAAGCATTGAAACAGCATCTTGTTATCCATTCATATTTTATTCGGTGATACGCCATTTGCGTAATAAATTCGCACCATGCAAATAGGTAAAAAACTATTCAAATTTGAACTTCCAGGAACCAATGGTGAGGTGTACAACAACTTTGATTTTGCTGACCGGTCGGCGCTATTGATCATCATAACGTGCAATCATTGCCCTTACGCCAATGCTTACTGGAGTCGTATCAATAAATTATCGACGCGCTACGAAGAAGATAATTTGGCTGTCGTATGTATTAATCCTAACGACTCCAATCGCTATCCTGATGATTCTTTCGACAACATGAGAAAGTTTATGAAATCATCCAAGTACGAATTTGTTTACCTGCGTGACGAGTCTCAAGTAATTGCAAAGAAGCTTAAAGCGACCAGAACACCTGAAGCATTTTTATTTAATTCGAAACGCGAATTGGTATATCGCGGAGCCATAGACGATTCGTGGGAAAACGCGAAAGCCGTTACACGTGTATACTTAGAGGATGCCATAGAGATGTCTCTTGATGGTTTGGAAGTCGATTTCCCAGAGATTCAACCTGTAGGATGCTCTATTAAGTGGCTTCCTGGCAACGAACCATCATAGTGCCTGATATCGTTCAATTAAGCAAACTATATAGTTGTAACCAAACAAAGAATTGGTTCTGTTGAGAAAAGTGGGCTTGTTTATCTTATGGTTCGATAAATTTGCACCAGTTGTATATCAAAAATTAAACTGATAGCCCGTTAAAAGCGGTCACACAAATGAGTAAGGATTTAATATTATCGTTCAAACATGCCATTAGTAAAGCTTTTGCCGAACTATATGATCATGAACTCCCTTTTGAGTCTGTTAAAATAGAGAAAACTAACCCTTCCTTTGAAGGTAGTTTTACGTTTGTTGTATTCCCATATTTGCGTGTAACGAAATCAAAACCTGAAGCAACGGCTGAAGCTATTGGCGAGCATGTATTGTCGTCGATGGATGAGGTTAAAGCAACGAATGTGGTTAAAGGTTTTCTAAATTTTGAAATCACAGACCAGTATTGGATAGCTTATATGTCAGGTTTGTTGAGATCTGAACGTTTAGGGAAACCAACCGCTACGCCTGAGAAAATTATGGTTGAATACTCTTCACCCAATACAAACAAACCATTACACCTAGGTCATGTAAGAAACAATTTACTTGGATTCTCAATAAGTCAAATCCTTAGTTACTACGGCCATGACGTTATCAAAGCCAACCTAATTAATGACAGAGGCATTCACATATGCAAGAGTATGCTGGCTTACAACTTGTTTGCCAACGAAGAAACGCCAGAAACGAATGGCACAAAGGGAGACCATCTAGTTGGGAAGTACTATGTTGAGTTTGATAAAGCGTATCGTCAAGAACAGTCAGATTTAATAGACTCTGGCAAAACCGAAGAAGAAGCAAAACTGCAATCTAAACTCATGGCTGACGCAAGAGACATGCTCACCAAATGGGAACAAGGCGATGACGAAACATTAGCTTTATGGAATAAATTAAACGGTTGGGTGTATGAGGGATTCGAAACCTCTTACACCAGAATGGGTGTAGACTTTGATACGTATTACAAAGAATCTAACACCTACCTGCTTGGTAAAAAAATGGTACAGGATGGGCTTGAAAAAGGTATCTTCTTTAAGAAGGAAGATGGTAGTATTTGGGTCGATTTGACGGATTATGGTCTCGATCAAAAACTACTACTAAGAGCAGATGGAACAAGTGTATACATGACCCAAGACATAGGTACCGCTGATTTAAAGTATAAGGACTATGCCATGGATCGCTCGATATACGTGGTTGGCAACGAGCAAGAGTATCACTTTAAGGTATTAAAACTGATCTTGAAAAAATTAGGACAGCCTTACGCTGAAGGTGTCCAACATATGAGTTATGGCATGGTTGAGTTACCATCGGGAAAACTTAAAACCCGAGAAGGCAAAGTAGTTGATGCTGACGATTTGATGGACGAAATGCATGCTACAGCCAAAGAAAGAACCGAAGAGCAAGGTAAAACGGATGGTTTAGCCAAAGAATCCATGCAAGAACTTTTCGAAACGCTAGGTTTAGGTGCATTGAAATACTTCTTACTCAAGGTGGATCCAACCAAAAGAATATTGTTCAACCCCGCAGATTCAATTGATTTTCAGGGAAATACCGGGACGTTTATACAATACACGCACGCCCGTGGTCAATCTATTTTAAGGTCTTCGGCAATAACCCCTTCGGTAGCAGAACATGTTGAACTCAATGGGTATGAGCAAAACCTTATTGCGCATTTCTTCCAGTTTGACGATGTACTTAAAGAGGCAGCTCAACAGATGAGTCCGGCGTTAATTGCACAACACCTGTACGATACGGCTAAAAACTACAATAGTTTTTACAATCAATGTCCTATACTGAAAGCAGAAAACGAAGATATTATTGGTCTTAGATTAGCACTGACCCAAGTAACCGTTACCATGTTGCAAACCTGTGGTAACCTGCTAGGAATGGCAATGCCTGATAAAATGTAAGGTATTACAGTTCGAACCCGAAAGGCAAAAACTGATTAACATTATCTACCGAATACAGCGTCTTGTCTGGCGACTGAACATGTATTTTAATTGGAGAATTCTGTCTGTTTTGCACATCCCACAATACTTGTAAACATGAGCCGCAAGGAGGTGTGAAACCCTGCTTGAGCGCTTTATCTGTTTTGACCACAATCATTACCTCGTCGATACTTTTATTGGGGTGATTGGCTTTAGCCGCAAAAATCGCAACGCGTTCAGCACACAGCCCGCTCGGATATGCGGCATTTTCTTGGTTGTTTCCCAATACTATTTCGCCATCTGACAATTTAAGCGCAGTGCCTACGTGAAATTCTGAATATGGGGCGTAAGCATTGTCAGCCGCGATTCTAGCTTGCTCAATCAAGTTTGATTCCCTTTCAGTCAAATCTGCTTCGCTGGTTACACGAACCAGGCTCTCTCTCCTTATCTCCATTTATTCAATCGTTATCGTTGCTACGTCAGTGCTATATGCTGCAAATATGCCATATCCACCCGATATATTGGTTGGTACCTGCGAGGAAATGCTAAATGGGCCTCCGTATACAGGACGATTCAAGCTTAACGTTGCCAGGAAATTATAATAGTCTTGCCCTATATTCTTAAGTTCCATATGTAGGCTTTTCACCGCACTCCGATCGTACTGTTCCGCCAACTGAAACCTGCTCACGTCGATGTCTAACACAAAGTTTTTTCCATTAAATATCATGTCGTTAAGCAACTCAAAGTTCTGTCGATTGTTAACAATGTTATTGTCTGAAAAAAACAAGCGATTAACACTCGTCATCTGTATATCTTCAAAACTTAGGATGCTATCTGTTCGCAAGCCTGTATTAGGATCTAGCTGATAGTACCACCGTGCCCCCTTTAGGCTGATTTGGTAATAATTTTCTTCTTGAGGTTGGTCGTAAAAAGAAACGCGTAAACCCTGCACTGATGCACGCTTGTTGGTGGTATCAAACTGCAATATTCCAATCGAATTAGGTACAATGGTTTGTGTTGTCACAGGACTAAATGAAGGTTTGTTCATTTTCAATCTCAACGAATCTCCTGATTGTACATTATAATTAAAAATGGCATTCCCCAATCCGTCGGAATAAGTCGACTCGGTTGGCGCCTCATTCACGTACAACTCAACAGCTACGCCACCAATTGGGTTGTTTAAGGTATCTTCTGTGATGCGTTCGCTTTGTTTGAAATTAACACGGAGGTTTTTACCTACCTCTGCCATAGCATGCACAACAATCTGATTGTCTTTGTCCGTTTGATTAAACGTCAAGTCGTCGTTGCAGCTGATCATTGTCAACGCAATCGCTATATACCGGATATGACTAAAATTCAATCGCATAGTTTACTGAAGGAAGAACAGGCAAAATTGATACGGGTTGAAAACTCAACCCTCCAGAAGCGTTTAAGCTAGAATTGACATAGAAAACGTTTTGTCTGTTGTACACATTGTAAATCGTAAAACTCCATGTTTGGCGGGCATCCCCTATGTCCTTTTTGTGATGAATCCCAATATCCAACCGATGGTACGCAGGCAATTTAAGGTTGTTCTTTCCGCCATACTGCTCAATTAAGTATTGTTGGTTTTCGACGGTTACCAAATAATGCACCTCTGGTGCAGTAAGGTAGTTTCCTGAGGCATACGACCAGGTTCCACCAAAAGACAAATTGGCATTTGCTTGATAGTGCAATACGGCTTTCATATCGTGTGTTCGATCAAACTGGAAAGGAAACCAGGCACCATTGTCGATGCTTTGGATTGATCTTTCACTCTTAGAAAGTGTATAGGCAAGCCAACCATTAAGTTTTCCCTTCTCCTTTTTTAACATCGTTTCTATGCCTTTCGAACGCCCTTTACCTGCCAATAGTGCTTGATCCCATTCTGCAATAAAGTCTGCAACGCCGTTTTTGTATTCGATTATGTTTTCGAATAACTTGTAATAACCGTTGACTTTTAGGGCGAGATGAGGGCTTATCTTTCTGGTATAACCCGCTAGATAGTGGGTACAGTGCATTGGCTTAATATTTTCATCTGCGGGTATCCAAATGTCGATGGGTATACCCAACAAATTATTAGGCACAAAAAGCATAAACTGACTTGTTCTGGCAAATCCTGCTTCAATTCTATTTTTGGCTTTTATGTCGGTTGAAACGTTTATACGCGGCTGCAATGACCGATACTCCACTTGATTGTTGAAGTTCACAAAATGTAATCCAGCCATAATTTTAGTACCTTTTTTGGCGTATACATCACTTAAAAAATAGCGCTGTTCTAATATTCGTGCATCTCTAACTTTAAACACGGTATCGTAATATATTAAATCGTTTTCCTGTAAAAAGTATTGCGAGTTAGATGGCGAAAAATTATGCCAAACGTTCTCCATACCAAATACAAAGGCGTGATGGTGCTTGGGTAAGGTACGCACGTATATGCCCGTTTTTAGGTCCGATATTTTACTTTCATAGGCCAGCCTAGTATTTCTCACATAACTTTCCTCTTGGTCTTGAATAGACAAATTGTATTCGTTTTCGTGGGTGAATCCATATTGGGTGAATCCTGTTTTTACATGCAGACTCAACGTATTATTGATCCATGTTTTATAGCCACCAGTTAGCAACAGGTTTGACTGTACAAATACGTCGTTTTGCTCTTCTTGCACATTATCTGCTCCAAATTCTTTAGAACTACCTCTTATGTATCCCTTATCACCACCTAAATAACCAGTTAGGTAGGCGTGCGATTTTTCTGAGAATTTGTGGTTTAAAGTACCAGTAACGTCATAGAAATAGTACTTAAATCGTGACAGCTCATTTTGTGTTTGAATTTGCTCATAAAAGAGTGGGAAGAAATCTGTAAAAGACCTTCTTCCTGACAACAGAAATGACGTTTTCCCTTTATTTATAGGGCCATCCACCATTCCTTCCAAAAGAACTGGGTTTACATTCAGTTTTGAATTCCACTTCTTAAAATCGCCAACCTTACTTTTTACGTCCAACACGGAAGATAGCCGTCCACTATATTGCGGCGGGATAGAATTTTTGTAAAATGAAATGCTTTGAAGCGAATTTTCATCAAAAACAGAGAACAACCCAAAAAGATGCATAGGATTGTATAACTCCATGCCATCAAATAATACGAGGTTTTGATCCTTACCTCCACCCTGAACAACCATGCCACCATTAACTTCTACAGTACTTTGAATGGAGGGCAAAAATCGGAGGCTATTCAACACACCTGGTGAGCCTGCAATCGATGGTATTTTATTTAACTCAGCAATATTGATATTTACACCACCAGTTTTGCTCACCATCAACAGCGAGTCGTATACATTAATAACAGAAGGGCTTAACCTATTATCAGGAGTCAATAAATAAGATCTTGGCCCAGAAGTAATATTTTCTAGCACCACTAGCCCGCTTCTAAAACCTGGGTAATGCATAGATATTTGTGCGGGCAATTTGGATATTTCCATTCTAAAGAAACCATCTTCATCTGTTTCTACCCAATCATTATTTTGCACAATTAGTGCTCCAACAATTGGCTGCCTACTTGACGAATCTAAAACAAACCCTGACCAAATAAATGCCTTTTGTTCAGGCATACGTCTGAAAACCAAACTATTAGACCCTACGCATATAAATTCAACATTTTGCTTTTCAGTAATGGTTTGTAGTAGAACACTTAACTTTTGCTGGTTGACATTGACGTTATACAGCGTGTTACCAAATACAGAAGAAGCATAACTAACAGTGAAAACGTATTTTTCAGATAATGACTTGATACAATGCTCAGCCGTAACCTGTTTTGCTTTATAATCAACCGGCTGGTCTAGAAAAGAACATTGCGCATACGACACACTTGGCAAGTGTGTCAGTAGAACAACAAAAAGTAATGATAACCGGACGATCTTACGCACCCGGTAAATCTACTAAAATAACGTGTAGGATTGGCCTTTCTTAATGGCCTTTCGATTGGTGACTAACTCAATAGTCTGGATAATTTCTTTTGAGGATGCGCTAGACAATTCCATTGTAAATCTTTGATTTTCAATCGATTTTGGTGCATTAACAACTAAGCCTGTACTCTCTTTTAGATCCTCAAGAATCACTTTCAAAGGAGTGTCATAATAATCCAACACTTTTTCTTTGAATGATTTTAAGCTTTCAGCGTCAAATAAAGAACGTGTGACCACCCCACCATTTTCAGCGGTGAAATCTATTTGATCTCCCGCGGTTAATGTTACAGTCTGATTGCCAACATGCACTTCAACTATACCGGTGTTTACACCGACTGAGGAAGAGTGGTCATCTGTTCTAATAAGAAAAGTAGTTCCTTTAACAGTGGCTGTGAGGTGGTTAGTAACCACCTCAAAAACCCTGTCTTTATCCGGTTTTACGACAAAAAAGGCTTTTCCATTTAACCGCACTTTACGACTTGAGCGATTAAACTGTTTATCTATATTTAGTTTCGATTGATTATCTATGTATACATGAGACCCATCGGTCAATCCATAGATTTTTGAATTATCAAATGTCTCAACTATTTCACCGGATACGAAGTCATCTTGTGAAATAGTTTTAACAATAAAAGTAGCCGACAAAACGAGTAGCACAACAGCAGCAACCCTGTAAAACGACTTAAAATAATTTCTTTTCAGTGGCTGTATAGCAACCGGTTGGTTGGTTTGTGCAATTGCATCCCAACCTTTAGCTGCATCAAACGACACACCAGAAGGAAATGTAGCTTGGCTAGAAGCGTCCCAAACTTGTTGGGCGTGTTCATATGCCTGAGCAAAAGATTTGTCATCAGCCATTAATGCAACAAACGTTTCCTCCTCTTCAGAAGTCAAGCTCTGCATCAAATAACCATAAATCAATTGTTCGTGCTTCATAATTTAAGCTGACATTAAATTAACGCGCATGCGCAGATAGTTCAATGTGTTTCTGTTTTGTTGACTTTCATCAAGCCAATTTGTGAGCTCTTGAGTTTCCTCAGCGCTACACTGATTGAGTAAATACCTCAACAAGGTATTCCCTTGTAAATAATTCATAATTCCGGACTATGTATATAAGACACATTTTTTAGCCTAATCCCCCACTCAATTTTGAACAAAAAGTATAAAATGCTAATTATCAGCTTTATAAATATTTTCTCGAAGGAATTTTATCGCCTTGCCTATTTGATTTTCTACCGTTTTGGGAGCAATTTCCATGAGGGCGGCAATTTCTTTATGCGTCTTATCTTCCTGTCTACTCAACCTAAATATATATTGCCGCTTAGGTGGAAGTGCTTTAATAAGTATTTCTATGCGTTCTTGTAACTCTTTCCCAACGAGTTGATCATCGATATCGAATCCTGAATCAACATCTTCGTGCTCTAAACGCTTAAGCATGTCAGACTTTCTTTGATCATTTAGGACTTGATTTTTTACCGAGCGAAGTAAGTAGGATTTAGGGTTGGTTATGCGCTTAAAATCTGTTTTGGCCTCCCACAAACCAAGAAACACTTGCTGAACAGCATCTTCGGCGACGTGCATATCCGAAGTATAAAAATTTGCAAACCGACAGAGGTCGTCGAAATACAAGAAGTAATACTGTTTAAAGCTTTCTTTCAATCAATTGGCCTAATAGGGTAAGCGAAATTAGTACAAGGACCAGCCAAATAGACCAACGACAGAGATGGAGTTTTAGTGTTTAAAGATAAAACCGTACTGATTACTAGCCATTTACCTTTTTCATAGCCTTTAAATCTACTTTAAACATGGTAGACGTAGCTCTATTCGTGTGCACCTTTTCACCTTTATGTATCACATAAATATTTGCTTCACAAAAGATTAATTGTGACCCTACTTTTGTTACCGTACCTTCAGCTACAAGCCTATCTCCTATTCCTGGATTTAGAAACGAAATGTTTAAATCCGTTGTGACAACCCCAAAATGTTTGGGAACTAATGAGTATGCTGCAAAGCCCATAACGATGTCTGAGGCTGTGGCCATAACTCCGCCGTGAACAAAGTAATTTTGTTGCAAATGGGCCTCTTCTACTGTCAAACTTCCAGTCACTTTTCCTAATTCTATCGAATCAAGGTTAAAGCCCATATGCTTCATAAAAAACTGCCGCTGAAGTTTTTCTTCAATATCCTTTTTGAAATCAGGATTTAAACACACAAAGTTTTTATTCATCATCGTCAAATAACATATTATTTAGTGCTGTTTGCAATTCGGCCAATTTATGCTGCTCTCTCTTCTGCCGGGTAAGCCGTATGCCTTCTGTATAAATCTCTTCCGCTTTTACCCTATCGTTCTCTCGTTGATACAACTTACCCAAATGATAATAGGTAGCCGTATAATCGGGATCTCTGGTCATTAATTCAGTTAACAAATCCTTTGCTTTTGTGTAATCTTCCTGGCCAACATACTCAATCGCTAATGCATAATTGAGGAAGCTATCGTTCGGCTCATTTTTTAAAAAATCTTCTAACTGTTTTATTCTATTCATTCCCAATTATAAATGGCAAATTTCCTTAATTTTGCTCCACTTTTTTCACGTAACGGAATAATTATTTTACATGAATATATTAGTTTGTTTGAGTGCCGTACCGGACACCACAACCAAAATTACATTTACCGATAATGACACCAAATTTAATACAGATGGTGTTCAATTTATCATCAACCCATACGACGAACTAGCCCTAACCAAAGCCTTGGAAATTACCGAAGCAAATGGCGGTGAGGTTACCGTTATCTCTGTAGGAGAAGCTAGCATTGACCCTGTAATTAGAAAAGCTTTAGCAATTGGGGCACACAAAGCGGTAAGAATTGACACAGCCGCTAAAGATGGGATGCATGTTGCGCAATCTATCAAACAAGCCATAGAAGGTCAATCATATGATTTGATATTAACTGGTCGAGAATCGATTGATTACAATGGTGGTCAAGTAGCTGGTTTACTTTCTGAGCTGATGGACATGAGCTTGGTTAATGTGGTTACCTCAATTGAAATTGATGGAAGTTCGGTAACTGCTGTAAGAGACATAGATGGAGGCAGAGAAACTGTTTCTGCAAGCATGCCATGTGTTTTATCGGCACAAAAAGAATTGTGCGAACCAAGGATTCCAAACATGCGTGGAATTATGCAGGCAAGAACAAAACCTCTAGAAGTGGTCGCACCTAGTGGCGATTACACTCAAACCGACTATGTTGGATACGAATTACCACCGGCGAAAGAAGGTGTTAAACTTATTGATGCTGCAAATGCAGAGGAGTTAATTGATTTATTGAGATCAGAGAAAAAATTACTATAGAATGATTTTAGTTTTTGTAGAGATAGAAGGTGACGCAATAAAGAAGTCGTCACAAGAGGCACTAACATACGGTGCAGATTTGGCCAGCAAAACGAACGACACTTGTGCGGCAATAGGAATTGGGTCAGCTGACGTGTTGGGTGATTTAGGTCAATATGGAGCAAAATCCACTTTTGCTGTAAACGGTGCAGGTTTAGACACCTTTACACCTGAAGGATATAGCCATGCCATACATGAAGTAGCGCATTCCAATAACGCAAACACGATTATAGTCTCTGGGTCGTATACAGGCAAGAGCATTGCCCCCAAACTAGCAGTTAAATTAAACGCTGCGCTTAGTACTGGTGTTGTTGCAATGGTTTCGACTGACGCAGGGTTTAGTGTTCGAAAAACATGTTTTTCGAACAAAGCCTTTACACGTGTTTCGGTAAATAGCGAAAAGAAAGTCATTAGCATCGTTCCAAATTCGTATGAAGTAAAAGCATTTGACAACCACGCTGATGTTACAGTTGTTTCTGTTGATGCTTCAAGTACAATAAAAACCAAGTCTGTAAGCGTTGACAAGGTTCAGGGCAAAATACCTTTAACAGAAGCAGAATTAGTAGTTTCTGCAGGTAGAGGCTTAAAAGGACCAGAAAATTGGGGGATGATTGAAGAGTTAGCAGACGTGTTAGGCGCTGCAACTGCCTGTTCGAAACCAGTAAGCGATATGGACTGGAGACCTCACAGCGAACACGTAGGACAAACTGGAATCACCATTAAACCAAACTTATACATTGCTGCTGGGATATCTGGAGCAATTCAACATTTAGCAGGTGTAAGCAGCAGTAAGGTTATATGTGTTATAAATACTGACCCTGAGGCGCCATTTTTTAAAGCGGCAGACTATGGTATTGTTGGAGATGCTTTCGATGTAATTCCAAAATTAATTGCTCGTGCTAAAGAATTAAAAGCAGGTTAGAATGGACAAAATCGAACTGGAAATAGCGGGATTGGCTTCTGGCCATACGTCCAAAAACACTTCTTATACATTGATATTGGGGGAAGTGAATGGAGAACGCAGAATTCCAGTCGTTATTGGGGCCTTTGAAGCACAAGCCATTGCCTTAGTTCTAGAAAATATTCGTCCTCAACGACCGCTGACGCACGACTTGTTTAAGAGTTTTGCTGATGATTTCCATATCGACGTCATAGAAGTTAATATATGCAATCTTGTAGAAGGGGTATTTTATTCCAAGATTAAGTGTATTCGAGAAGATGATGAGGTTGAAATTGATGCACGCACCAGTGATGCGATTGCCTTGGCCGTAAGATTTGACTGCCCGATATATACAAATGCTGAAATTATAACTGCTGCTGGTATTACCCAAGACAATGAAGAGGGCACAGTTGACACACCAGGAAGACCCGATGAAATAGATGATTTCATGCAGGAAATTTCTGAAAATACAGATTACTCTGGCCTCGAATTAGACGATTTAGAAATTCTGTTAACTGAGGCGCTTCAAGAAGAAGATTACGCGAAAGCGGCTTCCATCAGAGATGAAATGAACAGACGTAAATAAAGCGAATGCGTTTATTAGCTTAGTTCCTGTTTCACTCCTTCACTTTCCATGGTGGGTTTTTGCGATATGATCCGCCATAGTATGAAATAAGTTGATGCTCATCAGGGTCTTTCAGTCTCGCTTCTCTCCACCCCCACTCTTTATCGTTTGGCATTTCTTGACAATCAAATCCATCATCAATTAATTGACGTACTACTGCATCCAATTCTTCTATCTCGAAGTATATCCAAATGCGACTATCTGCATTAAATTCTGATGCTTGATGTAGTGAAAATGTTGACGCGCCTTCTGGATATTCAAATCTGGGGTATCTTGGAATAGAATCGACAATCAAACGTAGACCAAGCTTCTTGTAAAATGTTGCAGAATGAGTAAGGTTGCGTGCTGGTTTAGTAATCTGGTTCAGATTCATTGCGATTCACTCAGTGAAATCAAACGTTTAAATCAGTGAACGACCGTTCAGGTCGGTGGTTAACACATCACTCATGTAGTCGAAAAATGGTCGAATTGCATGTAGTGTTTCTACTACCTTATCCGCAAAATCTGGATCTAGAACTTCCGAATCAGTGAATGACTCCATGGCATAAAACTGCTTTTTACGGAGTAAATCAATATGCGGATGTTCTTTATCAAAGCCTTTGGGTGCCGTTTTTAAACCTTCCCCTTTTATTGCGCCAAAGTGCTTTATAAAATTAGGGCTATTCACAATGTCGTACATCGTTTTGCCATCTGCTTCTATTTCTTTACGTATTCGAAGTAGATCATCCTTCTCAGGACCATAAAATCCGCCGCCAATGCTTGTATTACCTGGCTCTATTCCAACCCAGTAACCTCCTCTTCTAGACGCCCCTTCTCGTTTCAAATAGGCGTGTAAGTATGTTTTGTAAGGTGTTTTGTCTTTAGAAAACCGTACGTCACGATATATGCGATACACTTTATATCCATCAATCACATCCGTTTTGTTGAGTCTGTCTTGCACAGCATCCATGAAGTTTTCCATGTTCGCTTTAGCCTCTAGGTATCTTGGCTTATTCTCAGCAAACCAATCTTTATGATTGTTTTTAGCAATATCCTTCAAAAATGTGAGTGTTGACTTTTCAATACTGGGCATAATTGGGTTGTACTTAGTAAACAAGTATACGAATTTTTACGTGATGGTCATCGTCATTTAATAACATGCAGTGTACCGCGATAATTCAACACGACGTCGTCTAAATACCTGGCTTGTAGGAAATATACATAAACCCCAGATTCCGCGTTTTCTGCCCCCCAACCTTCACCTATTTGTGTAGGGTCGGCATTTTTTTGTTCATATACCAACTGCCCCCAGCGATTGTACACCGCTAGATAATCAAATTGCTTCACTTGTGGGTAAACCGTATTTGGAATAAAGAAATCGTTAGAACCATCATTGTTGGGACTAAACGCAGTAGGTATAAACAATGAACGAGCTACTTCCACTTTAATGTTGACAGAGTCTTCCGCTATACAAGATTTTTCAGATGTTGCCGTCAACTTTAATCGTATCGATCTAGACGGATAAAACGACATGGGGTTGCAATCCATCACACATGAAATACCTTCTGAAGGATTCCAAGTATACAGCTGAATTGTATAATTGTGTATCGTTTCTATTTCTACTTTTTGACCTAATTTGATATCCCAATCTGGTTTTACATCCACCGTAAATGGTTCAGGTTTAGACAATAACAAGGTAGTGTCAAACCGACACCCATTTCGATCAACAATAGCGTATTTATATACTCCTGCCGCTAATGAATTTACCGCACTTGAAGATTGCAACACATCATCAACAAAGTATTCAGCGGGCCAATTGGCATTTATAACCGAAGCGGTATCAATGCTTCCATCTGTAAGGTAATCACATGAAGGATTTTGCACTTTAAAAGTCGCTCTCACATTTCTGTCGATATCCACATACAACTCCAACAAAACAATACTGTCACACCCATAGGCAGACACAAAACTATCAATGTACGTACCAGATTGCGTTAAAGTTTGGTTGCCAAAAGTGTAACTTACTCCTTTGCAAATGGTGTCGGCTTTACTGTAAAATGTTGGTAGCACTTCTACTACTTTCATAGTAGAGGTTACGCGGCATTTTGAATTGCGCACATGTGCTTCTGAATTTCCTACAATGTAGCGGTAATAATAAAAACCTCTTTTGCTATTGTTATGATAAAATGTCGGCCCCACTGAGTCTGGAATATTCGTCCAGCTGAAGCCCCTGTTGGCACTTGTTTGCCATTGAATAAAAGGAGTCTTGTACTGCTCTCCTATTACTTCTGCTTCCAACTTGTACGGCGAAAATCCTTCGGAACACACTTTAGTGACTCCCTTGGGCAAAATCGAAGCTTTTGGTCCGCAGGGTCGAAATGATATATTG
Source organism: Bacteroidota bacterium (assembly GCA_024679565.1). Classification (GTDB taxonomy): domain Bacteria; phylum Bacteroidota; class Bacteroidia; order NS11-12g; family UBA9320; genus UBA987. The sequence goes on along the minus strand of JAIBDD010000001.1, from coordinate 52,707 downwards.
TCAATAGCCAAATCATTTCCGATACCGCCTGGTGCATCATTCTCCATTTTAAGAATAACACTTGTTTGCCATGGCCCCGTCGAAAAAGTGAAACCATAGGAATGCCACTTGGCATCCTCTGGAATATTGCCTGTATTGAAGCGGGTTGTATTGTTAATGAGGAATTTAATTTTCGGTTTGATGTAGTTACTTCCTGGAGGTATTACGTTAAAAATATCGGCAGAAAACTCATAAATGGTGTTTTCGCATAATCCAGTAACTTCTTGGATAAAAAACAAACCAGGATCATAACTGGCGTTTACGACCATCATATACCCATTAGGGTCTGAACTATTGTCTTGAATCTTTAACCAGTCGTAACTGTTTGCCCATTTCTTTAAATCATTTGTAATGATATACGTGCCATCCGGCGGAGGTGGATTTCTGGTATACGTATAACCAGGTGCAATGTTTGGGTCTGTTTGAACAATGTTATCGCTTCCAGAACCAAAGTCTCCAGCCTCATATAAGTTGTCCCCTAGATAACCATCACAAGTTTGTGCTTGAATTGAAAGGGATACACAAAGTACCAATCCGATGAAAATAGTTCTAATATCCAGGTATGACATGAAACGCACCATTGCATGCATAACGCTTAAAAACGGATTCCGTTTTGATTTATCATGCATCGTTCTTCAGCATTTCTTCAAACTCCTCAATGTATTTAAGTCCTTTGGGCACATAAGACTTATGATATGTTTTTGGAGCACCTACTTTAGGATATGGTTTACCCGTATTGTGAATATGGAAGGCATCTTTGTATAGCCCTTTTCTTAGGTAGTCTCCATAGTTTTTGTCAATCCACTTCGAACCGTTTTCTACCGCTTTTTTGCCCTGTAGCGCGTCAACTTCCACCTCGATTTCATAACACTTATATCCCATAATTTGAAACGGCCCCCAACTACTCGCTAGTTTCTGAAGATCTCCGTCTGTCATGCCTATCAAATCGTTTGCTTTTACGGTTTCAAGAGATTTTTGTTTTCCTCTTGCGACAGCATCAAGCTTCAAGAAAACGTGATTCTCGTACCGTTGTGGTACAATTTTGCGACCTGAAGATTCTAACACAATTAAAGCAAGTAAGTATGCTGGCGATAAATTGTACTTCTCAGCAGCGTCAATTACGTCGTCTTTGTAGTTGATAAACGTTTTCTCTACAACAGTTTTCTGAACTGTAATTGCATTGTATTCTAGATTGTACTTGTATTTAAGCACCAACACAGTTGCTAGCAGCCCAATTAAAGCAAAGGCTATTATACCAGACCAAACCCGTCTCACAACTATTTTAGAAGTCTTCTTAATATCTTACCAACGTTAGATTTTGGCAATTCGTCTCTAAAAACTACTTCTTTAGGCACCTTGTAGTTTGTAAGTCTTTCGTGACAAAATGAAATTACGTCCTCTGCAGTAAGTGATTCATCCTTTTTTACAACAAAAGCCTTAACGATTTCGGAGCCACTTTTTGTCTTCTCTCCTCTAACGCCTACTTCAAGTACTTTCTCGTGCTCTGCAATCGCTTTTTCTACGTCATTAGGGTATACATTAAACCCAGAAACATTAATCATTTCCTTTTTACGGTCAACGATTTTAAAGAACCCGTCTTCCATCATAATACCAATATCACCCGTTAGGAAATAATCGCCATGAAAACACTTTGCTGTCTCTTCGTCTTTCATCCAATAACCTTTCATTACTTGAGGTCCTTTAATCCCAATTTCACCAGGCTGTCCTTGAGCAACTTCTTTTAAGTCGTCGTCAAAGATCTTAATGTCGGTGTTGGGCATTGGCAAGCCGATTGTACCACGCTGATGACTACCATCCACAGGATTAATAGTGGCTGCAGGGCTCGTTTCAGATAATCCGTAGGCTTCCAGCAAGGGCGTTTTAGTAACCTTCTCCCAACGATCTGCTACAACATCTTGTACAGCCATTCCGCCACCAAGTGCTAACTTGAGATTGCTAAAGTCTAAATTTCTAAAGCTCTCTTGATTTAGCAATCCGTTGAACAAAGTATTAACTCCAGTGATTACGCTAAATGGATTTTTCTTTAAATCTTTACAAAACGCCTTCATGTCTCTTGGATTTGTAACCAATACGTTTGTAGTTCCATATCTATAAAACACAATACAATTCGCGGTCAAAGCAAAAATATGATAGAGCGGTAACGCTGTAATTATTGTTTCTGTTCCTTCCACAAATAAATCATCAATCCACGCTTCCACTTGTTGCACGTTGGCACACAAGTTTCCATGGGTCAACATAGCTCCTTTAGAAACACCGGTGGTACCGCCAGTATATTGCAAAAAGGCAAGATCCTCTTGGGTTAAGGATACTTTTGTTGGGACCTTCCCTTTCCCTTCGGCTAAACATTGTTTAAAAGGAATGGCATTAGGTAAATTAAACGGAGGCACCATTTTCTTGATTTTCCGAACAACAAAGTTTGTTATCCCTCCTTTCAAGCCACCCAGCATGTCGCCAATGGTAGTGGTGATAACCGTTTCTATTTCCGTTTCCCCAATTATTTTCTCGAGGTTACAGGCAAAATTTTCAAGAATTACGATGGCTTTGGCTCCAGAGTCTTTGTACTGGTGTCTCATTTCCTCTGCGGTATACAGTGGGTTTGTATTCACCAATACCAAACCAGCCTTCAAACAGGCAAATATTGCCACAGGAAATTGAAGCAAATTGGGCATTTGAAGTGCAATTCGGTCCCCTTTTTTAAGATTTGTTTTGTTCTGTAAATACCATGTAAAGGCATTTACATGCTCTCCTAATTCAGTGAATGTCATCTCGACATCCATATTTTTATAGGCTACCCTATCGGTATACTTAACTAGGCCTTCTTCGTATATGTCAACTATACTGTCATAACCATCCATATTTACATTAGGTGTAACGAAACTAGGATAGCTTTTTAACCACGGAAACTCGCTCATATTCTTTATTTCCGTAAAAATAGTAGAACAACACCGAATATTAATAATTAAGTAAAAAGATGTTGGTATTAATAGGAATAATCCACCAAAGATTGGTTTAATCGATCATACGATGCGTTAATGCTAAAGAAGTGAGAAGAAAGACTTTTGTTGGAAACAGATTAGCACACTGGGATATAGAGTTAAGTCCCTTGCATTCCTTCAATCCCTCATTCCTTCATTCCTCCATCAACAGAAAAACCTCCTTTGGGCTAATGTCATCGTTTGCAAGTTTTAATTTTTTATTTGTCAAGAAACCACGATTCAGGCTTTCCAAATAAAACAATTTCCCTATTTGGTAACTGGCAAATGCCACAGGCCATTTGATTTGATCGTAGTAGTGAAACTTGCGCACGTTACGCTGATTATCTCCGTAGTTCAAGGTAATAATGTGGAGTTGGTCGTGATACAATTTATGTAACTTACGCAGATACATTGTGTCCTCATCAGAAAGGGTTGCTTCATCCCAAAAAAAGATAAAAGTTGGTTTCTTTTTGTATTTCTTCAGGTCTTCTTTTTGATTTTCAATATTGATAAAACTAAACTCAGGTAGTCGCTTTCCCACTTCCAATTGTTTGGCTAAAACAGGGTTGTTAATTTCCTCAAAAGTAACTTCACTGCCAGTCGGATCAATCGACTTCAACCGATACCGCTTCTTGTTCCATTCAAAATAGACATCTCGGATTTCAGGCAAAATCAATGCCATCTCTTCGGTATGTATCTGCTCTCCTACACCACCGACATAAAACTTATCCATGCATGATTCGTTAAATATCCCATCGTTATTCATGTCTTTAACTGCAATAGTAAAACTGTCTGCTTCCGACCGAAAAACTCCCCCTAGCGTATTTAACCTTTGTTCGCGATAACAATAGTTGATATTAACAAACACCTTATTGCCACTATGCTTCTTGAAATGTTTGGTAAGCAGCTTTTTGTATGCGTAATTTTTGCCGTACTTAATTCGACTCAGCTTGATATGATGTTGCGCCGCTGAATTTGCCTGATTCGTTAACTTGAGGATAAAATCTTCCTGCATATAGGTTAAACTGTCAGGAGGCCCATCATCTGAAAAGTCAAAATTATTATTCCGATCTACAAAAAAATAAACGGTGCTCCTCGATCGCTTGAAGTTTCCAATAAGCGTTAAACAGTAGCCTTGATTGACTTCATTATTCGCACCAGAGAAATATATATATGTATATCCTGTATCACGCATACCCTCCATTTTGGGAAGCTGTTTAATCACTAAAGGAGGTTGTGATTCTTTCTCTTTTTCATCTATCCCAAATAAAGTAAAGGGTTCAATGTTTGGTGATTCGTACTTGTAAACCGGTAAAATGGCCAAACTCTTTGCAATCTTATCATCTTGCATCCGGTCGGTAAGGGTAACAGTTATTTCTGTTTGACCAAAACCTTGTGCAAAGCTTGCACATAAAGCAAGGGTTAAAAGAAGGATGTTGTTTCGCATAGATTAGCGTCGATTTAAATAATACGACACATAATAAAGTAAAGTAGCAATGGAACCAATCGCTGCGACAACATATGTCATTGCGGCCCATTTTAGCGCATCTTTTGAATCGTCAAGCTCTTCGGAACTGACCACATTACTTGATCGCATCCATTGTAACGCTCTTTTGCTTGCGTCAAACTCTACGGGCAAGGTAATAATCGTAAACAGGGTAGTTAAAGCAAACAAACCAATACCCAACATCAACAAAAATGGAAATCTATTAATGAGCAAAATCCCGCCAATTAAAGCGATTTGAACAATCATGCCGGAACGCTGTACAGCCGGAACCAAACGACTCCGCATCATTAACCACGAATACTGCTTGGCATGTTGAACGGCATGACCACACTCGTGAGCCGCAACAGCAGCTGCAGCAGCATTTCTTTCATTATACACGGCTTCGGAGAGATTCACCGTACGATCCATCGGATTGTAATGATCGGTAAGCCTACCTGCAACAGAAATAACTTTCACATCGTAAATACCATTTTCATTGAGCATTTTCTCAGCTATTTCTTTACCACTTAAGTTAGATCTAATAGGTGTTTGACTGTATTTTTTAAATTTGGAACGAAGGCGTGCTTGCACGATTCCTCCAACCAATGCGATTAAAATACCAATGATGTATGCCCCTTGTAATCCCATGTTTTTTTTACTTAAAGAACTTCAAATTGCATTCCAAATTACCTAAACACCTTAAAATAAATAATTACTAAGGCGAAAATGAAGACAAAAATCGAAATCTTATTGATTCTGTGCATTGCCTTTAAATATTTATTATCCGGGAATTCTGTGTCTTTCTTTAACAGAATATAGGAAAGAAGTTTTTTTAAGATACTCATTTTGAAAGTGTTAACAGATCTTGACCAATATCTTTACGATAATACATCTTATCGAAAGCAATATGCCCAATACCATCGTAACTTTTTGAGAGTGCGTCTTGAATGTTTTCACCAAAAGCACTGACAGCAATTACACGACCGCCATTTGTCAAAATGTCATTATCATCGATTTTGGTGCCTGCATGAAATACTACGGAATCGTTTGCCTGGTGTGGCCTAAACTCAATTTTTGCGCCTGTGGTATATGATTCTGGATATCCTCCACTAACGGCAAATACCGTCGTACACACCCGATCATCGACCTGTACATTAACTTCGTTTAACCGTTTATTGGAAGCTAATTTTAATATTTTGCCGAAATCATTCTTTAATCTTGGGAACACAACTTCGGTTTCAGGATCACCCATTCTCACGTTATATTCTATAACTTTTGGACTTCCATTGTCGTTTATCAATCCAAAAAACACAAACCCTACAAAAGGCATGTTTCTATTTTTCAATCCTTCAAATGTTGGCGTAATAATTTCCTTTTCTACCTGGCTCAAATACTCATCGGTCATAAAAGGAACCGGGCTAACTGCGCCCATGCCTCCTGTATTCAACCCCGTATCGTTCTCCCCTATCCGCTTATAGTCTTTTGCTTCTGGAAGAATTATATAATTCTCGCCATCACTTAAAGCAAAAATGGAAAACTCAACACCAGACAAAAAGTCTTCAATCACTACCTGACTGCTGGCATCACCAAACTTTTTATCGAGCAACATATCATCCAATGTTTCATCCGCATGTTCTAGTGATTCTGAAATGACCACCCCTTTTCCGGCAGCTAACCCATCCGCTTTTAGTACATATGGGGCATTTTTAGTTCGCAAATATGCCTTTGCCTCTTGTATTGTGTCTGCCGTAAATGTGCCATACTGTGCAGTAGGTATATCATTCTCAATCATGAATGCCTTGGCATAATCCTTACTGCCTTCTAATTGGGCTGCTGCTTTATTAGGACCTAAAACAAATACGTCTAGCCCGTCTTGTGCATCTATAAAATCTGTTATTCCTGCCACCAATGGATCTTCACTGCCTGGAATAAGAACGTCTATGGCATTTGATTTACAGAACGAGGCTACCGAATCAAAATCCATCACGGATAAATCGACATTTTTTGCCACTTGAGCAGTACCCGCATTACCTGGGGCAACAAATAGATTTTGAACAACTGAACTTTGTGCTGTTTTCCAAGCAAGGACATGTTCTCGCCCTCCTGATCCTAAAATTAATACGTTCATATTTCGTTTACAAAAATATTGCTATCACACTGCTAAGAAGCCAATTTATGGGTTTACTTTTCCCGACGTTTTAAACAATGGATCAACACAAGTCTTGGCTGCCTTACGCTCTACTAGCCATATTGGCAATTATTTGGGGAAGTTCGTTTATGCTAATGAAAGAGGGACTAAAGGTTTTAACCTCTATCCAGATGGCGGCATTTCGAATTTCAATTTGTGGTTTGGTCTTCTTTCCGTTTGTTTTCAAGCATTTTAAGAAAATTGAATCTAAAGATCGGAAGTACGTTTTACTGGCCGGGCTTATGGGGAGTGGTATCCCAGCATTTTTATTTGCCACCGCCCAGCAAAACATCAATAGTTCTTTGGCTGGGATACTTAACGCGATGACGCCGATTTTTACAGTCCTTATTGCCGTTATCTTTACCAATTTAACTCTATCGAGAAACAAGTATATCGGTGTATTGGTTGGCTTTGTTGGAGCAGCAGCCATTATAGTAGGCAAAATGTTTCAATCAGGCGATGGAGCAGTTTCATTTGGATCTACACAAATTCAATATGTACTTATGGTTGTATTGGCTACCATTTTGTATGGATCGAATATCAACCTGATTAAAAACAAATTAGCGAAATACAACGCCTTTGTAATAGCAACCACACCCTTGTTTATGATTTCCATTATTGCCATGATCATTATGGGCATAACCGATTGGTCTAATATTACACAGCACCCAACACAGCAGATATACAGGTCATTTGGCGCAGTTACGGCGCTAGCCATATTTGGCACTTCACTAAGTCTAATTATGTTTAACAGACTTGTTCAAACCTCTGGGCCTGTATTTGCAAGCTCCACAACTTATTTCATTCCATTCGTAGCCGTATTTCTAGGTCTTCTTGATGGCGAACACGTGGTGTGGATACAGTGGGCAGGCATGCTGCTCATATTGGCTGGTGTTTATCTAATCAATAAGCGTGTTAGCCCTCCAACAAGCGCATAACGTGATCGAAGTTACGCTTATACACCGTTAGTCTATTCGACATCTCATTCAACTCTTTTTTAAGTGATTTCATTTCTTGAGCAATTAAGGCCATGTTTGCTTTGTTTTCTGTTTCAAACATCTCGCCTATGCCAGAAACCAACCATTGAATAGACAGTGATGGATAATGCAACGTAATCTTCTGCACAAGATCCAAGCCCACTTTGTTTCGCCCATTAGATATATGACTTAATACCGCTGGAGAGATTCCTAACTGATTCGCAAATTCAGATTTTGTTTTACCTGTTTGCTGCAGGAATTGAACAACACGTTTATTGATTGCATCCATTTTTACAATTGTTAAATAATTTTACAAATGTAAACACTTCGCATTATTTACAAATGTAAATTACTGCCACACAGCGACAGCGTATTCGCGTCTATTTTAGTTCAACAGAATCACCATTAACTACTGATTATGTGCACTTTACACCAACATTAGAAACAATTGTTAATATTCTCTTACCGATTAAGTGCGACGGCGTAAAATGACATACTATATTTGCACAAAACACAAGGAAATGAGAAGAATTGGAGAGATATCCGCGATAATTTTGTTACTAAGTCTAAGCAGACTTGCTATTGCCATACCTAACCTAGAACCGATTGGTGCTGCTGCACTATTTGGAGGTGCAATGTTATCGTCTAAGTATTTACGCTACATGATTCCTTTGTTGGCCTTATTTATTGGTGACCTTATAATAGCGTCTCTAGCTCCAGAATTTGGTGCCCACCTCTTCAGCCCTACTTTTATAGCCGTATATCTTTCTTTTGTAGCAGCAGTGTTCATTGGGAAAAAGTTGATTGGGAATACCCCAAAGATCAAAACTGTACTCGGAGGAGCTGTTTTGTCTTCAGTCGTTTTCTTTCTTATCACAAACTTTGCAGCTTGGGCAGATCCAACATTCTCGTTTTATCCAAAAAATATAGCTGGTTTGTGGGCATGTTACCTAGCTGGTATCCCATTTTACAAAATGACACTTGTATCAAACGTGGTATTCTCTAGTGCTGTATTCGGGCTGTATGCCTTCTACAGAAAGCAAGTAGAATCTAAGCAAGTAATCGCTTAGTCTTCCTCTACAACGCCATAACGTTGCATAAATAGACCTGCGTCACACTTCGGCTGAACGAAGGTGCTTTTTGGTGGCATATACTCCCCATTATCAGAGATAAGCGCCACATCTTCAAAATTACAAGGGTGTAATAGGAATAAATAAGTATCAGGGCTTTGTGCTTGAACAACCGCCTCTGTTAAGGCTTCATCTGTACTTATAAACTCAATTCTGTCGTCTAAACGAGAATCTTTAATGCCGAAGATTACAGACAATACCTTTTTTTCAAACTCCTGGACGTCCAGTAATTCAACTACATTTTTTAGTTTTAACCTAAAAGTTCCGGCAGTGCATTTTAAAACAAACTCACCGCTCTCTTCTGGTCGAACAGCGTAGTCAGGCATTTCATCCACCCAAAACGATTCATTTAACGCGTTAAATACGGCTTCAACAGATAAATCGCTTGACCGCACAATTCTATGAAAAGGATTGATTTTAAGTTGATTACAATCTAACAAATAGGTCATGCAGTACCTTTTATCGTTGTCTTCATTTTCTAAATAAAGATTCGAGACACTGGCAGCTCGATGATGACCATCCATTATATAAAAGGATCCAATTTCTGCCACCTCGTTTTGAATTGACTCTATCACATCATTGTCTTGAACCACCCAAATTTGATGTGTTTTACCCTTTTTAGTGAATGTTACATCACTTTCGCCTTGAATCACCCATCTCAATAAATCCTCTAAAGATTGTTTGTGATGATGACTGAGCAACAAAGGCTCACCAATGATATTCGTTTCTTCAACAAGATTTTCGATAAACCGTTCTGTAGCCGGACGGGTATGTTCGTGTTTTAGAATTTTTTCGTTTTGATAATCGAGTATATCACAAAGGCCAATAATTCCTGTATGAGAAATATCGTTGTAGGTTTGTCTATAAACAAAAAATATTTCGTCCTTAAACCTGTCAACTATCTGATTATCAAATAAATAATCAAAATACGATTTTGCATTATCGTAAACTGCAGCACTCTCGCGCGACGTATTAGACGATATCATGTGATTTTTAGTCACATGCAAAAAAGACAAGTCGTTTGCGAACATTTCTTTCGCTAATTCTTCTTCTGAACTATAGTTAGCCGAATTAGAAGTGACTTGTTGAATGTATTCAGGCTTGGCCTGAATGGCATTAAACGGTTTAAGTATAGGCACGTTTACTGGAAAAAGTCGATGATTTTATGGGCAAGTTCTTCTCCTATTCTTTGTTGTGCTTCCGATGTAGCCGCACCGATGTGTGGGCTTAGAGAAACATCATCTCTGGTAAAGAAATCCATATTGACAGGAGGTTCGGTTTCGAAAACATCCACCCCAGCGGCTGTAATTTTACCTGACTTTAATGCATTGTGCATCGCTGTTTCATCCACAACTCCACCTCTTGCGCAGTTGATAAGAACAGCTCCATCTTTCATCAATCCAAATTCCTTTTCTCCTATGGCGGTTTCTCCACCACCAGGAATATGTAACGATATAAAGTCACTACGCTGTAGCAACATATCTTTTTCAACTAATGGAACATCAACCATCACATTCGCTGTATTGAAGTTGGCATTAATTTTCAATTCCACTGGCATTGACTTATCCGTTATGAAGGGGTCGTGTGCTACCACATTCATTCCAGCGCCAATTGCAATTCTTGCCGTTTCACGACCGATTCTACCAAAGCCAACAATCCCAAGGGTTTTGCCAAATAGCTCCTGCCCTTTTGATGTTTCTTTCTTTAGTTCTTTAAAACGACCAAATGATGTATCAGCCATTTCTCGGTTGGTTTTATTCAAGAAACGAATAGATGCCAACAAATGAGCAAATACCAATTCTGCCACACTGTTTGAAGAAGCCGCTGGTGTATTGATTACCTGAATCCCTTTTTCTTTGGCATAGGTAACATCAATATTATCAAGGCCAACACCGCCTCTACCTATTAACTTAAGGTTCGGGCAAGCATCGATAAGATCGGCACGCACCTTGGTAGCACTTCGCACCAAGATAGCGTCATAACCATTGAGCTTTGACATTAACTCATCCTGCGGAATTGTGTTGGTATCAACCTCAAATCCAGCTTGTTCTAACAGTTCCTTCCCTCTTGGGTGGATACCATCGTTAACTAATATTTTCTTCATTATTTGAATGTTTGCATCACATTAACCAATGCCTGTACACTGTCTAATTCTAATGCGTTGTACATACTTGCTCTAAATCCACCAACTGACCTATGTCCTTTGATACCGCTAATGTTGGCCTCCTGACATGCATTTAAAAATGCCTCGTTTTGACTGTCGTCGTTTAACAAGAAAGTTGCGTTCATATAACTTCTATCCTCTTTGGCAACTGCCCCAACAAAACTCTCGTTGGTGTCAATTTCATTATATAACAAATCTGCTTTCGCTCTGTTTCGATTTTCTATGGTTTCAATTCCAGTTTTATCAATCCATTTTAGGGTTTGCAAAACCACGTATACGGGAAATGCAGGCGGCGTGTTGAACATCGAGCCTTTAGACATGTGGATCTTGTAATCCATCATCGATGGTATTTGACGAGATACCTTACCTAAAACGTCCTTCTTCACTACTACCAGAGTAGCCCCTGCAGGACCTAAATTTTTCTGAGCACCAGCATACATGATGTCAAACTGGTTTGCATCAATTTTTCGACTAAAAATATCCGAACTCATATCACAAACAAGTGGCAATGCTGTTTCTGGGAATTTGTGCATTTGGCTCCCATAAATCGTATTGTTACTTGTAATGTGAAGATAATCAGCATCTGTTGGAATGATGTAATCTTTGGGGATGTAGGTGTAATTCTTGTCTTTACTAGACGCTATAATATCTACTTCACCAAACAAACCTGCCTCTTTAATCGACTTGCTCGACCACACACCCGTATCGATGTAACATGCTTTTGTATTGAGCAGGTTATATGCCACCATCAAGAATTGGGTGCTGGCTCCACCATGTAGGTACATCACTTCATAATCGTCATTCAAATTCCATAATTTCTTAACCAAAGCTCTTGCTTCATCCATTACAGCAACATATTGCCTGCTTCGATGCGATACTTCCAAAATTGAAAGGCCGGTGTTGGCAAAATTTGTTAGAGCTTCCTTGCCTGCTTCAATCGCCTCTTGTGGCAGTATGGCTGGGCCCGCTGAGAAATTATGTACCTTGTTCATTCCGATTACTAATTTGCCGCAAAAGTATTACGTATATAGAGCAATACCATGTGAAATTCTTGTTAATATACTGATATATATCCATGCGTATGTATAGTCTATATTTGTCTAAAATATTTTACCCATCTCGAGCCTAGAAAAATATAGAACCAAAATTTTGTTTAGGCTTCAACCTGCCAAACGTTGGCTAAAGAGACATAGCTTCCCGGGTTTTAAAGGCAGATCTCTGTTTGACGTAGGTAAGTTTTTTATTGATTCTTTGTTTGATGCTGATCTGATGTTGCGTGCTTCATCCTTGGCATTTAACTTTTTCTTAGCACTGTTTCCATCAATCATTTTCTTATTTACTGTCATTGCGTATATACCGATATTAGATTTTCAATCAGACCTTTTAGTTCAGATTAAACGCTTATTACCAACCAATGCATACGAAGTATTATTGGGAACAATAGATGACATCTTAAATAATCAAAACCTGAGTTTGTTATCCTTTGGTTTTATCCTAGCACTTTATTTCAGCAGTAATGCATTCAATTCGATGATGACTGCTTTTGATAAATATGCACTTTCTCATCAAAAACGATCGTGGTACATCGCCAGACTAAGAAGCATTGGCTTGACATTGTTGGTTGCTCTAATTGTGTTAGCCAGTGTAGCGATTATTACCGTCGTAACGATATCTATATCTTGGTTAAAGAAACAACAGTATGTAGACGAACAGATTAATGTGCTGTTGTTAGAAATCTTACAATATGCCTCGATATTTGTACTCATTTATTTCGTCTACTCCTCGCTTTATTATTTTGGTAGCTCAAAGGTTGCGGAATGGAAGTTTTTTAGCGTTGGAAGCACATTGGCCACAATACTATCGGTAATTGCTAGCGCAGGGTTCACATTTTACGTTAATAGCTTTAATTCATACAATAAATTGTACGGATCTATTGGAACTATACTTGTACTAATGGTTTTAATCTATTTTAACTGCATCATGTTATTAGTCGGATTTGAGCTAAACAGCAGTATTGATAGGGCTGAAATGAAGTCGATTAAGCCTGAACATGACTTAAATTAATATTCAGTATTTTTTTTATAAAAAATGTTGTCGGTAACACGTGCAAAAATTACATTTGCATCCTCTAACGGAGAAGTGGCAGAGTGGTCGAATGCACTTGTCTTGAAAACAAGCGAGGGTCACACCTCCGGGGGTTCGAATCCCTCCTTCTCCGCAGACTAAAAGCCTTACGCACAGCGTAGGGCTTTGTTGTTTTCAAACGAATCTGAAACGAAGTTTCAAGTGAGGGTGGAAACAACAAAGCCCTTGACACAAAGTGTCTAGGCATTTTAGTCTGAACTCCCCCACTCAGGGATCACGAGCGGAGCGAGTAATCTCGGTTTTGAAGGGTTGAATGTCTGAAAGACGAAGGATTGAAGGGTTGAATGTCTGAAGGAATGAAGGACGAATGAGTCTATGAGGTAGATTCAAAGTTTTACCGCTATCCTACATTGACCTTTTGACAATAATGTATAGATTTGGTTAAAAAAAATGAATGTAATCGGCTTAGTCATAGGGCGTTGAAGTGCCTGGAAGTATTGAAATTAGAAATTGCGTCGGCCCATTGTTTCATATTGAACTTAACCAATCCAAGACCCCTGTAGGCTTTAGCCATGCTCACAGAATCACCAATGGACTCGGCATGCCGCATTGCGATGAAGTACTTAGACGTTGCGTTGGAATAGTCGACCAGATATAAATAACCATCGGCCAATAAGTTTGCGCTCTTTATAATTCCAATCGTGTAGTTGTTTTGATTGGATTGAAAATACGCTTCCTTTAGTATCTTAATTGCACGATTAAAAGAATCTTCCACTTGAAGAAACGATTCAGCAGCAGACACCATTTCATCAATGTTATTCCTTGCCTTCTGTTGCGCCCTTGTTTCCGCCTTTTTACCGCCAATTTTTATGCCAGCACAACTCGACGAGGAAATCGATATGCCAATAAAAAAAACGAGAAATACCCTTAGAAGCCTCACCATGCAAATAAAAGAAATAAAGCCATACGCTGGTTACTAAATAATAGCAAATCAAAGCGTTATGAATCTCCCTTTGCGTGAACAGAGGGGAATATCTGATTGTCTAGATTTATACGGAGACTATGTGCTAGTCATTTTTCAATTCTTCTCTACCGTCAGGATGTTTGGCAAAGCGCTTTCCTTCGGCACCATGGACGGGATCACTGCTGTTCCAAGGCCATCCGCCAAAACCCGTTTTCTGGTAATCTATAAACGCCTGCTGAATTTCTTCTCTAGAGTTCATTACAAATGGACCATGCTGAACTACCGGCTCGTTTAGTGGCTTTCCTTGCAGTAGCAATATCTGACCCTCCGTGTCTCCATTTTTAATTATAATGTCTTCAGTTGGATCAACGTTTAAACCATGGTAACTGCCAATATCTTGTCCTGCTATATTGATTGAATCTCCTTCAAAAAAATACAAACTTCTATTGACGCCATCCACAGATTTAGGCAACGTATATTCAGCGCCAGGCCCAAACTTAAAAGCATAAATGGCCACATGGTTATCACTTTCAGCGGCCCAAGAATCAGGATTTGCGCTTGGTGCTTTAGACTCTCCTAAGGTGCCGGCTAATACTTCAATTCTTATCTTATTGTTGTTGGCATCTTTCTCTTCCAATACCGGGATATCTTCACTCCAATTCATCTTGAAGTAAGGTGTTACCATTTTGCTTTTCTTAGGCAAGTTCAACCAGATCTGAAATAACTCCATTCTGTTGCCAGACTCTTTGTTAACCAAAGGAAACATCTCGGCATGCTGAAGCCCTTTACCTGCTGTCATCCATTGCACGTCGCCATGTCCGTAGCGGGCATGACCACCTAACGAATCTGAATGATCTACATAACCATCTCTAACAACGGTTATCGTTTCAAATCCACGGTGTGGGTGACTTGGAAATCCAGGTACTTTTTTACCATGATACATGCGCCAGCCGTCTTTAATGATAAAATCTTGTCCTATCTGTCGACCATCAAGAGATGCTTTTGGTCCTTGACCATCATTCCCTTCTGGATACAAATCTTCATGATGCACACAAAATAGAAACGGGTCTTGTGTCTCCCACTGAAAGCCTAAAGGCCATATTTTTTTTACTATCACTTTCTCTTCTTTATCGTCTTCTTCTGATTTACTAATATTTGTTGCAGACCCTAGTATCACGCCTGATGCAGCAAGTCCTGCTTTTTTCAAAAAGTCTCTTCTATCGTTTGCCATGAGTCGAAATTACAATTATTATATGTATATACATGTATTATGATACACATAACAGGAATACCTTTAATTTGTTCATGATACGCTGTAAAAAGAAACAGAGTTGTTACCGAAACACAAAACCATTCGTAATGATACCAGATACGAATTGATTCACCTTTGTTTCCCCTTTGTATATGTACACATCACTCTTTTGCAAATAATCTTTTGCATCTGAAAAGTAGAAATTCCCTGTAACTGGGTCAATATCAAACCCATACACATTCGACTCAGGCATGTCGATTATTTTATTTTCGACCTTGTATGTTAAGGGGTGTATGTAATGAATTCCTTTAAAAGCAAAGTATATGTTACCGTTGACCGGACTCACCCGCAACAAGCTTGGCTTCCCTCCTATGTCAAGGCTTACCTCGTTCACAACGCGTAATGAATCAGGATGAATCAATTGAAACTTTGGAACGTCGTTGCTTCCCAAGCGACCTTCGCATAACACAGCAACAAGACTATTACGTAAAACGGCAAGACTATTCGGATTGTGGGCAACGCTTATGCTATCTACAACAACCTCAGCTATGGGATCTACAACAAAAACAAACGGACGTTCGCGATTCGCTATAAACAACCTGTCATCTACCATATTCATTTGGTCCGTCCAACCGTCAATGGGTATGAAATTGTCGATTCGATATGTCTGGGTATTCACCACAGCTATTTCGTTTCCATACAAATCGCTAACAAAAGCCTTCGTGTTTTTATAAAAATGAACATAACGCGGTGATTTAAAACCTGTTATCTCATGTTTTATTTTTAAATCTATCGAATCAATCACGATGATTTTTCCAGAATTGTTAACCACTAGCCAGTACTCGCCATTGTGTGAGGCAATGGATTGAAATACATCACCAACAGGTTGCTGGTTTACATTCTTATACAGGTTAGATAAGTAACCATTGGTACTAAAATTATACAATCCCAAGGAAGCATTACCACGCTGGAATCCTCCTTCATTTATTACCAATACATCACCTGCACTTGTATCGGTGTTGCTAGGTGGCAAGACGGACTCATCGTCACATCCAAACAATAATAATATGAAGATAACACCTATTGAATGACGCATATTTTTTGAATGAAGGTACCAGTATCTGTTTCCAATTTTACGAAATAAACGCCTTCTTGCAAACCTGGATTATGATGTTTCGAACCTGACGTATCTGAGTAAACAGTTTCCCCAGACATTGTACAAATCGTTAAAGAATTGCAACTCATTTGTAGTCGAAATCCTGTTGATGAATACGAGGGATTGGGCGTCACAAAACGTTTAATAACGCTCTTTGCGGTTACGCCTAGTGGGAATTGCAATACACCAATGGCATCCAAATCAAATCCTCCCGATTCAAAATCGGTTGGCCATGGATCGTTAATTTTCTGCCCTTTACTATCTCGTCTGGCAAATGAATCATTTATGCTTCCAACAACGTCGACCAATCGAATATGGGTGATTGCGCTTACATCTATTCCTATAGAATCTTTTAACTCTTCTAGATCGAATGGTGTTCCGTAAGGTGCTTGATGCTTTCCTGCCAAATTATGGTACCATTCGCATTCCATATAAGATAAATTCTCTATTTGGGTAGACGAATCTGCTGCACATTCTGATGGAAATCGAACAAACCTTATACCGTCACTACTCACTTCAACAAAAGCCAATTCTAAAAAATAGCCACCAGCCCATTCAAATCCGTTTTCGAAAACAACAAAATCAGGACCTGAGATATCAGCTATCGCTCGGCTGAAATAAAATATTGCCACTCCCCCGTCTCCAATGCTTACAGTCCTATTATCTGCAGTACCTAGCGCATCTGTCGGCTCACCAGTTACCACAACTACGGAACTGCTGGCATTTATTCGTTGACTTCCACGTTTTATAAGTACCGAATCTCCCCAATAGCTTAACGATATGTTGTCTCGATGAATCGCATGACTACCGGATTTTCCTCCAGCAGGATCAAACTGAGCTAAACAAAAGCAGCTACACGCAATAATGATTAATACGGATAACGTTTGCCTCATTGTTTAATGAACTGTTTAACAGAAACTCCCTTTGTTGTTCTAACTTCGATAAAGTAAATACCTGTTTTTAAGTCACTTACGTTTACACTTTTCCTGTTCTCTGTGTGAGTTAAATGTGTTTCACCAGTTATATCGAATACGGTCATGCGTGTAATGTCATTTGAAGTCATCACGTTGATTACCTCATTTGTTGGATTAGGGAAGATAGTTAAATCCATTTCATTCGCATGCCGAACCGCACCTGTTATTGGGAAAATGTTATCCATGCAAAAATATGCCGGAGTATTTAATCCAAACTGCCCGGTATCGCTACCTTCCACCCAAAAATGGAGGCTCACAACAGCTTGATTGTACATTATATCAGTTAGATTCCAGTAACTCCAGTCTTTTTGAATATAGTCTTTTGAATTGTCGTCAGACCTGTAATCGGCTAAATAGTGCGACAAGGTATCGGTTGTTTCACCGTTGTAAAGCACACCAACTACCTTAACCATCAAATAATCTTTATCGTTTCCTGAAACACCGCCGAACTTTTTAGCAAATTGGTTTCCGTCCTGCATTGTTTTAAAACCATACGTTGAGTTGTTTATGCCAACCTTAAATTCTCTAGCAGCGGTAGGTTGAAAATGAACTGTCGACACATATGGAAAATGCATGTTTGCACGTTGATAACCAGTCAAATAGGTTTTCGATTGCCCAAAGCCACTGCCTGAAATACAACTGTATTGATTATTAAATGTTGCATCAATAGTATCCGACATACTTGACACAGACCAGCCCGTCCAACTCCCCCATTGTTTGTTGAACTTGTTTTCAAATAACACTGTGTTTTGTACGAATCCGCCATCAAACTGCGATCCGTTTAAGAAACTATCAACGTTGGTTTTGTAATCAAAGTCAATATCGGAGATTATATAGCTGTTGGTTAAAGAATCAGAATTGAAATTATCAAAGCAGAAATAAGCTGGTGTATTCATTCCAAATTGGCCAGTATCGCTGCTTTCCATTGTAAATACTATAGAATCTACGTCGCCTAATCGCTCTAGGTTCCAGTGCGTCCAGTCTTTAACCAAATAGTCTTTACTATTATCTGAGAATCTGTAGTCTGCCAGATAAAACATATCCGTAGTGGTTGAATTACCGATGTGACCCGTTGCTATAATTCTTAAAAAATCTGGATCATTACCATCATTGCCACCAAACTTCTTTGCGAATTGGTCGCCATCACGCATAGAAAGAGTGGGATAAGTGCCGTTGTTCACGTACATCCCTTTAACCACTTGTTGGTTGTGCAATACCACTGTCGCCTGTTTATGTGCTACGGCGTAATTTGATGAATAGTTCACACCCGATCCTGACATTACACTGTATTGATTGCCATACCCTGGTGTCGTTGTATCCTTCATGTTAGAGACGCTGACACCGTCCCACGATTGCCAAGCCGGATTGTAGTTGTTAATATATGTCGCTTTACCGCTATTAAAGCTTCCAGCACTGTCTGAGCCGTTATAAAAGGTATCCAATTGCATTAATGGATGAGATTCAAATGTGGCCATCCAGTTGATTTGTGCTGATGCCAATTGACTGAAGATTGTTGCTACCAATAGCGTAAGTGTCTTTTTCATTGAGTTTTGTGTTTATTAATTGTGTAAGAAATGTCTATTTGATAATTGCGTGGTGGATTTGGACGAAATGGTAAAACCGTATAATCCAAGTTCGCCAAGTTTCTTGCTATTACATTGATTTTAAACGCTTTATATCCAAACTGCGCTTGAACTTGATGGAGTAAATAAGCAGGCACAAATTCAGTATTTTCCGTATCTATAAAACGTTTTGACACCCATTGAATGCCATACCGTGCTTGCCAACGTCGATGAGTGTACCCAGCATTTATATACCCTTGATGCATCGGCACATAGCTCTGTTGTTTCTTTGTTTTGTCTTTTTTTACGGTGGAAATGAGCTTTGTCGCTCCTCCATCCAATTGGAGCTTTTTATACTGCGTTTTCGCGGTAATCTCTACTCCTCTATTCCACTGTAATTGATTTAGAACTTGTTGTGCTTCAAACACTCCCGATTTACCGGGCAGCCAACGTATTTGATCATAAATGTCGTTACTAAAAACTGTAGCCAGCACAGACACATGGCTTGTTTTTAACTGAGTCGATAGTTCTGCAATTGTACTTTTTTCTGCAATAAGACCTGGATTACCACCAGGTCTCCAAAAAAGACTATTAAACGTTGGGAGCCTATAATTAGTTGTAAATGAGCCCAATACGCTCCATTTGTTAGAGATTTTACGATTTACTTGTACGGCATACAAAATGGGCAAATCTGTTGTGTTGGTAAACTGAACAAAGCGCGCTCCAAAATGACCTTGCCACTTCTTTAATTTTAGTTTTAGGTGAGCGCCCTCACTCACCTCTACCCGACTTTGGGCATAAAATGTATCCGCATCTGCTCCAAAATGTCGCAACTCAAAATCTAGGCCTGCTTGTACATGCTTGTCGAACTTCCGCTTTAGATGTACAAGTGCTGTATTATTTATAAATCCATAAGTTGTATAGATTTCTGAAACTGAATCATTGTACGCGAGGGATTCTATAAATGATCCAACGATAATTTTCATTTCTGTTTTATCAAACAATTTTGACCAATCTGATTGAAAACGCACACTTCTATCGATTTGATTTTTTTTAGATTCGGATTCTAACAAGGTGGCTGGTATGTTTCGTTGCGCATTTTGCGCCCAAAATCTAATGTGTATAGGGTTGTTGTTTTTTATTGAGAACTCCTGCTGGTAGAGCGTTCCAGCCATCAGATACTCCGCATTTTCTAAACGCTTTGGTCCGGATGAGAATACCGAATTAATAGGGTAATTGTTGTCACTTTTCTGCACATAAGACAAAATACTTAAGCGGTTCTTCTTGTTGATTACGGTTGCTTTAAATGAGGCATTCAATGTGTTAAAAGACCCAAAACCCGTATTAAACTTTAACGTGTTTGATGTATCAATCTTGCCATTGTTAAGTTCTACATTCCCCGCAGTGCCGCCACTTCCAGTTC
The DNA here is from genome assembly GCA_024679565.1 of Bacteroidota bacterium. Classification (GTDB taxonomy): domain Bacteria; phylum Bacteroidota; class Bacteroidia; order NS11-12g; family UBA9320; genus UBA987. Next base: position 32,311 of record JAIBDD010000001.1, on the reverse strand, counting down.
TCACGGAATTGGTGTTATTTACGTTGACTTCGTCAAATACCATCGCTGGTAGCAGATTTAGATCCACGTTACCGTTCAATGTATTTTGTAGACTAATGCCATTCCAGTAAACGGCTGTTTGTTCAGGCGTGCCTCCTCGAATGCTTATTGTTGACAAAGCCGTTCCGCTCGCTGGTTTAACAAATACCAGTGCTTGCTGAGTCAAAACATTCCCAATAAAATCAACATCCGACCCTATGAAAGTATCAATTTTGAATCTTTCAACTTCTCCACGAATAGAGATATGCGTGCTGTCTAGCACAACAGAGTCCATCTGTGCAAATGCAGTAAAGGCTGATACCCATAAGGTTGCAACGCAAACGATAAGATGTTGTTTCAAATGAATGATAATAAAAAACCTGCTCCACTTTTAACCCGAAAGTGTTACAATCGCTGATATTGGCAGGTCTTCTGACTTACTCTTGAAATCGTCTTCCCAACGCGATTAGACGGTCAGTGACAAAAGAATGATTTCAAATATGTTGAGCTTACAGCTGCGGGTACAGTAAAGGTTTTACACCTTATTCCCATTTTCATCTCTCTGTTCTTATTGAATAAGAAGAACCAAAATCTAAGCAAAGATAACCACGTATATGAAGCTAGGTAACACAATCTATCAACGTATTGTTAATAGCCTGACTGTCTAGCGTTTATAATTAGACATTTGACTTAAAGTACTTCGTGTAAAAACAAATTCGTATAGCAAATATTTGATATTGATTGGTGATTTTTCGAATAGCCAAACTATACTTGTATCTTTCATTTTACATCATTCCAAATAATGTTACACGAACGTATAAAATCATCCACCGCTGAAGATCATAAAAATGCCGAGCGTCATAGTTATGGGAAAGAAATAATGGACAGGAGTTTGACCAAAACGCAATACGCACAGCTGCTTACGGCCAACTATCGGTATATAGCTCCATGGGAAAAGCAATGGGATTTGCAACTAGAAATAGACACTACTGCTTTACAACTCGAGCAGCGAACTAAAACCACTTTGCTAGAAAATGACTTAAAGGCTTTGGGTATCGACCCAGAAAGCATAAACACGTCATCTCTGGAAGCACCAAGCACATTGGCTCAGTTTTTAGGCAGGATGTATGTTATAGAGGGTTCTACGCTAGGTGGAGCTATGATTGAAAAGCAGCTAAAACTTAACCCACATTTATCGGGCTGTAGTTTTGATTTTTATGGAGGGTACGGACAAAACTTAATTCCATTTTGGAAATCTTTTTTAGCGCAATTAAATACCGTAGAACATCCTCAAGAGCAAGATGAGGCGATTGAATGGGCAAGAAGGTGTTTTAAAGAAATGGAGTCTTGTTTTATCAACGCAAAATCATTGAATCTCGATTCTTAGCAATAGAATTATATTTTTGTCGAAAATTATTTAGTAATGGCATCTACATCAGATTTATCACGCGGGCTTTTCATTAGACACCAAGGTCAATTATGCCGTGTGGTAGAATATAAACACACCATGCCAGGCAAGGGTGGTGCTTTCTATCAAGTTAAAATGAAAAACGCAATCACCGGCAAATCGTCAGAAACGCGATTTAGATCTGGCGAATCAATCGACGTAGTGCGTGTCGATGAAAAAGAAATGCAATACCTATATAAAGAAGGTACAAACCTTATTATGATGGACACAGAAACCTTTGAACAGGTTCAAATTCCTCAGGATATGGTTGGTGATGCCATGCAGTTTATCAAGGAAGAAATGATGCTATCTGTCTATTTTGACGATGGCAATCCAATAATGGCGGATGCTCCAAATCATGTGATTCTGGAGATTACCTATTCAGAACCAGGTATTAAAGGAGATACAGCAAACAACCCTTTAAAACCAGCAACGCTGGAAACAGGAGCTGTTGTACAAGTTCCGTTGTTTGTTCAACAAGGCGAAATGATTAAGGTTGATGCGCGCACAGGTGAATATGTAGAACGCGCTAAATAACCCGCTATTACCAAATACCGATTAAGTGCCCAATAAAGGCAATTAAAGCAACAGTAATGATAATTCTGGTTAGTGCTGTTCCTAACACAGTTTCTAATAAAGACACGATTAAGATTACCAGGATTAAGACCAATATCCAATAGATCAGTCCACCTGCTTTTGTTTTTTTGGCCACACCCTTTTTAACCTTTTTGTATACGTTCTGTGGCGCGGTGACCTGATTCACTTCTTTTAAAAGCTTTGGTAACGACTTGACTTCGTTTACCGACATGGTAGATTTCGATGACTTATTCCTTTTCTTAAATACCTGTGGTGCGTTTACTTGGGTTGGCGGCACTTCAATTGTTTCACTGTTGTCGGTCACTAGACGTTTTGCGTCAACAACATCTACATGAAACGTAGTTTTATCAGTAGCCACGTAATGACCTGACCTAAATGTTTTTGCAGTCTTCGCTTTATTGTTGAGCTGAAATCCAGTAACATGACTGTATCTGCGTTGCGTACAACTGGAAAGAAATCCGACAATCAGGAACGCAATAAGTATTTTATTAAGGTTTTCCATAGGTTTTACTTTGTTGCAATAAAGATGTTTTAGTTCAAAAATTCAATACCTCATCAAACAGATGTCTAAAAGTATAATTTTGTTGAAAATACGATGAAGTGAAATTCTACGATACGGCACATAACTTTTTAGGGATAGAGGAATCCCAATGGAGTGACTATGACTCGTCTGATGTCGTTTTACAGCTTCTGCCTTACGAACACACCAGTTCGTATCAAGCTGGCTCTAAGCAAGGTCCACAGGCCATGTTAGAAGCTTCTCACTTTGTGGAGTATTATGATGAGGAACTTGACCAAGAAACCTATCGCAAGATGGGCATCAGTACACAACATGAACTAAACTTTGATGATAAAGTTAACCAGGCTGCTGTGCAACTCATTAAAGAGAACACGCTTAAACACCTAAACAACGATAAGTTTATTATGAGCTTCGGGGCCGAGCACACCGTAACATTAGGTGTGTTTGAAGCCATACATTCCGTGAGCAAAGAGGTGTCTATACTTCAAATCGATGCACATTCAGATTTGCGCGATTCTTATGAAGGCAATACGCTTTCGCATGCTTGTGTAATGGCTAGAATCAATGAATTGAATGTACAAATTTCTCAGGTTGGTGTTCGTGCTCAAAGTGTTGAAGAAGCGCAAACCATAAAAGACTCAGATAGCATTCAGACATTTTATGATCACCAGGTAAACCATACTGATGATTTAGAAGCGCAAATAAGTGCACATTTAACCGATACGGTGTACATAACAATCGACGCTGACGGGATTGATCCAGCCGTCGTTCCTGGTGTTGGCACACCCGAACCAGGTGGATTAAGTTATCATCGATTATTAAAAATATTGAAAGATATTTGCAGCAACAAAAAAATAATTGGATTCGATATTGTGGAGTGCGCACCTATTAAAGGTCAAATACAATCACAATATGTATTAGCAAAACTGGCATACAAGATTTTGGGATACTGTACGTTAAATCCCGATAACTTTAAGTCACAATAATTAGTTAAAAAATGCAGAGCCCTAAAAAAGTCTATTTAGACAATGCAGCAACTTCGCCTTTAGACCCTATGGTCATTAAGGCAATGACTGACGTAATGCAGGAAACGTACGGTAATCCGTCTGCATCTCACAGCATTGGTAGAAAAGCCAAAGCAGTAATTGAAACTGCCAGAAAGCAAATTGCAGCCTCAATAAAAGCTGACGCCAAAGAAATTATATTTACCTCTGGAGGAACCGAGGCCGACAACATGGCCATTAGGTGTGCCGTTAATGATCTAGATGTTACACATGTCATAACCTCTCCTATTGAGCACAAAGCCGTTATTGGTACATGTGAAGAGTTAGAGGCTAAAGGAATAATCGAACTACACTTGGTGCAAGTTGATTCAAAAGGATCAGTTGACTTAGACCATTTAGAATCGATTGCCAAACAATACAATGGTGCCCTAATTAGCCTTATGCACGCTAATAATGAATTGGGAACCTTATTAGATTACAAACGTGTTTCTTCTATTGCGAAGGCCAATAATTGTCTTTTTCATAGCGACACAGTGCAAACCATGGGTCATTATGTATGCGACGTAAAAGCGTTTGGTGCTGACTTCCTTACCTGTTCGGCACATAAATTAAACGGACCAAAAGGTATTGGCTTTTTGTATGTCAATAAAAACTTAAACCTCAAACCTTTAATTACTGGTGGTGGACAAGAAAGTAACCAACGTGCAGGAACGGAAAATGTAGTTGGCATTGTAGGTCTGGCAAAGGCTTTGGAAATAGCTTTTGCAAACATTGAAGAAGAGCAAAAACACATATTTGGGATAAAGACGTATATGATGCAGTCTATCCAATCCAAACTACCAAGTGTTGAGTTTAACGGCATAAATACCTTTGAAGGTGGTTTGTATACAGTTCTGAATTGCTCACTCTCTCCACAGCCAAACAATGAATTATTATTGTTTCAATTAGACATTGAAGGTGTATGTTGTTCTGGAGGTTCTGCGTGTAACTCTGGCGCATCAACTGGATCACATGTGCTCAATGCCATTCAGCATGATACCAATCGAAAGGCAATACGTTTTTCATTTGGTCGATTCACAAAAAAAGAAGACGTCGATTACGCTATTGAAGTTTTATCAAAACTATTGGTGTCGGAAACCGTTGTTATCTAACAACAATAAAAGAAATTCATGAAATTTGAATTTGCCCTTAAAAAAACGTTTAGTTACGCAGACTACATGGCGTTGGTAGAATCGCTGGTATCTCGTAATATGACATCCGGTCCTAACCAAAGTCAAAAATTAATTGATTTCACCTCACTAAACTTAAAACGTATGCAACGCTTAAATAAGCGATTGACTTTTCGTCCTGATGTAATTGCCACTCTAGGAAACTTAAATCAATCTCAGCGTTGGATAGTGATTTCGGAAGCATGGTGTGGAGATGCTGCTCAAAACCTGCCTATCATAAACAAAATGGCATCTATTAGTGATAATATTGATCTACAGATCATTGAGAGGAATGCAAATTTGGATGTTATGGACGCATTTTTAACGAATGGCGGACGATCAATACCAAAGCTTATTTCGGTGGATAGTGACAACAATGTTCTATTCACATGGGGCTCGCGTCCACAAGTTGCACAAAATATGTTTCTTGCACATAAGAAAAATCCAGGGACTGAAACTCCAGAAGAGTTCAAAATTTCACTTCACAAGTGGTATACCAAAGATAAGTCGAACGAGGTACAGTCTGAGTTTCTGGCACTTTTGTAATATTTTTATTCATCCCCTCTTCTAGCGCTGAACTACAGTATAAAAACCTTATTTTTGGGGTTTAACATTAAAATTAGTTCACATATAGAATGAGAAAATTTACGCTTTTAGCTTTTGCTTTAATGATGAGTATCGCTGGCTCTGCTCAGTATTATCATCTAGATTGGGATTTAGGACAAAATCCTAAAGGAATTAACAACGATAATGAATATCCTGTTGGTGGAGGTTTGCCAGGTGGATGGACAACGATCATCACTGGTCCGGCAACTGCTTGGTCTGGAGACATTACTATTCCTTTTACGTTTAACTTTAACGGTACTGATTACACATCTTGTAAAGTGGCTCCAGGTTTACTGACTTTCGGAACACCTAGCTCTTACCCAGGAACTACAGCAGCTGCATTACCTAGTGCTAGTCTTCCTGATAACACTATTGCAGTATGGGGTTTAACTGTGGGTACTGGTGATTTCATTATCAGTAAAACTTTTGGATCATCTCCTAACAGACAATTTTGGGTTCAAATGAACACTGCTGGAAATGCAAATATTCAAAATGGTTGGGCATATTGGAGTATCGTTCTTGAAGAAGGTACCAACAACGTTTATATCGTTGACCAAAGAAACCAATGTGTTACCGCTTCTGGCGCAGCTTGTACAGAAAAACCACAAGTTTCTGCTGGTATTCAGATTAACAGCACAACAGCAATCGGTCTTCCAGGTTCTCCAGCAGTGGAAGGAAGAGCTGGCAACGACTTCACACCTGCCGATAACGTATACTACACTTTCTACCCTGGCACTCAACCAGACAATGATTTAATGATGGTTAGCACTAACATGGCAAGCGATTATGAATTAGCTGGAGGCAGCATTAAAATCAAAGGAGAATTCAGAAATATTGGTGCAACAGCTTTAACAAGCTATGACCTTAACTACTCTGTTAATGGTGGCGCAACTGTTACTGAAAATGTAACAGGTGTTAATATCGCAAGTGGTGTTTATTACGACTTTGAGCATGCTACTGGCTTTGCTCCTCCTAGTTCTGACGCATACGAAATTAAAATTTGGACATCAAACCCAAATCAAATGACGGATGCAAATACCGACAATGACGAAATCACAACAAACATCCGTGTTCACGACAAAGTATATGTACGTAAACCACTATACGAAGTATTTACTTCTTCAACCTGTGGGCCATGTACGCCAGGTAACGTCAACTTTCACGGTGTCATCGAAGGTAAAGAAGACGAATGCGTGTACATCAAGTATCAACAAAGTTGGCCAGGTACTGGTGATCCATACTGTACAGCTGAATCAAACGAACGACGTAATTTCTATTCAATAAACTCAATTCCAAGAATGGAAGTTGACGGTGGATGGGATGGTAATGCATCATCATTTACGTCTCAAATGCATTCGGACGCTACAGGTATGCCAGCCTTTATGGAAATAACTGCAGAGTCAATTCAATGGGGTAAACATGTTGAATTAAATGTTGAAGTAAATCCAGCATCAGATTTCCAAGGTAATAATACATTACATGTGGCAATCATGGAGAAACTTACTTTCAATAACGAAAAAACAAACGGTGAAGCTGAATTCGAAAATGTCATGAAGAAAATGATGACTGGCGGAGTTGGAGTTAACCTTGGAAGCTTAAAGAAAGACACAAAGGTTGAACGCAAATTCACTTGGAATTTTAAAGGTGATTATAGACTTCCTTTTGATGGTCAAAGTGCAAACTGGATAAACCACAATACAGCGCACTCAGTTGAAGAGTTTGAAGACCTAATCATCGCGGTATGGATTCAAAATGCTTCGACTAAAGAAGTTCATCAAGCGACTTATGCAACACAAACTAATACTAGTGTTGTCGACATGACTCAAGAGAGTAAATTCACTATGTATCCAAATCCAGCAACGGATGTAACTAGTGTTAATTTTGATTTAACAACAGGTTCAGATGTAAAAGTATCTGTAATCAATGTATCTGGTCAAGAAGTAGCTGTTTCTAATGCAGGTATTTTGAACGCTGGTGAAAACACAGTTGACGTTGATGTTTCGAACTTAACGAAAGGTGTTTATTACGTTCAATTGGTTACTGACTTTGGTACGTTTACCAAGCCACTAACGGTTCAATAGAAAGAATCATACTATACAAAAGGGTCAACCAAATGGTTGACCCTTTTTTTATTTCGCAAATCCGGAAATTCCCAGCCCAAACAAGGCATAATCATATTTTACCGGATCGTGTGCGTCAAATTCTTTAAGGCTTTCAGTTAAAGATACTGCAGCTAGCCAATCAGACTGTTTTCGTTGTATCAGACCCAACTTAGTTGCAACGCGTTGCACATGGACGTCTAACGGACAAACGAGCTGCGCAGGTTTAATGGTGTTCCACAGTCCAAAGTCAACACCACTCTCATCGTTACGAACCATCCACCGTAAATACATATTTAAACGCTTACAGGCCGACTTCCGAAGTGGGCTTGCTATATGTTTTCTGGTTCGCTCAGAAACCGGTTCTATGCTAAAAACAAGATTGTTAAACCCAACTAGCCCAGGACCTACATTTTGGTCCGTTGGTTTTAAGGCTGATGAAAAAGCCGTTTCAAGTGAGGGGTTATGTGTATACCAATGTCTTAAAAACGCTAAAATATAGAGCACATCTGTATCGTTGAGCGTGCGATGAACAAACCCTTCAAACCTCTTCAAATCCGTTTCAGCAGCATGTAGGATAAAGTCATGCGGGCTGTCGTCCATAAACCGCAAAAGCGCGGTACACTTGCTAACTATGGTTTTTCGATTGCCCCAAGCCATGATCGAAGCAAAAAACCCAGCAATTTCAATGTCTTGTAATTTCGAAAAGCGATGAGGAATCGAAATCGGATCGTGTGCAATAAATACGGATTGATTGGTTTTGTGATACCACAATTCCAAAAATGCCTTTAATTCACTTTTGTTCAATCTGACTTGTGTCTGTCGTTAAACGGAGAATTGTATTGATGGATCTTTATTGCCCTTCTGGATAGCAGTATGGCTATAACCAGGGTAATTAATGCCCCTAAGATTTTGTAACTTTTTAACCACCCAAGTAGATTGTCGTCTAATAAGAGGGAGAAGTCGTATGCTGCATGCAGTATGGCAGGAATAAACAGTGCATAAGCCAAATACGTATTGGATTTTTCGGTGTTAAACTTCGCCAGCCCAAGATAGTACCCCATAATTACACCAAATGCCGCATGTGCTGGTACAGCAGTAAACATGCGTAATACTCCTGTTGCCATTCCATAATCTACGGTGTAGGCAATGTTTTCTAAAGTTGCAAACCCCATCGAAACCATAACACTATAGGTGATTCCATCGAAGGGTTCGTTAAAATCCTTTTTTGGATACAAAAATCGAAATACAACAAAGAATTTTACAGCTTCTTCAATTAAGGCTATTCCGGCAAAAGCATACACCCCTGTTTTTAAAATACTGTCGGTATATACCATGCCAGTTCGTGTAACCATTGATTCGAGGATTACAGCTGGTATAATGCTTAACACTCCTAAAATAAACGCCCAAATCAGTAATTTCTTTGGTTCACGATCATACTTGTCTTTCCAAAAGATATAAATCATAATGGCCAGACCAGGTGCTATTGCAAGCGCTAACAACTTCATTAGCCTATGGCTTGTCTCAAGTCTTCGATTAAGTCTTCAATATCTTCAATTCCAACACTTAAACGGATCAGTGAGTCTTTTAATCCCGCCTTTTCACGTTCCTCTTTTGGTATTGATGCATGCGTCATACTTGCCGGGTGTCCGCAGAGTGATTCTACCCCACCCAATGATTCTGCAAGTGTGAAAAGTTTTGTTTTGCTTATAACAGCCTGTGCTTCTTCAATGCTGTCTCCAGAAAGTGTAAACGACATCATACCGCCAAAGTCATTCATTTGTGCTTTAGCTACGTCGTGGTTTGGGTGAGATGTAAACCCTGGCCAATACACTTTAGACACCTTAGGATGGTCGGCTAAAAACTGGGCCACTTCACGACCATTATCGCAATGACGTTGCATGCGTAAATGAAGCGTCTTAATTCCACGTAGAACTAAAAAACTATCCTGAGGACCTGGCGTTCCACCACAACTGTTTTGAATAAATGATAATCTGTCTAGCAAATCATCACTATTACATACCAATGCACCCATTACAACATCTGAGTGGCCATTAATAAACTTGGTTACGGAATGCATAACGATGTCTGCTCCTAAGTCCATTGGTGTTTGAAGGTAAGGGGAAGCAAATGTGTTATCAACACACAACAACGCATTGGCTTGCTTTGCTATGATACTAACCGCCTTAATGTCAATAATCTTCAACAATGGATTTGTTGGGGTTTCTACCCAAAACAACTTTGTATTGTCGTTCACTAAGGCGCTAATAGCGTCTAGGTCTCCCATATCTACGAAATGGAACTTGATTCCATACGACGCAAATATTTGAGTGAAGATTCTATAAGAACCACCGTAAAGATCATTGGTCGAAATAACCTCATCTCCAGGTGATAATAACTTAACTACCGCATCAATAGCAGCCATACCGCTCGCGAAACACAATCCGTGCTTCGCATTTTCTAAAGCAGCTAGATTGTCTTGTAATTGAGAACGTGTTGGATTGTGTGTACGGCTATACTCAAATCCTTTGTGCTCTCCTGGCGAAGATTGCGCATAGGTTGATGTTTGATATATTGGTGTCATAATGGCGCCCGTAGTAGGGTCCGGAAACACACCTGCGTGAATTGTTTTTGTGTTAAATTTCATATTGATAGAAAGTAGAGCAAATATAATTTATACATCGAAGTGCTTAAGCACATTTAACGGTTTTATCATCGAGTAACTCAATTGTTATTTAGATTGTATAAGCAACGCTTATAAACCTATCAAATATTAGAATTCAAAATGCGAAATTTCATATCACATAGCACCAGCCAATTTTGTACCTTTGAAGTACACAATAAGTACTATGAAAGTAGAACAAATTTACACCGGATGTTTGGCTCAAGGAGCCTATTATATTGAGTCTAACGGCGAAGTTGCGATTATCGATCCGCTTCGAGAGGTGGATGACTATATACGTGCAGCAAACAAAAACAATGCACAGATTAAGTACATTTTTGAAACACATTTCCATGCGGATTTTGTAAGTGGACATGTTACGCTTGCAGAAAAGACAGGAGCTAAAATCGTTTATGGTCCTACAGCCCAACCCGATTTTGAATCGATTGTGGCTACCGATGGTCAAATCTTTCAAATAGGCGATGTTCAAATCATTGCACTGCATACACCAGGTCATACAATGGAAAGCACTACCTACCTGTTGCGAGACGAAGCTGGTAAGGATCACTGTATCTTTTCTGGAGATACATTATTCTTAGGCGATGTTGGGCGGCCCGACCTAGCTCAAAAAGCGGCAAGTATGACCCAGGAAGAACTAGCAGGCATATTATTCGACAGTCTGCGAAACAAAATTATGCCTTTAGCAGATGAACTTATTGTTTATCCTGGCCATGGTGCAGGTTCGGCTTGTGGTAAAAACATGATGCAAGAAACCGTAGATACACTTGGCAACCAAAAGCAAATGAACTATGCATTGCGTGCGGATATGACCAAAGAAGAGTTTGTTAAAGAGGTAACCGATGGTTTGGCCCCTCCACCGGCGTATTTCCCTTTAAACGTTGCGATGAACAAAAAAGGATATGTATCTATCGACAAGGTTCTTTCTAAAGGAAACAATCCGATGACTCCTGAAGCGTTTGAGGCAGCTGCCAATGAAACAGAGGCATTAATAATTGACGTGAGAAATCAAACTGATTTCGTCAATGGGTTTATCCCAAGAAATATTTTCATTGGATTGAATGGAAACTTTGCTCCATGGGTAGGTGCGATGATTAAGGATGTAAACCAACCACTATTACTGGTTATTGATAACGACAAGATAGAAGAAGCCATTACACGACTAAGTCGGGTTGGATTTGACAACACGATTGGATTTTTACAAGGTGGTATTGAGGCATGGCGTGCATCAGGTCGTGAGATAGACACGCTAAAGTCGATACCTGCCGAAACGTTTGCCAATGACATTAAAGAGAACGACAATTCTATTTTCGATGTTCGAAAAGATGGAGAGTATGCGGCAGAACATGTGGATGGGGCAAAACACACCTCTCTTGAATTCATCAATGACCATCTAGCAGCGTTTCCTAAAGACGACGCATTTTATGTGCATTGTGCTGGGGGTTACCGATCTGTTATTGCTGCATCAATTCTCAAATCACGTGGTTTTCACAACGTAATTGATGTTGCTGGCGGATATGCGGCCATTAAAGAAACCGACGTAAAAAGGACGGACTATGTTTGCCCTACAACACTAAAATAAAAACAAATAGGTATACGAAAGGGCTATGTTTTCATAGCCCTTTTTTTGTGCATTATTCTTAACTTCCGAACGCACTCATGAAAATATTAAATCCATCTCAGTTAAAGAAGGTAGATGCTTACACCATTCAATCCGAACCCATTTCTTCATTAAATTTGATGGAAAGGGCTGGAGAATCATGCAGTTCATGGATTAAACATAAATTCAGCACGAGTGAACAAATTGCTGTCATTTGTGGCACTGGCAACAATGGTGGAGACGGGTTGGTTATTGCACGTTTACTCCTTGAATCGGGTTATGCTGTAGACACTTTCGTTGTCGACACGGGGAACTCAAAATCCACTGAATTCATAGAAAACTTAAAAAGGGTGCCCCAAGTACACCATATATCTTCAACGGATCTTGATTTCGGTTTTAACGTTTATACACTTCTAATTGACTGCTTATTTGGTATAGGGCTGAATAGAAAAACGGAGGGAATTGCAGCAGAAGTGATCAACAAGATGAATTCAAGCCAGGCTCCGATTCTTTCTATCGACATGCCCTCAGGGTTGTTTGTGGAGGATAACAGTAGTAATGCTGGGTCAATTGTTAAAGCGAATATGTGCTTGTCATTACAGTTGCCAAAACTATCCTTACTCCTACCTGAAAACCAGGAATACGTAGGTGATTTTTGTTTGGTCCCCATCGGATTAGACGAATCGTATATCAAGCAACAACCCACCGACAATATTTACATTGATCACGAATATGTAAGGCCGTTGTATCTTCCTCGTACTAAGTATGCACACAAAGGTGACTTTGGCCATGCTTTGTTAGCAGTCGGTTCTTCAGGTAAAATGGGTGCTGCTGTTCTCACAGTTCAAGCATGCGCCAGAGCAGGTGCAGGATTGGTAACAGCTTACGTCCCAAAAAAAGGCGAGCAAATATTGCAAACTTCTATTCCAGAAGCCATGGTGCTAACAAGTGCAGAAGCAAACATATTAACAGACGCAGTTCATGTGGAAGGCAGAACTGTTGGTGTTGGCCCCGGGATTGGACAGCATCCAGAAACTGAAAGGTTCCTTCAATACCTACTAAGAGACACGTCAACCCCTATGGTGATTGACGCAGATGCCATTAATATATTGGCCAATAACAAAGTATGGATAAGATATATTCCAGACGGTAGCATACTTACACCTCATCCCAAAGAACTAGAAAGACTTATAGGTCCATGGAAAAATGATATGGACAAGTTCGCACGGGTTAAATTGTTTTGTAAGAATAATGACGTTTTGGTTGTCATTAAAGGAGCCCACACAGCAATAGTTGATTCAGTTAACACCATTTATTTTAACTCAACAGGAAACCCAGGAATGGCAACAGGCGGTTCTGGAGATGTATTAACAGGAATAATTACAGGATTGCTTACACAAGGCTATTCCAGTAGTCATGCAGCAATTGTTGGTGTGTACGTGCACGGACTAGCTGGAGACTTAGCCAGTGCAGAGATGGGGCACGATGCACTATTAGCCTCTGATATTATTCGTCACATGGGCAATGCCTTTAAATCACTATCACACAATGAGTAAAAATGAAGATTACGTAAAAGACTATTTGAACAGTATTATACGTCAGTTTAATTACTACAAACAGCTTGGAGATAGAACGATGGCTCAATTATCAGATGGTCAACTGTTTGAAGAACTGAATACAGACAGCAACTCTGTAGCTATCATCGCAAAACATATTGCAGGGAACCAATTGTCGCGATGGACTGACTTTTGGACCACCGATGGCGAAAAAGAGTGGCGAAACCGTGACTCAGAATTTGAGCTTGAATCAATTTCAACCCGAGAAGGTTTGATGGCTACATGGGAAAAAGGTTGGAAATGCCTGTTTGAAGCGATTGACTCTATCACCCACGATAACTTTGGCCAATTGGTGTATATACGCAATATGGGTCACACCATCCCTGATGCGGTTAATCGACAGCTTTGCCATTATAGCTATCACGTTGGTCAAATGGTTTTTATCGGAAAAGTACTGAAAGGTGGTGAATGGGCGTCTTTGTCAATTACAAAAGGACAATCGGAAAGTTATAACCGAGAGAAATTTGATCAACCCAAAACCAAAAAACACTTTACGGAAGATTTATAATGACCTCTGGTCTTTGCACTATAAATGCTTCTACACTTTAAATTCTGACGTTTCGTGGAAGGTGACATCAGGATTGTTTGATCGTGCCATCTGGAGTACGTAAGGGGAACTGGCTAAGTACACTCGATTTCCATCCTTATCAACCACAATTTCTTTAGGACGGTACTGGCAAAATGCATCAATCTTGTCATCCTCGCCAGTCATCCAACACGCTTTATGAAATTGCAAAGCTTCGAATCTACATTTGGCTGAATATTCATGTTCTAACCTGTATTGAATCACTTCAAATTGAAGTTCGCCAACTACACCAATATACTTTCTGTTTCCAGGATTTTGACGGAACAATTGCGCTACACCCTCGTCTGTCAGCTGATCAATCCCTTTTTCGAGTTGTTTACTCTTCATAGGGTCAAGATTAATTACCTCCTTAAAGATCTCTGGTGAGAAGCTCGGAATACCTTTATAGGTGATCTTCTCGCCTTCTGTCATGGTATCGCCTATCTTGAAGCTTCCTGTGTCGTAAAGTCCTATAACATCCCCAGGATAAGCAGATTCAATTACATTTTTACTCTGTGCTAAAAAGTTGTATGGATTGCTAAATCGCATATTCTTGTCTAACCGAACCTGATGGTAAAATTTATTCCGTTGAAACTCTCCAGAACATACACGTAAGAAGGCAATTCTATCGCGATGTTTAGGATCTAAATTGGCATGGATCTTAAATATAAACCCGCTAAATTTTGATTCAGTGGGTTCCACCTTGCGTACGTCTGTTTCACGCGCTAAAGGCGATGGTGCAATCTGAATAAAGGTATCGAGAAGCTCTTGAACGCCAAAATTATTAACTGCAGATCCGAAAAACACTGGAGCCAATAAGCCTTCTTTATATAAAGACTGATCAAAAGGTTCGTAAACACCTTCTATCAGTTCTACATCTTCCCTCAATTGGGCAGCGTCCTTCTCTCCCACCAATTCGTCTAACCTCGAATCAGACAAATCTTCAATTCGAGTGTAGTCCGTCGCTTTTTTGGTTTTACTGGCTTCAAAAACGTTTAATGACTTATCATGCAACAGGTACACCCCTTTAAAATCGCGCCCCATGTTAATTGGCCAGCTAAGTGGTCTTACCGAAATACTCAGCTCTTCTTCCAACTCGTCTAACAAATCAAAGGGATCGCGTCCGTCGCGGTCAAGTTTATTAATAAATACGATTACGGGTGTATTCCGCATCCGACATACTTCCATTAATCGACGTGTTTGGGCCTCTACACCTTTAACACAGTCGATAACCAAAATGACGCTGTCAACGGCCGTAAGGGTTCTAAACGTGTCTTCTGCAAAGTCGCGGTGACCAGGCGTATCCAGGATATTGATGAGTTTATCTTTATAGTCAAAAGCCATTACAGAAGTAGCCACCGAAATCCCTCTTTGCTTTTCAATTTCCATGAAATCCGAAGTAGCCGTTTTCGTGATTTTATTGTTTTTCACAGCACCTGCCACGTTAATAGCACCTCCAAACAAAAGGAGTTTCTCTGTAAGTGTAGTTTTACCAGCATCAGGGTGACTGATAATACCAAATGTCTTACGCTTTTGAATTTCTTTTTCTAAACTCATAAAATCAGGTGCAAGGATAGGAATAATTAATAATTAATAATTGATGATTGATGATTTAACCATTAGCCAATAGCGGTTAGCAGTTAGCCAGTCGTCATTCATTGTTAATCATTCATCGTTAATCATTCATTGTTAATTACTCATCGTTCATCATTAATTGTTGATCATTAATTCAAAATTTAACATTCAACATTTAACATTCTTCTCCCTATTTTTGCCGAAATTTTCGGAGATGAAAAAACTATTCGTAGCACTACTTTTATTTTCTGCAATTTCTTGCGGTAACCCTTATAAAAAAATAATTAAAACATTGGATTTACAAGACGGACTTTACGCTGAAATGATTACCTCAAAAGGTAACGTTTACATTAAATTAGAACCTACTCTAGCGCCTATCACCACTGCCAACTTTGTTGGTTTGGCTGAAGGAACAATCGAGAACAATTTTAGAAAAATTGGAGAACCATACTTTGATGGTTTAACATTTCATCGCGTTGTGCCAAACTTTGTAATTCAAGGTGGCGACCCAATGGGTAACGGTGTAGGCGGACCAGGATATCGTTTCAAAACCGAAGTTCATGCTGATTTGCCTCACGACAAAGCAGGAACAGTTGCCATGGCAAATTCAGGACCAGACACCAATGGCAGCCAGTTTTATATTACACATACAGCTACACCACATTTAGACGGTGGCTACAATGTATTTGGTTATGTAATTTCTGGAATGGAAGTGGTAAACGAAATCAAACAAGGCGATACCATTACTAAAGTCAATATCATTCGAGTTGGCAAAGACGCCAAAGATTTTGATGCCGTTGCCAATTTTAAAAAATTATAACGTGCCACACTTTTCTGAAGAACGTGTTATTGAAGGCGCTAAATCGCTACCGATAACCTTCGATGTTACGTTTAACCCCGATAACCGTACAATGCCTGTGGTGTTGTTTTGCCATGGATTTAAGGGTTTTAAGGATTGGGGACCCTGGCATTTGGTTGCGAAAGCGATGGCAGAGGCAGGATACTTCTTTGTTAAACTCAATTTTTCACACAACGGCGTTGATTCAAGAGACTTGTCTGATATAACTGATGTTGAGGCCTTTGGCAACAATAATTTCAGTTTAGAATTAGATGATTTGGGTCTTTTGGTTGATTGGTTGGTGAATGATAATGAAGAATACCGGCACTATATAGACACAGACAATATCAATTTGATTGGTCACAGTAGAGGGGCCATTACGGGTTTATTAAAGACCTTAGAAGATCCACGTATCCAGCGCATGATTACTTGGGCTGGAGCCTTTAATATCAAAAAGTTTGTTGAGTTAGAGGAAGATAGTACTTGGCGTGATCGTGGCTATGCCACTGTTGAGAATGGCAGAACAAAAGACGTTTACCACATTGGGTATCAATTCAAACAAGACTATCTTGATAATGAAGCCAGGTTGAATCTTCAAGCACAAATCAAAAATCTTGACCAACCCTTAATGCTAATTCATGGCGATGACGATGCTGTTGCACCAATTTCAAACAGTGAAAAAATTCATCAAGCGATACAGCACTCTTTGTATTTAAAACTAGAAGGCAGTCATACCTTTGGTGCGTCACATCCTTGGACAGGCGAGGTACTGCCTGAAGATTTAGAGGATGTAGTTAACGAAACAATAGAGTTTATTGGCTTGGATTAAGTTACGCCTGCAGCATAAAAAAAGCGAATCTGATTAACTCAGATTCGCTTTTTTATTTAGTTGTTTTGCTATTTAGATTCGGATTGACAACCCTCCATTAACTAGTGGTCCACCTATACCAAAAGCAAAGTTGGCTCCAATATTGTCTGTAAAGAATATTCTTGTACCTATGGCTAGTTTACTTGAAATTTTGCCAGTTGGAAAGTCCAAGTCATCAATGTCATTATTATTGGTCGACGACCAAACATAACTCACGTCTTTTAATCCAACGCCTAAAGCGACATACAAATCCACTGTTTCGTTGTCTAAAAAATGAAAATTAAAAGTAGGTAACACCCTCATTTTCGAGTGCTCACCGGTAATTGTGAATGCGGTATCATTCTGTGTATAATCATAAATACGCTTTCCACTTGCATAACTCAACTCCAACCCTATCCCAAATTTTTCTGTAACCATATACTCGGCTCTTAAACCGATTGGAAGGACCCCCGTTAGGGTTTCACTACCTTCATTGATCGAAGCTGCACCACCCACAAATACTTTTGACACGTTTGGTCCGCCGGCAAAAACGTCAATAACTGTTGTGCCAATAGAATAGGTTTGTGCCTGGGCCAGTGATGTGCACGCTAACAATGCAAATGTGAGTAAACCTGATAGTAAAGTGTTTTTTGTTTTCATAATTTAATTTTTTGTAAAGATAGCGGTAAAGACGATGCAAAAAATACCAAAACATTGCGCGTCCAATATAAGTAGGCACTTAAGCCCTAACCCTTCTGTTTAAATGACTTAAACAGAAATCTAAGGACTTATCCAATAACATTTTTTGGTAATCAAGAAATTGATTTCTTTGCTTTTCTGCCTGACCTGATATTTGAATACTTCGTGTTTTTAAGTTCTTTATCCAGCTGGCAACCTCTTGATTAAATATGTCATCGCCAATAGAGATATTATTGAAGTTATTAAAGTTTAAAAAGCAATTGGTCACGTCATTAGCTTCCGTATAAACACAATTATTCTCCAACTGAATTTCACATTCAAAAAGTCTGTAGGTCCCGGCATTCTTATTTTTTTCCGATGTTGCAGAAGCGTCAACGTCGTCCAACAATTCTTCAATTTCTTTATAAATCTCAGTAATAAGCGCTCCCGATCTTAAAAACCCAGACTCTACGGAATATTGTATCTGAAACAGTAGTTTTTTTAAACTCTCCTTAGTCCATATCTCTGTTAGGTCAATGGCGTGATATTGCCCTACCAATTGGTCAACAACCAATCTATATTCTTTAGGTATGAAGTAGTTTTCATCAAATAAAATGGATTGATGTGATGGATAATTCAGAATAATTTTCTTCCAATAATACACCGAAAAGTCACGTAACTTGTTGGTAGCTAGTAGTCTAAATAATGGAATGGACTCTGCGATATAGTGCATCTTCCCTTGTTGCTTTGCCAAGTAGGTAAACAATTTGGTAACGGCTTTTACATTTTCACTTAGTTGAGGCTCTTCATCGTACAAGGGCCTAAACCGATAGGTACCAAAAGTGTTGAAATGCGAACTCATTAACAAGTCAAGCGATATTTTATAGGCTTTAGAAATGCGCACGGCTTCGTCTAAGGTAAAGCTTGCCTCCCCTCTTAATCTTCGGTATACACTATCCTTGCTAAGGTTCAGCAAATCACATAGATCCTTTGCAATATTGGTATTAGATTCATGTTTACGGTATAGGTGATCTTTTAACGCTATCGAAAATGCCTTCATCACTGAGATTTTGGTTAGTCCGAATATAGACAATTATCATATTTCGTAAAACTAAACACTACATTATCATTTATCGTTTTGTCAGTTTGTATAGCGAGCCTTGCTTTGTACTATACAATCAGTTTATATGAAGCAAGTAATAACATCTGTTTACGTCCAATTGTCGATTCCCGCACAAAGGATTTATCACTAATTAAACGGGGTTACAACTTGTATTAATCACTAAATAAAGGGCCAATAACCAACATGGAAAAACTCAAACTAAACTACCTCTACAACAAATTAATGCTGAAAAAAAAGCGAATCAGTCTTAAACTGATTCGCTTTATGTACGTAAAAATTTACGTAACGTAATTTACTCCTTAGGCTCGCAGTGTTTTGCACCGCCAGGTCGACAACACTTAGGCAAAGCATCTTCGGCAGTTTTATTTGCCTGTTGCTTATCCGTTGCATACCCTAATTCGTTAATGATTGTATGGATTTGAGCTTCCGAAAAACGTTTATCGTTATACCGGATTGTTATCACCTTAGAATCTACATCCCAGGTTGCAAAACTTATTCCTGGCAAGTCTAGCGCTTTTTCAATTCGCGATTTACACTCACCACATTGTCCTTTAACCTTAAATTCGGTTACCACACTTTTAGCCATTCCTAGCTGGCTAACTGCAATAAGCAGTGTAAGCATTACATATTTTGTTGTTTTCATATTGTTGTTATTAATAGACTTCTGAACAGTACTTAAAGCTGCACACCGTCTGCGTATTAGTATTATTTTTTTTCTTCTATTTTCACTCTATATCTAAACCCGCCGTAAATCATTCGTCCAAATACTGGCCCCCACACACTTGTAGCATCAAAATTCGAACCAAACGGATTAGCTGCACCTAAAATAGGGTTTGACTGTTTGTAGTTTAGTAAATTTTCAACCCCAACATAAAACTCAACAGGTTTCTTCTTAAATCGTTTGCTAATCTGCGCATTTAACATGGGAAACACTGGGCTATATTGCGCATCAAAGTTCTCAGCGGCAAAATCTAGTCCTGGAACACGCTGTGGGCCATAAATTTGTAACGTTGACGAAAATTGCCACTTGCTGCGATTGCTTTGTGTGACATTGACAAACCCTCTATGCCTTGATATTAAAGGTTTAACAACACGATTGCCATTATACACTGAAGTAACATCAAACAAACGATAGGCCAACCGCAACTCTGTTCTTCGAGCAGGTTTTAAATCCAATTGTGCTTGTGCACTATTGGCAATTGTTCCGTTTTTCAACGACTCCAATACTAGTGTTGATCCTTCTCTATTCGTTAATAATTCGTTGTAAAATGTAGTCCTAAAAAAATCAAGTTGTAATTCAGATGGTATGTATGAAATTTTAAACTTTTGCTGAATACTAACGCCCATATTAATTGACGATTCTTGAATAATGCCAACCGTTTCGTTTGCTTTAGTGTTTAAAACAACGGGTTTAGACGATATCATCAAGTTTTGATTTTGAGCGAAGAAATTAGGCGTTCTTCTTCCATTACCGATAGAGAACCTCAAAGCCGTTTTCTCATCTTTTGAATTCCGTTTACCATGAAACCTAAACGTTGGAAAAAAGCCAAACAAATTGCTGTAGTCCAACCGTGCTCCTGATACTAGAATCCATAAACTATCTGGCTTCATCGTGTACTCGAAATAAGCGCCCGGAACCATTTCTTGTCTATCGACGATAAACGTGTCAAAAGATTCTTCTACCCAATCTGCAATAAAACTAATCCCTGCTTTATAACCGTGATTTGTGTTTCCGATTATAGACTGATACATCAAGTTAACATATGCGGTTTGTCCTTTGGTTGCTAGCACCTTCTGCACGCTGTCGTTCCCATAAACGGTTTTACTGGAAATGGTATTGAACGCATACTGAGAGCCTAAGCTCTTGTAAGGTTTGTCTTTAAAAGCCTTGCCAAGTTTGGCCCAAACATCAAATTGCTCATTATCAATTAACACATTGTATGGATTCAAGCGCTCTGGTCCGAACTGACCTGCCGTTTTCTCATCTTTGTTGTACGACACATTGAGCTGGCCTTCTACCCCATTATCGCCATGAAACTGCCATCTGTTCATCAGTTGGTACTGCGTGCTTGTAGGGTTGTCCATAAAGCCATCATTATTTCGATCCATTTCATTGGGTCGAATACCAAAACGGCCAAAGAGTGACGTTGCCACATGTTTACTCAAATCACGTCGAACCATGATGTCGGTTTCACTTCTTCCTGATTCCGAAACAAATTGGTCAAACATAAACTGATCACGGCCATATGGTTTTTTCATCTCAATATTTATCTGACCCGACATGCTTTCAAAACCATTTACAACGCTCCCTGCTCCTTTCGTAATTTGAATGCCTTCTACCCAAGCTGCAGGTATAAAGCTTAGTCCGTAGTATGCGTTTAGGCCACGAACTGATGGCATAAATTCTCTACTAATGGATGTGTATACGCCATCGAGTCCAAGCATCTTGATTTGTTTTGTACCTGTAACCGCATCGGTAAAAGATACATCAATTGCTGGTGCATTCTCAAAACTTTCCGACAGATTACAACATGCTGCTTTTTGAAATTCTTGTTCTCGCAAATGCAAGGTTGTGCGTGGATCTAACGTGCGAATGCCATAAGTTCTGCGTCGTTTATTGAGTTCCACAACGCCAAGATTACCAGCAATGGGTTGTAACACTATTTCTATCGCCTCCTTTTTAGTGATGTCTATTGTATCAGAAACAAAGGAAACATAGCTGACTACTATTTGTGTAGTGTTTACGTTTAGCTCTATTTCAAAAAATCCATTGCCATCTGTTGTTGTTCCATTTGGCTGGCCTAATTCTAAAATAGCTGCCCCCTCCAAGGGGATATTTTTCTTTTTATCTTGGGCATAAACATATCCACTCAAATGTTTGGCATTTGCTTGAAATACGGTGAATAATGCTAACGCACCAATTAATATGTTTTTCATTAAGTATTTACTTTTATTAAAGGGAATAAACGTTTGTATAAACGTATAGGGCAGTATTACACTGCAGTAATAAAAGTGTTGGCTAACACAGGATTACCTGTGTTAAGTCCCTGACTTGGACAGAATGATATGGTATGTTGTAAGGTTGTACGGTTGGTTTTTCACCGTCGTACAAGGTAGTGATAATCGGATTTAATTGATTTTGGATATAAACAAAAGGGGTTTTTAAATTCTCAAACTGATTAACGGTAAAGTCTAGCAACTGAGGCTCTACTTGAAACTGCTCCGAATCACAACAATCTGAATCGGGAATTGCTCCACAATCATCAATGTGACAAAGTGCTTCAGCTTCTTCTTCCCCAAAATGAATTGATTCTACTGAATCACAGCAAAAATCTACACACAACTGCACACCAGTGTAATTACAAGCAAGTGTAATCAAAACGAGTATGGCTGTAAAGCGTTTCATTCGACTGCAAAAATAACGGGTTTATATCAAATTAAGTACCTGATATAAATCCGTTGATGTAAATATGGTTTGAATATTACCGAATTGATTACCAACGTACTGGTGGTTTTTTCAATCCAGGAAAACTTCCTTTGCCCGAACCAGACCCTGAACCAGATCCAGCGTCTGGCGTAAATATTCCATCTTCGAAATTAGGAAACCGTCTGTTAGAGGAGTTATTGCGTACCCGTGCGTTTCTTTTTGACTTCTCACATGGACAAGGAACAAACACCTTGGTTGAATCGGTTGGGTCGACGTATAACGTTTGCGTCCGTTCTTCCCAATGACCAGGTTCATCTATTACTTTCGTTCTGGTTTCACTGCTTACGTCAAATACAACTCCAAATTGAACTTGGCCAGCATTCATGTTTAATTTTTGACGACCTAAATCATAATCTAAGCCATTGAAGCTGGTGTTGTTGTAATCTACCGTTTCGACGGAACGTGAATTTACAATCGAATATCTAGCATCTAAATACATTCTAGGCGTAATTCTAAGTTTTGCCCCTACCCCATACTTGGTCGACAATGCGGCTCTGGTATGGACACCATTTTCTTGTGTACTCTCATAGTCAGCCGAAGACAATAATGCTCGCGTTGTTTGTGCAGTTGTTAGTATTCGTCCGCCTGCAGATCCATGTATATAGGGAACAATTGGGAACTGTGCCCATTCGATTTGCCCAGAAAAATATAAATCATTACTGTGGCTACGTAAAAACGTCAAACCACGATCTTCATTTACCGAATTGATTAACACCTCCGAACTCTCAGAGCGTCCATAGAACTGCATGCCCCAGTCAATGCCGGCATAAATGGCGAGATTTTCGCCTGGTAAAATGTTTCCAGACATAAACTGCAAGTTGAATCCATGGGTTTCGGTGTGTCTCCCAATTCGCTCCCAATCATAGGCATCTGTTAATTGCTGATTCGTATAATACAGTCCAATCCAACCGTCTTCAATGTCTCTTGATGGCGGATGATATAGGTAGGTATAGGTTGTATCTACCCAATATTTTGACACCACATTTTTTAAGAACTTAGCTGTATCAGGAGCTTCTATATCCTTTTCGGGTGTTGCACCCAACATGTCAATATCAGACAACGGAGAAATATCTCTTTGGCTAGGCAGCACCTCTGGTGTCTGATTTTGAGGCAGACTCAACGACTCAACAAAACTCTGTAGATTAATCTCTGCTTGGTTTATGATTCGTTCCCCAGTTTCTTGTTCCGTTGGTAAGGCAACCACTGATTCGACCATATCTGGTCGTTCAGATTTCGCTAACGCTGTGATGATTTTGTTTGGTGTTGCTTCCGTAATTATTACAGACGCTTGTTCTTGCGGAGTTGACATCCACATCAAACCAGCCGTAAGTGTTGTTATTAGTATCATAATGGTTATGTGTTTAAAATTAGTGAAAATATGTTTATCTGGAGGCAATAATATTGCGCCGTCGTCTGAATCTAACTTCGACAACATATCATCCCAATCTCCATTTTGGAATGGCATTTCATGCGATCCTAGATTGTCTTGAAACGCCTTGTCGATCGATATGTAATCTGGTTTATTCATAGGTTTCAATCCATTGTTTAAGACGCTTACGCGCATTGTTAACGTGCCATTTACTTGTGCCTACTGACATACCTAACTCTTTAGCTATGTCTCCATGTGAAAAACCCTCAATGGCAAAAAGATTAAATACAACTTTCGTTGTAAGCGGAAGTCGGTGCATCAGATTGATTAAATCCTCTGCAAATAACTTCTCTACGATGCTTGACTCTACCTCAAAATCTACGTCTAGTTCTTGGGTTGGCATTTGCTTCGATTTCCGAACATGTTTACGAACATGGTCAATGGCTGTGTACTGAACTATACGGTATATCCATCCACCAAATTCATATTTCTTGTCGTACGTCGATAAGTATTTGAATACTTTAAGAAAACCATGATTTAAAACGGCCAAGGCATCATCTCTATTTTCACAATACCTTAGGCACAATGCTAACAGCTTACCATGGTATGTTTGATAGAGTTTCGCTTGAGCAACCCGATCATTTTTAAGACACCGTTCTATCAAATCCTCAAGCGATAAACTTGAATCTTTCACTTGATCAAGATGGATTGATATGTCTAATGTTGGGTTAATCGTCGTAAATCACTTTGTCCTTCATAAACATCTACGACAACTATTACTCCAAAGGTTGGGTTTGTATCAAAAAAAATAGAAAGAAGCCTTACACTTCCCTGTAGTTCTTGTGTTCGCCGATTCGCCAACCGGTTATTTTTTCGACCCAATACAAAAAAGCCGTTTTTATTCCAAAGTTCTTTTGACTTGGATCAAAAGAGAAAGACCAGTTCATTTTGTCAATTCTGGTTTGCATCACTTCAGGGTGCGATCCATTGAAAGGTTTCAACGAATCAATTTGACTATAATCAAAGTCTTTGTCTGGGTCGAATCGTTCTTCCACCCATTTGTCGGAATGCCACAGTTTATTGGCTTCATACGCCTTTGCCATCATATACTTGGGATGACGTACCCAGCCATAGTGATAAATGGCTGCATTAATCTTTTTTACTTTTAGCTTTAGACCTTCTTTACGAAAACCTTGTGCATCCTTCCAACTGCTTATTTGTTTATCATTTTTGATAATGCGTATCTCTTTCTTATACCACGTACGGCTGTCGCCAACAAAATCATAGCTACCATAAAAGTGTTTATAATCGAATAATAATCCTTCAATTGTGTTGTCTTGATGATGTCGCTTCATTTGATTGCGTATCTCATCATAGTATGTTTCATGAATGCATTCATCCGCCTGAATATAGACAAGCCAATCTGCCTTATCGCTCACCGCTTCTTTTGCTTTGTTGGTCTCTTCTGCCAATACTTTACCACCCTCTCTTAATGCGTCATCCCAAATGGTATCGATAATTCGAATTTTGGTCTTATCAATCGCTTCAATAACGGATCTGGTATTGTCGTCAGAGGCACCTACAGCAACAACCATTTCGTCTACCAAAGGTAAAACAGATGAAATCGCCTCAACTACAGGATAATCAAGCTTTACAGCGTTTTTAACGAAAGTGAATCCACTCACAAACATGGCGCGAAGTTATTACTATTTGAGCATGAAAAATTAAAAAAATAATGCGTTTAAACCGTGGTGTAACGCAAGGTAAAATCAGTCGTAATACGCCGTTGGAATAAAACACATTTCGTTCAAAATTTCTTGTTGAACCAAGTACATTTGCACCAATGTATTACAACAACATACTTGAGACCATTGGTAATACCCCTTTGGTTAAATTAAACGACATTGTTGCTGAAGTATCGGCAACTGTTTTAGCAAAAATTGAAACGACAAACCCTGGTAATTCGGTAAAAGATCGGATGGCTTTGCAAATGATTATTGACGCAGAAGCCGATGGCAGATTGAAGCCAGGAGGAACTATCGTTGAAGGTACAAGTGGAAACACAGGTATGGGTTTGGCCATTGCCGGACTAATTAAAGGGTATAAATGTGTTTTTGTAACAACAGACAAACAGAGTAAAGAAAAAGTAGACATCCTGAAAGCTGTAGGCGCTGAAGTTATTGTATGTCCTACAGATGTTGACCCTACAGACAATCGATCATATTACTCTGTTTCTAAAAGACTAGGTGAAGAGATTCCAGGCGCATGGTACGTCAATCAATACGACAACCCAAGTAATGTAAAAGCACATTATGAGCAAACAGGTCCTGAAATTTGGAAACAAACAGAAGGTAAAATCACACATTTTGTTGTTGGCGTAGGAACTGGCGGTACAATTAGCGGTGTTGGCCGATATTTAAAAGAACAAAATCCTGATATTCAAATTTGGGGAATTGATACCTACGGGTCGATTTTTAAGAAATATCACGAAACTGGTGAGTTTGATGAAAAGGAAATATATCCTTACATCACCGAAGGCATCGGTGAAGACATTCTTCCTAAATGTGTCAATTTTGATGTGATTGACAAGTTTGAGAAGGTGACGGACAAAGATGGATTGGTATGGCAGCGCAAACTAGCTAGAGAAGAAGGCATATTGGTTGGAAACTCAGCTGGCAGCGCGGTAAAAGGTATACTTCAATTAAAAGACCACCTAAAACCCGAAGATGTTGTTGTCGTGTTGTTTCACGATCATGCTACACGTTATATGGGCAAAGCGTTTAACGACGATTGGATGAAAGACAGAGGGTTTCTTGACTCTAAACCTAAAACTGCCTTAGATTTAATATCAAGTCATCAGCACTTGCCGTTAATTACGGTATTGGATACAGATTTAGCTAAATCGGCGTTCGATAAGATGGAGAAGTATAGCATCTCGCAACTTCCTGTAGTCAATGAGGCAGGAGACTTTATTGGTTCGTTAAACGATCACCACATCTTTAGACTTTTGCTTAATAACCTCGACGCTGGTAACCAGCCGGTAAGTGAAATTATGCAAGCCCCATTCCCAATTGTAAGTTATTACGAAGAAATGGAATCGGTTTCAAAATCGATTAACAAAGAAAACCCTGCCGTAATGGTTAAAGATCTTGGTGGAGTTTACCACATCATTACGAAGTACGATTTGATATCTGCTTTAGCAAAATAAAGCTTGTCATGTATCCATTGCATCAATATACCGATCAAATGGGACATCAAATTGAGTTACAAGGTGTACCGAAAAAGGTAGTTTCCCTTGTTCCTTCTCAAACCGAGCTGCTGTACTACCTAGGTGTTAAACCAGTTGGTCAAACGGTTTTTTGCATTCATCCATCAAACGAGTTTAAAAGCGCCAAGAAAATCGGTGGAACAAAGAAGTTGCAATTAGACGCTATTCGTACTTTGCAACCTGATCTTATTATCGGCAACAAAGAGGAAAATGATGCTGAACAAATCAAAACATTACAAGCTGAATTCCCCGTTTGGATGAGCGATATTAATACTGTGGACGACTCGTATGATATGCTGCGATCGATAGGACATATCTTTCATAAAACAGATGAAACCGATAATCTAATTTTCAGCACACAAGAGGCGTTTAATCGTTTAATAGCTCCCAATTTAGAAAGGCGGGAGATTCTTTACTTGATTTGGAACAAGCCCTTTTATGGCGTTGGGACGAACACTTTTATTCACGACGTGTTGGACAAATCAGGTTTTAGCAATGCGTTAAAAGATTTAACCAGGTATCCTGAACTGACGGTTGACGAAATCAATAATATCAATCCTGATTATATCTTTTTATCCAGTGAGCCATTTCCGTTTAAGGAAGAACACAAGAGTGAAATTGCACAACTTTGTCCAAATGCCAAAGTAGTGCTGGTTGATGGTGAAATGTTTAGTTGGTACGGCAATCGACTTCGTCTGACACCGAAATATATCAATCAATTAAATTTCAATATTCGAAGAAATGAATCCAAAAGTTGACACTTACATCGAAACTAAAAGTAACTGGTCAGAAGAGTTAAAGACGCTACGATCTATTTTCTTGTCGACCGAAATGGAAGAAGATTTTAAATGGGGAGGTCCGGTTTATACAGTCAATGGAAAGAATGTGACTGGTATGGCAGCTTTTAAGAACCACTACGGAATGTGGTTTTTTAATGGTGTTTTCCTAAAAGATAACCATAGCTTACTCGTAAATACACAAGAAACAACAAAAGCCTTACGCCAAATAAAGTTTAAAAAGGGAGAGGAAATTCCGACAGATATAATTCGGGATTATGTGTTAGAAGCCATTGAAAATGAGAAACAAGGCTTAAAAGTAGCACCTTCAAAACCGGGAGCGTACAGTCTGTCGCCATACTTAAAAGAAGCGATGGACAATGATTCTGAACTCCTCAATGCATTTATCGCGCTCACTCCTGGCAAGCAAAAAGACTATTCTAATCACATTTCGGATGCCAAGCAGGAAAAAACTAAAGCGTCAAGGTTAGAGAAGATTAGGCCTATGATTCTTGCTGGTGGTGGGTTACATGATAAGTATAAGAATTGCTAGTGGCTAATTCCTTTTTATCGAGCCCTCAACTAAAGCAAGAACCTTATCCAACTCATTGTGCTTAAACCAAACACTTTGACTCTTGTTTTTAAACCATGTTACTTGTCGCTTTGCGTAGCGACGGGTGTTTTGTTTAATCTGTTCAACGGCTTCAGCTAAAGATATTTTACCGTCAAGATACGCGAATAACTCAGCATAACCCACTGTTTTTAAGGCATTTAAATTCTTAAATGACTCTAGTGCTTTCACTTCTTCCAATAATCCGTTTTGCATCATCCAATCAACACGTTGGTTGATTCTATCATATAGCTTCTCTCGATTATGGTCTATGGATATCTCTATAGCCTTAAACGAACGTGTAGCAATCTTTGGTTTTGTTATCTGGTCATGCGTTCTACCTGATATTTCGACCCGTTCTATGGCGCGCATCAACCGCTGAGGATTTTGATTATCAATCGATTGCGCATAGACTGGGTCTATTTCAGTTAACCGATTAATAAGCCCGTCAATACCTTTTTCGTTGTATAGAATATGTAGATTGTTACGAACAGTTCCGTCGTCTTTAGGTGCCTCATGAAATCCATGTAGAACCGCATTGATGAATAACCCGCTCCCTCCCACCATTACTGCGCAGTCGTTGGTTTCGAATACCTTATTCAGCGTTTTAATGGCATCGCGCTCATATTCTCCAGCAGAGTAATAGTCGTGTATGGATTTGTGTGCAATAAAATGATGTTTAACCGTTTCTAATTCCGACGTGGATGGTCGAGCCACACCAATGTTCAGTTCTTTGTAAAACTGTCTAGAATCGGCAGACAATATGCTTGTGTGGTAGTGCTGGGCGAGTGAAATACCCAATGCGGTTTTTCCAGAAGCCGTTGGGCCTCCGACAACAATTAAGGTCTTTTGAGAACGGTTGTGGGTCAAGCTTCTTCTGGTTCAGAAAAACTACCAGAACTGTCCATATCACCGTCTATACCCATGTCACTTACATCTGGCTCTTCTGCTTCACTTATAATTTCGTCAACAAGTTCTTCAAACTCATTGGTTGCATTACCAATAACATGTATTTTTTTCTGCTTAGGTGCTTCGCCAACCACTTTAACTACTTGCGGATATATAATGGCAGCATTAGCACGCTCAATTTTAAACAACTGCACTCTAAAAGCCCATTCCAGTTCGTCATGGGTAAAAAGTAACATGCGCTGATGCGGGTCATTCATAAACGCATTCAACTTACAATCAGTCATTTGAAGTGCACCTTCAACGTCTGCGTTCGTTATTTCTTTTCCTTTTCTCCAATTGTCTCCTGACATAAAAAATGAAGCAGTCACTTTTGGATCAAACTTGATACTTTCCACGATGGCATGGTATAAATCGCGGAAGGTTTGATTTGCGCGAACTTCTATCATGCGTTCAACGTCATCAACTTCTTCAAATGTTATCTTAAATCTATATACAATCATTTAACTTTCAGTGTTTTATGCTTTCGACAAGCCAAGTTCTTTGCCTTTCTTTAGAACAAAATTAATAGCCTCGTCTCGATTATTTCGTATTTCTCCTTCTAAAACTGCTTCCTTCAATGCATTCTTAATTATCCCGACCTCTCTAGATGGTCTGATATTAAAGAGTTTAATTATGTCTTCTCCCGACATGGGTGGTTGAAAATTACGCACTCTATCTCGCTCCTCAACATCTCTTATTTTTCCTTCAACCTCAACCAAATTCGCTAAAAACCGTTTAACTTTTCTTTCGTTCTTTGAAGTAATATCACATTTACTAAGACAAAGTAAATCATCAATATCTTCTCCTGCATCAAAAATGAGCCGACGTACTGCGCTATCGGTTACAATCTCTTTGGTAAGTGCAATAGGTCGTAAATGCAGCAGTACCAACTTAGACACATAACGCATCTTATCGTTTAGTGGCAGTTTAAGCCGTCTAAAGATTGATTTTACCTTTTTAGAACCAACAAATTCATGACCATGAAACGTCCAACCTTCTTTATCGGTAAAGTCTTTCGTATCTGGTTTAGCAATGTCGTGCATTATTGCGGCCCATCGTAACCAGAGGTCATTAGACTTATCAGCCACATTATCTAACACTTGAAGGGTGTGATAAAAATTGTCTTTGTGTTTTAACCCATTTCTCTCCTCAACACCTTGAAGTGCAATCATTTCTGGGAAAAACTGGTGCAATAGTTTGGTGTCGAACATCAATTTAAAGCCAACAGAGGGTTTGTCTGCTGCTATAATCTTATTCAACTCGTCGGTTATACGTTCTTGACTTATAATATCCAGTCGGCTTGCAGTAGCCTTGATGCCTTTTAAAGTATCACCGTCTATAGTGAAGTTTAGCTGAGTGGCAAATCGCACAGCACGCATCATGCGTAAAGGATCATCCGAGAACGTTTGCTCTGGAGCTAAAGGTGTTCTTAGCGTTTTGTTTTCTAAGTCTTTAACGCCTTCAAATGGATCAATTAAAGCCCCATAGTTGGATGCATTTAAACTTATGGCCAACGCGTTAATAGTAAAATCTCTTCTGTTTTGGTCGTCTTGAATACTACCTTCTTCTACAGCCGGCTTCCTGCTATCGTGAGTGTAAGACTCCTTTCTTGCCCCAACGAATTCAAAGTCCCAATCGTTTTGTCGGATATGCGCAGTACCAAAGTGCTTAAAATAATTCACTTCAGTGGCATTTTTTAGACGCTTTGCAACTTCTTTGGCAAGTGCAATTCCACTCCCAACAGTCACAAAATCTATATCCTTGCACGGTCTATTAAGTATCGCATCACGCACAAATCCACCAACCACAAACACCTCTAAACTAAGGTCTTCGGCAGCTTCTTTAACTACATTGAATATAGGATGACCGAGATGTTTTAACATGGGCGGCAAATTTAATTCGAATTCTTAAAAGCCACTTCACTTGGCAAGTTTATTGCAACATGATGTTAAATGGTTATTGAAGTTTTGATGATTATATGCGAAAGATTCGATGAACCACGTTTAATTTGAAATGCCTATGAAACTTTCTAAGACAACTATCGCACTCATTTGTGTATTATCACTTTCTAATTGTTATGTATTCGCTCAAAATTCTGACCTGGTAAACAATAAAGAAATACAAGAATTAAATAAGTTAAACCCAGCACTAACAGGGGTTTTAAACAGACTCCGAGTATTAGGCAATGCCTCTCAAAATGTAGATCTTGGTATTGAGACTAGGTTGTTTAAATCAGCCAACCACTTGGGTTTCTATGCCAAATTCGATAACCTAGACAACCTAGATAGACAATCGTTTAACTTCAGTTATGCGCGTGACGTGTTTGTCAAAGCTGGTCTAAAGGTAAAGTTGGGCGGTAATATTGACTATCAAATCAAGGTATACCATAACGACCAGCAGATATTAAAAGATTTTAGTTTTAAAGATTTTAATGGTTTTGAATACCGTATTGATTCAGCAAATGCTAAAGACTTTAATATAGACAGTAAAGTATTTGACCTTAGCGTTGGCAGCTCGTTATTATATAAAAACATTGTTCTAGGTGTTACCCTAAACCACCTAAACACCCCAGATGTTTCCATACAAAAAGGAATAGAGCAATTCAGTGACCTATCAATTAGCGCCCAACTCCTAGGTTTCTTTAAACTTGGAAAGCAGATAACAGTTATACCAACGGCCATCTATGCCAACCAAAAAGAGGATGACTTTACGAGTTTAGGCATGAGCGTCAATTACAAGTCGGTAACGTTTAACGGCCAGTATGAAGATTTAAATGGGTATACTGGTTATGACTTTGGATTAACTGTGCGGTTAATAAAACGTCATTTACTT